>JAFRZM010000040.1 GCA_017442585.1 Lachnospiraceae bacterium | reverse complement strand
GCGGTTGTTCTTGATGATGCTCCTCTTGCATATAACAAGTTTTCTTTAGGAACAAAGATCCTTGTCGGAAACTATGTAAAGGGTTCAATATTCCTTAATCGTGAGGAAGTAAACAGATATAACAACATCCTTTGGGTTGATTCTAATTATCCACCTGCTGTTCTTTTGGGGAGCGAATATTACGTGGATATGCGCGATATGGATAAGGCCCTGACAGAAGCAGGAGTAGTACATGAATTGATTGATCCTCTTGCAGAAAGAAATATGGAGATGCAGCATTGCTTTGTTGCTTCGGAACGAGTGAACGATGTTGCGAGGGATGCATTTAATAGGATGATAGCGTTCATTAAAAGTCAGAAGAATTGATTTAAAACAAGGTCAGAAAACTGACATAGCAAACAAATTGTTGAGAAAGATCGGGAAACCGGTCTTTTTCTTTTACATAAAAACTTGCTCCGGGGAATACGGAACTGCTTGCGCAGAAGCACAGGCTCGTTCTTGCTTACCTTCTCATAAGGAATATTTATTTTCTTGTTTCGGATTAGCCAATATCTTGTCGCCTTTTTGACTTTACGCCAATATATTGAAAAAAGAGCCTGATTGTGGTAATATATTGCTCGCATTTAGGCTTTTTGCATTAAGGAAAAAACAGATGTTAAAGGAAAAAATGAAGGATACAGGTTTTCACCAGTTAGAGTAAAATCAGCGCGTATTGGCGTAAAATTGGCGTAAACCTCCGAAATAAAATACAAGAAAAGCCTGTAAATTCGGGCATGGAGGAAATAAAATGAAACTCGGAATCGTCGGTTTACCGAACGTAGGTAAAAGTACATTATTCAACGCATTGACAAAGGCAGGAGCGCTCGCTGCAAACTATCCGTTTGCGACAATCGACCCTAATGTGGGTGTTGTATCCGTGCCGGATGAAAGAATAGAGAATTTAGGTAAGCTTTATAATACAAAGAAAGTTACACCTGCAGTTATCGAATTCGTTGATATCGCGGGCCTTGTAAAGGGTGCAAGTAAGGGTGAGGGACTTGGTAATCAGTTCCTTGCAAATATCAGAGAAGTAGATGCAATTGTTCACGTAGTAAGATGTTTTGAGAATTCAAATATTACTCACGTAGAAGATTCAATCGATCCTGTCAGAGATATCGAGACAATTAACTTAGAGCTTATATTTGCGGATCTTGAAGTTTTGGAGAGAAGATATGCAAAGACTTCAAAGTCTGCCAAGATGGATAAGGCTGCAGCAAAGGAATTACCTGTATTAGAGGCAATTAAAGCGCATCTTGAAGCAGGTAAAATGGCTAAGAGTCTTGAGTTTACAGACGAAGATGAAATCGCAATAATGAAGGAATTAAACCTTCTTACAGCAAAGCCTACAATCTTTGCAGCTAATGTAGCTGAAGATGATTTGGCAGACGATGGAGAAAGCAATAGCCACGTTAAGGCAGTTAAGGAATTTGCGAAGAATGACGGTGACGAAGTATTCGTTATCTGTGCAGAGATAGAACAGGAAATTTCCGAGCTTGATGATGACGAAAAGCAGATGTTCCTTGAGGATTTAGGATTAAAGGAATCAGGTCTTGAGAAACTTATCAAGGCAAGTTATAAGTTACTTGGTCTTATATCATTCCTTACAGCAGGAGAGGACGAGTGTAGAGCATGGACGATTAAGGTTGGTACAAAGGCACCGCAGGCTGCGGGAAAGATTCATACAGACTTCGAAAGAGGCTTTATTAAGGCAGAAGTTGTAAACTATAAAGACCTTATGGAACTTGGTTCCATGAATGCCGCTAAAGAAAAAGGTTTAGTCGGACTTGAGGGTAAGGACTATGTTGTAAAAGACGGAGACGTTATTCTCTTTAGATTTAATGTCTAAACGGTTAAATTTTCGCGCTTTTTCTTGCTTTTTTAAAATAAGTAGTGTAGGATAAACTTGTATGTATGTGATTTTTATATACAATATCTAGTTTTGATAAGTTCGGGAGGATTTTTTCTAAATGAAGTGTCCGTTTTGCAGTAGTGAAAATACGAGAGTTATTGATTCAAGACCTGCAGATGATAACAGATCTATAAGACGTCGCCGTATATGCGATGATTGCAATAAGAGATTTACAACATATGAGAAGGTTGAAACGATACCGCTTATCGTTATTAAGAAAGATAATAACAGAGAGCAGTATGACAGAGCTAAGATTGAGGCCGGAGTTTTACGTGCTTGTCATAAGCGTCCTGTATCCGTTGAACAGATCAGTAAACTTGTAGATGATGTTGAAACGGAAGTTTTCGCCAGAGAAGAGAAGGAAGTTCCGTCATCTGAAATCGGCGAAATCGTAATGACTCATCTTAAGGACATCGATGCGGTTGCATATGTAAGATTCGCTTCCGTATACAGAGAGTTCAAGGATGTAAATACATTTATGAACGAGCTTGCAAAGATCTTAGAAAAGTAATTATTGGTATTAGTTTTTCTTTTGGGTAATATAATTTTTATTTTTTATATTTGCCGCTAAAGTTTTTGGATTAGGTGTCGATATAGTAAATGTAAGCACTTAAGCATTCCAAGGACGGGAGGGTGATTATATGAATATTACAGGAATCAGACCTTACGAAACAGTAGGATATTTCGGAAAAGTTAACAGCCTTGCTGATTTAAATAAAGAGTCCAACGTAGCAGTAGTTGAGAATAATACAATGTCTAACGGAGTAGACCTTGCAGCTCGTGCCAGACAGACAGAGACTTCATATGACTTCGCTAAGAAGTATGAGCCTAATAAGTCATACTCAATGAAGGGTTCTGAAGCAGATCTTTCAAGTCTTGATGAGGTTAGAAAGCCTATGAATACAAAGGACGAAGCAATTTCTCAGTACAAAGAGTACGCAGGCAACAACAATGACACAGCAGAAGCAGTTCGCCGTGCAAAGGACGCAGCTAAGCAGGAATTAGAGAACTTCAGCATCGCTTTATAAGAAGTTTAAAGAATTAATAAAAAGTATAGACCGGATTAAATATCCGGTCTTTTTTATGGGCTATTATGAGTTATAATGGTTATATGTAATTATCAAAGGAGAATTAACCATGGCATTTTTATTTCCTAAGGCTTATGAGAAATCTACATATGATATAGATTTTGAAAAGTTATATTCGCTTGGTTATCGCGGTATCATTTTTGATATCGATAATACACTTGTGCCTCACGGCGCACCGGCGGACGAGCGTGCAATCAAACTCTTTCAAAGATTAAAGGAGATTGGATTTACCTGTTGCCTTTTGTCAAATAATAAAGAATCTCGAGTTCAGCTTTTTAATAAGGATGTAAATGTGCATTATATCCATAAGGCGGGTAAGCCAAAGAGAAGCGGATACGTGCGTGCAATGGAGAAGATGTGTACGGATAAATCGAATACCATATCTATCGGCGATCAGATTTTTACAGACATTGTAGGTGGCAACCTTGCGGGACTTAATACCATAATGGTGGGATTGATAGACCGTCACGAAGAGATTCAGATAGTATTAAAGCGATTCTTAGAATTCTTTATTATGGCAGCGTATAGATTAAGCGGACAAAGCAGGAAAAAGTTCTATTAGAATATATGAACTTAACTTTACAGGCGTTTGTTTATTCTTAATGTTTATTCTTAATGTTTATTCTTAATAAAAAAATACTTGAAATGGCAAAGTGATTATTATATAATACTATAGATTGTTGTCACGTGGTTATGCATGTGATATTTTAAATTCGAAAAGAATGAGTATTTGTTTTTTATATTAAGGAGGATTACTTATGATTTCTGCAGGAGATTTCAGAAACGGTATCACTATCGAGTATGATGGAAAGGTGTGCCAGATTATTGAATTCCAGCATGTTAAACCTGGTAAGGGAGCAGCTTTCGTTCGTACAAAATTAAAGGACGTTAAGAACGGTGGTGTCGTTGAAACTTCATTCAGACCGACAGAAAAGTTCCCGGCTGCAAGAATTGATCGTAAGGATATGCAGTATCTTTATAATGACGGAGATCTTTACTACTTCATGGATCTTGAGTCATATGAGCAGATTGGCTTAAATGCTGACGCTATCGGCGATGCTCTTAAGTTCGTTAAGGACAACGAAATGGTTAAGGTTTGCTCACATAACGGCAACGTATTCGCAGTTGAACCACCACTTTTCGTAGAACTTACAATTACAGAAACAGAGCCTGGTTTCAAGGGCGATACAGCACAGGGTGCTACAAAGCCTGCTATCGTTGAGACAGGTGCTCAGGTTAACGTTCCGTTATTCGTTGAGCAGGGCGAAGTTATCAAGATTGATACAAGAACAGGCGAGTATCTTTCAAGGGTTTAATTCGTACAGAATATATAAGAATTTTTTAGAGGATTTCTTAAAAAGAAATCCTCTTTTCTTTTTGCGTTTTTAGGTAAAAGCAGTTGACGGTAGGTAGACGACATGTTATTATAATTCTGACAAAAATAGTAGGAATTGATTTTGTAAGAATTAAAGTAGTGGGAATTAACTTTTCCCTAGGGGACGAAGAAAGATATGAAATTATCTACTAAAGGTCGATATGGTTTAAGAGCTTTCGTCGACATAGCGATTTATTCGGAAGAAACTCCGGTATCGCTTGCAGATGTCGCAAAGCGTCAGGACATATCGATAAGCTATTTGGAACAACTTATGACAAAGCTTAAGAAAGCTAATCTCGTACAGGCTGTACGCGGTGCACAGGGCGGATATGAATTAACCAAGGATCCGTCTGAGATTTCAGTAGGGGATGTGCTTAGAGCTTTGGAAGGTGATCTTTCTCCTGTTGAATGTGCAACGGAAGAAGAGACTTGCGAGCATTCGTGCGGCGCAACGGGACATTGCACGACGAGGCTTGTGTGGAAGAAGATCAATGATTCAGTCAATGATACAATTAATAATATATTCATAAGCGAGCTTATCGAGGATTCGAAGCGCTCGCAGAAAGAAGGATAAGATGGAGAACAAGATAATATACCTTGATAACGCGGCAACGACAAAGGTAAGAAAAGAAGTTGTAGATGCAATGCTTCCGTTTTTTACAGAGAACTACGGTAATGCATCAGCTATATATTCAGTAGGTGCCAAGGCAAAGGAAGCACTTACTTTATCAAGAGAAAAGGTAGCAGACTTAATAGGTGCGGATCCTTCAGAGATTTACTTTACCGCAGGCGGTTCCGAAGCTGATAACTGGGCATTAAAGGCTACGGCAGAGCTTCTCGCAGATAAGGGTAAGCACATTATCACATCAAAGATTGAGCATCATGCTATTCTTCACACATGCGAGTATCTTGAATCAAGAGGATTCGAGATTACATATCTTGATGTTGATGAAGACGGTATTGTTTCTCCGGAAGCAGTAGAAAAAGCAATCCGTCCTGATACAATCCTTGTATCTATCATGTTTGCAAATAATGAGATCGGAACAATAGAACCAATAAAGGAAATCGGCGAAGTAGTTCATAAGCATGGAATTTACTTCCATACAGATGCTGTTCAGGCATTCGGTCAGGTACATATAGATGTAAATGAAATGAATATCGATATGCTTTCGGCAAGCGGACATAAGCTTTACGGACCTAAGGGAATCGGTATGCTTTACATAAGAAAGGGCGTTAAGATTCGTTCATTCGTACATGGCGGTGCGCAGGAAAGAAAGCGTCGTGCCGGTACAGAGAATATTCCGGGTATCGTAGGTTTCGGTAAGGCTTGCGAGATTGCAAAGGATACTTTAGACGAAAGAATCAAGAAGGAATCAGAGCTTCGCGATTACTTAATCGGAAGACTTGAGAAGGAGATTCCTTATACAAAGATTAATGGTTCAAGAACACATAGACTCCCGAATAACGTAAATGCTTGCTTTAGATTCATCGAAGGTGAGTCAATGCTTATCATGCTTGACGGTAAGGGAATCTGCGGTTCATCGGGCTCTGCATGTACATCGGGATCGCTTGATCCTTCACATGTACTTCTCGCAATCGGATTACCGCACGAGATCGCGCATGGTTCACTTCGTTTGACATTAAGCTATGAGACAACTAAGGAAGAAGTAGATTACGCAGTTGACGAGTTAAAGAAGATTATTGAAACACTTCGTGCAATGTCACCGTTATACGAAGATTTCGTAAAGAAGAATAAATAATAGAAGCTACCGGCAAAGCGCTTTTGCCTAAAGGGAAAAGCAAAGATTTAGGAGGATTAAATTATGTATAGCGAAAAGGTAATGGATCATTTCCAGCATCCAAGAAATGTAGGCGAGATAGAGAATGCATCAGGCGTAGGTACTGTAGGTAATGCAAAGTGCGGAGATATCATGAGAATGTATCTTGATATCGATGACAACGGCATCATCCGTGATTGCAAGTTTAAGACCTTTGGTTGCGGCGCCGCTGTTGCAACATCTTCAATGGCTACAGAACTTGTAATGGGTAAGACTATCCAGGAAGCTTTAAAGGTTACAAATCAGGCCGTTATGGAAGCTTTGGACGGACTTCCACCTGTAAAGGTTCACTGCTCACTTCTTGCAGAAGAAGCAATTCACGCAGCACTTTGGGATTATGCTGAGAAGCACGGTATCACAATCGAAGGATTAAAGAAGCCTAAGTCAGATATAAGTGAAGGCGAAGAGGAAGAAGAGTACTAGAAAGATTCCATCAACCCCTAATTGATGGATGATATATAAGGGCTAAATTATAAGGACTAAAATAAATACTCACGTAAGACAAAACAAATCTCCGGGATTTAACTCCCGGAGGTTTTTATGTTTCATATTTATTTTCGCTATTTATTGAATAATTTTTCGATAGGCTTAAAGCACATTGGATATAATCCTATTGGAAGGAAGAGTACCAAAGCGTATCTTACAATTCTTACAAAGTGTGATGCAGCAGTTCCTGCCGATAAGAATTCGGAACTAAACGGCATCTTTATTAAGATATTTACCCCAAAGTAGATAACCAAAGCACCGGCCATTCTTAAGAGACCGATAAAGATGTTCTTAGGTTTTTCAAACTTGATGAATCTCTCTTCGAAAAGATCTGCTGCAAATACACCGAGCATCATTCCATAATTGGAGAAAAAATCGGTTGTCGTGCAGAAGAATAATCCGGTTGAAAATACTGCTATAACGATGAGGTATATTACCCAACGTTTCTTAATAAGCTTCTCCATAAGGGAAAAAAGGAATATTGATCCGATGCCGATAACCCATCCGACAAGTACGTCAGTCGGGTAATGAACACCGAGTGAGAATCTTGAAATGCCTACAAGTAAAACGATTATAGTAGCAATTATCGAAAGCCATGCTTTCTTAAACCAGATTGCCGTACCTCCGATGATACATGCACTTCCTGCGGAGTGTCCGCTTGGGAATGAGTATCCTTGATGTGAGATATCATAAAGATCTGCGCTTTTATCAACCGGTTTTAGGCATTTAACATTGTTATGTACGAAATACGGACGAAGACGACATGCGATGTTTTTGATTTCCGAGAAACCGCAGCTTGAAATCATAAAGCGTCTTGCGATATACTTGGCAGCTTCTTTATCGATGATAAAGTAAAGCGTGCACATGATGGCGATAAGAATTTTCTCTTCGCCGAATGCGGAACATGCTGACATAAATTTGGTGCCGAACGTTCCTAAGTGTGCCTGAATCCACGACATAAGTGCCGGCTCCCAGGCAAAGTAGAATGTGTTACCCATGATCAAAAGCTCCTAACTATAGTGGATTTATTTACGAAAAGGCATGTGAAATGTATTTTCAATGGGTATTATAGCATATTTGCGTGCAGTTGTCAGTTTACTAAATGCGTATTTGCACCGGTTTAAGCTCCTTTGTTAAGAACAAAATTATGAAAAAATGTTAAGAAAGAATGAAAGGTATTTCAAAAAATTAATAAAAGTATTAATATATATAGTAATATAAGTTTTTGCTTATTTAAGTAAAAAGAAAGCGGAGATGAAGAAAATGAAAGTAAGAAAAATTTCAATGTCTGTGAGAATCTTTATTCTGGTTGCAGCACTGTTATTGGTGTCTGATGTTGTGATTGGTGCGTTGTTCTATGTAAGGACCAAGGCTCTTTTGACGCAGCAGGTACTGGACAATATTTTAAGCAGCGCAAAGATTGCCGCCGGACAGGTAAGTGCAGATGCTTTGAAGACTTTGGAATTTGGGGATCAAAGCAGCGAAAGCTATAAAACTGTTCTTAATGAACTTCAGATTATTAAAGATGTTAGTAATGTGGAATATGTCTATGCGGTAAAACCGGAAGGATCTGCTCTTTTATACCTGGTAGACGCGGATGAAGATGTAAGCAGTGGTGACAAATTCACAGATATTGGCGATTATCAGCAAGAGGCTATAGGCGGAGAAACGACGGTGGATCCGGAGCCTTATACTGATGAATTCGGAACTCACTTTACGGCATATTGTCCTGTTTTTGATGAAAGTGAATTTGCCGGTATTATCTGTATGGACAGCAGTTACTCTTTGATCAGTGGTCCGGTTAACAGTACGTTGATAATGATTATAATCGTCTGCAGCGTTTCCTTTATTATTGGAATTCTTGTCCTTATTTTCATCCGAAGGAGACTGGCAAAAGGCTTTGCGACACTTAACGGAAAGGTAGAAGAATTGGCAGGCGGCGGCGGAGATCTGACCAAGCGTATCGAGATCAGTACCGGTGACGAATTTGAAGTGATAGGAGAAAATGTCAACAGATTGGTTGCATATATAAGAGACGTTCTTATAAGCATTGTGAATGGGACAGTTACTTTGGAAGAAACCACCGATGCGATTTTTAACAAGCTGGGCATAGCAGGAGATGATACCAGCACCGTAGGCGCAACTCTGGAGGAACTGGCGGCAACCATGCAGAATACGGCAAATTCCATGGAAGAGATCAGCAAGAGAGTAGAGGGTATTAATGAAGTATTCGGGGAGATCGTTTCAGAGATCCGTAAAGGTTCCGATTATGCGCATAATATCAAGCAGAAAGCGCAGGATACCGGAGTAACTGCTTCAAGAGCGCAGGAAAAAGCCAGAGCGGATGTGCAGGTTATGGAAAAGGCGATCAATTCCAGATTGCAGGAAAGTTAAGCGGTAAAGCAGATCAATGAACTGACGGAGAATATATTAAATATCACAAGTCAGACCAATCTGTTAGCATTAAATGCAAGTATTGAGGCAGCAAGAGCCGGAGAGGCCGGAAGAGGCTTTGCAGTTGTAGCAACTGAGATAGGATCTCTTGCAACAGATTCGGCTAATGCAGCCGGGGAGATCCAGCGTGTATCCAAGGAAGTGATCGAAGCAGTTGAAGCTCTTGCAGAAGAAGCGAGAAATATGATGGAATTTATCGATAAGATGGTTCTTGGCAGCTATGATACGTTGGTAGAGACAAGTGATGCTTATAAAGAGAGCGCGGAATACGTAGATTCCATGATGAGTAATTTCTCCAAGATGAGTGACCGGGTTCAGAATGATCTTGAAAGGATTCAGGAGAATACCAGGGATGTGAATGAATCTGTTCAGCAGGCTACAGATGCTGTTTCGGATGCGGCAGAGAAGGCTTGTGATGTATCCGGCAATATTAACGGGATCAACAATGATGCGGAAAAAGCAACTCACATTTCTGATGACCTGGGTGAAGCGGTTAACAAATTTAAGGTTAATTAACGGATCCATATACATTACAGCGTGAATTATATCATTTCGACTTCGTCTCGATGTTTTTATCGGCAAGGTGGATTTTGTGCAAGCACAAGCCACCTTGCCTTCTTCTTATTATTATTCGATTTTTTCACAATCTGATGGAAAAAGAAAATCTTATGTGCTATAATTAAGAGGTTGACAGCGGTATAGACATAGCCGCTTAAAGTATATCATTACAATAAATATATATGGGAGGATTATTATGTCAGTTAGAGTAGCAATTAACGGATTTGGACGTATCGGACGTCTTGCTTTCAGACAGATGTTCGGAGCAGAAGGGTATGAGGTAGTAGCTATTAACGACCTTACAAGCCCTAAGATGCTTGCTCATCTTTTAAAGTATGACAGCGCACAGAAGAGATATGACCTTGCAGACAAGGTAGAAGCAGGAGAAGATTCAATTATCGTTGACGGTAAGAAGATCAAGATCTATGCAGAAGCAGATGCTTCAAATTGCCCTTGGGGTGAGCTTAAGGTAGACGTCGTTCTTGAGTGTACAGGTTTCTATACATCAAAGGAAAAGGCAGCTGCACATATCAAGGCAGGCGCAAGAAAGGTTGTTATCTCAGCTCCGGCAGGAAATGATCTTCCTACAATCGTATATAACGTTAACCACGATATTTTAAAGGCTTCTGATGATATCATTTCAGCAGCAAGCTGTACAACAAACTGCCTTGCACCTATGGCACAGGCATTAAATAAGTATGCACCGATCCAGTCAGGTATCATGCAGACAATTCACGCTTACACAGGTGATCAGATGACTCTTGACGGACCACAGAGAAAGGGCGACCTTCGTCGTTCACGTGCAGCAGCAGTTAATATCGTTCCTAACTCAACAGGCGCTGCAAAGGCAATCGGTCTTGTTATTCCTGAACTTAACGGCAAGCTTATCGGCGCTGCACAGAGAGTTCCGGTTCCGACAGGTTCTACAACAATCCTTATCGCAGTAGTTAAGGGCAAGGATATCACAGTTGACGGTATCAACGCAGCTATGAAGGCAGCTTCAAACGAGTCATTCGGCTATAACGTAGACGAGATCGTTTCATCTGATATTATCGGTATGAGATATGGTTCATTATTCGATTCAACACAGACAATGGTATCAAAGATTGATGATGATACATATCAGGTACAGGTTGTTTCTTGGTATGATAACGAGAACAGCTATACAAGCCAGATGGTACGTACAATTAAGTACTTCTCAGAGTTAAAATAATTTATTAAGACTCAAAGTATGGGGTCCGGTCGATTTGGGCCGGACCCTTTTTTACAGAAAAAACGAGGTGATAATATGGCATTAAATAAGCTTACAGTCGATGATATTAATGTAAAAGGTAAAAGAGTACTCGTTCGTTGCGATTTCAACGTTCCGTTAAAGAACGGCGAGATTACAGATAAGACAAGAATCGTAGCAGCGCTTCCTACTATTAAGAAATTGATGAATGACGGTGGCAAGGTTATCCTTTGCTCACACCTTGGCAAGGTAAAGAACGGCCCTAACGAAGGTGAGTCACTTGCTCCTGTAGCTAAGGCACTCGAGAAAGAATTAGGTAAAAGAGTGAATTTCGTAGCTGATTATAACGTTACAGGTGATGCGGCTACAGCAGCGGTTAATGCTATGAATGAAGGCGACGTGGTATTATTACAGAATACACGTTTCCGTGGTGAAGAAGAAACAAAGAACGGCGAGAAATTCTCTAAGGAATTGGCAGATCTCGCAGACTTTTATGTATGCGACGCTTTTGGTTCATCCCACAGAGCTCACGCATCAGTAGAAGGCGTTACAAAGTTCATCCGTGAAAAAGGTGGAAAGAACGCAGTTGGATACCTTATGCAAAAAGAAATTGATTTCTTGGGCAATGCCGTAGAAAATCCAAAGAGACCGTTTGTTGCAATACTTGGCGGCGCCAAGGTTGCAGATAAGTTAAACGTTATCAATAACTTACTTGAGAAATGCGATACATTAATCATTGGCGGCGGTATGGCATATACATTCCTTAAGGCTAAGGGATTAGAGATTGGTACTTCTCTTGTAGATGACGAAAAGATTGACTACTGTAAGGAAATGATTGACAAGGCAGCAAAGCTTAATAAAAAGCTTTTACTTCCTGTAGATGCAGTTACAGCAGCAGCCTTCCCTGACCCTATCGATGCAGCAATCGAGACAAGTGTATTCTCAGTAGAGAATATTCCTGCTGACAGAATGGGACTTGATATAGGACCAAAGACTGCAGAGCTTTATGCTTTGGAAGTTAAGAACGCCAAGACCGTTGTATGGAACGGACCTATGGGCGTATTTGAAAACCCGATTCTTAGCAAAGGTACAAATGCAGTAGCAGAAAGCCTTGCTTCTACAGATGCTATAACAATCATTGGTGGCGGTGATTCAGCAGCGGCTGTAAATCAGATGGGATACGCAGATAAGATGAGCCATATTTCAACAGGTGGTGGTGCTTCTCTTGAATTCTTAGAGGGTAAGGCACTTCCGGGCGTTATGGCTGCAGATGATAAATAGTTTAAGGAGATTAAAATGGCAAGAAAGAAGATAATCGCCGGTAACTGGAAGATGAACATGACAGTTACAGAGGCTTTAAAGTTAGTTGAAGAGTTAAAACCATTAGTTGTAAATAACGATGTAGACGTAGTTTACTGCGTTCCTGCAATCGATATCGTACCTGTTGTAAATGCAGTTAAGGGTACAAACGTAGAAGTCGGTGCTGAGAATATGTACTTCGAAGATAAGGGCGCATTCACAGGTGAAATCGCAGCTCCTATGCTTGTTGACGCAGGCGTTAAGTACGTAATTCTCGGACATTCAGAGAGAAGACAGTACTTCGGAGAAGATAATGCGCTTCTTAATAAGAAGGTTAAAAAAGCTTTCGAAGCAGGTCTTACACCAATTCTTTGTTGCGGTGAAACGTTAGAGCAGAGAGAAATGGGCGTAACAATAGACTTTATCAATACTCAGATTAAAGAGTGCCTCTACGGAGTTTCTGCAGAAAACGTTGCTAAGATGGTTATCGCTTACGAACCGATCTGGGCTATCGGAACAGGAAAGACTGCAACAGCTGATCAGGCTGAAGAAGTATGTAAGGCAGTTCGTGACGTAATCCGTGTAATGTATAACGATGCAACAGCTGAGAGCGTACGTATCCAGTACGGCGGATCAGTTAAGGGCGAGAATGCAAATGAAATCCTTTCAAAACCTGATATCGACGGTGCTTTGGTTGGTGGCGCATCACTTAAAGCTGATTTCGGTAAGATTGTCAACTATAAATAGTATATTATTGTTGTGTAGCGAAAGCGGCCCTCGTAATTAAGGAAAAACTTGATTGCAAGGAGGTCGCATATGAAACCCAAAAATGAAAAAACAAGATTGAAGCTAGACACTTCAATCTTGTTTTCTTCATTTTAGCCTCCATCGCAATGTTAACTTAATGACATTGGGAGGTTATCACTCTTGATAAGCTTGCTTTTATCGGTGCATCAGGTATGGGAGCACTGGAATATGTTCCGGCAAGAGAAAGTGATTATAATATAGCCGGATTATTAGAAGTCGATTTTAAGGTGCTAACATGCGACTATTTTAAACAAATATTAAGAAAGATTTTTCGAGAAGCGTTTTGGTTTAAAACTCGATTAAACATACATCATCTATTAAAAAAAACAAGGGGTTATACAACTTCTTGTTTTTTTTATTATTTTTTAATGGTAAATTGAATTGATTTTTGATAAGATATAGGAGTGAACTTTTAGTTCGTGGGAGTGTATCTAAAGGGGAATGAAAAATATAGGGCGGACAGCGAGTGGAGTATTAACTTTACGGAGATACCGGATGAGAAGGTTTGTTGCAACGCTCCTCGTGGTGATATTCACTTTATCAATACTTGTTGGATGCGGAAAAGAAAAAACTAAAGAGATCCCGGAACCGGATTATACGGAAGTTAAGGTCGATATCGAGTCATATCTTAAGACTATGAATAACAGACCTATAACGCCTGAGGCAGAAGCTGAGATAGAAGAAATCCTTTCTATCATAACGCCTGCCGTTACGTTATCCTATCCGATTGACGACAGTTTCATGCTGTGGTTTTATGCGCGTTACGGCGAGACAATATTACACAGTCTTTTAAAAGACATCAAAGAAGGTAAAAGCGCTGATTGCTTTTATGATCTTACCGGTAATACACTTCACGTACTTTGGGTGTATTATTGCGCGGATACGCGAGTACATGCGGATTATTTAGAGAATGTATATACAAAAGACGTAGACGCTAAAAATGATATAATCCTTTCATTTGCGGGAGATATAAACTTTGACGATACCTGGCCTAATATGAAGCTTTTGGCGGAAAGGCACGAAGGCATCGAATCAGCATTTAGTGAAGACTTAGTCGCTGAAATGAAAAACTCCGATATCTTTATGATAAATAACGAGTGCACATATACCGTAGGCGGAGATCCCTTAGAGGGAAAAGCTTATACCTTTAAGGCAAGGCCTGAATGCGCTACGTATTTAAGAGAACTTGGAGTAGATATAGTTTCTCTTGCCAATAACCATGTATATGATTACGGTGCAGAAGGTTTACTTTCCACAATCGATACTTTAAATCAATTAAAGATGCCTTTTGTGGGTGCAGGAAATAACATAGATGAAGCAAGTAAAATCGTATATTTTATAATAAATGGAAAGAAGATAGCTTTTACCTCGGCAACACAGGTCGAGAGAAGCACGAATTATACAAAAGAGGCAACATCTACGAGCCCGGGTGTTTTAAAGACTTTAAATCCTGAAAAATATGCAAAAGTTATAGAAGAAGCCGATAAAAAAGCGGATTATGTAATTGCTTTCGTACACTGGGGCACGGAAGATTCTGAATGGATGGGTGCGGATCAGCGACGCCTTGCCATGCGCTTTATAGAAGAGGGCGCAGATGTTATAATAGGCGGACATACGCATTGTCTTCAGGGTATAGAATACTTTAATGGTGTGCCGATAATCTATAGTCTAGGTAATTTTTGGTTTGATTGGAACACTGAAATAAGTAAGCATACCATGCTTTTCCAGATAAAGATTTCAGATGATAATGGTGTTACTTACAGGATGATTCCTTGTGAATACGAAAACGGTGTAACGAGGATGCTTACATATAAAGAAGAACGTATGAATGCATATTCGTATTACAAGATGATATCTGACGGAATATTAATAGATGATGAGGGATATATTATCAAAGAACCGTCGTATGATGATGACTGATACCGATATGCGTCTTTACAAATATCGGTTGATTATAAACTATTATTTTGAGGATTTATAATCCGGAAAGGATGATATTGATATGAAAAAGAAACCGACATTATTGCTTATACTTGATGGATTTGGATTAAATGAAAAGACAGAAGGCAATGCCGTAAAGGCAGCCAATACTCCTAATATTGATGCACTTATGAAGGATTATCCGTTCGTTCACGGTAACGCAAGCGGATTACACGTAGGACTTCCGGACGGACAGATGGGTAACTCGGAAGTAGGACACCTTAATATGGGTGCCGGACGTGTAGTATTCCAGGAACTTACACGTATTACAAAAGAGATAGAAGACGGCGATTTCTTTAAGAATGAGGCATTACTTAATGCATTTAATAATGCAAAGAAGAATAACAGCGCGGTTCATATGTACGGACTCCTTTCAGACGGTGGCGTACATAGCCATAATACGCATCTTTATGGATTGCTTGAGATGGCTAAGCGTGAAGGCGTAGATAAGGTATATGTTCATTGCTTCATGGACGGACGTGACACCGCTCCGACATCGGGTGCAGGCTTTATTGAAGAACTTGAAAAGAAGATGAAAGAAATCGGAGTAGGTAAAATCGCTACCGTTATAGGTCGTTATTATGCGATGGATCGTGATAACAGATGGGAAAGAATCGAGAAGGCGTACAGAGCTTTAACAGAAGGTGAAGGCGTACGCGCAACCGATCCTGTAGCAGCTATTAAAGATTCATATGCGAATGATGTAACAGATGAATTCGTACTTCCTATAGTTATTGAAGAAGGCGGTGAGCCTATTGCAACCATTAAAGATAACGACAGCGTAATCTTCTATGATTTCAGACCTGATAGAGCTAGAGAAATCACAAGAACATTCTGTATGGATGAGTTTGACGGATTTAACCGCGGACCTAGAAAGAAAGTACATTACACATGCTTTACAGAGTATGATGTAACAATTCCAAATAAAGAGATTGCTTTTAAAAAGGTAGAACTTACAAATACATTTGGTGAGTATGTATCTAAGCTTGGTCTTAAGCAGGCTCGTATCGCTGAAACAGAAAAGTATGCGCATGTAACCTTCTTCTTTAACGGTGGTGTAGAAAAGCCGTATGACGGAGAAGACAGATTCTTAATCAATTCTCCGAAGGTTGCAACATACGATCTTCAGCCGGAGATGTCTGTATATGAAGTATGCGATAGCCTTGTTAAGGCAATCGGCAGCAATAAGTACGATGTTATAATATGTAACTTCGCAAACCCTGATATGGTTGGTCATACCGGTGTATTCGAGGCTGCAGTTAAGGCATGTGAAGCAGTTGATGAGTGCGTAGGAAAGGTTGTATCCGCTATTAAGAAAAATGACGGTGTAATGTTCCTTTGCGCAGATCACGGAAATTCAGAGCAATTAATTGATTACACAACAGGAGAGCCATTTACAGCTCATACAACAAATCCTGTTCCGTTTATCTTGATAAACGCAGACAAGAATATGACTTTAAAGAATGACGGAAGATTATGCGATATAATCCCGACATTATTAGATCTTATGGAGATTGAAAAGCCTTCAGAGATGACAGGTGAAAGTTTACTTATAAGAGGTTAATCAATGACTGAATCGAGTCAGGATTTAAGGAAGATAATAGAAAGTGCGGTAGAGGCTGTTAAGCCTGAAAGGCTGATTAAAGATGCTTTAAAGGACTTTTGTTTACCTCACGGTCGCTTAATAATGCTTTCAATAGGCAAGGCTGCTTATTCCATGGGAAAAGCAGCCTTGGAAGTGTTAGGAGATAAGATCGATACCGGTATTATAATCACGAAGCATGGATTTGTACCACATCCCATAGAGAATGTTGGAAGTATCGGTAAGATAAAAGTATTAACCGCAGGACATCCTTTGACTGACGAAGAAAGTATCAAGGCGACAAATGTATCACTTGATATGGTATCCGACTTAAAGGGTGATGATAAGGTTTTATTATTGCTTTCCGGTGGTGCATCTGCGCTTTTTGAAGAGCCGTTAATTGAGTTAGATGAATATAATGAAATAGTGGACCGACTTTTAAAGAGCGGTGCAAGTATAGATGAACTTAATACGGTGAGAAAGCGGTTATCTTCCGTTAAAGGCGGAAGACTGGCAGAGATTATATCCCCTGCAAAAGTAGATGAGTACATTCTATCCGATGTATTGTACAATAGACTGGATATAATCGCATCAGGACCTGTAACTATCGACACTTCCAAGTATGAAGATGCGGTTGCGGTTCTTGAAAGGTACGAGATTTCTTTAAACGAGAATGTAAAAGAAGTTTTAAAACGTCCATTGCCGATAGAAATTACAAATGTAAGTACTCGAATTCTGGCGTGTGTATACGATATGTGCATTGCCGCAAAGCATACAGCAGAGTCGCTTGGCTATAGTGCCATATGCGTAAAATATGATGTAAGGGGTGAAGCGGTAAATGTTGGGAAGAAACTGGCGCTTAAATCTCGCGAAGTTGTACCTGACATGGTCATAGGAAACGATGAATATAAAGGTATTGTATATATTTATGGCGGCGAAACGACTGTAAAAGTAAATGGAACCGGCATCGGAGGAAGAAATCTTGAAACAGCACTTTCAGCAGCAATAGATATAAAGGGAGAAGATAACGTTTTAATAGCATCTATAGCATCTGACGGAGATGACGGAACATCCGGTGTCGCCGGAGCAATAGTAGATGGGGAGACGATTGAAAAGATATCGTTGAATAGCGCACTAGAGGCGTTAAAGAATAATGATTCTTATGCGGCGTTAAAGGAAGCCTGTGCAATTGTTGATTTAGGCGTTACGGGAACTAACGTAAATGATTTGATGATTGTATTAAGAAGAACGAAGGCGTAAAGTCTAAAGAATTAAAAAATTAAGCATATTAATATAGATTTAAATGAAAGTTTTAGGAGGAATAGTATTGGTTAAGGAAACATACGGAGCCGACAGTATTACTGTGCTCGAAGGTCTTGAAGCGGTAAGAATGCGTCCGGGTATGTATATCGGATCCGTTTCAAGAAAGGGACTTCACCATTTAATATACGAGATTGTAGATAACTCGGTAGATGAGCATTTGGCAGGATACTGCAAGAATATCACGGTAACAATAGAAGAAGACGGTTCTTGTACCGTAAGCGATGACGGTCGTGGTATCCCTGTAGGAATGCATGCTAAAGGCGTATCTGCAGAGCGAGTCGTATTCACGACACTTCACGCAGGCGGTAAATTCGATAATAACGCATATAAGACGTCGGGAGGACTTCATGGTGTAGGTTCTTCCGTTGTTAACGCGCTTTCAACGTACCTTGACGTAAAGGTTCGCCGTGACGGTAATGTGTATCACGACAGATATGAGCAAGGTAAGCCTGTAATAACTCTTGAAAAAGGCCTTTTACCTGTTATAGGAAAGGCTAAGGATACGGGAACAACAATTAATTTCTATCCTGATCCTGAAATCTTTGAAAAGACAAGATTCGTATCGGAAGATGTTAAATCCCGTCTTCATGAGACTGCATACCTTAATCCTAATCTTACGATAGTCTTTGAAGATAAAAGAGAAGATAGCAGGGAACGCGCGGTATTCCACGAGCCTGACGGAATCGTGGGATTTGTAGGCGAACTTAATAAAAACGCCGAGACACTTCACGATGTAATATACTTCGAAGGTAAGGCCGAGGATATCGAGATTGAAGTCGCGTTCCAGTTTACGAATGAGTTCCGTGAAACTGTTTTAGGTTTCTGTAATAATATCTATAACGCCGAGGGAGGCGCGCATATAACGGGCTTTAAGACGATGTTTACGACCGTTATCAATAACTATGCAAGAGAACTCGGTATCTTAAAGGATAAAGATCAAAACTTTACAGGTGCTGATGTAAGAAACGGTATGACAGCCGTAATTTCGATGAAGCACCCTGATCCTCGCTTTGAAGGACAGACGAAGACTAAGCTTGATAACCAGGATGCAGCGAGAGTTGCAAGTAAGGTTACGGGTGATGAGATACAGTTATTCTTCGACAGAAACGTCGAAGTATTAAAGACTGTAATTTCATGCGCCGAGAAGGCAGCCAAGATTCGTAAAACCGAGGAAAAAGCGAAAACGAATCTTTTAACCAAGCAGAAGTTTTCGTTTGACTCAAACGGTAAGCTTGCAAACTGTGAAAGCAGAGAAGCTGAAAAGTGCGAAATCTTTATCGTAGAGGGAGATTCAGCGGGCGGTTCTGCAAAAATGGCAAGAAACCGTATGTATCAGGCGATAATGCCGATTCGCGGTAAGATTTTAAACGTAGAAAAGGCATCAATCGATAAGGTTTTGGCCAATGCCGAGATTAAGACTATGATCTATGCTTTCGGATGCGGTTTTTCTGAAGGATATGGTAATGACTTTGATATTACAAAGCTTAGATACAATAAGATAATCATAATGGCCGATGCCGATGTCGACGGTGCGCATATTTCAACGCTTCTACTTACGTTATTTTACAGATTTATGCCGGAACTCATATCGGAAGGTCACGTATATCTTGCTATGCCGCCACTCTATAAGACGATACCGACTAAGGGTGAGGGAGAGTATTTATACGATGATGCTGCACTTGAAAAGTATCGTAAGACTCATACAGAGAAGTTTACCTTACAGCGTTATAAAGGTTTAGGAGAGATGGATCCTGATCAGTTATGGGAGACAACACTTAATCCGGAGACAAGAAAATTAAAGCTTGTCGAGATAGAAGACGCAAGAATGGCATCAGATGTAACCGAAATGCTTATGGGTACGGATGTAGGACCTAGAAAGCAGTTCATACATGATAACGCGCTGGATGCGGAACTTGATTTTTAAATCAACATAACTCCTTAAGGAAGGTTATATAAATGAAGGCAGTAAAGAGAAAAGAAGAAGAGATAATAAGGACCGAATACTCCGAGCTTATGCAAAAGTCATTTCTTGACTATGCGATGAGCGTTATCGTAGATCGTGCGCTTCCTGATGCAAGGGATGGTTTAAAGCCGGTACAGCGTCGTACGCTTTACGATATGTATGAACTTGGAATAAGATATGATAAACCATATAGAAAAAGCGCCCGTATAGTCGGCGATACAATGGGTAAATATCACCCTCACGGTGATTCATCCATATATGAAGCCATGGTAGTTATGGCGCAGGATTTTAAAAAGGGTATGCCGCTTGTTGACGGTCACGGAAACTTTGGATCAATCGAAGGTGACGGAGCCGCTGCTATGCGTTATACGGAAGCAAGATTACAGAAGGTTACACAGAATGCCTTCTTAGCTGATCTTGATAAAGACGTGGTAGATTTCCGCCCTAACTTTGACGGTACGGAAAAGGAACCATGTGTACTTCCTGTACGAGTACCGAACCTTTTAATTAACGGTGCGGAAGGTATTGCCGTAGGTATGACGACATCTATACCGCCTCACAATATTACGGAAGTACTTGAAGCTACAAAGGCCTATATAAAGAATCCTGATATATCTGTAGAAGAACTTATGCAGTATGTCAAGGGACCGGATTTCCCTACAGGCGGTATAGTTACTAACGAAGATGAACTTTTAGAGATTTATACTACGGGTGTAGGTAAGATTAAGATTCGCGGTAAGGTCGAAGTAGAAGAAGTTAAGGGTGGTAAGACCAATCTTGTAATTACAGAGATTCCTTATCCTATGATAGGTCTTAATATCGGTAAGTTCTTAAATGATATCTTTAGCCTCGTAGAGAATAAAAAGACAAACGATATAGTAGATATTTCAAACCAGTCTTCAAAAGAAGGTATACGTATTGTAGTCGAGCTTAAGAAGGGCGCAGATGTAGAATATGTAAAAAACCTCCTTTACAAGAAGACACGTCTTGAAGATACATTCGGTGTAAACATGGTTGCGGTAGTTGACGGAAGACCGGAGACTATGAGTTTAAGCGATATCATAAGACATCATGTAAACTTCCAGTACGAAGTTAATACAAGAAAGTATACAAATCTTCTTAATAAGGAACTTGATAAGAAAGAGATCCAGGAAGGTTTAATTAAGGCATGCGATGTAATTGATCTTATAATCGAGATCTTACGCGGAAGTAAGTCAGTCGCAGACGCTAAGGCATGTCTTACACAGGGTGATACTTCAAAAATTAGTTTTAAGAGTAAAGAATCAGAGATGAAAGCCGCATTCCTGGCATTTACTGAGCGCCAGGCACAGGCAATTCTTGATATGCGTCTCTATAAATTAATCGGTCTTGAAGTTGAAGCCTTGATGAAAGAGCATGAAGAGACTTTAAAGAACATTGCCGAATATGAAAAGATACTTGGCAGTCGTCTTTATATGGCTAAGGTTATAGTTAAAGAGATTGACGGCTTTATAAAAGAGTACGGAAGAGAGCGCCGTACAAGTATAGAGAATGCGGAAGAGATTGTTATCGAAGAAAAGAAGATAGAGGAGCAGGAAGTAGTGTTCCTTATGGATCGCTTCGGATACTGTAAGGCAATCGATATCCCGACATTTGAGCGTAATCAGGAAGCAGTTGTACAAGAGAATAAGTATATTATTCACTGTATGAATACCGGTAAGTTATCACTCTTTACGGATACGGGTAATCTACATATGGTTAAAGTCCTGGATGTTCCGTTCGGACGATTTAGGGACAAAGGTAAACCTATAGATAATATAAGTAATTATACTTCTGCAAAAGAAAACATGATTTATATCGATTCAAAGCTTAACTTAAGCGGCAGAAAGCTTTTACTTGGTTCAAGCGACGGCATGTTTAAGATAGTTGAAGGCGATGAATTCGACGTTGCTAAAAAGACTACTGCAGCAACGAAACTTAATCCAAAGGCAACGCTTAATTGCGTTAAGATGATAGACGGTACGGAATCTGTATGTATCGAGACGGAAAAGGGATATTACCTTAGATTCCCGATATCGGAGATACCTATGAAGAAGAAGGCAGCAGTCGGTGTAAGAGGTATTAAGCTTACTGCAGGCGATAAAGTAGCTAACGTATATGTACTTAAGGAAGGCGAAGAGCTTGAGGTTGAACGTAAGGGAGGCAAAATCGCAATCCACCGTATACATATGGCTAAGCGTGACGGTAAGGGTACGAAGAAATAGGTAATGCTATGAATTACGAAGAGACATGTAAATTCCTGGATAAGGCACGTGTATTAGGCTCCATACTTGGTATGGAGTCTATAAATCGTTTATGCGAAAGATTGGGTAATCCCGAAGACTACGGAAAGGTTATTCATATCGCAGGTACAAACGGTAAGGGTTCTACGGGAGCATTTATAGAAAGCGCGTTAATTGAAAACGGCATGAAGGTAGGAAGGTTTACAAGTCCTGCGGTATTTTTCTATGAAGAGATGTGGAAGATTAACAGAACACCTATAAGTAAGGAGAGGTTATCTTCGCTTATGACTACTGTAAAGACCGCGTGTGACGAGATAGAGCGTGACGGATTTCCGCATCCTACGGTATTTGAGATAGAGACGGCAGCAGCTTATCTTTTAATGAAAGAAGAAAAGGTGGATATAAGTCTTATAGAAGTGGGATGTGGCGGTCTTACGGATGCTACTAATGTTGTAAAGCGTCCGGAACTTTCTGTTATTACATCAATCAGCATGGATCATATGGCTTTCTTGGGTGATACACTAGAAAAAATAGCTGAGATGAAGGCGGGAATTATAAAAGAAAATTCCAAGACAGTGGCACTTTTACAGGACGAGAGAGTAAACACTGTACTTCGAAAAACTGCGGAAGAGAAAAACTCGTTACTTTCATTTGCCGATGCGTCAGGTTATAAGATATCAGCAAATTCTGATATGACGATGAAAATTTCAAATGGGACGGATACATATAGCTTAAATATGTGCGGTGAATTTCAGAGGGAGAACTTTATTTTGGCGCTCGAATGCGTGAAACAAATTTTAAAAACAGAGCTTTTACCTGAAAATGTAGTACGCGCGATGGAAAAAACTGTTTGGCCGGGAAGATTTGAAAAGGTAAATAATAATCCACTTGTCGTGATAGACGGATGTCATAATGCAGATGCTGCGGTAAAACTTCGTAAATCAATACAAATGTTTTTGCCGGATAGAAAGATTCACTTTATAGTGGGAATTTTAAAGGACAAGGATTTCGAAGAGATAGTGGCGAATGTGCTACCATTGGGCGTTGACGCGATTTGTGTGACACCGCCTGTTGAACGTGGCTTAGATAAGGATGTCCTTTTATCTGTTTGTAAAAAGCATCTTGAAAACGTTACAACGGCAGAGAATATGAAAGAAGCGGTACAGGGATTAGTAAGTAAATATAAGGATACGGAAGATGTGGTATTTATTTATGGCTCGCTTTCATATTTAAGTGAAGCGGTAAACGCATTGAATTAGGTTAAATAATCGGTGGCATAGGCGTTAAACACAGCTTATGCCACTTTTTTTTAACAATTTAAACATAGAAAAATGCTAGAATCATCTGGAATAGTGAGTTTAAAAGTACTAACTTAAGAAAGGTGACCGGTGGCTTCATGTATTCAAAAAGACGAGTAGAACTTGAATGGCTCATAGGAATGGGCGCATTTGTATTATATGTATCTTTCTACACAATCAGCATTACTTCATTAAAGGAATTCCCTAAGGTTATAATAGGTTTTCTTATATTCCTTATTCCGACACTTGTATGTCTCCCTATTAAGACGATGACTGCAAAGACAGAACAAGTTATTTTTTCAATATCGATAACGCTGTGTATAGCATTTTTTGTATATATAGCGCATTCGTATGCACTTGTGCCGTTAATAGCATTAATGATCGGTATATACGGTGTATATCTTTTCTATTATGCAGCAGTGCGCTACTTGGCGTTATGCCTTACCGCACTTTTGTGGTCCGGACTTATTACGGCGATAGTCGATAAGAGTTATCTTACACAGATAGATCATGTAATCTTTTATATAAGTCTTCTTATATCTCAGGTAGGTCTTATCATGTTTGTTATTGCATCAAAGTCGAGATTTATGGCACTTAAGGATGCAGACGAGCAGAAGAATAAGGCTATTGAAGCCAATCAAAGTAAGTCGACTTTCCTTGCAAATATGTCTCACGAAATAAGAACGCCTATGAACGCAATCCTTGGTATGAGTGAGCTTTTGCTATTAGATGACATTACGGATACCGAGAAGGAATATGTAAACACTATTCATAATTCTTCAAAGACCCTTCTTAATATTATAAACGATATCCTTGATTTCTCGAAGATTGATGCGGGAAAGATGGAATTTATCGAGGAACGTTACGATTTTGAATCAGTAATGCAGGATGTAAGTAACTTGATAGAAAACCGTCTTAAGGACAAAACGGTAATCTTTACGATACAGCCGACATCTAATTTGCCGTCGGTACTTTTGGGCGATGAAGTCCGTTTGAAACAGGTTCTTATTAATGTTATAAGTAACTCTTGTAAGCACACCTCGAAAGGTCATATAATGCTTAGCATTGATTCGAATTACATAGAAGAAGATAAGTCTAAGGCAGAGCTTACGTTTGTCGTAAAAGATACGGGTTCGGGTATTCCGAAAAACGATCTTGAGCATATATTTGATGCATTTAACAGAGCAGATGCCAAGAAGAACAGGAATATTGAAGGTACAGGTTTAGGCCTTGCAATAACCAAGCGTCTCGTTGAAGCAATGGGCGGAAGCGTTACTATCGACAGTGAGTACGGTATCGGAACAACTGTTACGATAAAAGTTATTCAGACTGTTGCAGATGCGACAGAGTGGGTTAAGGTTGCAAATCCTGAAAAATACGATATTTATGTATATGAGACAAATCAGCATTATCGCGAAGCCTTTGCGAACACGTTTGAGCAGTTAAAGTTAAAATATATATTTATTGCAACTCCGGATGAGATAGACGAAAAGGTCAAAGATTCAGATAATGCATTCCTTTTCTACAGTTACGCTGCATCTTTTGAAGCAATAAAGGCTAAGAAAGAGAAGTTTAAAGAGACAAGATTTGTCGGTATAGTCAAGATGTTTGATGTAGTACCGGAAGAAGTACAGATGCGTGAAACATTAATGCATTCGTTCAGCATACCTAAGCTTCTGGCTATCTTAGAGAATAGAAATATAGCACCTAAGACCGAGGAAAAAGCGCTTAAGGTCTTCTCGGCACCTAAGGTTAAAGTTCTCGTTGTTGATGATAACCCTGTAAACTTAAAGGTTGCACGTTCCATGATGGGATTATTTGACCTTAATGTTTCGACTGCTTCAAACGGAATGGATTGTCTTAAACTATTGGAACAGGGCAATAAATATGATATTATCTTTATGGATCATATGATGCCGCAGATGGATGGTATTGAGACGACCCAAAGAATCCGTGCTATAGAAAAGGGTACTTTTGAGCATAACATTGTAATCGCACTTACCGCGAATGCAATTAAGGGCGTTGAGAAGATGTTCTTAGACGCCGGACTTGACGATTATATCTTTAAACCAATGGATCTTGTAAGTCTCGAAGCTATTTTAAGAAAGTGGATCGATCCGCAAAAACAGCATGAGAAAGAGTAAGAGACAATGAAAAAGAGCTTGGTTTCAATTTTTGAAGGAATATATCCGTTGATAATTTATTATGCAATAATCTCCTTTTTATCGAGGGGATTATTGCATTTTAATATTTTTAGGGGAATGAGCACTACGCTTTTAACTATGATAATAAAGATATTGTGCATTCCTTTTATGTATTATTTTTACAGTATGGCGAGACATACCAAAAAGAACAGAAAGGGAAATGATGTTATAACGTCTGTTATAATGTCAATCCTTTTGGGATTCTTATTCTGTATGGGATTAAACTATCTTGTAAAGGTATTAAATCTTATAAACTACTCACCTGCATATAAGAAAATAATAAGCGTTGCGACAGACGATAAGCTTATAATCCGTATAATTGCGGCTTGTATAGTGGCACCAATATTGGAAGAACTTGTCTATAGGGGAATCCTTTTTTATAAATTAAATATGGCATTGCCTAAGATTCTTGCGATTCTTATAAGTGCGGCAGTATTCGGTGTTGCACACTTTAACCTGGTACAGGGCGTGTATGCGGGATTACTCGGCGTGGTATTTGCGATTATCTATGATAAGACAGGAGATTTGTGGATGAGTATTTTGGCTCACGCTACGGCGAATGCTTTTGCCTTATTCTCAGGATATATTCCGATAATGAATGTGATTAATGCGTCAACGCTTTATACGCATATAGTCGGTATAGCGACGCTTTTTATCGGCATATTCATGCTTATTAAATGGAATAAATAATCTTTAAAAAATCCAATTTTTAGCAAAATAAGTGTTGCATTTATCTGCGGTAAGTAGTATTATGTGATTGTTGGTTAGCACTCATAAAGTTTGAGTGCTAACAAATTAAAAAAATACCATTTAAAGAAATAGATAGGAGGCAATTATAATGAAATTAGCACCACTTGGGGACAGAGTAGTATTAAAGCATTTAATTGAAGAAGAAACAACAAAGTCCGGAATCGTTTTACCGGGTTCCAATAAGGAAAAACCTCAGCAGGCCGAAGTTATCGCTGTAGGCCCTGGCGGAATGGTTGACGGTAAGGAAATTAAGATGGAAGTAAAGGCCGGCGATAAGGTTATTTACTCAAAATATTCCGGAACAGAAGTTGAAATTGATAAAGAGACATTCGTTATTGTAAAGCAGAGCGATATCTTGGCAATTATTAAGTAGTTTTTAGGAGGAATTTTAAAATGGCAAAGGATATTAAATACGGATCGGACGCAAGAAAAGCGCTTGAAGCCGGTATCGATAAATTAGCTAATACTGTAAGAGTAACACTTGGACCAAAGGGTAGAAACGTAGTACTTGCAAAGTCATACGGAACTCCACTTATCACAAACGATGGTGTGACAATCGCAAAGGATATTGAACTTGAA
Organism: Lachnospiraceae bacterium; assembly: GCA_017442585.1. Taxonomy (GTDB): domain Bacteria; phylum Bacillota; class Clostridia; order Lachnospirales; family Lachnospiraceae; genus XBB1006. Next base: position 100,949 of record JAFRZM010000040.1, on the reverse strand, counting down.
GATGCATTCGAGAACATGGGTGCACAGCTCGTACGTGAAGTTGCTACAAAGACAAACGATGTGGCAGGTGACGGTACTACAACAGCTACAGTTCTTGCACAGGCAATGATTAAGGAAGGTATGAGAAACCTTGAAGCAGGTGCAAATCCAATCATCTTACGTCGTGGTATGAAGAAGGCTACAGACGCTGCGGTTGAGGCATTAAAGAAGATGTCTGCACCTGTTAACGGTAAGGACAATATCGCTCAGGTAGCTTCTATTTCTGCAGGTGATGAAGAAGTAGGACATATGGTTGCTGACGCTATGGAAAAGGTTTCAAATGACGGTGTTATCACAATCGAAGAATCAAAGACAATGAAAACAGAACTCGACCTTGTAGAAGGTATGCAGTTTGACAGAGGATATATCTCAGCATACATGGCAACAGATATGGACAAGATGGAAGCTAATCTTGATGATCCATACATTCTTATTACAGATAAGAAGATTGCAAATATTCAGGAGCTTTTACCTGTATTAGAGCAGATTGTTCAGAACGGCGCTAAGCTTCTTATCATCGCTGAAGATGTTGAAGGTGAAGCGTTAACAACACTTATCTTAAATAAGCTTCGTGGAACATTCAATGTAGTAGCTGTTAAGGCACCTGGTTACGGCGACAGAAGAAAAGATATGTTACAGGATATCGCAATCCTTACAGGCGGTAAGGTAATATCTGAAGAATTAGGCTATGAGCTTAAGGATGCTACACTTGATATGCTCGGACGTGCTAAGTCTGTTAAGGTTCAGAAGGAGAACACTGTAATCGTTGATGGTCTTGGTGATAAGAAAGAAATCGAAGCAAGAATCAATCAACTTAAGGCTCAGGTTAAAGAGACAAAGTCTGATTTTGATAGAGAAAAATTACAGGAGCGTCTTGCAAAGCTTTCAGGCGGCGTGGCAGTTATCCGTGTAGGTGCTGCAACAGAGACAGAAATGAAAGAGTCAAAGCTTCGTATGGAAGATGCTTTAAATGCTACAAGAGCTGCAGTAGAAGAAGGTATCATCGCAGGTGGCGGTTCTGCTTATGTTCACGCTACTAAGGAAGTAGAGAAGCTTGTTAAGACGCTTGAAGGCGATGAGAAGACAGGTGCTAACGTAGTATTAAAGGCACTTGAAGCTCCGCTTTACTTCATAGCTGATAACGCAGGTCTTGAAGGTTCAGTAATCATCAATAAGGTTAAGGAATCCAAGGCAGGTATCGGATTTGATGCTCTTAAGGGCGAGTATGTAGATATGGTTAAGACAGGTATTCTTGATCCGGTAAAGGTTACAAGAACTGCTTTACAGAACGCTACAAGCGTATCTTCAACAGTACTTACAACAGAGTCTGTTGTAGCTGATATTAAGGAAGATACTCCGGCAATGCCAATGAACCCGGGAATGGGAATGGGCATGTAAGCGATAAGTTAAGGAAAAAAGCACTCAGGAAATGTTCACATTTCCTGAGTGCTTTTTTGATGGAACAACGGATATTTTATTGCTTTTTCTTTGATTTTATCTTATCATATATCTATATGCGATTATTTGAATGGAGAACCATATCATGATCAAAAAAATTGCTTCTTGTATCGGCGAATACAAGAAAAATACGATCTTAGCTCCGCTCCTTATGATAATGGAAGTCTTAATGGATACAATGATTCCGTATATAATGGCTTCACTTATCAATAAAGGTTTAAGCGGTAACGGAGATTATAATTATGTTGTAAAGACCGGTATTATAATGCTTGTTATGTCGGTCTTGGGACTTGCTTTTGGTATGACAAGCGGTATAAATGCTGCGATTGCATCAACAGGTCTTGCCAAGAACTTAAGAACGGCCCTTTTTAATAAGGTGCAGCTCTTTTCATTCGAGAATATCGACAGATTTTCATCTTCAAGCCTGATTACCAGACTTACTTCTGACGTAACGAACGTTCAGAATACATTCCAGATGATAATAAGAATGTGTGTGAGGGCACCGCTTATGATGGTCTTTGCACTTATTATGTCATTTAAGCTTAATGCAAAGCTGGCGCTTTTATTTGTTGTAGCGGTGCCGGTTCTTGCTGTTGTACTTTATTTTATAATTACGAATGTGCATGGTTTCTTTAAGAGAATGTTTAAGGAAATCGATAATTTAAATAACGATGTTCAGGAGAATCTCTTAAACATCAGAACAGTTAAGGCGTATGTACGTGAGTCTTACGAAATTGATAAATTCGAAAGAATCTCAGAGACAATCGCAACTATTGCTAAAAAAGCAGAGCGTATACTTGTGCTTCAGATGCCTGTTATGATGCTCGTCGTAAATGTTATTAACATTTTACTTTCTCTTATCGGCGGTAAGTTTGCAATATACGGCGATATCCAAGTAGGTACGTTAAATACCATGTTTACATACACAATGCAGATTTTAATGAGCCTTATGATGGTATCTTTCATCATGGTAATGCTTGTTATGTCTATAGCATCTGCAGAGCGTATTACTGAAGTTTTAAGTGAGGAACCTACACTTGCAAATAAAGAAAATCCTGTAACGGAAGTTAAAAACGGCGAAATAAGATTTGAACATGTTTCCTTTGCCTATGAAAAGGGCGAAGACAAGGATGTTTTACGTGACATAGATCTTGTTATTAATTCCGGTGAAACAGTCGGTATCGTAGGCGGCACGGGTAGCTCGAAGTCTACGCTTGTACAGCTCATTCCTCGTCTTTATGATGTTACAAAGGGAAGTTTAAAGGTTGGTGGAGTAGACGTAAGAAATTACGATATGAAGGCTCTTCGCGACAGCGTTTCCATGGTATTACAGAAGAACGAGATCTTCTCCGGAACCATAGCGTCCAACATGCGTTGGGGCGATAAGGAAGCAACATACGATGATATTAAGAAGGCACTTGATCTTTCATGTGCTTCCGAGTTCGTTGATAAGTACGAAGACGGATATGAATATAAGATAGAGCAGGGCGGTACAAATGTTTCCGGCGGACAGAAGCAGCGTCTTTGTATTGCACGTGCTCTTTTAAAGAAACCGAAGATCTTGATTTTAGACGATTCTACAAGTGCCGTAGATATGAAGACGGATGCGCTTATCCGTGAGGGATTCAAGAACTTTATTCCTGATACTACAAAGATTATAATCGCACAGCGCATTTCATCCGTTATGGATGCGGATAAGATAATAGTTCTCGACGAAGGTAGAGTCGTAGGGCTTGGTACACATGACGAATTATATAAGAATAATGATATTTACAGGGAAGTATATGATTCCCAGGTGAAAGGAGGGGATGACGATGCCGCCTAGAAGACCGATGGGGCCACCGCCAAAACTTCCGAAGGGACGTATGAAAGAAGTCTTTGTACGTTTGATAAAGATAGTTTCAAAGGGCTACGTATTAAACCTTGTTATAGTTTTCGCCTGTATAATCTTAAGAGCGATTCTTTCCGCATACGGCGTATCGCTTCTTAAAGACCTTATAGATGACGGTATAAGACCTATGGTCGGAGTAGCCAATCCCGACTTCCATCCGCTTTATCTTGTCGTTGAAAAGATGGCCGTGACATATATCCTTGTTGTTATAATGGCATGGGTACAGTCACGCCTTATGATAAATGTCTCGCAGGATGCGTTAAGAAATCTTCGTAATGCAATGATGCGAAAGATGCAGACGTTATCACTCAAGTTCTTTGATACAAATAAAAACGGCGACCTTATGAGCCGCTATACGAACGATATCGATACGATTCGCCAGATGATAAGCCAGGGTATTCCAAATCTTTTCTCGTCAATCGTTACAATAATTGCGGTATTCTATGGAATGGTACGCATGAGCTGGCAGCTTACGGGCTTTGTTATTATCTGCCTTGTAGTTATCGTTACAGTAGGTAAGTTCTTAGCAGGCAAAAGCTCGATATTCTATGTTGCTCAGCAAAAGTCATTGGGTAAGGTTAACGGCTATATAGAAGAAATGCTTAACGGCCAGAAGGTTATTAAAGTATTTAACCACGAAGAAGAGGCTGTTGCAGATTTTAAGACATTAAATGAAGATCTTTGCAATAACGCAAAGCGTGCAAGCATATTTGCGAACATCATGATGCCTGTTATGGCACAGATGTCGAACTTCTTATATTTCTTTGTTGCTGTATTCGGTGCTGCGGTTATCATTAAAGGATACTTGCCTATTACACTAGGTACATTGATCGCATTCTTGCAGTATACAAAGAACTTTACGAACCCTATAACACAGGTTTCACAGGAAGTAACATCCGTTGTTATGGCTATGGCCGGTGCAGACAGAGTATTTACACTTATTGATGAGACCCCTGAAGTTGATGAAGGTAAGGTAACTCTTGTTCGTGTAAGAGTAAATGCCGACGGAACAATGGAAGAGTGTGAGGAACGTACGGAGCACTGGGCTTGGAAGAAGCCTACGGAAGATGGATTTGAACTTGTCGAACTTAAAGGTTTTGTAGAGTTTAAGAATGTAGTATTCGGATATAATGAAGAGAAGATTGTATTAAACGATATCTCTCTTTATGCGAAACCAGGCCAGAAAATTGCATTTGTGGGACATACCGGCGCGGGTAAGACTACAATTACAAACCTCATTAACAGGTTCTATGACGTTAATTCCGGTGAGATAATCTATGACGGAATAAACGTTAATGATATAAAGAAATCTGACCTTAGACGTTCTCTTGGAATAGTTTTGCAGGATACACATCTTTTTACGGGTACAATTAGGGAGAATATCCGTTACGGTCGACTTGATGCGACGGATGAGGATGTAGTAAATGCAGCAAAGCTTGCCAATGCGGATTACTTTATAAGGCATTTAAAGGACGGATATGATACTGTTATAACCGGTGACGGTGGTATGCTTTCGCAGGGACAGCGTCAGCTTTTATCAATTGCACGTGCTGCAGTTGCGGATCCGCCTGTACTTATATTGGATGAAGCTACGTCGTCAATCGATACCAGAACCGAGCGTATAGTTCAGGACGGTATGGATAAGCTTATGGACGGCAGAACGGTATTTGTAATAGCTCACAGACTTTCTACGGTTAGAAACAGTAAAGCTATCCTTTATCTTGAAAACGGAAAGATTAAGGAACGTGGAACACATGAAGAGCTTCTTTCCATGAGGGGTGATTATTACAAGCTTTATACGGGAGCATACGAGTTAGAATAAAGGGTTATGAGAAAACGGAGGATACTTTATGGATACGGTCGCCATACTGACTGACAGCAACAGCGGAATAACAGGCGAAGAGGCATTAAGCCTCGGAGTACATGTTATTCCGATGCCTTTTATAATATCTGATAACAGCTATTTTGAAGGTATTAATCTTACACAGGAACATTTTTACGAGATACTTGAGGGTGATGATGTTATCTCGACATCAATGCCAGCAATGGGCGATACGATAGATATGTTTGATAAGCTTCTTGAAACATATGATTCTATCGTTTATATACCTATGTCCAGCGGACTTAGCGGAAGCACGGCCGCCGCACAGCTTATTGCCAATGACTATGACGGAAAAGTGCAGGTTGTAGATAACCATAGAATCTCAGTTACACAGCGTCAGTCTGTACTTGACGCTATAACATTAAGAGAACGTGGCTTATCGGCTGCCGAGATCAAGGATTTCCTTGAAGAAGTTAAAAAAGAAAGTACTATCTACATTATGGTAGATACAATGTATTATCTTAAAAGGGGTGGAAGAGTTACACCTGCAGCAGCAGAGCTTGGAACTATTCTTAAGATAAAACCTGTGCTTTCGATAGATGGTGAAAAACTTGATCTTTTCTCAATATCCAGAACCGTTAAAAGCGCAAAGAGCACTATGATTAATCAGATGAAAAAGGACTTCAAAGAGCGCTTAAAAAATGAAGACGGTAAGAATATAAATCTTGCAATAGCATACACAAAGAACAGAGCCTTGGCAGAAGAATTTGCGGAAGAAGTACGTAAAGAGTTTCCTAATAATGAACTTGTAATACAGCCGCTTTCTTTAAGCGTATCATGCCATATAGGACCGGGTGCACTTGCACTTGCATGTTCTAAGAAGATATAAATTATAAGGTTTAAGAGGGCATTTTTAAATGAAGGTAGAAGAATTTGATATGGAAGCGTTGGTTAACGATCCTCATTGTGTGGATGAATTCTCCGAAAAAATGGGAATGATGTTTACGCATATAGGAGATGGGGAAGCAACGCTTAAGATGACATTAAAGCCATGGCAGGTTAATCCATTGGGATCGGTGCATGGCGGTGTACTATTTTCCCTGGCTGATGTAGCGGCGGGAACTGCGGCTACGTCGAAGGGCGTAAAGGTAACTACACTTGATTCGAATATTTCGTTTCTTGCGCCTGCTTTTTATGAGAGGAGTAAGACATTAACCGCTTATGCAAAGGTTGTAAAGGGTGGAAAGACGGTATTTGTACTCGACGTTGAGATTAAAGACGAAGAAAGCCGCCTTATTGCTAAGGCAGCTTACACTTTCTTTGTTATGAGCAGATAATTATTTTTTTGTATCGTCTGAATCCTTTGACGTGGAATCCGGGGTGGAGTTTTCTCCATCTCTCTTTTTTTTGGCGAGATTTAAGAACATATTAATGACCCAGATTAAAACAGGGATAGCGATTGTGGCGTAGATACTTATCATAAATAATCCCGGACCGCTTTCTGATGCGGTAAAGGATGCTATGATGGTACTTATATATAATAATACCAGTAAAATTACGCCGATAAGGGCGAGAATGCGTTTTGCTTTTTGCATAGTATACCTACTTTCAAAGTTATGATAATTGATTAAAATATTTGATTTATTCCAAGAATAACAAAAGAAAAATACCCTTGTCAAGGAAGCATAAAATTTTTTTCTTGCATTTTTGTTACAAATGTTTTACAATGTCAATATGTGTAGTAGTGTACACATCGAAATAAGGAGGAGATACACATTGAGACAATTAACAAAAAAGGCGTTGGTTCTTGTTTGCGCACTTACTGTTATGATAGCTGCAATGGCACATCCGAAGTTCGCAAAGGCTGAATCAGATTATACAAACAACGATCCTACATTGATCGATACAGTTGAGAACAAATACAACGGTAAGCTATATGTTAACTTTATTATTCCGGCTAATACCACAATTACATATGTGGCATATCCGGATGCAATGGTTAACGGTACCCAGCAGGGTATGAAGTTACAGAAGACTACAGATACCATTACAAATGAAAGCAATGAAACTGTCAGCGTTACCAAGGTTATAAGTGCAAAGTATTACGGCACTTATATCGTAAGAGCTTCTTACGGTGAGACTTGGGATGAGCATCGTGTTGAAAGTAAGCTTCCATATTCAAGAAAAACTGCGAAATATACTTTCACAGAGGATGATCTTAAAGCATATCGTGCCGGTGAAGATGTAACAATACTTTTCAATAATACGATAGAAGTGAATATCTGCAAAGAAGGTAAGAATACTACAGGTACTTCAATTGTTTTTGAAACGATTACTTATACAGGATTTACAGGCGATATAGTTCTTGCGGAAGAAAAGACAATAGAGCTTGTGCCTCGTGTAAATTATGAATATCAGATAATGTATACTCCGAGACAGGAAGGCGTTAATATTTATTTACTTGTATATAATGCCGATGGTAAGCAGGTAAGATGCATTAAGATTAATGAAGTGAGTTATGCAAACTCGGGATACAGATTAAGAGTTTTATAAAGTATTTAAAGGAGACGTGAGAGCGTCTCCTTTTTTGATGTCAATTTTATATAAAAACAAGACTAAAAATCGTGTCTTTTTTATGAAAATTATTTGTATGAAAAGTGGAAAAAAATATGGAATTCTTACAAAAGGTAATTTATAATAATTTTGTGAGAAAAAAATAAGGAGGTCTCTATCATGTTTAAACTTGAAGAGCACAACACTACCGTAAGAACCGAGATTATTGCGGGTCTTACAACGTTCATGACAATGGCTTACATCATTGCATTGAACCCTAACTTGCTTACAGGTTTCGGCGCTGAAGGCCAGGATTTATGGAATGGCGTATTCTTAGCAACCTGTATTGCATCAGCGATTGGTATGTTTGTTATGGCGTTCTGCGCAAATAAGCCTTTCGCAATGGCTCCGGGAATGGGTCTTAACTCATTCTTCGCAACTGTAGTAGCACAGATCGTCGCATTAACAGGAATGTCTTATGTAGAATCATTCCAGTCTGCACTCGTTGTTATCTTAATTGAAGGTATCATCTTCATAATCCTTTCAATCTTTAAGATAAGAGAGAAGATTGTAGAAGCTATTCCTGAAGGAGTACGTTTCGGTATCGCACCTGCTATTGGACTTATGTTACTTAACATCGGTCTTGGTTCAAACTGCGGTATCTATTCAGAGGCAAATGGCTTTGCAGCTCCATTCTATGTAATGAGAGATTTCTTCGGATCTCTTACAGCTAAGTTTGCAAAAGAGTCTATGGGTTCAGGATGGGGACCAATGGTACTTTCAATTGCTACGATGTTCGTAGGACTCTTTGTTATCATCTTCCTTAATCATAAAAAGGTTAAAGGTTCAGTTATTCTTGGCATGCTTGTTGCATCAATTATCAACTGGATAGGTAATATCTGCATGGGTAACGATCCGTTCGCTTCATTAAAGACAGCTAACTGGTTACCACCTTTCGCTGATATGGCTAAGACTACATTATTCAAGTTTAACTTTGACGGATTTATGCAGATTGGTTGGACAACAACTGTTACACTTATAATCACATTCTGCATTATCGATATGTTTGATACAATCGGTACATTAGTAGGTACTGCTGAAAGAGCAAACATGTTAGACAAAGACGGTAAGATGCCTCAGATGAAGGAAGCTCTTCTTGCCGATGCTGTTGGTACAGTAGCAGGTGCTTGCACAGGTACTTCTACAGTTACTACATTCATCGAGTCAGCATCAGGTGTTGAAGCAGGCGGACGTACAGGTCTTACAGCTCTTACAACAGGTATAATGTTCTTACTTTGTATGTTCATTTCTCCTATAGCAGCTATCATTCCTTCAGCAGCTACATCAGCAGCTTTAATCTATGTAGGAATCTTAATGCTTTCAGGATTAAAGAAGATTAACTTTGACGATGTATCACAGGCAGGTCCTGTAGCGCTTATGCTCATCGGTATGCCAGTCTCAAGTTCAATCGGACATGCAATCGGTATCGGACTTATTTCTTACACAGTTATCAAGGTTGTAACAGGTAAGTTCAAGGATGTTTCGATTCTCACATATGTCCTTTCGGTATTATTCCTTGCAAAGTTCTTTTTACCGTTTTAATTAAGGTTTAAGCAGTTTAAGAAGAAGAAAAAGTTTATGGCCCCGAGGTTAATCCCCGGGGCTTTTATTTTGGTATAAACATGAATTATTAAAAGCGCTTTTCCTTGTATTTTTAGGACTTTTAAAGTATAATTATAGGATGGTTTTAAGAATAAAATATAAAGGGGAATAATTATGTCATTACTTGAACAGTGGAGAGAATATGCATATAACAGCGAGGCAGATCCAAACGAGTTTGGAAAATTCTGGCAGCGTTATTTTGATAAGGAAAAGTCTGTATACGAGAAGCTACTTGAGACACCGGATACTGCAGTTACCGGTACTGTAAAGGAACTTGCTGAAAAGTTTAATATAGAACTTTTGGCAATGGTAGGATTTCTTGACGGAATAGATGATTCTTTAAAGAAACCTAACGACCTTGAGAATCTTGAGGAAGACACAAAGGTATCTCTTGAATTTGATAAGGCACTTCTTTATAAGCATATGGTTAGAGCTAAGGCTGATTGGCTTTATAATCTTCCACAGTGGGAGAAGATATTTACAAAAGAAGAGCGCGATGCGCTTTATAAGGAGCAGAAGCAGTCAACTACCGTTCGTGTAGGTAAGAAGGTCGGAAGAAACGATCCGTGTCCATGCGGATCCGGAAAGAAGTATAAGTTCTGCTGTGGCAGATAATATATTAAAACGCATATTTTAGATTGAATAAATCTATGATATAGATATAAAGAATAGGAGGACGTAAGATGAAAGTTACGCTTAAAGACGGCTCGGTAAAAGAGTACCAGGGCGAAATGATGGCTTTCGATATCGCAATGGATATTTCTGAAGGCTTGGCGCGCGCAGCTTGTGCGGTAAAAATAGATGGGAAAGTGTGTGATCTTCGAACTACAGTAAACAAAGATTGCACATTGGAAATACTTACCGGTAAAGATGAAGAAGGATTAAGAGTGCTTAGACATACCGCATCTCATGTCCTTGCAGAGGCAGTTCGTGTAGTAAGACCTAATGTAAAGGTGGCTATAGGACCTGCTATAGAGAATGGTTTTTATTATGATTTTGATACAGAGCCTTTCTCTCGTGAAGATCTTGATAAGATTGAAGCTGAGATGAAAAAGATTATTAAGAAGGGCGAGCGTCTTACATACTTTGAGCTTCCGAGAGCCGAAGCAATTAAGAAGATGGAAGATTTAAATGAGCCTTATAAGGTAGAACTTATTAAGGATCTTCCGGAAGATGCAATCATATCTTTCTATAGCCAGGGAGAAGGCTTTACAGACCTTTGCGCAGGTCCGCACCTTATGAACACAAAGGGAGTTAAAGCATTTAAACTTATTTCTTCTTCAATGGCATATTGGAGAGGCGATGAGAAGAGAGAGCGTCTTCAGAGAATCTATGGTACAGCTTTTGATAACAAAGAAGATTTGGAAGCTTACCTTGAGCAGCTTGAAGATGCAAAGCGTCGCGATCATAATAAGCTTGGTCGTGAGATGGGCTTATTTACAACTGTAGACGTAATCGGACAGGGACTTCCTCTCTTTACACCTAAGGGAACAAAGATGATAATGAAGCTCCAGAGATGGATAGAAGACCTTGAGGATAAAGAGTGGGGTTATGTACGTACAAGAACTCCGCTAATGGCAAAGTCTGACCTTTATAAGATTTCGGGTCATTGGGATCATTATCTTGACGGAATGTTTGTCTTGGGAGAACCTGAAGATAAGGAATGTATGGCACTTCGTCCTATGACATGCCCATTCCAGTATTTCGTATATAAGAACGAGCAGCATTCTTATAGAGATCTTCCATACAGAATGAGTGAGACTTCAACGCTTTTCAGAAATGAAGACTCAGGAGAAATGCATGGTCTTACACGTGTAAGACAGTTTACTATATCAGAAGGCCATAATATTATCCGTCCTGACCAGGCAGAAGAAGAATTAAAGAACTGCATTGATCTTGCTTATTATATTCTTTCAACACTCGGTCTTCAGAATGATGTAACATACAGACTTTCAAAGTGGGATCCTGCCAATACCGAGAAATATATCGGTGATGAGGACTATTGGAATAGAACACAGGGAGCTTTAAGAGAAGTTCTTGTAGAAAAGGGTGTTCCATTTACTGAAGTAGAGGGAGAAGCTGCATTCTACGGACCTAAGATTGATATTCAGGCCAAGAATGTATACGGCAAGGAAGATACAATGATTACCGTACAGCTTGACTGTGCAACTGCTGAGAAGTTCGATATGTACTTTATCGATCAGAACGGTGACAAGGTTCGTCCTTATATCATTCACAGAACATCAATGGGATGTTATGAAAGAACACTTGCATGGCTTATTGAACATTATGCAGGTAACTTCCCGACATGGCTTTGCCCTGAACAGGTACATATTCTTCCGATATCGGATAAGTATAATGAGTACGCAAATGAAGTATGTAAGTACTTAAAGGATCTTGATATCGAGGCAACTGTTGACGATCGTTCCGAGAAGATTGGATTTAAGATAAGAGAAGCCCGTCTTGCAAGAGTTCCTTATAGACTCGTAGTAGGCGAGAAGGAAGAAGAATCAAAGACGGTAGCGGTAGGCTCCAGATTTGAGGGCGACGAAGGCACAATGTCTTATGAAGACTTTGCTGAGCGTATCTTAGATGAGATTAATTCCAAGGAGATACGTAAGATTAACGTTACGCCGGAAGGAAAGTAATATATGGATACAAGGATTAATTTTCCGAATTTAGGCATATATTTAAAGCACGTAGGTAAAAGCATATATATAGGCAAGTTTCCGATCGCTTTTTACGGAATATGTATTTCAATCGCTATTATTGCCGGCGTTGTTATAGCAATGAAAGAAGCTAAACGTACGGGGCAGTCGGATGAATTCTATGCCGATCTTGCGTTATATGAGATAATTCTTTCTATACTTGGCGCGAGAGCGTATTATGTTATCTTTGAATGGGATTATTATAAAGATAATATAAAAGAGATTATCAATATCCGTAACGGTGGGCTTGCAATATACGGTGCGGTTATTACTGCGATTATAGTGGCGTTTGTTTTTGCAAAGTTTAAAAAGTATTCATTCCCGTTAATTACGGATACTGCGGGACTTGGACTTGTAATGGGACAGATTATAGGCCGTTGGGGCAATTTCTTTAACAGAGAAGCCTTCGGTGGTTATACCAATAATCTTCTTGCAATGCAACTTCCGGTATCTATGGTAAGGCAGGGAGAGATTACGGAAGCTATGTGGGAACACGTTGCAGTGATAGATGGGGCGCAGTTTATTAGCGTGCATCCGACGTTTCTTTATGAGGGAATGTGGAATCTGTTGGTCTTTGCCCTGATGATGTTATATAGGGATAAAAAGGCCTTTAACGGCGAGGTATTCCTCATATATACCGCAGGGTATGGTATAGGAAGATTCTTTATAGAGGCACTTCGTACGGACCAGCTTACAATCGGTAACACGGGAATCGCGATATCGAGAGTTGTCGGAATGACGATGTTTGTTGTGTCGATAATCATTGATATAACAGTTAGAATTCTTATAAAGAATGGCAAAATCAAAGGCGTAAAGGACACAAAAGTTTCATAAATTAAATATTTGATTATTCGAAGCAAAAGCTCCGATAAGAGACACTATTTAGTGGTTTTCTTATCGGAGCTTTCTTTATTTTGTGGTTTTGAAAAAATCACGAAAAACCGCATAAATTCGGCAAAATGCTTGCTTTTTCCTACTGAATATAGTAAGATATGAGTGTAAGTGGAGTGAAGTGGTTGGAAATACCATAAAGTGGTGGATAAGTTGATAACTTGGTGGATAATCACTTCTGAGGGATGAAAAATGCGTGGATAAGAAAGGAGGAACAATCACATGTTCATGGGCGAATATAACCATTCAATAGATGCCAAGGGCAGAGTGATCGTTCCTTCAAAGTTCCGTGAAGAGTTCGGAAATGAATGTGTGGTAACAAAAGGATTTGACGGATGTCTTTACGGATACACAATGACAGAGTGGAAGAACATCGAAGAAAAGTTTAAAACGGTTAACTTAACTTCGAAGGATGCGAGAAAGTTCCTTAGATTCTTCTTCTCGGGTGCGGCAACATTAGAGATTGATAAACAAGGAAGAATCCTTATACCGCCGGTATTAAGAGAGTACGCGGGACTTGATAAAGACATAGTTACGGCGGGAACCTTATCAAGAATAGAGATTTGGGATAAGGACAGATGGGCTGACAATACTTACGATGACATGGATGAGATTGCTGAGCACATGGCAGAACTTGGGCTTAGCATCTAAGAGGAGTAAAGATGGAATTCGTACATGTGCCGGTTCTCTTGAATGAGACGATAGAAAACTTAAAGATAGATCCGAATGGGATATACGTTGACGGTACGCTTGGCGGAGCGGGGCATTCGTTAGAGATTGCCAAAAGGCTTACGGGCTCCGGAAGGCTTATAGGCATAGATCAGGACGAAGATGCGATAAATGAAGCGACAAAGAAGCTTATGAGCTATAACGAACATGTAACGATAATTCGTGATAATTACGAGAACATGGTGAAACGTGTATCGGAACTCGGAATAGAAAAGGTCAACGGAATACTTCTTGATATTGGAGTTTCTTCATATCAGCTCGATAATCCGGACAGAGGTTTTTCCTATATGGCGGAAGATGCGGTCTTGGATATGAGGATGGACAATCGAAATCCGCTGACTGCTGAAATTGTAGTAAATGAGTATTCGGAAAACGAATTATTCAGAATAATAAAAGATTATGGCGAAGACAGATTTGCCAAAAACATTGCAAAACATATCTGCATTGAAAGAGAAAAGGGTCGAATAAAGACCTGCGGGGAGTTAAAAGAAATAATAAGCCATGCGATACCAATGAAGGTTCAGGTAACGAGCGGTAATCCTGCAATGAGAACCTTCCAGGCATTAAGGATTGAAGTTAACAGAGAACTCGAAGTTCTTGAAAAATCATTGGACGAAATGATTGGCTTCCTTAAGCCGGGCGGAAGACTTCTTGTTATAACCTTCCATTCGTTGGAAGACAGAATTGTTAAAGACATTTTTAAACGAAACGAATCGCCTTGCACATGTCCGAAAGATTTTCCGGTTTGTGTATGCGGTAAAGTTTCGCGGGGACGAGTTATAAATAGAAAACCTATCACGGCATCAGAAGCTGAACTTGCGAATAACAAAAGATCACATAGCGCGAAACTTAGAATTTTTGAACGCGCGTAAGAAAGGTTGAAGCACATGGGTAATTACCAGGGATGGAATGAAAGAGAATATGAATACGTTGCAGGCAACGTAGCACCGGCATTTGATTTCGAAAAAGAAGCTGCCCGCCGTGAAAGGATTCAGAAGGAGCAGGAAGAAGCAGAAAAGAGAAGAGAAGAGCTTATCCGCAAAAGAGCCATAAAGAAGCTTGCTGTGTCAAAGAGAAAGTCAAGAATCAATCTCGTTGCAATGCTTATGGCAACTGTGTTTGTAATGGCTTCATGTGTATACTATATTAATCTTCGTTCCGAGTATAATTCAAGACTCAATAAAGTAAATGAGCTTGAAAATAAGGTTATTACTTTGAACGAAAATAATAATGCTTATGAAAAGAGAATAGAAACGTCCATTAATCTTTCGGAAATTAAAGACAGAGCTATAAATGAATTAAAAATGGTATATCCCACAGAGGGACAGATTCAGTACTACCATATTGACAATACGGATTATATGGAGCAATATAAAGATATCCCTAACGGAAGAGAGAATTCCGTATTTGGTATGATCTTTGTAAAATAAGTATTGAAAGAGTGTTTTTAAGTGGGTACCGGTAAGAAAGAAAAAGAACTTAAACTTAAAAAGGTTATAAATCGAAAATTAATAGTAGTGCTTGCGATAATATTCGTGGCACTACTGTTTTTAGTAGGCAGACTTATATATATCCAAGTTTTAAAGGGGGAAAAGTATAAGAGGATAGTTCTGGATCAGCAGGAATATTCATCAATGTCGCTTCCTTATAAACGCGGAGATATAGTTGACAGGAACGGAACTATACTTGCGACCAGTAAAGATGTTTATAATGTCGTGCTTGACTGCAAGGTTTTAAATGCAAAAAGCAAATGCATTGATATTACCGTAAAAGGTTTGGTAGACATTTTCGGACTTGAAGAAAGTGATATCAGAAAAGAATTAAAAGAAAATAAAAACAGTCAGTATTCCGTACTTTTGAAAAAAGTATCATATGAAGATGTTCAAAAGTTTAAAGAATACAAGGAGACAGCCGGAAATAAAAACGAGTATGTAACCGGAGTCTGGTTTGAAAAGGAGTATATAAGAAATTATCCGTACGGAAGTCTCGCAAGTAATGTTATAGGTTTCATTACTACGGGAAATGAAGGTATGATAGGACTCGAGAAATACTATAATGAAATTTTAAATGGTATAAACGGAAGACAGTACGGTTACCTTGATTCCGATAATGATTATCAGAAGAATATTATAGAGGCGACGGACGGTGATACGGTATGCTTGTCTCTTGATATTAATGTTCAGATGATTGTCGAGCAGAAAATCAAAGAATTTAATGACGAACATAAAAGCAGTGAGCTTGGACTTGGAAGTAAGCATACTGCTGTTATGGTAATGAATCCGAATAACGGTGAAATCTATGCTATGGCTTCGTATCCTTCGTTTGATCTTACTAGACCCAGAGATCTTTCAATGTATTATTCGGAAGAAGCATTGGAAGCTATGTCTGATGACGAAAAGATTGATATTTTAAATGATCTTTGGAATAACTTCTGTGTAACGTATACGTATGAACCGGGTTCGACTATTAAGCCATTTACCGTTGCGACAGGTCTTGATTGCGGTAAGCTTACAGGCAACGAAACCTATCTTTGCAATGGTTATGAGAAAATAGGCGGTCATACAATTCACTGTGTAAACAGAGGCGGACATGGAATAGAGACTATCGAGCAGGCAATAAATAATTCGTGTAATGACGCACTTATGCAAATAAGCAGAGTAATAGGTGTTGATGCATTTACAACCTATCAGGAAATATTCGGATTCGGTAAAAAGACAGGAATTGATTTGCCGGGTGAAGCAAGAACTGATACGCTTGTTTATACGAAGAGTACAATGAATGCTGCATCTCTTGCAACAAACTCTTTCGGTCAGAACTTTAATGTTACAATGATACAGCTTGCAAGCGGCTTTTGTTCACTTATAAACGGCGGATATTATTATAAACCGCATGTTGTAAAAGAAATTGAAAGTGAAGACGGAAGCATAAAGGATGTTACAAAGTCATACCTTTTAAGACAGACTATATCGGCGGAAACATCAAGATATATACGAAAGTATTTATATTCAACTGTTAATGTCGGAACAGCGCATTCTGCTAAAGTGGAAGGATATACAATGGGCGGTAAAACAGGAACTGCTCAGAAGTATCCTCGAGGAAACGGCAAGTACCTTGTTTCTTTTATAGGATATGCACCGGCAGCAACCCCGCGTGTGCTTATTTATGTTATTATCGATGAGCCGAATGTGGAAAACCAGGCACAAAGTTCTCTCGCGACAAATCTTGCAAGAGAAATAATGGAAGAAATTCTGCCGTACCTTAACATTTATCCGGATGAGGGAAAAGAAGGTTCGGTACCTACTTTAAAAGCTCCTGAAGAAGATTATGAGGATGACATCTTCGAAGAATAAAAGATAATTTATATATTGCTAGAAGAAGATAAGTAGAATATACTTTTAACGAAGAGGTGTTATATATGTTTGAAACAATTCTTTTACCTATGCTTGTGACGTTTGCATTCACATGTATTTTAGGTCCTATATTAATCCCACTTTTAAGAAAACTTAAAGTAGGAAATACCGAAAGAAAAGAACTTGAATTGCATCAGGTTAAAAATGGTACGCCGAGTATGGGCGGCTTTATATTTTTGGGTGCAATAACAATTTCGATGCTTATATTCGGAAGAAAGTATCCGGATATGTTGCCGATTTATTTGTTTACGATGGCAAGTGCTCTTATAGGATTTCTCGATGATTTCCTTAAAGTTGTGCTTAAGCGTTCCGACGGACTTTTGAGCTATCAGAAGTTTTTGTTGCAGGTTTTTGTTACCGGAGTTTTTGCTTTTTATATGTGGAATTATTCGGGAATAGAGCTTACGTTGTTAATTCCGTTTTCACAGTATTTTGTTGCAGGCGGTTATTATCTTAACATCGGTGTGTTTGCGATACCGCTTATGTTTTTGGCGGTTATCGGTACATCGAACGGAGTAAATTTCACGGATGGCGTTGATGGACTTTTGTCAACCGTTACACTTCCGGTATCGTTATTCTTTGTTGTTGCATCGGTTTATAAAATGCAGCTTATAGAGACTTTCCCGGCAATGGTAATCGGTGGACTTCTGGGATATCTTATTTTTAACGTAAATCCTGCAAGGATTTTTATGGGTGATACCGGTTCGCTTGCTCTTGGAGGATATGTTGCGGCTATGGCATATTACCTTAGAATGCCGCTATTTATCATTATTATCGGATTTGTGTACCTTACAGAGGTTATATCTGTAATGATTCAGGTATCTTATTTTAAATACACAAAGAAAAAGTACGGCGAGGGTCGACGTGTATTCAAGATGACTCCGATTCATCATCATTTTGAGCTTTCGGGCTTTTCAGAGACGCAGATCGTGGCCTTTTTTGCGATATTTACAACTATTATGTGCGTAATCGCATTTGCGGGTGTATGTGGAGGTAAATTATGATTCTTGAAGATAAAAAAATACTTGTAGTAGGATCGGGCAAAAGCGGAATAGCTGCAGTTGAACTTTTGAAAAGCAGAGGTTTTGAGCCTAAGCTTATTGATTCAAACGAGAATCTTGATATCGACAAATTAAAGAATGACAACCCTGTATTAAAGGACGTAGAGATTATTAAGGGCGAGATTACAAAGGAATTAAAGGATGAAACCACATGTCTTATACTTAGTCCGGGCGTTCCTACAGATCTTCCTTGGATAAACGAATTAAGAGACAATAAGTGTCTTATTATAGGTGAGATTGAACTTGCATATCATTTTGGCAAAGGTGCTGTTATCGGTATTACCGGAACAAATGGTAAGACTACGACTACTACGCTTGTCGGTGAGATAATGAAAGCTTATTACAATAACGTCGATGTGGTTGGAAACATCGGAATACCTTATACAACAAAGGTTTTGGAGCAGAAGGAAAAAGGCATTACTGTAGCTGAGATAAGTTCGTTCCAGCTTGAAACCACTATAGAATTCCATCCTGTTGTAACAGCAATTCTTAATATAACTCCGGATCATTTAAACAGACATCATTCGATGGAAAACTATATAAAGGCAAAAGAGCATATAACCGCAAAACAGACCAATCAGGATATTTGCGTATTAAATTATGATTCGCCTGACACAAGAGCGTTTATAAATGATTGTCCTGCTTATGTTATAGCTTTTTCCTCAAAGGAGCGATTAAGCGACGGATATTACTATGAGGACGGATTTATCTACAGGGCAGGCGTAAGAAGAGATCATACAGGATACTGGGAAGACGATTTCGTATCTTATAATGATAATTACAATATGCCAAAGAAGATCATGAATGTTCATGATATGAATCTTGTGGGAATGTGTAATATAGAAAATGTTATGGCTGCACTTGCGATTGCCGAAAGCATGAATGTGCCGCTTGACATAACACTTGATGTAATTAAGAAATTCAAAGCGGTAGAGCATAGAATAGAATTTGTCGCAACAAAGCGCGGAGTTGATTATTATAACGATTCGAAGGGTACGAATCCGGATGCTGCAATCCAGGGTATACGTGCAATGACAAAGCCTACGATACTTATCGGAGGAGGATATGATAAGGGCAGTGAATATGATGAGTGGATCGAGAGCTTTGACAATAAGGTTAAGCTTTTGGTACTAATCGGCGTAACGCGTAATAAGATTGCAGAGTGTGCAAGAAAGCACGGAATTACAAATATCAAATTCGCGGATACGTTTGAAGAATGCATGAATATCTGCATAGAAAATGCTGTTGCGGGAGATGCGGTTCTTTTGTCACCTGCATGTGCAAGTTGGGGAATGTTCGACAATTACGAGCAAAGAGGACATATTTTTAAAGATATAGTAAACGCTATTAAGGAGTAAATCTTTTGAGTAAGAAAGACAGGAGGAAAAAGTCAAGAAACGATAAAGTATCGTCTGTATTCTTTTTTGATTACAGCCTGCTCTTTCTTACGCTCTTTTTACTGGCGTTTGGATTGATAATGGTCTATTCGACTTCCGCATATGTTGCGGAATTAAAATTCGGACAGGCCAATTATTATTTTATAAAGCAATTCAGAAATACGATACTGGGACTTGTGGCAATGCTTATTGCGGCCAATATTGATTACAGGATATATAAACGGTTATCAACATGGATATATGGTGCAGCACTTGTACTTGTTTATCTTGTTCTGGTAATAGGTAAGGATTATAACGGTTCAAAACGTTGGATTGTTATTAAAGGTATTTCTTTTCAGCCGTCAGAGTCAATGAAGCTTGCGATGATATTATTTTGCGCGACGTTGATATCAATGATCGGATCAAAAATAGATGATCTTAAGAGTGTCGTAAAGATAGGAGTTCTTATTGCACCGGCATTTGTCGGAGTTGCCATAACAAACCTTTCAAACGCTATAATTATAATGGCAATCGCAGCAGTTATTATTTTTACCGCAAGCAAGAAATACATTCAGTTTATTCTTACCGGAGGAGTAATGGCGGGAGTTATTGCTCTTTATATATTTGGTGTAGGATATAGATCCGATCGTATAGATGCATGGCTTAATCCGGAAACAGCAAAGAATGGTTACCAGACATTACAGGGTTTATATGCGTTGGGCTCCGGAGGAATATTTGGTAAAGGATTAGGTCAAAGCATTCAGAAGCTGGGCTATGTTCCCGAGGCGCAAAACGATATGATCTTTTCGATTATATGCGAAGAACTCGGACTTTTCGGAGCTATTTCAATCATAATCCTTTTCGGACTTATGATATTCAGATTCTTTGTTATTATAAAACATGCTAACGATAATTTCGGATCACTTATAGTTATCGGAATAATGGCACACATTGCTACGCAGGTAATACTTAATATCGCCGTTGTTACAAATACAATACCTAATACGGGTATTTCGTTGCCGTTTATAAGTTACGGCGGAACATCGGTTATATTCTTGCTCGCGGAAATGGGAATAGCTTTAAATGTTTCAAAGTCCATTAAGATAGAGGAGCCGGATACGGATGAAGAAGAAGCTGCTTAAGAAAAAGTTTAAGGCAGAAAAAGAGAACGAAGAAGTGTTGGATGAAAATGACGGCAAGGGCGGTCTGCTTCTTAAGATTCTCATTATTTTCGTGGGTGTTATCATAGTTCTGGTAGCACTCTTTATCGGTGTGTATTTCGGCTGTGAAATAAAGACGGTTACAATTAAAGGAAATACCATCCATGATGATGAGGCTGTAAAACGAACGATATTGAATGATGAATATTCATTTAATGCTGTTTTTGTATATTTGAAATATAAGTTTAATAAGCCGGAAACGATGCCGTTTATCGATGAGATGGAGGTTTCACTTAAAAGTCCGACACATATTGAGATCAGAGTGTATGAAAAGAAGATAATCGGATACCTTTATGTTGAAGCAACGGGGCAGTACGCATACATCGATAAAGACGGTGTGGTTGTAGAGCTTTCCACGGAAGAATTACCGGAGCTTGCACTTATACGCGGTATTCCTGTAAAAGATGTTGTTTTATACGAAGCATTAAAGACGGATAATCGCAATATGTACAAGAATCTCCTTACAATAACGCTTACTTTGTCAAAATATGATGTTATGCCTGAGGTTATAAATTTTTCGTCGTCACGTGATATTGAGCTTATATACGGGGGCGTGACGGTGGAGCTTGGTGAGGCAAAGTACCTTAATGACAAGATTGTAAGACTTGTTGAAATACTTCCGAAACTTGATGGAATGACCGGTGTTTTGCATATAGAAGATTATTCTGAAAAAAATACAGATATTATTTTTGAAAAAGACGAAGAATAATTATTTTTCGGTTGATTATTTTTCGAAAAAAAGTTATTATAACTAGTAGTATGTTTAAATTTATGCTAATTATGATTTTTATATAAATGACTTAGGGATGACCTAAAAGAAGGAGGAAGAACCTTGCTTGAACTTAAGGATAGTGGAATTGATGTAGCCGCAAGAATAGTGGTTGTCGGCGTAGGCGGAGCCGGTAACAATGCTGTTAATCGTATGATAGATGAGAATATCGGCGGAGTAGAGTTTGTCGGTATCAATACCGATAAGCAGGCATTAAAGTTATGTAAAGCCGAAAGAGTAGTACAGATTGGTGAGAAACTCACAAAGGGACTTGGTGCAGGTGCTGTTCCTGAAATCGGACAGAAGGCTGCAGAAGAATCTGAAGATGATATAAGAAATGCCATTGAAGGTGCGGATATGGTATTCGTAACTTGTGGTATGGGTGGCGGAACCGGTACTGGTGCCGCACCGGTAGTTGCTAAAATCAGTAAAGACCTCGGAATACTTACAGTCGGTGTTGTTACAAAGCCGTTCAGATTCGAGGCAAGAGTAAGAATGAACAATGCCCTCCAGGGTATAGATAAATTAAAAGACTGTGTTGACACATTAATTGTAATTCCTAATGACAAGTTATTGGAGATTTCTGAGAGAAGAACTTCAATGACGGAAGCATTAAAGAAGGCGGACCAGGTATTACAGCAGGCAGTTCAGGGTATTACCGATCTTATTAATAAGCCGGCAACAATTAACCTTGACTTCGCTGATGTTAAGACAGTAATGCAGAATAAGGGCGTGGCTCACATTGGTATCGGATCTGCATCCGGTGAGAATAAGGCACTCGAAGCTGTTAAGCTTGCAGTATCAAGTCCTCTTCTTGAGACATCGATTAACGGTGCAAGCCATGTTATCATTAATATGACAGGTGATATTACAATATACGATGCTGATGAGGCTGCATCATATGTACAGGATCTTGTAGGTGATAATGCCAATATCATATTCGGTATGTTGTCAGATGAGACAAAGGCAGATGAGGTGTCAATTACCGTTATTGCAACAGGACTTGAAGCTCGTCCTGCAGGAATTCAGGATAGAATAGGTTTCGGAAAGAGCGCGAGCGCTCCTGTAATGAGAAAACCTATAGTAACTCCGGTACAGCCGGCACAGCAGACTAACGTTCCGCAGAGTACAACAACCATTCCTAATATTCAAAGAACAAAGCCGGTGGAAACACCAACAGTAGAGACACCGCTTGCACAGGGTGGCATTAAGGCACCGGGAACATTGGAAAGCAAGGTTGAGAAGAAGGATATCAAGATTCCGGATTTCTTACAGAATTCGAGAAAGTAGTTTTAAGATAATAAGAGGGGCGTATCGGACAGGTACGCCTCTTGATTTTTAGGAGGAATTGTGACATGGGATTAACAGACACACCACGTTCCGAAAGGGTTCATATTGGTATATTCGGACACACCAATGCCGGTAAATCAAGCCTTATAAATGCTTTGACAGGTCAGAAAACATCTATTGTATCCGATATCGAAGGTACGACAACCGATCCGGTATTTAAAGCGATTGAGCTTTTTCCTATCGGACCTTGTGTTTTAATAGATACTCCGGGATTAAATGATAACAGTATTCTTGGAAAAGAGAGAATAACAAAGGCTTTTGAAGTTTTGGGAAAAACTGACGTGGCTTTAATTGTTGTCGATGGAACATCTATCATGGGACGCGCGGAAATTGCGCTTATAAATGAGATAAATGTCCGTAAACTTCCGTATCTTATAATTGTAAATAAAGCGGATAAGATGACTGATATTGATAAAAAGCGAATTGAGTCGGATCCGTTTGTAAAGGGACATTATTTCCTTGTAAGTGCCAAGTTTAATGAGCGTATCGATGAATTAAAGACATACATAGGTAATATGTTTAAGGGCAAGATCAGAGAAGATCATATGCTTTCGGATCTTGTGAAAAAGGATGATGTTATAGTTCTGGTAACGCCTATAGATGAATCGGCGCCTAAAGGAAGAATGATACTTCCGCAGCAGCAGGCAATTCGTGATGTTTTACATTTTAAGGGCATTACGATGGTTGTTGAACCGGATGAATTGGAAGCAGCAATTAAATCTTTAAAGAATCCGCCTAAGCTTATTGTTACGGATAGCCAGGCTTTTGCAAAGGTAGGAGCGATAGTTCCGAAAAATATACCGTTAACATCGTTTTCAATTTTACTTGCTAGAATAAATTATGATCTTAACTATTTGGTTGAGTCTGCAAAGAGTTTGAAGAATATTAAACCTGATGATACAATCCTTATTTCGGAAGGATGTACGCATCATAGACAGTGTGGCGATATCGGTGCGGTTAAAATTCCGGCTCTTATAAAAAAGACGCTTGGATTTGAACCTAAGATTCGTCTTACCTCAGGAACGGATTTCGCAAGTGCACTTGACGGAGTAAAGCTTATTATTCATTGCGGCGGTTGCATGCTTAATGATAAAGAGCTTGAGCACAGAATGGAGCTGTCTAAGGAAAAAGGAATTAAAATGACCAATTACGGCATTATGATAGCCTATATGACAGGCATTTTGGACAGAGCCGTTGCACCGTTATTGTAACATTGAATAGAATAGCTGTTTATGGTATCATATAATGTGGTTTAGCCGGTGAGAAAGGACGGTGATCATCATGAAAGACCGAGCACCTATCATTGACACGATAGATCGACGTAATTTTCAAGATGACCTTAAGCATTCGATTGTAAAAAGAAGCAGGATCCATTTTGTAACGGAGGAAGAAGAAGAGCGTGAAAACATTGAAACAGACGCCATGAGTACTGACGATTCGGCTTTAAACGAAGAGGAGATCAAGGCTAAAAGTGTTGCAAATGCTGAGGCTGCGGGTATTGTCCTTGAGGATCCGACACTTGACGTATCTGATGTCGATCCTGATGTTCTTGCACAGGCAGATGAGATTTTCAGGCGTTTGCAGGCTGAAGCTGAAGCAGACAACCTTGCGAAAAAGAAAGAATGGGAAGAAAAACTTTCGGGCGGCAACGCTGTACGTGATGATGCATATAACGCAACTACGGGATCGTATTCCGGACTTTACGGGAAGGGTGATATATCTGATGAGACGAAATCTCAGGCAGAAGCTATCCTTGGTAAAAAAGACGATGATCTTCAAAGCATCATAGCACAGAATATGCTGAACGAATAAAGGGGATATTAAAATGGCATCTTATGAGATTAAGAAATATCACGGACTTGGTAATGATTACCTTGTGATCGATCCAAAGATCTGTGATGTTAAGCTTCTCGAATCACATATAAGAAAATTATGCAAAAGAAATTTCGGTGTCGGAGCCGACGGTATTCTATACGGGCCGTTTTTTAAGGACGGAAAGATATATGTTGAGTGCTTTAACCCTGACGGATCGAGAGCACAGAATTCCGGTACCGGAGTTCGAATTTTTGCGAAGTATCTTTTTGACAACGGGTATGTCAAAGATAAGACGGTAGAGTTTTATACTGACAACAATAAGGCTTATGTTGAAATACTAAATGATGATGCTACATTGGTTCGTGCTAATATGGGTAAAGCAAGTTTTAAATCTACCGACATACCGGTTACTGGAGACGAACGTGAGGTTATAAATGAGGCAATGTATTTCGGAGGTAATCCTTACGAAGTCACATGTCTTAGTGTAGGTAACCCGCATTGTGCATATATAACGGATGAGATTTCGTGTGAAAAAGTCATGGCACTCGGACCGATGGTAGAGTCTGCAGAGTATTTCCCAATGCGAATTAACTTTATGATGATGCATGTTATAGATAGAGAACATGTTGCAATCGAAGTATATGAGCGAGGTGCCGGATATACACTTGCATCAGGAACATCTGCTTGTGCGGCCTGTGCGGTAACGAATAGACTTGGCCTTACAGAGCGCAAGATAGAGGTTATTCAGCCGGGAGGAAGCTTAACGGTTGAGTTAAATGATAATGATGAGATAATAATGACAGGTTCCGTCGACAGTGTCGGAATGATGATGATATCAGAGTCGTTCTTTGCAAATTAAGAAGAGCGGCTGACAGATAAATAGGAGATAAGGGAATGCAGAATTTAATTGATGAGATTTCAAGTGCGGTAGCAACCGCATTTAAAGAGGCCGGATACGATGAAACATACGGTAAGGTTACAGTTTCAAACCGCCCGGATCTTTGCGAATATCAGTGTAATGGTGCAATGGCGCTGGCTAAGATTGCCGGTAAAGCACCGTTTATGATTGCGGATGATATTGCTGCAGTATTAAAGAATAATACAATGTTTTCAAAGGTTGAATCCGTTAAGCCGGGATTCTTAAATCTTGATCTTTCGCCTGAATTTATGGCTGAAAGAATGAATAAGATGGCGACAACAAAGGATTTTGGCTTTGAAAAAACAAAGAATCCTAAGACGATAGTTATAGATTACGGCGGACCGAATGTAGCAAAGCCGCTTCATATCGGTCATCTTCGTCCTGCAATAATAGGTGAAAGCGTTAAACGTATTTTAAGGTATGCGGGACATACGGTATATGGTGATATTCATATCGGTGATTGGGGTCTTCCTATAGGACTTCTTATTACGGAGTTAAGAAGAAGAAAACCTGATCTTCCTTATTTCGATGAAAGCTATACCGGTGAGTATCCGAAAGAACCACCGTTTACATTGGCAGATCTTGAAGAAATGTATCCTTTTGCCTCGGCATATTCAAAGGAACATGAGGATTACCACAAGGAAGCCATGGAAGTTACGAGCCAGATGCAAAAGGGCAATCGTGCCTACAGAGCACTCCTTGATCATATCTTAAATCTTTCGTTTGCGGATCTTAAAATCAACTATGGTAATTTGAATGTTGATTTCGAGCTTTGGCTTGGTGAAAGCAACGCGCAGCCGTATATTCCTGATATGATAAAGGATCTTGAGGACAGACATATAGCACATGAATCCGATGGTGCGTTGGTAGTAGATGTGGCAGAGGAGACAGATAAGCGCGAAATGCCGCCTTGTCTTATAAGAAAGTCTGACGGTGCTGCTCTTTATGCAACGACTGATATCGGAACAATAATGATGCGTGTGCATGATCAGAATCCGGATGAGATAATATACGTCGTTGATAAGCGTCAGGAACTTCATTTTATGCAGGTATTTCGTGTAGTAAGAAAAGCGGGATATGTTAAAGATGATATGAAACTTGTTCATATCGGATTCGGAACGATGAACGGTAAGGATGGAAAGCCGTTTAAGACGCGTGACGGCGGTGTCATGAGACTTTCAAGCCTTCTTAAAGACATTGAAGATGAGATGTATAATAAAATCATGGACAATGGTGATAAGGATGAAAAGGAAGCAAGAGAGAATGCGAAGATAGTCGGACTTGCTGCATTAAAGTACGGTGATCTTTCAAACCAGGCAACAAAGGATTATATATTTGATATTGACCGATTCACTTCATTTGAAGGTAATACAGGACCATATCTTTTATATTCCATCGTTCGTATAAAGTCTATTCTTGCAAAGTATAATGCAGCGGGACTTTCGACGGAAGGTAAAAAGATTTTACCGCCGGCAAATAAGGACGAGAAGGATCTTATGCTTAAACTTTCGGCGTTTTCCACTATGATGGAAGGCGCTGCTGCAGAATATGCACCTCATAAGATTTGCGCATATATTTATGAACTTGCTAATGTCTTTAATCATTTCTATCATGAAACGAACATTATGTCTTGCGAGGACAAAGATAAGCAGGCAGGATATATATTACTCCTTAAGCTTACCAAGGAAGTGCTTGAGACATGCATAGATCTTTTGGGATTTGAAGCACCTGAAAGAATGTAAGAAACGGTGATTTAAGTGTATTATCGGGTAGGGAGCTTTTCCCTACTCGATTTAATGATATTTTGATATCTTTAGAAAGGAAGCGTTATAAATGACAAAGATTGATATTATTTCGGGCTTTTTGGGAGCAGGTAAGACAACTCTTATAAGAAAGATGCTCGAGGAAGTATTTAAGGGTGAAAAAGTTGTTTTAATTGAGAATGAATATGGTGAAGTAGGTATTGATTCGGGATTTTTGAAGGATGCCGGTATTGAAATCACAGAGATGAATTCGGGATGTATCTGCTGTACGTTGGTAGGCGATTTTGCAAAGAGCTTGAATGAAGTGGTAGAAAGATTTCATCCTGATAGAATTTTAGTTGAACCTTCAGGCGTAGGTAAGCTTTCTGATGTTATGGCATCTGTTGTAGATGTACAAAAGGATGTTCCGGTAAAACTTAATGCTCTTGTTACTGTAGTAAATGCAAAGAAAGCATTAAAACAGATGAAGGCATTCGGTGAGTTTTTCAATAACCAGGTAGAGTTTGCGACAACTATAGTTTTATCAAGAACTCAGGATATGGAAGCTGATAAGCTTGAAGAAGTAGTTAAGGTATTAAAAGAGAAGAATCCTAATGCGGCAATAATCACGACTCCTTGGGACGAACTTAAGGGAGAGGTTATATTAAGCGCTGTCGAAGGCAAGTCTTCATTTATGGATGACCTTATGCATGAAGCACATGAGCTTCATGAAGAGCACGAGCGTGAGCATGAGCACGAGCATCATCATCACGATCATGACGACGATGATCATGAGTGTTGTCACCATCATGATCACGATGAACATGAGCATCACCACGACCATGATCACGATGAGCATGAGCATCACCACGATCACGACGATCATGATCATGAGTGCTGTTGTCATCACCATCATGAGGAAGAGCATGATCATCATCACCATCATCATGCAGATGATGTATTTACATCAATCGGAATTGAGACACCGCATAAGTTTGACAGAAGCGTTGTTGAAAAAGCACTGGATACACTTGTTAACTCAGAAAAGTATGAATCATGTATCCTTCGTGCAAAGGGTATGATTCCGGCAACTGACGGAAAGTGGATATACTTCGATATGGTACCGGGAGACTTCGAACTTCGTGACGGTGCACCTGATTATACGGGACGTCTCGTAGTTATCGGTACAAAGGTTAACGAAGACGAAATAAGAGAGCTTTTTGGAATTAAGTAAGGAAGAGTAAGATGGAAGAATCTATTGCGGTATATTTGTTTACCGGTTTTATGGATAGCGGAAAAACTTCGCTTATAAAAGAAACACTTATTGAGAATGATTTCGCCAGAGGTAGTCGTAATATCATAATTATGTGTGAAGACGGCGAAGAAGAATTTGATGAAGAAATCCTTTCAAAGATGAATGCGAAGCTTATAACTTGCGAAGAAAAGGATGAGTTTAATACGGAATTTCTCGAGAAGTGTATAGATGAGTATAATCCTGAGAATATTTTTATCGAGTATAACGGCACATGGGAAGTCGCAGGGTTTGCGGAAGATCTTTTACCTGAAGGATGCGAACTTGTGCAGGTATTAACGACGGTTGATGCATCGACATTTGAGAATTATCTTACCAATATGCGTGTAATGATGATGGAACAGATGCTTTTATCCGATGTTGTAATCTTCAACCGTTCTGACGAGAATACTCCAAAGACTAAGTTCAGAACGGCTGTTAAGACAAATAATCGTCGTGCACAGATAGTATATGAGCGTAAGGATGGCACTATAGATGAGACACCCGAACCGTTGCCGTATGATATCAATGCGGATGTGCTTGATATAACCGATATGGATTATGCAATCTGGTTTATGGATTGTCAGGACAATCCTAAAAAATACGACGGTAAAACGGTGAAATTCTTAGCACTTTGCTATAACCCTGATAAGATGAAGGCGGGTACTTTTGTACCGGGAAGATTTGCTATGACATGCTGTATAGAAGATGTTCAGTTTATCGGATTTAAGGCAAAGTATGATAAGTCAAAAGAAATCCCGCATAAGTCATGGGTTAATATTACAGCCAGGATAAAGAACGAATTCGCCCTTGAATATAAGGGAAAAGGTCCGGTTCTTTACGTAGAATCGGCTGTTCCGGCAGAAAAACCGGAAGAAGAACTTGTATATTTTAATTAATCATAAAGGAGCAGCAATATGTACGAAATATTGGAGCAGAGAATGCTCAATGCCAATATAAGCCTTATGGTGGTAAAAGCACCGAGAGTTGCGGCGTCTTGTCTTCCGGGACAGTTTCTTATTGTAAGAAAAGATGAAGAAGGAGAAAGAATTCCGCTTACTATATGTGATTATGACAGAGAAAAAGAAACAGTTACGTTATGCATCCAGGCAGTAGGTGCATCTTCAGAGGAAATGATTCACATGAAAAAGGGTGATGCATTTCTTGATGTTGTGGGACCGCTCGGTAATGCTTCTGAACTTGTAACAGATATCGACGCAATTAAGGGAAAGAAGATTCTCTTTGTTGCGGGTGGCGTAGGCACTGCACCTGTATATCCGCAGGCCAAGTATCTTCATGAAAAAGGTATCGATGTAGATGTTATAATCGGTGCAAAGACTAAAGATATCCTTATCATGGAAGATGAAATGAGAGCTGCAGCATCCAATGTATATATTGCGACGGATGACGGAAGCTATGGATTTAAGGGAATGGTTACAAATCTTATCGAGGATTTGATTGCAAAAGGAAATCGTTATGATGTTTGCGTTGCAATAGGTCCACTTATTATGATGAAGTTTGTATGTCTTACAACAAAGAAATATGATCTTAAGACTATTGTTTCCATGAATCCTATAATGGTTGACGGAACAGGAATGTGCGGAGCATGCAGACTCCTTGTTAATAACGAAGTTAAGTTTGCATGTGTTGACGGTCCTGAGTTTGACGGACATTTGGTTGATTTTGACGGTGCAATGAGCAGACAATCGCTTTATAAGACTGAAGAAGGAAGAGCACTTTTAAAGCTTCGTGAGGGTGATACACATCACGGCGGATGCGGAATGTGCGGTGGTGAAAAATAATGGAAGATATGACAAGAGTAAAGGTACGTGAGCAGGATCCTAAGGTACGTGCCACTAATTTTGAAGAAGTATGTCTCGGTTATAATGAAGAAGAGGCAGTAAAAGAAGCTTCACGTTGTCTTGAGTGTAAGAATCCCCAGTGTGTAAGCGGGTGCCCTGTTTCAATCAATATTCCGGGATTTATAAAGAAAATAAAGGAAAGAGATTTTGCGGGAGCATATGATGTGATTTCCGAATCATCTGCACTTCCTGCAGTATGCGGAAGAGTATGTCCGCAGGAATCTCAGTGTGAAGGAAAGTGCATAAGAGGCATCAAGGGCGAAGCTGTAGCGATAGGAAAGCTTGAGCGATTTGTTGCTGATTATGCATTGGAGCATAATCTTGTTAAAAAAGTTGAAGCACCAAAGAATGGCATAAAGGTTGCTGTTGTAGGTTCCGGCCCTGCAGGATTAACTTGTGCGGGCGACCTTATTCGTGCAGGCTTTGATGTTACTATATTTGAAGCCCTTCATGAAGCTGGCGGAGTACTTGTATACGGTATTCCGGAGTTCCGTCTTCCTAAGGAAAAGATTGTTAAGAAGGAAGTAGAAAAGCTTAAGGCATTAGGTGTAAAGATTGAGACAGATGTCATAATAGGAAAGTCTGTTACAATAGATGAACTTATGGAAAAGGAAGGATTCTCGGCCGTGTTTATCGGTTCCGGTGCAGGTCTTCCGAAGTTTATGGGTATTCCTGGCGAAAATGCAAAGGGTGTATTCTCTGCCAATGAGTACCTTACAAGAAACAATCTTATGAAGGCTTATAAGGATTATAAGACACCGATTATGCGAGGTAAAAACGCTGTCGTTGTAGGTGGCGGAAACGTCGCGATGGATGCCGCACGTACAGCACTTCGACTTGGCGCAAAGACAACTATTGTATATAGAAGATCCGAGGCAGAACTTCCTGCAAGAGTTGAAGAAGTACATCATGCAAAAGAAGAGGGTATTATCTTTAACCTCTTAACAAATCCGACAGAGATTTTAACCGATGAAAACGGATTTGTACGCGGTATAAGATGCATAAGAATGGAACTTGGAGAGCCTGATGAATCGGGAAGAAGATCACCGGTAGAAGTTAAGGGTTCTGAATTTGAGATAGAATGTGATATGGTAATTATGTCGCTTGGTACATCGCCTAATCCGCTTATTTCAAGTTCTACACCGGGACTTACGATTAATAAGCGTAAATGCATCGTTATTAATGAAGAAAGCGCGATGACAGAAAAAGACGGCGTTTTCGCAGGCGGTGATGCGGTAACAGGTGCGGCAACGGTAATTCTTGCTATGGGAGCAGGAAAGACAGCTGCTCGAGGTATCATGGAGTATGTTAATAAGAGGAATCAATAATGCATGTTGAGATTTACTCGGACGGTTCGTCCAGGGGCAATCCGGGACCGGGTGGTTACGGAACAATCGTAAGATATGTAGCCCCTGACGGACAGGAGCATATAAGAGAATTTTCAGAAGGTTTTTCGATGACGACGAATAACAGGATGGAGTTACTTGGTGCAATAGTGGGCTTTGAAGCCTTGATTAAACCTTGTGATGTAACTTTTACCTCGGATTCAAAATACGTAATTGATGCATTTAATGAAAACTGGATTGATTATTGGAAAACGCATGATTTCGTCAAGAAAGATAAGAAAAAAGTAAAGAATCGCGATCTTTGGGAAAGACTTCTTAAAGCGGTTGCGGTGCATAATGTTAAATATGTCTGGGTAAAGGGCCATGCAGGTCATGAGTATAATGAACGTTGCGACAGCCTGGCGGTAAAAGCATCAGAAGGCGAAAATCTTGTGCCCAATGTTGAAACTTAAAGCCATTTGGTCTATAATCAACGTGTGTTTTTATATTTTCTTTTTATAAGGAGGATAACTTATGGATAATTTATTAAAGTTTTTGAGCGAGTTCGCATATGAGATTATTATGGTTGGCTTATATACACTTGCTGCTGCAATCGGTGCGGTACTCGGCGTTATCGTATATAAAAAGAAAAAATCCAAGGAAGTCGTAGAAGAGAACAAATAATTCTGCGCAGTAAAACCACTAGGGTTCGGAGGGAATATATTTTGAGAAAGTATTACGGAGTCAATGAACTTAGACGTATGTTCCTTGACTATTTTGAAAAGAATGGTCACTACATAATGAAGAGCTTTTCGCTCGTTCCGCATAATGATAACAGTTTACTTCTTATCAATGCGGGTATGGCTCCTTTAAAGCCGTACTTTACGGGCAAGGAAGTTCCACCTTCAAAGAGAGTTTCTACATGTCAGAAGTGTGTAAGAACGGGTGATATCGATAACGTAGGTAAGACAGCCCGCCATCTTACATTCTTTGAAATGCTTGGAAACTTTTCTTTCGGCGATTATTTCAAGGAAGAAGCTCTTAAGTTTTCGTGGGAGTTTTTAACTGAAGTTGTAGGTTTGGAGAAGGACAGACTTTATCCTTCAATTTATTGTGAAGATGATGAAGCATTTAAGATCTGGACCGATGTTATAGGCGTACCTGCTGAGAAAATCACAAGATTCTATCGTGATGAGAACGGTAAGTGCGATAACTTCTGGGAGCACGGTGCAGGTCCTTGCGGTCCTTGTTCGGAGATTTACTATGACAGAGGCGAGAAGTACGGATGCGGAAAGCCTGACTGTAAGGTAGGTTGCGAGTGCGATCGTTTCATGGAAGTATGGAATGACGTATTCACACAGTATGAAGGCGATGGCAAGGGTAATTATACTTTGCTTGAGAATAAGAACATCGATACAGGTATGGGTCTTGAGCGTTTAGCACTTGTTGTGCAGGATGCAGAGTCTGTATACGATATCGATACAATGAAGGCTATAAGAAATAAAGTTTGCGAGCTTACAGGCAAGACATATAACGCGAACGAGAAGGATGACGTATCTATCCGCGTTATCACGGATCATATAAGATCATCGACATTCCTTATTTCTGATGGTGTTATGCCTTCAAATGAAGGAAGAGGATATGTTTTACGTCGTCTTATCCGTCGTGCGGCACGTCACGGAAGAATGCTCGGTGTAAATAAAGAATTCTTATCAGAGTTATGTAAGACTGTAATTGACGAGTGTAAGGACGGATACCCGGAGCTTGAAGAGAAGAAAGAATTCATTCTCAAGGTATTTACCGAGGAAGAGCGTGCTTTTGCAAAGACTATAGACCAGGGTCTTTCCATTCTTTCAGAAATGGAAGACGGTTTAAAAGCATCAGGTAAAAGCACTTTATCCGGTGAGGATGCATTTAAGCTTTACGATACATATGGATTCCCGCTTGATCTTACAATAGAGATTCTTGCAGAGCGCAATTTCGGCGTTGACGAAGACGGATTTAAGTCCTGCATGGAAGAGCAGCGTAAGAAGGCTCGTGCGGCAAGAAAGACAACAAACTATATGGGTGCTGACGCAACTATATATGAAGATATTGATAGTTCGATTACAACAGAATTTATCGGATATGACAGACTCGCCTCAGAAGATAAGATTTTGTCACTTGTTAAGTTTGAAGATGGCGATGGTTCTTTAACAGAAGCGTTATCGGACGGCGATAAGGGTTCTGTTATAGTAGGAAAGACTCCGTTCTATGCTACCATGGGTGGTCAGGTCGGAGACAAGGGTGTAATCAAAGTCGGTGACGGTGAATTTGTTGTTACAGAGACAGTTAAGGTTGCAGGTAATCGTTTCGCACATAACGGATATGTTAAGTCCGGTATGATAAAGGTTGGCGATATGGCATCTTTGAATGTATGTCCGACAAACAGACGATTAACTTGTGCAAACCACTCCGCAACGCACCTTTTACAGAAGGCTTTAAGAGAAGTTCTCGGAAGCCATGTAGAGCAGGCAGGTTCTTACCAGGATGGTGAACGTACAAGATTCGACTTCTCACACTTTAAAGCGCTTGAACCTGAAGAAATCCGCAAGGTTGAAGAAATAGTAAACGAGAAGATAAGAGAAGCTTTGGATGTAAATACCGCAGTTATGAGCATCGAAGATGCTAAGAAGAGCGGTGCAATGGCACTTTTTGGTGAGAAATACGGTGATTCGGTACGTGTTGTATCGATGGGAGATTTCTCAAAGGAATTATGTGGTGGTACACATGTTAAGAATACAGCTGATATAGTTGCATTTAAGATTATCTCAGAAGCGGGTGTTGCTGCAGGTGTAAGAAGAATCGAAGCTTTAACCGGTGACAATGTTCTTAAGTATTATAAGAACCTTGAAGAAGAATTAAATAAGGCAGCAACTATAGTAAAAGCCACACCGCAGACATTATGCGACAGATTATCTCATATGATGACTGAAATGAAAGAACTTTCATCGGAGAATGAATCATTAAAGAGCAAGGCTGCAAAGGAAGCATTAAACAATGCGGCAGACGATAATGTGGAAGTTAACGGTGTAACTCTTATCGCACGTGCGGTAGACAACGTAGATATGAATAACCTTCGCGAACTTGGAGATTCCTTAAAAGAAGGCAAGGACTGTGCGGTTATCGTGCTTGCATCCTCATTTGAAGGCAAGGTTAATCTTATTACAATGGCAACAGATGCCGCTATGGCAAAGGGCGCACATGCAGGCAACCTTATAAAAGAAATCGCTTCACTCGTAGGTGGAGGCGGTGGCGGAAGACCAAATATGGCTCAAGCCGGCGGTAAGAATCCTGCAGGTATTGCTGATTGCCTTGCAAAGGCTGAAGAAGTTCTTAAAACACAGATAAAATAGTTTAATTATCTTAAATAAAATACTTGACGAAATATATTGATTTGTTATACAATATATTTTGTGCAATGAGTTTTTTACCCAAACAGTTGAAAGTGCACAATTTCACAACTGGAGGGAGGTTAGGATTGAGACTATGTCAAATGTTATCGTAAAAGAGAACGAGACTTTAGATAGTGCGTTACGTAGATTTAAGAGAAACTGTGCAAAGGCAGGTATTCAGCAGGAGATTCGTAAGAGAGAGCATTACGAGAAGCCAAGCGTAAGACGCAAAAAGAAGTCTGAAGCAGCCAGAAAGCGTAAATACAACTAAGTATTACATAAGCAGTATGAGATTTCTCATACTGCTTTATTGTTGAAAATGAAACTTTGTGTTTTGAAATTACTTGAAAACACATATAGATATATAGTTTAGGATATAAGAGGAATAAACATGACAGACATTAGAGAAGAAATTGAAAGACGCCGAACATTTGCGATCATATCACACCCTGATGCCGGTAAGACGACTCTTACGGAGAAGTTTTTGCTTTACGGAGGAGCCATAAATTTGGCAGGTTCCGTCAAAGGAAAGGCTACTGCAAGGCATGCGGTATCCGACTGGATGGAAATTGAAAAGGAACGTGGTATTTCGGTTACATCCTCAGTTTTGCAGTTTGAGTATGACGGATATTGCATAAATATTCTTGATACACCGGGACACCAGGATTTCTCGGAAGATACATATCGTACGCTTATGGCTGCGGACTCTGCAGTTATGGTAATTGATGGATCAAAGGGTGTTGAGGCACAGACAAGAAAGCTTTTTAAGGTCTGTGTAATGAGACATATTCCGATATTTACTTTCATTAATAAGATGGACCGTGAGGCCAGGGATACGTTTGAGCTTTTGGATGAGATTGAAAATGAGCTCGGTATTGCTACCTGTCCTGTTAATTGGCCTATAGGTTCAGGTAAGAATTTTAAGGGCGTTTACGACAGAAACGAAAGAAAGGTAATGCTTTATTTTGATACTATGAAGGGTACAAAAGAAGGCGAGGAAGTGCTTTTTGATATAGACGATCCGGCGATTAAAGATGTTATCGGAGAAGAAGCTTACGATAAGCTGATGGAAGAGATAGAACTTTTGGATGGAGCTTCTGCGGAGTTTGATCAGAAAAAGGTTACAAACGGAGAGCTTTCTCCTGTATTCTTCGGATCGGCACTTACCAATTTCGGTGTGGAGACATTTTTAAAGCATTTCCTTAAGATGACTTATTCACCGTTGCCTCGAATGTCGGATGAGGGAGAGATAGACCCATTCTCGAGTGATTTCTCCGGATTCATTTTCAAGATTCAGGCAAATATGAATAAAGCTCATAGAGACAGAATTGCCTTTATGAGAATAGTTTCGGGTGAGTTTAACGCGGGAATGGAAGTCTTTCATAAACAGGGTGGTAAGACGGTTAAGCTTTCGCAGCCGACACAGATGATGGCCGAAGAGCGTAAGATAGTAGATAAAGCTTATGCCGGTGATATAATCGGATTATTTGATCCGGGCATATATTCAATAGGCGATACTTTGCTTACCGGATCGAAAAAGTTTTCTTTTGAAGGTATTCCTACATTCGCGCCGGAGCATTTTGCCAGAGTGCGTCAGATAGATACAATGAAGAGAAAACAGTTCGCAAAAGGTATCGAGCAGATTGCACAAGAAGGTGCAATTCAGATATTCAGAGATTTAAACAGCGGTCTCGAAGAGATTATAGTCGGAGTAGTCGGAGTTCTTCAATTTGACGTCTTGAAATATAGACTCCAAAACGAGTATAATGTAGATATCAGTATGGAAACACTTCCTTATGAGTATATTCGTTGGATAAAGGACCGTTCGACAGACATGGATAAGGTTGTCGGTACTTCGGATATGAAGAAAATCGAAGACCTTAAAGGTAATCCACTGCTTTTATTTGTTCATGAGTGGAGCATTAGGATGACACTCGAACGTAATAAAGGCCTTGAACTTCTCGAATTCAATAAGGATTAGGAAGTGTAGAATTTAAAGGAGGCAGAATATGGAACCTATAGTTATCACTTCAGAGAATTTCGAAGAAAAGGTCGTTAATGCAGGCAAGAAAGTACTTATTGATTTCTGGGCAACATGGTGCGGACCGTGTAAAGCGCTTTCGCCTATAGTAGACGAAGTTGCAAATGAAAGCGACGGAAGCGAATTTATAGTCGGTAAAGTAAATGTCGATGAGGACAAAGCCCTTGCAATGAAGTTTCGTGTAATGAGCATACCGACACTTATCGTTTTTGACGGTGAAAAAGAAGTTAAGCGTTCGGTAGGTCTTATAGAAAAGGACGAAGTACTTGATCTTCTTAAATAGCGTATTTTAAATGGGGCAGGGATTATATCCCTACCTTATTTTTATAAATATTTTATAATTTGTTCGGGGAAGCCTTACGAGTTTATAAAAATTTTATTTGACGAAATTCGATATTTTATTCCATAATAATGTTGACTTTTAAAAGTTAATTGTTTATTATAATTATAAAGAAAACGAACATTAGTTCAATGGAACGAAAGTTCGAACGAAGGAGAATTAAAATGGCAAATGAAGAAAGATTAAAAGCATTAAATGCTGCCATAGCGCAGATAGAGAAAGCATACGGTGCAGGTTCGGTTATGAAACTCGGTGATCCTGCAGTTAATATGAATGTTGAGACAATTCCTACAGGATCTATAAGTCTTGATATTGCATTGGGACTCGGCGGTATTCCAAAGGGACGTATAGTTGAAATATACGGACCTGAATCCAGTGGTAAGACTACGGTGGCACTACATATGGTTGCGGAAGTTCAAAAACGCGGTGGAATTGCAGGATTTATAGACGCAGAGCACGCACTTGATCCGGTCTATGCAAAGAATATCGGAGTTGATATAGATAACTTATATATATCACAGCCGGATAACGGAGAGCAGGCATTGGAAATCACAGAGACGATGGTACGTTCCGGAGCTGTTGATATCGTTATAGTTGATTCTGTTGCAGCGCTTGTTCCTAAGGCAGAACTTGAAGGAGATATGGGTGATTCGCATGTGGGACTTCAGGCAAGACTTATGTCGCAGGCATTAAGAAAACTTACAGGTGTGATTGCAAAGTCCAATTGTGTTGTAATTTTTATTAACCAGTTACGTGAAAAGGTTGGTATAATGTTTGGCAATCCTGAGACAACTACCGGTGGACGTGCGCTTAAGTTCTATTCATCTGTAAGAATGGATGTACGCCGTATCGAATCATTAAAGCAGGGCGGTGAAGTAACCGGTAACAGAACACGTATCAAGATTGTAAAGAATAAGATTGCACCACCGTTTAAGGAAGCTGAATTTGATATTATGTTCGGTAAGGGCATTTCAAAAGAAGGGGACCTCCTTGATCTTGCATCTGATATAGATATAGTTAATAAATCCGGCGCATGGTATGCATATAACGGAGAGAAGATCGGTCAGGGCCGTGAGAACGCGAAACAGTATCTCGTAGACAATAAAGCTGTATGTGACGAGATAGAGCGTAAAGTTCGTGAACATTATAATCTTCCTATGCCGGAAGAAAAGGCCACAGACGCTAAGGGTAAGGATGACAAGGAAACTGCAAAGAAAGCAAAAGCTACAGAATAATTATGAAATTTGAGTTTGATTCTGAAGAGGAAATGATAAAGGGCGCGAAAAAGCGGGCACTTAAAATTCTTGAACGTAAAGATCGTACAAAAAAAGAACTCATAGACAAGTTAACAGAGGATGGTTTTCCATCCTCTGTTATTGATATTGCGATCAAATATGTAGAGTCTTATCATTATATAGATGATTTAAGATATGCCGGTAACTACATACGTTTTCATCAGCATGAGAAAGGGAAGTTTGCTTTAAGAACATATCTTAAAAATAAGGGTGTGACAGATGAAGTAATAGCGGCAGCTATGGAAGAAACTTACGAAGAAGATAAAAAGGAAGTTATCGAAGCACTCTTAAATAAAAAACATTACGATAAAGAAACCGCTGATATAAAAACTAAGCAAAAGATAACAGGTTTTCTTTTGCGCCGCGGATTCTCAATGGATGAAATAAGGAAATATTTATAATACTTGACATAAAAAACATAAAAGTATACAATTTAAATGTTGTAGTATTTTTGATATATAGTTTAAGTTTAATTAAACTAAAGCTATAGATATATTATATGTCAACATTATTTTTTTTTGAAAATTTAATAAAGGAGGTGCTCCTGTGCATTTTGACGTTGTTTCGTTGATCATCGGTATTCTTGCGGCACTTGCAATTGCGATACCTGCTACGACCGTTATTTCTTCAGCTATCAGAAAGAAGAAATATGACGAGAAAGTAGGAACTGCCGAAGAGAAAGCCAGACAGATCATTGATGACGCTGTCAAAAACGCTGAGGCCAAGAAGCGCGAATCCATGCTCGAGATCAAGGAAGAGTCTATTCGTTCGAAGAATGAACTTGACAAAGAGATCAAAGAGAGAAGAAATGAGATTCAGAACCGCGAGCGTCGCATAACTCAAAGAGAAGAGAACCTTGAAAAGAAGGTTACTCAGGTTGAGAAGCGTGAAGCTGAGTTTATAGCCAAAGAACGCGAGTTGGATGTTCAGCGTGAAGAGATAGCCAAGCTTAACGAAGAACGCGTACAGGAACTTGAACGTATTTCAGGATTAACCTCTGAACAAGCAAAAGATTACCTTTTAAAGACTGTTGAAGAAGATGTAAGAATTGACACAGCTAAGCTTGTTAAAGATCTTACAGCAGCTGCTAAAGAAGAAGCAGCAAAGAAAGCAAAAGAATATGTAGTTAACGCAATTCAGAAATGCGCTGCAGATCATGTGTCGGAAGCAACTATATCTGTTGTTCAGTTACCTTCCGATGAAATGAAGGGTCGTATAATCGGCCGTGAAGGACGTAACATCCGTGCTCTTGAAACACTTACAGGTGTTGACTTGATTGTAGATGATACTCCGGATGCAGTTGTATTATCAAGCTTTGATCCGGTTCGCCGTGAGATTGCGAGAATCGCACTTGAAAAGCTTATAGTTGACGGACGTATTCATCCGGCTAAGATTGAAGAAAGCGTTGAAAAGGCGCAAAAAGAAGTTGAGAACATGATGCGAGAAGAAGGCGAAAATGCCGCATTCGAAGCAGGTGTTCACGGAATACATCCGGAGCTTATAAAGCTTTTGGGACGTATGAAATTCCGTACAAGCTACGGTCAGAATGCGTTAAAGCATTCTATAGAAGTGTCTCAGTTGTCCGGCCTACTTGCCGCAGAGATTGGTGTAGACATTAAGACTGCAAAGCGTGCAGGTCTTTTACATGATATCGGCAAGGCAGTAGACCATGAGATGGAAGGATCACATATACAGCTCGGTGTTGACCTTTGCCGTAAGTATAAAGAAGGTCCTATCGT
The DNA here is from genome assembly GCA_017442585.1 of Lachnospiraceae bacterium. Lineage (GTDB taxonomy): Bacteria > Bacillota > Clostridia > Lachnospirales > Lachnospiraceae > XBB1006. The sequence goes on along the minus strand of JAFRZM010000040.1, from coordinate 60,207 downwards.
TATAAATTCAGTTGAATCACATCATGGTGATGTTGAGCCACAGTCACTTATTGCATGTATTGTACAGGCTGCAGATGCTATTTCTGCTGCCAGACCTGGTGCAAGACGTGAGACATTGGAGACATATGCTAACAGACTTAAACAGTTAGAAGATATTGCTGACAGCTTTAAAGGTGTTGAAAAGTCTTTTGCCATTCAGGCAGGACGTGAAGTTCGTATCATGGTAGTTCCGGAGCAGATAACGGATGCCGATATGGTATTACTCGGAAGAGATGTAGCTAAGAAGATCGAAAGCGAGCTTGCTTATCCGGGTCAGATTAAGATCAGTGTTATCCGTGAGTCGAGAATTACAGACTACGCGAAATAGTTAAATTAAACCCTTGCAAGAGATTGCAAGGGTTTTTTTTATAAAAAATGACAGAATAATGTATTTATACTTAATTTTTTAATTATGAAGTGGTAGAATTTATAATAGTGGGTTTATAAAACCTGAATAAAAAACGGAGGATCTTTTAATGAAAAAGAAATTTGGAGTTAAGGCAGTATTAGCAGTGATAGCAGTTTTGATGATTGCCACATTACTTACAGGTTGTATGAGATTTAAGACTACAATCAAGGTAAATGCCGATGGAAAGGCAGATCTTTCAATGCTTGTAGCCATGTCGGAAGAGTTGAGCAATTTCGGTAGCGAAGATGATGAAGACTCTGATTCGGATCTTACAAGTGAAGAGACTAAAAAAGAGTTTGAAAATGAGGGATGGACATATACAGAGTATAACGAAGACGGTTATAAAGGATATGTAGTTACAAAGAGTGATATTTTGCTTGATGAACTTGCATCAACAATCGCAAGCGATGATGCAGGCGTAGATACAAATACAGACAGCCTTAATATCACAAAGAATGATAATGGCGAATACACAATTACCTGGGATGTACTCGGAAGCGATGACGCCGATTCAATGGGTGAATACCAGCAGTATATTGAAGAGTATAAGGGCTTTTTCCTCGTGACAATTGAACTTCCTGAGAAGCCTATAAGCAATAATGCTACAGAAGTATCTGAAGACGGCAAGACATTAACATGGGATGTTTTCAAGATGAATAAGGGAGACAAGGTTGAAGTAACATTTATGCTTCCTTCCGACGAGGCTAAAGGCGGCAATACATTATTTATAATAATAGCTGTTATAGCAATTATTGCTATCGTTGTAGTAGTTGTTTGCATCGTTTTAAGCAAGAATAAGAAGGCACCTGTCAATAACGAAGTACCTTCACAACCTGTTGATTCAGTTAATACAACAACTGCTGATACAAACGGAGATAATACTTCAGATACAAATCAGTAAATTATAATTACATTTAAACTACGTGGAGGAAATTATGGAACTTGATGCAAGGACCAAATGGAGCTATTGCATAGGGGCAACAGGAAGAGATGCGGCGTATGCTTTGGTAAGTATGTATCTTATACTATATGTACAGTATACGATGAATCTTACAAGCGCTCAGTTTGCGGTGATAAGCGCGAGTATGGTTTGCTGTATGGTATGGGATGCGGTAAATGATCTTCTTATGGGTATCATTATCGAGAATGCCAAGTTTAAGATGGGTAAATTTAAACCTTGGATTCTAATGGGTTCCGTATTAAACGCAATTATCATAGTCTGCTTATTTACAATAAGACCATCGGGCTGGGGATTTGTTGTGTTCTACAGTATATTCTATCTTTTATGGGGAATGACTTATACAATGAATGATATTGCGTACTGGGGAGTACTTCCGTCGCTTAGTTCCAATCCATCGACACGTGATTCTTTAGTTACAATAATGAGCATATTCGTCTGCATCGGCCAGTTTGCCGTTGCAGGCGTTGTGCCTGTTGTGATTGCGGGAAATGCAGTCATGGCTTATAGAATTGTGGCATTAATTGTTGCAATCTGTTTGGTTTTATTCCAGTTTTTAACCGGTTTTGGAATAAGAGAAAGAAAAAGGGAAGAATTAAAAGATAAACTGTCTTTAAAAGACATGTTTAATATATTCAAAAGAAACGATCAATTGGTATTCTCGGGTATTGCATCTATATTTTTTAATATAACATGTAATATTCTTATCATATTCGGTGTGAATTTCTTTTATATTGAGTACGGGTATTCCGAAAGCGGAAATCTGGTATTTTATTTTACTGTGATGTACGGACTCGGAATGCTGATATCTCAGGCAAGTTATGCGGGAATCGCAAAACACTTTAACAGGAAGACAATTTTAAAGATATGTTTTATTGCATTGATAATCGGATATAGTATGTTTTTGATGTTTGGATACATACTTCCGAAAAATGTAATTTTGTTAAACGTAGTGGGATTTATGATCTTTTTCTTCCAGGGACTTATGAATCTTGCAATAGTTGTAATGATAAATAATACAATAGAGTATGATGAGGTGCGCTATAATGAGCGACATGACTCGGTCATATCTGCCGTAAGATCATTTAGTGTAAAGCTTGCGGGTGGTATTAATCAGGGATTGTTTACTCTTGTATTAATAATAAGCGGTATATATGTACAAAGTCAGAATATAAGTGCCTTGGAAATAAAAGTTAATACGGGCGAGATTACAAGTGCACAGGCACTTGATACAGCCAATAAATATTTAGAGAATATAACCTTAACGCAGGGTATTGCCTTTAGACTTGGAATGGTCTTAATACCTGTTATCGCATTAGTTGTTTCATATGTGATTTTAAGGAAAAAATATATAATAGATGAAAATAAGTATAATGAGCTTGTAAGTGAGCTTAAAGCAAGACAATAGTTAAAATCACTTTGCTCATTAAAGGAGAGTTATGGATAATAAAAGACTTGTTACCGGAATCGGAGCATGGCATATAGGTACGATTCATGTTGCGGACGGCCCTCACGGAGTGCGTTCGCAGGAAGACGGTGCAAAGAATAATAACAGTTTCGAAGCGACGTGTTTTCCGACTGCAAGTTGCGTAGCATGTTCGTTTGATAAGGAACTTATACGAAAAATGGCAAAGGGAATAGCATCCGAGGCAAAAGACCTCGGAGTTTCTGTCGTGCTGGGCCCGGGTGTCAATATAAAGAGATCACCGCTTTGCGGAAGAAACTTTGAGTATTATTCGGAAGATCCTTATCTTGCGGGTGAAATGGCTTCAAATTATATAAGCGCAATGCAGGAATTAAATGTGGGAACTTCTCTTAAGCATTTTGCAGCGAATAATCAGGAAACACATCGTATGACGTCGAATTCGATGATAGATGACAGGGCACTTCATGAGATTTATCTCTCGGCATTTCGCCGCGCGGTAAAAAAAGCACACCCTGCAACTATAATGGCAAGTTATAATTATTTAAACGGATATCCTGCGTGTGAGAATAAGCATCTTTTGACAGATATCTTAAGAGACAAGTGGGGATATAGCGGCGTAGTCATGAGTGACTGGGGAGCTTGTGTAGATCTTCCTGCTTGTATTAATGCGGGAATGGATGTTGAAATGCCGGATAGCCTTGGTATGCATGATGAGGATTTAAATAATGCTATTGAGAAAAAGACGTTATCTGAAGAGACATTGAATACAACAATATCCCGTATAGAAAAGCTTATAGAAAAATACGGTAAAGATGTGCACAATAAAAAAGCAGTCGAGAAGGAAACAAGATTGCAGAATCATATTCTTGCAAGGAAGATTGCGTGTGAAAGTCAGGTACTGCTTAAAAATGAAGGCATTTTGCCTATTAAACAGAGAAATATACTGGTTATCGGAGACCTTGCAAAGAAGCCGAGATTTCAGGGTGGGGGAAGCAGCCATATAAATACCGCACATGTAGACTCGTTCTTTGAAAGCATGAGCGAGCAGGGCGTAACTACAAAATTTGCAAGAGGTTACAATGCCAATTCATTTAAAAGAAAAGGTAAGCTTGAAAGAGAAGCCTTAAAAGCAGCAAAAGAAGCGGCAGATAAAAAGATACCGATAGTTTTCTTCGGAGGACTTACGGATAAGGCAGAAGGTGAAGGATATGACAGAACGACCTTCAATATGCCTTATAATCAGGAAAGTTTATTGAATAAATTATTTGAGATAACAACAAATATTGTTTTTGTTTCGGTGTCAGGCTCTCCTTATAATATGGAATTGCCTGCAAGGTGCAAGGGTCTTTTACAGGCATATTTGTCGGGCGAAGGTGCGATGTATGCCATAGCAAATATATTGACCGGAAAGATTACCCCTTCGGGAAAACTTGCAGAGACTATCCCGTTAAAGGAAAGCGATGTTGCGAGTTACGGTTATTTTGCAAAACAGGAAGAACAAAGTGATCATGTAGATGATGTAGAATATAGAGAGAGTATTTTTGTCGGATACAGATACTATAATACATATGATGTACCGGTAAGATTCCCGTTTGGATATGGCTTAAGTTATACAAAATTCGAGTATTCGGATCTTCGTGTAAAGCCACTTGAGAATAATGAGTATGAAGTTGGTTTTACCGTAAAGAATACGGGAAATGTAAACGGAGCTGAGATAGCGCAAGTTTATGTTATAAACCCGAACGACGGATCTTTTAGACCGAATATGGAGCTTAGAGGCTTTGAGAAAGTATTTTTAAAGGTAAACGAATCAAAGCAGTTAAAAGTAGTATTGGATAATGAGGCGTTTAGTGCATATACAAACGGTGATATTAATACTATAGGCGGAACTTATGAGATAGTTGTTGCTTCATCGATTAATGATATAAGGCTTAAAGAAAATATAACTATTGCGGGAGAAAAGCTTGTATCGCCGCTTACTATAAGAAATAAAGTGCCGTTATGCGAAGAGGATTTTGATAAGATATATACTTATCCAAAGACTCATTTTTCAAATCTTTGTCGCGGTGAGTTTACATTTAAGAATTCGCTTACACAGGTTATGCCGTATTCAAGAAAGGCCAAAAGACTTTCGCGCCTGGGTAAGTGGCTTGTAAGAATTATGTTTTTTCCTAAGCCTATTACAGATCCGGAAGCAAGAATGATGTATGAAGGCCTTATGGAAGGCAGTCTTGACAGCGTCGTGAATCAAAGCGGCGGCATGATTAAAAAGAAAAAGATAATAAAGATATTAAGTGAGGCAAATAAAATTCGATAAGACTTTTTTAAAGCGCTGAAATATTGAATTTTTTTCATGAATTTTATGGATTTATTGTAAACACTATGCTATAATTTAGACTATATTAGTGTCGAGCAATATAGACACAGATTGGAGTATATTTATGGCCGAGCTTAAGACAAAGACAAAAACAAAGGAACCTAAGCCTAAGAAGGTAAAGGCTGCAAAGGTTAAAAAAGAAAAGGGAACTAAGATTAAAACAATTAAGACCAAGTTATTGTGGGAGTTTTTAGGTATTTCGCTTTTACCTATGACGATACTCGGAGTAGTTCTTACAGTATATTCGTCAATTTCACTTAATAAGGGTCTTGAAGACAGATCAATGGATAGTTTGAAAGCTGTTGCAGAGACGACACTTGCCAGCATCAATTTCGTATATAACGGTGGATGGACAATCGATCCGGACGGAAACGTATTCAAGGGCGGCGCAAGAATGACTGATAACAATCAGATCTTTATAAACGTCAAGAATAAATCCGATATGGACGTTAGTTTGTATTATAAAGGCTTTATGGTTGCCACATCTTTGGCATTAAGAGATGAATACACTGAAGAAGAGCAGGAGCTCATGGCACAGGGTAAGCATGTTAACAGTCATTATGTAGGACAGGAAGCTCCGGAGAATATTACAAAGGATGTTTTCGAAACAGGTAATGACGCAACGTATGATTCGTTTGATCTCGAAGGCGTTGATTGCTATGCATACTGCTTGCCGATTCAGAACTCCGCAGGAGCTACACAGGGTATGCTTCTTGTAACAATGGAGAAGAAGGAGATTACAGCTTACATAGTAAAGAGCGTATCTGTAGTTGTTGCGCTTGCACTTGTATTATTTGTGCTTATGGCACTTCTTTCCGCTAAACTTACTCAGTCAATGGTTAGAGCAATCCTTATTAATAAGGGTCTCGTAGATAAGATGGAGACAGGTGATCTTAACATAGTTGCAACATCTGAAATTAAGCATCTTATGAAGCGTAAGGATGAAATCGGTCAGATGATCGTTTCAATGAGCAAACTTCATAATCAGTTATGCATAATCGTTAACCAGATGAAGAATGTTGCCAATAATCTTGTAACTCACGGATCATCACTTGAAAGCGTTGCCAGAGAAGCAGATAATACGACATCAGGTATCGGAGTTGCGGTTGCAGAGGTTGCAAAGGGCGCATCTCATCAGGCCGGAGAAGTTACCGATGCAACGGGTAATATCTCTCAGATGGGTAATCTTATTAAAGATATCGTATCATCTGTTGAGACACTTACGAAGCACGCAGATGACATGCTTGCCGCACAGGATATAAGTAAGCAGCAGTTTGACAGGCTTTCTCAGACGAATGAGAATACAAAAGAAGCTATCGCATCAATGAGCGATCAGATAGCAAAGACAAATACTTCAATCAAATACATTAACGAAGCGGTTGATATGATAAGTTCTATAGCAGATCAGACAACACTTCTTTCACTTAACGCTTCAATTGAAGCTGCACGTGCCGGTGAGGCAGGACGCGGATTCTCAGTAGTTGCAAGTGAGATTCAGAAACTTGCAAATGAGTCAAATGAGTCTGCTACGAGAATTAAGGCTAATATCGCAGAAGTTATTACAAACTCATCCAATACAATGGCTGAGATGGAAAATATGAAGGCCACTATTGATGAGCAGATTAAGTCTTTGGATGAGACTATTGAACAGTTCGATCAGTTGGCTGCAGGCGTAAGAGCTACAACGGATGAAGCTAAGAACATTGAAATGTACGCTAATAAGTGTGACGATGCAAGAGTAATGACTGAAGAAATCATGAATACACTTGCTTCAATTTCTGAAGAGAATGCATCCGGTGCAGAAGAGACAACAGCGTCAATGGATACTTTAACAGAGACTGTAAGTCATGTTGCAGAGTCTTCTGCAGAAATCGATAGGGTTGCAAAAGAAATCAATAAGACGCTTGAATTCTTCAAGCTTGATGATTCGGTTTTGGAAGTAGCTTTAAAAGATAATTAATAATAAGTAGTGATTAAGCCCCGTGTTTACGAAGCAATAAAATAACGGGGCTTTTTCTATGTAAGGAGAGAACGTATGATTAATAAGAGAATACCAAATAATGAAAGACCTACATTCCCGAAAAAAGCAATCATAACAGGTGGTATGCCATACGGTAATAAGGAACTGCATTTTGGACACGTCGGGGGTATGTTTGTTCATGCAGATGCTTTCGCAAGATTCTTAAGAGACAGAATAGGCGATGAGAATGTAATCTTTGTATCAGGTACGGATTGTTACGGTTCTCCTATAGTTGAAGCATATCGTAAGAAATGTGAAAACGAGGGATATAAAGGGACAATAAAGGAATACGTAGAAAGTAATCATTTAAAGCAGAAGGAAGTGCTTGATACATACGAGATTGGTCTTAACCTTTACGGAGCTTCCGCTTTGGGTAAGACCGGTGAAGTTCATAAAGATGTATCAAAGTATGTATTTGAGACATTATATAAGAACGGACATTTAAAGAAAATGTCTTCTCCACAGTTTTATGATACAAAAAGACAGTGCTTTATAAACGGACGTCAGGTTGTGGGAAAGTGCCCGATAGAAGGATGCCAGTCTGAAAAAGCCTATGCGGATGAGTGTGATCTTGGACATCAGTATTCACCGGACGAACTTATAGATCCTGTAAGTACGCTTTCAGGAGAAAGACCTGAATTAAGAAAGGTTACAAACTGGTATTTCTCTTTGGAAGATTACCTTCCGACATTAAAGGAACGTGTAGAGTTTTTGGCAAAGAATTCCAATACCCGTAAGTTTGAAATCAGGGCTATAGAGGAGTTTTTAAAGGATCCTTGCATATATGTTCAGAAAAAGCAGATAGAAGACGTAGATGCCCTTATAAAAGAGTTACCTGAGTGTGATGTTTTAAATGAAGAAAAGAAACCTTCAATAACATTTACATTTAAGAATCTCGATATGAGAGATAAAGCTAAAGAGGTATTGGATAGCCATGACATCCATTATAGAACAGGTAAGACATTGGTACCGTTTAGACTTTCCGGAAATATTGAGTGGGGAGTTCCGATTCCTGAAACGGAAGGTGAGAAAGACCTTACATTCTGGGTATGGCCGGAGTCGCTTTGGGCACCGATATCATTCTCAAAGACTTATCTTATGAATAAGGGATTGCCTGAAGATGAGTGGAAGAAGTGGTGGAACGGTGACGATACGATAGTTTACCAGTTTATCGGCCAGGATAATATATACTTCTATGCCCTTGCTGAAATGGGAATCTTTATGGGATTAAAGCATAAGAAGGGCGAAAAGGTTGACGTTGAAAACGAGGTATTACCGCATATAGTTGCAAATAACCATATTCTCTTCATGGATAAGAAAGCAAGTTCTTCAAGTGCGGTTAAGCCACCTATGGCAGCGGACCTTTTGGAGTTTTACTCACCGGAGCAGTTACGTATCCATTTCTTAAGTCTCGGACTTGGTAATAGTTCTGTAGGATTTAATCCGCAGGTATATATTCCGGAAGAAGAACGTAAGGATTTGGGACCGGATCCGGTACTTAAAGACGGTAATCTTCTTACGAATGTATATAATAGACTTCTTCGTTCGTGCTTCTATACAACACAGGAGTATTATGACGGAGTATTGCCGTATGGTACTGTTGACTCTAAGATTAAGGAATTCTGTGAAAAGCAGATACTTGATTATGAGAGATTCATGTATAATCATGAATTCCACAGAGTAACATATGTGCTCGATTCGATAATCCGTGAGATTAATAAGCATTACGTTAATAACATTAAAGTTGCCGAGAAGAATAATGACGATGCACTTCGTAAGCAGGTATTGGTTAACTGCTTCCATGGAATCAGAGTTATAAATGCACTTTTACATCCGATAGCACCGGCAGGCACCGAGAATGTCAGAGATTATCTTAATCTTGATAATAAGATGTTTGATTGGAACTATATCTTTGATGAGATATATGACATAATTCCGGATAAGGAAGCACATAAGCTTAGATTCCTTGAGCCTAGAGTAGACTTCTTTAAAAAGCCTGAATGTCAGTTTAAAAAAGACGAAGAATAAAAATATAATAAAAGCGGTCCGTTTTTCGGGCCGCTTTTATTTTTATATTAGGTAAAAGCTATTGATTTACGCTGTTTTTCTTTTTGTAATCGCTTAAATATCTTAAGAATTTATTCGGTAGATTTATAGTGTAATATGTGGTTGCATATTCACGAGGAGTAAGTTCATCAGTAAAGTTTATATTGTACTCTTTTTCAATACCGGCTTTTTTTATTTCGTCAACGGCTTTGTTGTATGCAACTGCAGCTCTTATCGGAGTTTCAAAGTATCCGAGAACATGGTTACCGACTATATTAATCTCAGACCTGTAGAAAGCCTTGTTTTTGTGCATTACTTTGGTTACACCATAGAAAGAATTAAGTAATACTATATTGGCACGTCTGTAGTCATATTCGTCGCCGTTTTTAAATTCAAAGTCACGTCCGCGGACTGCATAGGCTCTTATGCCGTATCTTGAAAGAATAGTGTATTGTGTTCCGTAATCTGCCACGAAAAAGTGCCCTTTTCTTGACTGAATGGTACGTGTCGAATAAAAGAACAAATCGTCCAAATCGAATTTAAAATCAATTGTAGGGGAGTAGAAGTACTGGAAATAGTTCTGTCTTACATATATAGGTGTCTTAAAATACAGATCATTGTCTCTATAGTTTATAAGGCAGATGCATTTATCAAAAGGAAGAGCGAGCCCTTCAAGATTGGAGTCTATGGTATATTCATTTCCGTCTAAAATTTTTGTCCCGAGAAGATATGCATTAAAAGCAGCCTCTTCAGTATTGAAACTACCGAGGCTTATATGCTTTCTTTTATGGGTAATGCTTGAACGATAATAGACGCTGCCGTCCTTTTTCGTTGCTTTAAAAACTCCGGGTAACATATTACTCCAATCTTTAAAAAGAGCTGCTAAAAAGCAGCTCTTCTTAATAATATTCTAAGTTAATCATTGAGTCCGATAAGGAAATTAACTGTTCCGAATGTATAGGACAAAGGAAGAAGATAGGTGTTGTCGGATTGTTTTAAATCTCCCTTTCCGATACTTAACGGAGGCATAAGCTTAAGCTCGATGTTCTCGTTATTTGATACGTTGATAAGGAATAATCCGTTATGAAGATTTAAGAAATCTTCAAGCGATGCGGATACATACTCATCAAACTGGGTGAATGTTTCACCGGCATATCTCTTTGCAAATTCAATAGCAGTTGCCTCTGACATATCGACTGCGGTCGAGATATTATAGTGACCTTCAATTTCCTGTGTAGCGCATACAACGTTTTTGTAATCGTTAAACGGTATAAGATTAAGAGGAGTGAAGTCATCACCTATGAATCTTATAAGGTCGTTAAACAATAACTGAATGTAATCGATTATAACATTGTCGCGGCTTATATTGGACTGGTGTATAAAGTTCTCAACCAAAGTATGAAGCTGATCACGCTGCTCGTTAAGAACATTTATGTCATTTAAACCTGTTTCTTTGTTGTATTCACCGAGAAGCTTTTCAAGCTCGTCGTGTGTTATAATACCACGTTCGATAAGTTCCTGTGCGAGGACGAGATAGTGAGGACTTTGATCTTCCATAACATCTTCGAGCTGTGAAGGTGTTATGTAACCTTCCTCAATGGCGATTTCACCGAAACGAGCATCTCTGTGTGTCTGTAAGATATATACTTTTTCAACTTCGGAAGCGGACATTATGCCGGCATGTATACAAAGTGTACCAAGTTTTACATGTGACTCGCAACTTGCTTTGATGGCTGAAACCAACTGATCAGGTGTAACAACGCCTTTACGTAAAAGGTAATTACCAAATAATTGTGTAAACATAAACTAATTCCCTTTCATGATGTTATTTAAAACGGTTAAGATCTGATTTGATACGAAAGGTTTCTGTATGAAGTCTTTCGCACCGGCTTCGATAGCCGATCGGATCTGGCCTTGCGTACCTACGGAAGATACCATAACAATGTTGGCATTTTCGTCGTAAGCACGGATCTGCTTAACAGCCTCAATTCCGTCAACTTGCGGCATTACAATGTCTAAAAAGACAATGTCAGCTTTGTCCTGTTTGTAAAAATTAATAGCCTCTTTGCCGTCTTTTGCTTCAATGAAGTCGTTGTACCCCGCGGTAAGCAACACGTCTTTTAATTGCTTACGTGCAAGGATAGAATCGTCGGCAATGAGAATTTTAAGGTCTCGTGATATCATTTTAATACCTCGCCAAGTGCATATTCTTAAGTAAAGTTTACATCATTTACAGTGCTCTTTCAATGAATTTTTTACGAAAAATATCAAAAGAACCGTGTAAAATAGAATCACTTGTAGTATAGTATAATTATAAATTTTGCACATTTTATGAACAAACTTAGGATTGGCGTAATTTATCATGTATAGTTTACTTGTATGCGACGATAATGAAAAAGATAGAGAATTGATAGTTAAATATGCTTCATTTGAAGGATACGATATAAAAACGGCCGACAACGGAATGGATGCGGTCCGTATCTGCAGGCAAAAGCACTTTGACCTCGTGCTTATGGATGTCATGATGCCGGAGCTTGACGGTTTTTCTGCGGCTAAGACCATAATTGACGAACTTGACATACCTGTGATATTCGTTACGAAACGTGATGATGAATTTGACAGAATCCACGGATTTGAGATAGGGTGCGACGATTACGTGGTAAAGCCTTTTTATCCTAAGGAATTAATGCTTAGGGTTAAGGTTGCTTTAAGACATCATGAGATTAAGCATGATGAAGGGCATGAATTAATCAAGCTTCGCGGAATGGTAATCGATTTTACCTCAATGACGGTAACAATTGACGGTAAGAAAGTGAGGATGGCACCGAAAGAGTATGCGCTTTTCTTTTATCTTGTTAAGAATAGAAACATTGCGCTTACAAGGGAGAGACTTTTAACGGAAGTTTGGGGCTTTGATTATTACGGCGATGACAGAACACTTGATACTCACATTAAGATGATAAGAAAAGCGCTGGGTGACGAGTACAAGAAATACATAGTCACATTAAAAGGGCTCGGATATAAATTCGAGACGAATTAGGCAATATGGGAATACCCTTAATGCATATAGACAAAACAAAAGATATTAATTGTAAGGAGGATACATTATGGCAACAAGAGCTTATTACAAGCGTACGGAAATCGGACCTGGCAAGACAGGTTTTTCCAAGACAAGATCTATTATCGAGGCAGCTTTTTACGGCAACAATGTAATTAAGATCAATACATTGAAGGAAGCGTATGAGCTTGCTAAGAATTCTCCGGGTACTGTAGTTACAGACATGCCTGTATATAGAGGCGAAGAATTCGGACTTGAACCTGATGCAAAGGTTTTACTTTTTAATGATGGTTCTATTACAGGAAGATATGCGCCTGCAAGAAGAATTACAGGTCAGCCTGGAGTTAATACAGAGAAACTTGATAAGCTTCTTATGGACGCAATCTATGATACAAGATGGAACACAATGTATCATGCAGAGGTATTTATCGGACTTGATCCTGAATTTATGGTAAAGGCACACCTTCTTATTCCGGAAGGAGAAGAGAATCTTCTTTACAACTGGATGCTTAACTTCCAGTATATGTCTGATGAATATGTAAAGATGTATAAGAATTCAAAGCTCTATGAAAACGAGCCTGATATTTATATTTTCTCCAACCCTCAGTGGGCAGGTACAGATCAGACAGATATTTCAGATCCTAAGTGCTTATGCTACTTTAATACAGAGCAGAACTGCGCAGCAATCCTTGGTATGAGATACTTTGGTGAGCACAAGAAGGGTACACTTACACTTGCATGGGCAATGGCAAACAGAAACGGTTATGCTTCATGCCACGGTGGACAGAAGGAGTACACATTAAAGGATGGCAGCAAGTATGTTGCAGCTGTATTCGGATTATCCGGATCAGGAAAGTCAACACTTACACATGCAAAGCATGGCGGTAAGTATCCTGCAATCAAGGTTCTTCATGATGATGCATTTATCATTAATTCCGATACATGTTCATCTATCGCTCTTGAGCCTACATATTTCGATAAGACAGCAGATTATCCTACAGCTTGTGAGGACAATAAGTTCTTACTTACAGCACAGAACTGTTCAGCAACTATGGATGAAGATGGCAAGATCGTTCTTGTTACGGAAGATATAAGAAACGGTAACGGACGTGCAATCAAGTCAAAGCTCTGGTCGCCGAACAGAGTTGATAAGATTGAATCACCTGTTAACGCAATCTTCTGGATTATGAAGGATCCTACAATTCCGCCGGTAGTTAAGCTTAAAGGTGCAAGCCTTGCTTCTGTTATGGGTGCTACACTTGCAACAAAGCGTTCAACAGCTGAGCGTCTTAAAGAGGGCGTAGATCCTAATAAACTTGTTGTTGAGCCATATGCTAACCCATTTAGAACATATCCGTTAGTTAACGACTACAATAAGTTTAAGAAACTCGTTAAGGATAAGAACGTTGACTGCTACATTATCAACACAGGCGATTTCATGGGCAAGAAGGTTACAAAAGAAGTGACACTTTCTGTACTCGAATCAATAGTAGAGGGCAAAGCTAAATTCAAACAGTGGGGCCCGTTCGAAGATATCGAGATCTGCGAGATTAAGGGTTACGTTCCAGACCTTAAAGATAAAGAGTACGTTGAGACAATGAAGAAGCGTATGCAGGACAGACTTGACTATGTTAAGTCGCTTGATAAGGACTTCGAAGGATATAACAAGCTTCCTAAGGACGCCCAGGACGCAATTAAGGATGTAGTTAAGCAGGCAAATTCATTATAATATTTCAATTGAATGTACAATTGCGGTATTTTAAACAAATAATTCGGAAAATTCACGCCAAATTCACAAAAGACTATTGAATTTTCTGCAGAATTTGCTATAATACAATTACAACCTGGGATGTACGACAGCTCGTAATTTTTGAACCTACATCTACTTTAAACGGGACTCCTATTATTGCTTGCTCTATGTCAGGCCTTAAAAGATCGTTGGAAGACAGAAAGTAATGCTGCGGATACCCACCTAGCGTGCGCTAGGAGTCAAAAATACGGGAACGGCATCTTGGGAATTAGACTAAAAAGTCGGAGGGAGTTGTTTATACAGCTCCCTTTTTACTTTAAGGTGGTAAGATGAAAAAGGCATTTGAAACAGTAAAGGATGTTTTAAAACAATTACAAGACGACAGAGTTGATGCTTATGTGGCACAGTCTGCCTTTTTCTTGTTTTTATCAGTTGTACCTTTTATCATCTTTATGGTTACGATAGTAAGGTTTACGCCACTTACGTACAATTCGCTTATATCTTATATTAATAATTCACTTCCCGAGTATATAGTGCCGTTTTTTGATTCGGTTGCGGATGAACTTTATAAGGGATCTATTTCCACCATGACGGTATCCATCATAAGTGCTTTATGGGCATCCGGGAAAGGAATCCAAAGCATTATGAATGGACTTAACAATATATACGGTGTAGAGAAAAGACGTAACTTCTTCGTTTTGCGTCTTAAGTCGGTTTTATATATGACGTTTTTTACTGCATTTATAATATTTGGCATATTATTTGTTATGTATGGTAAAAAGATTCGAAAGGAGCTCTTTAAAGGCTTTTCTGCACCGGTTGTGTTTGCTTCCAAGGTTATCGATTACAGATACCTTATTTTGTTCTTATTGTTGACGGTGTTGTTTATCGTTACATTGAAGTTCTTGCCGGGAAGAAAGAGAAGATTTAAGTTTGTGCTTTTCCCTGCTGTACTTGCGGCTTTTCTTTGGACGGTTCTGTCATTCGGAATATCCGTGTATGTGACGTATTTCGGTGGTTTTTCAATGTACGGAAGCATGATGACATTGATGCTTTTACTTATGTGGATGTATTTTGGAATGTATATATTATTCCTTGCTGCGGAACTTGATTCAATGTATTCGGAGAAGATATTCATTGAAATCAAGAAGCGTAAGATTTTACGACAGAAAAAGAACGCGAAATAATATGCAAAAACTTGAATTTTAAAATAAGGTGTGATATGATTTTTCTTTGTAAAGGCGTTTGAGCAATGCAAAGTAGGCAAAAGATCATACGTTTAAAGAGAATGGAAGTTGTAAGCTGGAAGCTTCCTAAACGTACTTTTGGTTGAATTTCACACTGCGAGCTGCCGGTCTTAAAAGGAATGAGTAGGATCGGCCGGGTTATATCCGTTATAATATAATAGGAGTGTCTTAGGGAGTTCCTAAGGAATTAGGGTGGTAACGCGGAGTATACGGCTTCGTCCCTTTTAAAGGGGCGGAGCCTTTTTTATACGTGATTTTAATTAAAGGAGCGAGAAATTAATGAAGGAAAAGCTTAAAGAGTTACGAGAAAACGCGATAAAGCAGATTAAAGAATCCGAGAATCTGGATAAGCTTAACGAAGCTAGAGTTACATTCCTTGGTAAAAAGGGTGAACTTACAGCAATGCTTAAGTCTATGAAGGATTTAAGTGAAGAAGAGCGTCCTATATTCGGACAGCTTGTAAACGAGACAAGAGAAGCAATCGAAAAGCTTATAGATGAGACTAAGAAGAATTTAGAGAATAAAGAGCTTATGTATAAGCTCGAAAAGGAAGAGATAGATGTAACACTTCCCGGTAAGAAGATTAAAGTTGGTGCAAAGCATCCATGTAGCCTTGCTTTGGAAGAAGTTGAAAGAATCTTTGGCGGAATGGGTTATGAAATCGTTGAAGGTCCGGAAATCGAGAAAGATTATTATAACTTTGAGGCATTGAATATTCCTGCAAATCACCCTGCAAAGGATGAGCAGGATACATTCTATATTAACTCAGATATAGTTTTAAGAACGCAGACTTCACCGGTTCAGATTCGTACAATGGAGACAAGACCGCTTCCTTTAAGAATGATTTCGCCGGGAAGAGTTTTCCGTTCGGATGAGATTGATGCAACACACTCACCTTCATTCCACCAGATAGAGGGCCTTATCGTAGATAAGAATGTTACTTTGGCAGACCTCAAGGGAACACTTGAATTATTCGCAAAAGAATTATTCGGAGCGGATACAAAGGTTAAGTTCCGTCCTCATCACTTCCCGTTCACGGAGCCTTCCGCAGAAATGGATGTGTCATGCTTTAAGTGTCATGGCAAAGGATGCAGATTCTGTAAGGGCTCGGGCTGGATAGAAATCTTAGGATGCGGAATGGTTCATCCGAATGTACTTAGAATGTGCAATATCGATCCTGATGAATACTCTGCGTTTGCATTTGGTGTAGGCTTGGAGCGTATTGCGTTACTTAAGTATGAAATAGACGATCTTCGTCTTCTTTATGAAAACGACGACAGATTCTTAAAGCAGTTTAAATAAGGTATAACGGAGGAATTATCAATGAATACATCACTTAATTGGATAAAAGAATACGTGCCGGATTTAAACTGTACGGCGCAGGAATATACAGACGCAATGACTCTTTCCGGAACAAAGGTTGAAGGATATGAGTGCCTTGCGGAAGATCTTGAGAAAATAGTAGTAGGTAAGATTCTTTCAATCGACAAGCATCCTGATGCGGATAAGCTTGTTATCTGTCAGGTAGATATAGGACAAAGCGCACCGATCCAGATAGTTACAGGAGCTCCAAATGTTGTTGTAAACGCACTTGTACCTGTTGTTTTGGACGGTGGAAAGGTTGCATGCGATCATGACAGAAAGCGTGTACCGGGTGGCGTTAAGATTAAGAAGGGTAAACTCCGCGGCGTTGAGAGTAACGGTATGATGTGCTCTATAGATGAACTTGGTTCAAGCCATGATTACTATCCGGAAGCACCTGAAGACGGAATCTATCTTTTCCCTGAAAATGCAGGTGTAAAGCCGGGAGATGACGCGGTTAAGGCTTTGGGACTTGATGATGTAACTCACGAATACGAAATTACATCAAACAGAGTTGATTGCTATGCTACAATCGGTATCGCAAGAGAAGCCGCTGCTACATTTGGTAAGGAATTCAAATTCCCGGTTATTAAGGAAACAGGTAATAACGAGAAGGCATCAGACTATATCAAGGTAACTATTAAGGATGAAAAGCTTTGTCCTCGTTATATTGCAAGAGTTGTAAAGAACGTAAAGATCGGACCGTCGCCGACATGGATGCAAAGACGTCTTAAGGGTGTCGGAATAAGACCTATTAACAATATAGTTGATATTACTAACTATGTAATGGAAGAGTTCGGTCAGCCTATGCATGCGTATGACCTTTCTACAATTGAAGGTAATGAGATAATTGTACGTACGGCAGCTGACGGTGAAAAGTTCACAACACTTGACGGACGGGAACATGAGCTTTCTTCAGATATTTTAATGATCTGCGATGGCAAGAAGCCTGTAGGTGTAGCGGGTATCATGGGTGGTGAAAACTCAATGATAACAGATTCTGTTAAGACGGTTCTTTTTGAAGCAGCTTGTTTTGACGGAACAAATATCAGACTTTCAAGTAAAAAACTCGGTATGAGAACTGACGCTTCCGGTAAGTTTGAGAAGGGACTCGATCCTAATACAGCACTTCTCGCAGTAAATCGTGCGTGCCAGCTTATGGAAGAGTTAAATGCGGGTGAAGTTGTCGGAGGTATGGTTGACGTATATCCACAGGTAAGAACAGGTAATGAAGTAGAATTTAACCCTGAAAGAATAAATAAGCTTCTCGGTACATCAATCGATAAGGATACTATGATTAAGTATTTTGAGAAGATTGAATTGGAGTACGACGAGAAGAAAAATGTTATAAAAGTACCGTCATGGAGACAGGATGTTCATTGTATGGCAGATCTTGCCGAAGAGGTTGCAAGATTCTACGGCTATGACAAGATTCCGACAACAATTCCGGATGGTGAGTCTACGATAGGTGGATTTAACCCGCGCCAGATTGTATATGCAAATGCGAAGAACGCCGCAAGATTTAACGGATTCTCGGAGGCTATGTGCTTCTCATTTGAAAGCCCGAAGGTATTTGACAAGCTTCTTATTCCGGAGAATTCCGAATTAAGACAGGCAATAATAATATCCAATCCTTTGGGAGAGGATTACAGTATAATGAGAACGATTTCGTTAAACGGTATACTTTCTTCGCTCGCTTTAAACTATGCGCACAGAAACAAAGAGGTATCTCTTTTTGAAATGGCAAATGTATATCTTCCTCACGAATTACCTTTAAAGGATCTCCCTGAGGAGAGAATGAAGCTTACACTCGGAACATACGGAAGCGGTGACTTCTTTACACTTAAAGGCAGTGTAGTTGATATTTTAACCGAGGCAGGAGTAAGAGAAGAGGCAAGATTTACGGCTACTAAAGAATTACCGTTCTTGCATCCGGGAAGAGCTGCGGTTATTACATGCGGTAAGAAAGATATAGGCTTTATGGGTGAGGTACATCCTATAGTCCTTTCCAATTACGGAATAAAGGAAAAGGTATATGTTGCAGTAATTGATATGCTTAATGTGGCAGAACTTTCCGATTACGATATCAAGTTTAAGGGACTTGCTAAATTCCCTGCAATAACAAGAGACTTAAGTCTTCTTACAAGAAAAGATGTAACATGTGGACAGATTGAAGAATGTATTAAGAAAAACGGCGGAGAGTATCTTGAGAGCATTGAATTGTTCGATGTGTATGAAGGCGAAAGAATCATGGCAGGATTTAAGTCACTTGCATATTCTATAGCTTTCCGTGCAAAGGACAAGACCTTGGAAGATACAATTGTTAATGAAAGAATGGACAAGATTATTAAGGAATTAAAGAATCTTGGAGCAGAATTGAGGCAATAAAATGGAACAAAGTATGAGAGTTAAGGATTACTGGTTTGATCTGCCTAAAGAACAGATTGCCCAGGATCCGCTACCTGACAGATCTTCTTCCAAGCTTATGGTCCTGGATAAGGATACAGGCGAGGTAACTCATAAAATTTTTACGGACATAATCGATTATCTTGAGCCCGGAGACTGCCTTGTGCTTAATAACACAAAGGTTATACCTGCACGTCTTTACGGCAAGAAAGAAGAAACGGGAAGCGGTTGTGAAATCCTTCTTCTTAAGCGTATGGAAGATGATAGATGGGAATGTATCGTTAAGCCGGGTAAAAAACTTCGTACAGGTGCAAGAGTGGACTTTGGCGAAGGCCTTCTTAAGGGTGAGATTGTCGACGTACTTGAAGATGGCAACAGAATAATTAAGTTCTATTATGAGGGTATCTTTGAAGAAATACTGGATAAGCTCGGAACAATGCCGTTACCGCCGTATATTACGCACGAGCTTAAGGATAAAAACAGATATCAGACTGTATATGCTAAGTTTGACGGATCTGCGGCAGCGCCGACAGCCGGTCTTCATATGACGAAGGAACTTCTTAAAAAAATCGAAGACAAGGGTATTGTGATAGCTGAAGTAACACTTCATGTTGGTCTTGGAACGTTCCGCCCTGTTAAAGAGGAAAATGTGCTTGAACATCATATGCATACAGAGCATTATGAGGTTACAAAAGAGGCAGCGGACAAGATTAACGAAGCAAAGCGTAATGGCAAACGCGTTATCTGTGTCGGTACGACAAGCTGCAGAACGGTAGAATCTGCCGCAACCGAAGACGGAGTGCTTTTGCCTAAGACGGGCGACACGGATATATTTATATATCCGGGATACAAATTTAAAATACTTGATGCGCTTATCACTAATTTTCATTTGCCGGAGTCTACTTTAATTATGCTTGTTTCGGCACTTGCGGGCAGGGAAAATGTCTTAAATGCATATAACGAAGCTGTAAAGAATAACTACAGATTCTTTTCTTTCGGCGATGCCATGTTTATTCACTAAATATTTGCTTGATTTTGTGAGATATTATATATAAAATAAATATTAGTGAGTTATACTCAGTATATTTGGAGGAAGAATATGGAAGAGAGAAGACGTCATAAAAGACTGGATCTTAATGTATCAGTTCAGCTTGAAAGACTTGACGATGGTGGCATAACAACACTTAAATTTGTTAAGGTTAATGTAACGGATCTTTCAAAGTCCGGTATAGGTTTTTCGTGCCCAATTAAGCTCGAACCGGGAACCTTCTATGATATGAGACTTCAGATCTGGACAAAGGAGATTATCAATGCGGTAATTGAAATCGTTCGTGTAGCCGGTGAAGATGAAGAGGATTATCATTATGGCGCATCGTTTATCGGAATGACTGATACAGATGCATTAAAGATTGAAATCTATCAGATCTTTAATGAACTCGAAGAAGAGATAAAGGATTGATTTTTTAAACGGATTTATGTTTTAAGTACCTGCAGGAAATGCAGGTACTTTTTTTATGCGAAAAACTTATGCATATAGAGTAAAAATAAAGTCTGAATTGTATAAAAAGTATATTTAATTAGGACAAAATGAACAATTATTGACAGAAAATTATGAAATTTACAAACAAAATATTGAAATTAATATAAATATTTAGTACCATTAGAATATGTTCAGTATAAATATGCTGAAAAGTCCAACAAGGAGGAAATGCTAATGAAAGTTTTTACAACGGACAAGATTAGAAACGTAGCAATACTCGGTCACGGCGGGGCCGGCAAGACATCCCTTACGGAGGCAATGGCTTATCTTACAGGTGACATAAGTCGTATGGGTAAGATTGAAGACGGCAATACAATTAGCGATTACGATAAGGAAGAGAATAAGAGATTGTTCTCTATCCAGACTTCGGTAGTTCCGATTGTTTTTGATGATGTTAAAATTAATATTTTAGATACACCGGGATATTTTGATTTCGTCGGTGAAGTAGAAGAAGCAGTATCGGCTGCAGACGGTGCAATAATCGTTGTATCAGGTAAGAACGGCATAGAAGTTGGTACAAAGAAAGCATGGGATATTTGTGAGAAGTACCATATCCCGAGAATTATTTTCGTTACACAGATGGATGATGATAATGCATCATATCGTCAGGTTGTGGAAGATCTTCAGACATTATACGGAAAGAAAATAGCTCCGTTCCATCTTCCGGTAAGAGAGAACAGCGAGTTTGTCGGATATGTTAATGTAATTCAGCAGACAGCAAAGAGATGGAATGACAAGGGCACTGTAGATAGATTTGATATTCCTGAATATTCAAAAGAAAACTTGGGAATTTGCAGAGATGCACTTTTAGAGGCAGTAGCAGAGACAAGCGATGAGTTTATGGACAGATACTTTGCGGGTGACGAGTTCTCTGAAGATGAGATTCGTTCAGCAATGCGTATGGGCGTAGCTGATTGTTCGGTTGTTCCTGTTCTTATGGGATCGAATCTTTTGGCACGCGGTATGTATACACTTATGGCAGATATCGTTAAGTATCTTCCGAGTCCTGAAGGAAGAAATGTTGCAGGACTTAATATGAAGAATAACGAAGTGTTTGAGGCTAATTTCGACTTTTCAAAGTCCAAGTCGGCATATGTATTTAAGACAATTGTCGATCCGTTTATCGGCAAATACTCACTCATAAAAGTTATGTCAGGCGTTTTAAAGACAGACGACCTTTTATATGATTATGATAAAGAAACAGAAGAAAAGATAGGTAAGCTTTATGTATTAAAGGGCAATAAGCCTACGGAAGTTCCGGAACTTCATGCGGGTGATATCGGCGCTTTGGCAAAACTTTCAAAAGCAGCGACAGGTGATACTTTATCAGTAAAAGCAAACCCTATAGTATATGGAAAGACAGAACTTTCAACTCCATATACCTGCATGGCATATAAAGCTGTAAATAAGGGTGATGAAGATAAGATTGCTCAGGCACTTGCAAAGATATCTGCGGAAGACCTTACTATAAAGGTAGTAAACGATGCAGCCAACAGGCAGACTTTGATTTACGGTATCGGCGATCAGCAGATCGATGTAGTATTAAGCAAGCTTAAAGAACGCTATAAGGTAGAAGTTGAACTTGATAAACCGAAGGTGGCATTTAAAGAGACAATCAGAAAGAAATCAGACGTAGAATACAAGTACAAGAAGCAGTCCGGTGGTCATGGACAGTACGGTCACGTTAAGATGACATTTGAGCCTTCAGGTGAAATGGATAAGCCTTATATCTTCGATCAGATAGTAGTAGGAGGAGCTGTTCCGAAGAACTTCTTCCCGGCAGTTGAAAAGGGTATTGCTGAATCTACCGAAGTTGGTCCTTTGGCAGGTTATCCTGTTGTCGGTGTTAAAGCAGTGCTTTACGATGGTTCATATCATCCGGTTGATTCATCCGAAATGGCATTCAAGACTGCAGCATCACAGGCATTTAAGAAGGGATTCTTAGAGGCAACCCCGATACTCTTAGAGCCAATCGTATCATTGAAGGTTGTGGCACCTGATAAGTTTACCGGTGATATCATGGGCGATCTTAATAAGAAGAGAGGTCGTGTACTTGGTATGAATCCTATCGGTAACACAGGAAAGACCGAGATTAATGCTGATATTCCACAGGTTGAATTATACGGATATTCAACAACACTTCGTTCGATTACCGGAGGCGCAGGCGAGTATTCTTATGAATTTGCAAGATATGAGCAGGCACCGTCGGATGTTCAGGAACGTGAAGTCGCAGCCAGAGCAAGCGAAGTCACCGAAGAATAATTTTTTAATTAATATAGTTCTCCTTTCAATGAAAGAATCCCGCTTATACGGCGGGATTCTTTTTTTCGTAGTTACATAGAATGTCCATCCAAACTTTGTAAATTTTTTCTTTAAAAGAAGGCTTATTTTTGATATATTATTATTGATATATTGTGTGCGAATCAAGAAAGGAGAAGCTATGAATATTTGCTTATTGGAGCCTGAATTGGAACACCTTGAAAAATGCAAGAATATATTAACACAGGCTTTTCCTGAAGATAATATAATCTGCACATCTTATCCGGAACAGGTAACGGATATAATTGCAGAAAATGAAGTGGCCGTACTTATAAGTGAGTACAATCTCGATATAATGACGGTTGAGGAGATATTTGACCTTCTTACCATTTCTTCTCCGGATACTGTGCTGTTACTTATGACAGAGATTAATTATGCGGAAGATCTGGTTAGTGTATATAATCTTACTGAGTTTTATGAGATAGTCTTAAAGCCGCTTAACTTTAATGAAGATCTTGTAGAACCGGTGCAACGTGCTATAGCGGAACATGAAAAGAGAAAGCTCGGTAAAGGCGATATTGGTGAGCATGAAAGAACTGCACAGCAATATATTAAAGAGTATGACGAATTAAAGAAAGAGAAAAGCAAGAGAATCAAGGATTTCTCATTTATATATCTTATCTTTTCTGGTATGGTGGAAGCAAACGTCATAGAATACTCGAAAAAGTATAAGCATTCAGATACCGATATCATGCATATTAAAAGACATGCTAACCGTCTGTTTAAAGAATATATTGACGTGTTTGTATTTGGCAACAAGACATATGACGGTTATATGGAGCTTTTATCGGGATATTTTGATGATAAGGCCAAAGGCTGCAAGATTGATGTTACAAATGGATTCGAGAGTAAGTTTTCGGATTCGCTTATAAAGCAACTGTATTACTTCCTTTATGTTGTCGGAAGTTATGCCAGATTCATGTATTCGGTATATGATGTCAAGGTGACCGTTTTAGATGGCGGGGATAAGTACATTATAAAGGCCGAGAATAATGAAGAAGCGGCGAAGATCGGAAACGACATAATCTATGCCCAGGAGGATAAGGGCATAAGAACAGTTATATATAAGATGACAAAGAACATATTGCAGAATGCGTTTTTGAAGGACATGAAGGGCTATGAAGAAACGAAGGATTCTGTTGTCATCATGCTTGGAAAGGATAATTAGGTGTTATAAATGATTCTGTCAATTTCCCATATTGCTAAATCGTATGGAGTTGATTCGATATTGGAAGACGTTACTTTTAACGTCGAAGAAGATGAAAAGGTAGCAATAGTCGGCGTTAATGGAGCCGGAAAGTCAACAGTACTTAAGATTATAGTTAATGAGATTAAAGAAGACAGCGGTGAGATATCTTTTAAAAAGAATATTAAAGTGGGATACTTATCGCAGATAAGCGAATGCGACAGTAACGCGACGATTATAGAAGAAGTTACGCATGCAAAAGATGAGCTTATAGGTCTTGAAGCCGAATTGAAATCTATGGAATCAAAGATGTCATCGGTAAAGGAAGATGATTTATCGGATTTCATGGACAAGTACCATCGCCTTAACGAAGAATTCGAAAATAAAGGCGGATATACTTATAAAGGCGAGATAGTTAGCGTAATAAGGGGCTTGGGCTTTGCAGATGATGAGTTTGATAAGAAGATAAGCACACTTTCGGGAGGCCAAAAGACTCGCGTCACACTTGCAAAAATACTTCTTATGAATCCGGATCTTTTGCTTTTGGACGAGCCTACAAACCATCTTGATATAAAGGCCATAGAGTGGCTTGAGAACTATTTAAAGTCGTATAAGGGTGCTGTGGTAATAGTTTCGCATGATAGATATTTCCTGGATAAGATAGTTACAAAGGTTGTAGAAATCGAGTTTAAGAAAAGCAGCGTATATACGGGTACTTTTACCGAATACACGAAGAAAAAAGAACAGAAACGAATCGATTACTTAAAGCATTATTTTGAACAGCAAAAGTATATAAAGCGTGAAGAAGAAATAATCAGAAATTACAGAAGTCACGCAACAGAGTCTGAGATTATAAAAGCTAAAAGCAGGGAAAAGCGATTAGAACATCTTGAGCGACTGGAAAAGCCTATGGAAGTAAGCGCGGATATGCGATTTTCAATAAGCCCTGCTATAGAAAGCGGTAAAGATGTCTTAAGTATCAGATCGCTTTCTATGGGATTTAACGATAACGTCTTATTTAACGATGTGAATATCGACATTAAAAAGGGCGAAAGGGTTGCGATAATAGGCGGTAACGGAACAGGGAAAACCACACTGCTTAAGGTTTTAAACGAAGTATATAAGCCATTGTCCGGTGACTTTAAGCTTGGAACAAATGTTGAAATTGGTTACTACGACCAGGAACAGCAGAATTTCAACGAAGACAATACGATATTTGATGAGATAGGTGATGCATATCCGAATCTTACAAATACGAAGATAAGGAACATTCTCGGAGCGTTTCTTTTTACAAACGATGATGTATTTAAAAAGATATCATCTTTGTCCGGAGGAGAGCGCGGAAGAGTTGCATTGGCAAAGCTTATGCTTTCAAATGCCAATCTGCTTATCCTGGATGAGCCTACAAACCATCTTGATATCAATTCGAAAGAAATACTTGAGACAAGCTTGAATAACTATACCGGTACAATTCTTTTTGTTTCACACGATCGTTTCTTCATAAACAGAGTTGCAACAAGAGTTTTGGAACTTGAAAACAAGCGTTTTACAAATTATCTTGGAAACTACGATTATTATGTAGAAAAGAAGACGGAAAATGCGGTAATAAAGACGGAAAATGCGGTAATACCAAAGCAGAGTGCGGGAGCAGATTCTTATAAGCAACAAAAAGAAGAAGAACGCATTAAACGTAAAAAAGAAAATGAGATTAAAAAAACCGAAGAACGGATTGAAGAGCTTGAAGGAAAGATAAAGGATGTGGACGAAAAACTATCCGATCCGTCGATAGCTTCAAACTCCGCACGATTGAATGAACTCACCAATGAAAGAAGCGGTTTTGAAGACGAACTTAATGCACTTTATGAGAAGTGGGAAGAATTGACAAACGAACTGTAATTGAATTATAATTATTTAATATGGGCCAAAAGGAGGGCTAGACTTGAAAAAAGACGTTTCGCAGGTTGTAGTAAGAAGAATGCCGAGATATTATCGTTACCTCGGACAATTGCTTGAAGACAATGTGGAAAGAATTTCTTCGGAAAGACTTTCTGAAATAATGAATGTTACTGCATCTCAGATAAGACAGGATTTTAATAACTTCGGATGCTTCGGTCAGCAGGGATATGGATACAACGTCAAATTCTTACGTGATGAGATTGGAAAAGTATTAGGCCTTGATAAGACACATAATATGATTATCATCGGAAGCGGTAACTTAGGCCGTGCGCTTGCAAGTCACGGTGCGTTCCATAAGCAGGGATTTATCGTTACTGCAATGTTTGATATTGATAAGAAACTTTCGGGAACAAAGATTAATGATATTGAGATAAGATCTATGGACGAGCTTGAAGGCTTCATTAAGAAGAACAGAGTTGATATAGCTGCAATTACAGTTCCTGCAGAAGTTGCTCAGGAGTTGGCAGACAGACTTGTGTCACTCGGAGTTAAGGCATTATGGAACTTTGCACAGCTTGATCTTGAAGTAGACAGTGATGTTATAGTTCAGAATGTACTTTTGTCAGACAGTCTTATGCGCTTATCATTAAATATGACAAGGAAAAGAGTGTTAGACGATAATGACTGATAAGATGAAGTTTTTGGCCAATTCGGAGAAACTGTCAAACGGTCAGTTTATGGAGGCTCTTCAAAGCGTAAAAGTGCCTCTGCTTCCGCTTGACCAAAAATGGCATCATTTATTTATGGGTATAGAAAAGACCCCTGAGATAAAAGAAGCCGAAAGTAAAGTCGATGAGCTTTTAAAACTTCAGGGCAAGTTAAACGACGACCTTAAGAATTATAAAAAGGTCAAATCAAACCTCATGGGCAGTATCGTTGACAATATGGATGATTCTGATGTTACGGATAAGAGCCTTCGAGATAAAAAGATGGAAGAGAATAAAAAGCTTATTAATGATGCGAACGATAAGATTGCAGAGATTGAGGACCAGCTTTTGGATCTCCCGCGTGATCTTGATGCCGCAAATAAGGTTTTGATGGTTCTTTCGATGGATCTTTGCTATAAGAAACTTAGAGAAAATGCAGTAGATATTGGCGAAATCGGCAACTGGATTAAAAAGATCAGGGTAGAATTAAAAAAGAATATCATAATCAAGCAGGTAAAAGAACAAAAAAACGAAGAAATATACGCTTATATGCATGATATTTTAGGACCCAAGACCATGGATGTATTTGATCTTAAGTATGATGAAGACGGACAGGTTTTGGAAAAGGAAGATTAAGGATTATGCGCTTTTAGCGTTTATAAAATAAGGTTTTAAGGAGAGATAAGGGAAATGTCAGGACATTCGAAATTCGCAAACATTAAGCATAAGAAAGAGAAAAACGATGCTGCAAAAGGAAAGATTTTTACGGTCATCGGCCGTGAAATCGCAGTAGCAGTTAAGGAAGGCGGTCCGGATCCTAATAACAACTCAAAGTTAAAGGACGTAATCGCTAAGGCAAAAGCAAATAACATGCCGAATGATACTATCGAGCGTGGTATCAAAAAGGCTGCAGGTGATGCTTCTGCAGTTAATTACGAAACAATTACATATGAAGGATATGGTCCTTCAGGAACAGCTATAATTGTTGATGCGTTAACCGATAATAAGAACAGAACAGCAGCCAATGTACGTTCCGCATTTACAAAGGGACACGGAAACGTTGGTACTCCTGGATGCGTATCATTTATGTTTGATAAAAAGGGACAGATCATTGTTGATAAAGAAGAGTGTGAACTTGGTGCAGACGATCTTATGATGATTGCCCTTGATGCGGGTGCGGAAGATTTCTCCGAAGAAGATGATTGTTATGAAATCTTAACAGTTCCGGATGATTTTTCTGCAGTACGCGAAGCTCTTGAAAAAGAAAATATACCTATGATAGAGGCTGATGTAACAATGATCCCTCAGACATATGTAAAGCTTACATCTGATGAAGATATTAAGTGTATTCAGAGAATACTTGATCTTCTTGATGAAGATGAAGATGTACAGATGGTATATCATAACTGGGATGAATAAGGCAAATATACGCCTCACATACCTATAAGTATGTGAGGTGTTTCTTAAAAGAAGGAGAGAGTTATGACTTTTCTAAAAGCAATTTTTCTTGGATTCGTACAGGGAATTACAGAATTTTTACCGGTAAGTTCATCGGGACATCTGGCAATATGTAAACATCTTTTAAATATGCAGCTTGATACGGGTATTCTTTTTGATTGCCTGTTACATTTTGCGACACTTATTGCGATATGTGTTGTTTTTCATAAAGATGTATTTGGAATGATTGTAGAGTTTTTCAAGATGATCGGAGATATATTCCACAATCTTTTTGAGTTCATTAAAACAAAAGATAAGTCAAAGAGGGATTACAGGAAGGTTGTCGGAAGCCCATATAGAAAATTGGTGCTTATGATACTTGTATCTTCAGTTCCGACCGCGATTATCGGTTTTGCAGCCAAAGATCTTGTTGAGACTTTGGAAGAAACACTTTTATTCCCAGGAATATTCTTAATCATTACTGCGATAATACTATTTGTTGCAGACAGAATTAAAGACGGTAATAAGTCGATTAAGGAAGCAACATATCCGGATTCTTTAATCATCGGTGTAGCGCAAGGCATTGCTACCATGCCGGGAATTTCAAGATCAGGAACCACACTTCTTGCATGTATGTTATGTAAGTTTGAGCGTAATTTTGCAGTTAAGTATGCATTTCTTGTATCACTTCCTGCAGTTGCCGGAGCAACACTTTTGGAATTAATTAAGCTTGATACATCGACAGTTACGGGACATGATGTGGGATGCTTTATCGTCGGAATGCTCGCAGCCGGTATTGTCGGTTTTGTTTGCATTAAGGTTATGCTTATGATAGTAAGAAAAAAGAAGTTTTTATACTTTTCAATATATTGTCTCTTGGTAGGAACAGTATCTTTGATAGGATATTTTTTGATGTAGGAGAGTTTGAAGGAAATTGGCAAAGAGCACTAAAGCAGGAAGTAAAAACAATAAAAAGACTTCAAAAAGCGTAAGTGCCGCGCCGGAAAGAGCGGTTAAAAAGCGCAATAACGAAGTCAATATTCCGGTTAAGGAAATAGTTTTACTTTTATTTGTTGCAGTTAATATATTTATATTTATATGCAATTTCGGTATCTGCGGAAGCTTCGGTGATGTTATATCATCATTTTTCTACGGTATATTCGGACTTGTTACATATATTTTCCCAATTGTTCTAGTTATAGGAACGTTGTTCCTTATAGCAAATAAGACGAATATCAGGGTTATAGTTAAGATAGTATTTATAGTGCTGTTCTTACTTGCTTTTTCCTTGTTTGTCGCGCTTTGTTATGAGGGAAATGATGTTATAAGTGCAAAAGATATGTATCTTATCGGATATGGCGATAAGAAGGGCTGTGGTGCCATAGGTGCGTTCTTCGCCTATCTTTTAGTGCCGAATGTCGGTCTTGCAGGTGCATTTCTTTTGGATATCATTATTATGATGATATGTTTCCTTGTAATATTCAATAAAACATTTATCGCCGCGCTTGATTATTTTAAAGAGCGAGATGACAAGGAAGACTTCGAAGAAGCATGGCGTAAGAGAAAGCCTGCATTTAAGCGAGAAGTGATTGAAGATACTGATGCTGATGAAAGTAATTTTGAAGAGACATCACGATTAAGAAAAGATAATAAAGTAACCGGTGTGTCTTTTGATACAAAGATCGGTGCAAATAAGGTATATGACGACGATATCAAAGAATTAAAGAGTGATATTCCGTATGAAGAAGAAAAGCCTTCAAGAAGAAAGCTCTTAAGAAGAGGCGATAAAGTCGAGGAGACTACTGCGGTAACAAAGCAGGTTGAGGAGCCTATCTTTGGCGAAAAGAATGTCGTTGAAGAAAAGACTGCACCTGCAACGCCGGAGACGATTGAGCCGGTTGATTCGGGTATAGACAGTAATTCAGATTATGTATTTCCGTCAATCGAACTTCTTAAAAGAGCGAAGAATACAGGAAAAGATAATACCGCTTTTCTTGATGAGACCAAGAATAAGTTAGAGAAAACACTTAAAGATTTCGGTGTTGATGTAACTGTTTCGGATGTTACTTGCGGACCTAGTGTTACGAGATATGAGATAACACCGAATACAGGTGTTAAGGTAAGTAAGATAGTATCGCTTGCAGATGATATAAAGCTTAATCTTGCAGCGGCAGACATAAGAATCGAAGCACCGATACCGGGTAAAGCGGCTGTCGGTATAGAGGTTCCGAATAAAGAAAACAAAGAAGTACGCTTACGCGACTTAATTGAATCAAAAGAGTTTAAAACAGCAAAGACTAAGATACCGTTTACAGCAGGACTTGATATAGCGGGTAACGTTATTGTTTCCGATATAGCGAAGATGCCGCATGTATTAATCGCGGGTTCTACAGGATCAGGTAAGTCTGTATGTATAAATACAATAATAATGAGTATACTTTATAAGGCTCGTCCTGATGAAGTAAAACTCATCATGGTAGATCCTAAGGTTGTAGAATTAAGCGTGTATAATGATATACCACATTTGCTTATACCTGTAGTTACAGATCCGAAGAAGGCTGCAGCGGCATTAATGTGGGCTGTAAATGAGATGACGGAACGTTATAAGAAGTTCGCGGACGAAAATGTACGTGATCTTGCAGGTTATAACGAGTCAATAATGTTTAAAGCAAAAGAAGATCCGGAAGAATTAAAGAAAAAGATGCCACAGATTGTTATCATAGTCGATGAGCTTGCGGATCTTATGATGGTAGCGCCAGGAGATGTGGAAGAGGCAATATGCCGTTTGGCGCAGCTTGCCAGAGCTGCAGGAATTCATCTTGTCCTTGCAACGCAGCGTCCGTCTGTTAATGTCATTACAGGACTTATAAAGGCAAATATGCCGTCAAGAGTCGCTTTTGCGGTATCATCCGGTGTTGATTCGAGAACTATACTCGATATGAACGGTGCGGAAAAACTTCTCGGAAAGGGCGATATGCTCTTTTATCCGCAAGGATATCAAAAACCGTTACGTGTTCAGGGTGCCTTTGTATCGGATGAGGAAGTTTCTGCGGTATGTAAGGCTATAAAAGAGAATAACAAGTCAGCTACAGCAGAGCATAAAAATGTCGAGGAAGAGATTCAAAAGAAAATGCTTTCTTCCGAAACAATGGCGGGAGGAACTTTTGCCTCGACAGATGACGGAAGAGATGTGTACTTTGAAGACGCGGGAAGATTTATAATTGAAAAGGAACGCGCTTCAATAGGCTTATTACAGCGACAGTTTAAAATCGGCTTTAACAGAGCGGCGCGTATTATGGATCAACTTGAAGAAGCGGGCGTTGTAGGCCCTGAAGAGGGAACAAAGCCGAGAAGAATACTGCTTTCGATGGAAGAATTTTCATATATGTTAGAGAATAGCGAACAATAAGGAGGATATTATGGTTTGTAAGAATTGCGGTGCCGTTATCGCGGAAAATGCGGTGTTTTGCGAGAAATGCGGGACAAAAATAGTTACAATACAAGATTACAGCGAATCAGAAGACGTAATATCTGATGAACTCCTGAAAGCGCATAATAAAGACAGGGAAGCAGCTGCAAACAAAACAAGATTGGAGCAGCAGAAGAAAGACCGCCAGAAGAAGGGAATTATCATAGGTTTTGCTTCTGCGGTTATTTTGGTTGCGCTTGTCCTTGCGATATCGCTTGTTATATCTAACAATAAGAATAACAAGTCTTTTACATATCAGTATGGAAAGGCATATGATTATTTTAAAAACGGATTGCCGGATAAGGCTTTGGTGTCCGTAAACAAGGCACTTGCAATCGAACCTGATAACGAAGATGCACTTATGCTGCTTTATTCAATTTATATGGAGCAGGGCAAGGAGGACAAAGCTATTGACGCGCTTCTTACCTGTATAAACTACAATCCGACGTCATATGAAGCATATACAAGCATTATAGACCTTTATACAAAACGCGGTGAATTTAAGGAAATTGAAGCTTTGGCAAGCAATGTCACAGACGAAACTATGGCGCTTTTATTCCGCGATATATTGCCGAAGGCCCCGAAGTTAAGCGTTGAAGAAGGTAAGTATGACGATGAATTCGAGCTTGAGATAAAGGCAGATGACAGTTGTATTGTATATTATACTTTGGATGGTTCGGATCCTAAGGAAAATGGTATAATGTACATGGACAGTATCGAAATAAAGGTGGGAGAGACAGTTTTACGAGTAGTTGCCACCAATGAGTATGGTTTATACTCAGAAGAAGTCAGTGCGAAGTATGTTGTAGAGTTCTCTATACCGGATAAGCCAACGGTATCGATTCCTAGCGGAACTTACGAAGAAGCGATGATGATAACAATAATAGTACCTTCGGGATGTAAGGCTTATTATACATGGGACGGTACTACACCAAACAGATCATCAATTCTTTATCAGGGTCCGTTTGAGATGATAGAAGGTAATAACATATTATCGGTTATCATAATAAACGATAAGGATCAGTCTTCGGATGTGGCAAGATTTAATTATATCTATTATCCTTCATCCGATGATGAAGATGAATAAAAATAAGCCCGCGTTTTGCGGGCTTAAATTTTAGTTATTAGGGAAAAGTTCTTCGTATACGGTTTCGAGTACGAATTCAAGGTAACTGTCATCAAGACCTTTAAATTCTGAAGTTATAAGAGCTTTAAGAGATTCTTCTCTTAAGAAATATTTTTCTTCTTCAGGAGTTTCTTCGTTAACGGGATCGTTGAAGTTTTTAACCGTATATTCGATTATTTCTTCTGTAAGGTTTATTTCTTTGGTGGCATCCTTTTTGATGTTGTTAAGCTTTATAAAGGATCCGACAGATATACCTAAGAATATAAGGAATAACAGTGCCAGTACCGATAGGTCGAAGATCTTGGTAGTCATAGACCCTACGGCAATAGGGATTATATCAATGTAGATCAAAACGCTTACGACTAAAATGATTATATCCATTATCATGAATGCGAAAAACGAGGAACGAAGCTGTTCTGCACGTTCATCGGCTTCAACATACGGCTTTGTGTAGTTGCTCATAAAATTGGCCTCCAAAATTTAATCTTTTAAGTAAAATCATTATAACTTATATAGGCTTTTTTGTCTATTTTGTGTATAATAAATAGTGGTGGATAAAAGGAATTTTGTTATGAATATTACAATCTTATGTGTCGGAAGACTGACGGAAAAATTTTTCGAAGATGCAGTAGAAGAATATAAAAAACGCCTTTCAAAATATGTAAATTTTAAAATAGTCGAAGTCAAAGACGAGAAGACTAAAGAGAATGCCACAATACAGGAAATCAATCTTGTAAAAGATAAAGAAGGTAAAAGAATCTTAGAAAAGATTAATAAGAATTCCTACATTGTCACGCTGGAGATTAACGGTAAACAAAAATCTTCCGAAGAATTCGCGGAGTTTTTTAAGAATGCCATGGTTTCCGGCAAGTCCGATATTACATTTATTATCGGAGGGTCGCTTGGTTTATCTGATGAAGTATTAAAAGTAAGCGACCATGCTCTTAGTTTTTCAAAGATGACATTCCCACATCAGTTGATGAGAGTTATCCTTTCGGAACAGATCTACCGCGCATACAGAATAATAAATAACGAACCATACCATAAATAGGAGGGATTCTATTGGCTCTTAAAGAAGAAGTTTTATCACTTGAGAAATATGACGTAAAGACAGTATTCGGTGAGTATGATAAGTACCTAAAGAAAATAGAGCGTGCATTTAGAGTTACGATAGTTTTGAGAGATGATTCGCTTAAGATAATCGGTGATGAT
This sequence comes from Lachnospiraceae bacterium, assembly GCA_017442585.1. Taxonomy (GTDB): domain Bacteria; phylum Bacillota; class Clostridia; order Lachnospirales; family Lachnospiraceae; genus XBB1006. The sequence continues at coordinate 26,217 of JAFRZM010000040.1, read as the reverse complement.
AAGTCAACTATGCTTTCGCGTAAGGTTATCATGAAGTTATGTGAGATAACAGAGAAGAACAAGGAACTTACAGAGCATGATGTTGACTATACGATAGCGCTATGCCTTGAAGATAAGGTAAATGACATGCCTGTAGTCGATAAAGAAACTATATGCCATACCGTAATGAATAAGCCGGTTGCGCCAAAGACTATAGGTCAGAAAGAGTATGTTGATGCAATAAGAAAGAAAATGATTGTATTCGGACTTGGGCCTGCGGGAACAGGTAAGACATACCTTGCTATGGCAATGGCGATAACGGCATTTAAGAACGAAGAAGTTAACAGGATAATCCTTACACGTCCGGCAATAGAGGCCGGTGAAAAGCTGGGATTTTTGCCGGGTGATCTTCAAAGTAAGATAGACCCGTATTTAAGACCGTTATATGATGCACTTTATCAGATAATGGGTGCAGAGAGTTTCCAGAAGAATATGGAAAAGGGTTTGATTGAAGTCGCGCCGCTTGCTTATATGAGAGGACGTACACTTGATAATGCGTTTATTATTCTTGATGAAGCACAGAATACCACGCCTGCGCAGATGAAGATGTTTTTGACGCGTATAGGATTTGGATCAAAGGTTGTAATTACCGGCGATGCAACGCAAAAGGATTTGGGAGCCGGTGTCGTTTCTGGACTTGATGTTGCTCTTGATGTACTGAAAAAAGTTGACGAAATCGGCATTGTAACGCTTACAAGTAAGGACGTTGTACGTCATCCGCTTGTACAAAAAATTGTTCTTGCTTATGAAGACTATGAGAAGAAGCAGGAGAAGAAAAAGACTTTCCGTGAGAAGGACGAGAAAGTGGTAAAAAGGATAAGACATAAATGAGAATCAGAGATAATATAAGCAACGGGGATAAGTTAAAGATTGCGGCTATGGCATTGCCTTCGATAGTAGCTGCAGTTACGTATTATTTCCTTAAGCTTTTTGAACTTAAAGATGTAGTGATACTTACGGTATTCTGTCTTTTGTTTTTGGCAACATTTATCTTTTCGTTTGAGTATAATTATTCATTCAGTCAGTCAATTAAGAATATACATCATGATATATCAAAGATGGCAATTGTATATTGCGTGTTTTTCGTAATAAGTGCCGTTGTAGCTGGATTTGTAATTGATTGTCCGATATATATGGCTGTCGGAATTGCCTTTTGCATGGTAATGCCGTTTAATTCGGGTATTATACTCACGATGTATTACTGTGTGTTTTTTGCAGTAGTTTACAGATGTTCGGTTTATGAGATTGCTATATATCTTATTATGGGACTTTTCGGAGGAATGTTAAGTTTCGCCTTAAAGCGTGAAAGATTTCGCTTTTACCTGATTTTTGCGGAGTTCATGCTTCCGGTAACGCTCCTTTACCTTTTGCAGTATATTAACGGAAGAACTACAGATTATAAGTTACTGGTGAATAATATAGTTATTGCGTTTATAAATGTGCTTGTAATTCAGGTTTATTTCATCTTACTGGATAAACTGGATAAACCTGTAAAACCGTTATCCATGGAATATGTCTTAAATGATAAGTTCCCGCTTGTGCTTTTGATGAAAAATGCTTCTGTTGAAAAGTATAATCATGCGAGAAAAGTAGGACTTTTATCGTCTAGACTTGCAAAACATATAAAAGCGGATGTTGAAGTATCTACCATTGCGGGTTTTTATTATGCAATGTGTGATAATGACGAGGACGATCCAATAGAGTTCGCGCTTGATCTCGGAAGAAAAAACGATCTTCCGGGAGAGGTAATAGATATATTATCCGCATATAAAGGAATTAAGCGTCCGATCTTTTCGAGAGAAGGTGCTGTTATAGAAATAGCGGATCATATACTTACGACACTTCCAAGTAGGGTAAGGGAGGAAGTGCCGATTAATCTTACTATTATGGCTATGATGAATGATATGTCAAAGACGGGAATCTTAGACGAGAGCGGCTTATCAATGAATTCATTCATTAAGGCAAGAGATTACCTGGCAGAGGAGTTATCTGATTATGACGGTTGATCTTTATAATGAAACGGATATAAGCTTCGATTTCTCGTTTGAAGAAATTGCAAAGAAAGTTATTGAGGGAGTTTTGGACTATGAGAAATTCCCGTTTGAGGTCGAAGTTGATATTACTCTTACAGATGAAGAGAGCATTAAAGAAATAAACAAAGAAAACCGCGGTATAGATAAGGTTACTGATGTGTTGTCGTTCCCGTTTATTGATTATCCCACACGCGGTGAATATGATTTTATAGAAAATGATGATTCGTATTTTAATCCGGATACCGGAGAAGTAATATTAGGCGATATAGTAATCTGCCTTAAAAGAGCAAAAGAGCAGGCAGAAGAATACGGTCATTCAATTTTAAGAGAGTATGCATTTTTAATTTGCCACAGTATGCTTCATCTTCTTTCATACGATCATATGACCGAAGATGACGAAAAAGAGATGTTTTCAAAGCAAAAAGAAATCATGTCTTTGATAAATATAGAAAGATAAAGGGGTTTTAGGGAAATGAGAAAGTTAAAAGTTTTAGGTGTGTTACTTCTTTTATGTCTTGTGCTGTCACTTACGGCATGTAATGACAAGAAAGACGAGAATGTTATCGCACCGGACAAAATTGATAATGCTGTAGCGGATAATAGTGATGAGAGCGAACCGGAAGAAGATCTCGTTGAAGAAGACAATCATGAAGGTGAGGCTTTAAGCCCACTTACAGGTTTATACGTAGATGAAGATGTCGTTAAATATCGTCCGCTTGCCATAATGATGGGCAACACTAAGTCTGCAGCACCGCAAAGCGGTATAGGGTCAGCATCAATCGTATATGAGATTCCTGTTGAGGGCGGTATTACAAGACTTATGTCTATAATCGAAGGATATAAAGAGATTGATAAGATTGGACCTTGTAGATCGTGCAGATATTATTTCTGTCACTTTGCAGCAGAATATGATGCGCTTTATTCTCACTTTGGTCAGAGTAAGTATGCAAAAGACACTTTGGCCAGAAAAGAAGTCCTTAATATCAATGGTTTAAAGGGTGCATCCGGTGAGTGCTATTATAGAACAAAGGATAGGAAAGCACCGCACAATGCTTATGCAAAGGGCGAAAAGATTTATGCATTTGCTGATAAAAACTACGGTGTGGAATACCCTGAAAGTCACATTGATCATTTCTTATTTGCGGATCTTGATACGATTAACACTCTTGATGAAGGTGAAGACGCATTAAAGGTTACGCCGGGATATCAGGTTGATGCACCATATTTTACTTATAATGCGGATGATAGGCTTTATTACAGATTCCAGTATAAGGATAAGCATATCGATCAGGAGACAGGTGAGCAATTAACCTGCACGAATATCATAATAGAGCTTGTAAGCATTTCGTATTTTGATGATAAGGAATCGCTTAAGATTAAAACTGTAGGATCCGGTGAAGGTTATTTTGTGACAAACGGAAAGGTAGTTCCGATTACATGGAAGAAAGATTCCGAGTTTAAAACAACACATTATTACATGAGCGACGGATCTGAGATTAAGCTTAACCGTGGAAAGACATGGGTGCTTTTGGTTAACGAAAAGAACAAGAATAATATTAAATTTAATTAGGAAATAGATTATGGCACCGAAGAAGAAGAGAGGTTCAGAGTTTCTGGTTCAAGGTTCAATCCTTGCAATAGCTTCAATAGCCTCAAGAATTATTGGATTATTATACAGACTTCCCATGACGGAAATCATAGGGGACAGAGGTAACAGTTATTATTCCTCAGCATTTGAGGTATATAATATCATGTTGCTTATTTCGTCATACTCACTTCCGACAGCGGTGTCAAAATTCATATCGGGTTATAAGGCTGTAGGCGATTATAAGACCGTAAGAAGAATTTATAAGTCTGCACTTGTACTTTCGCTTACAAGCGGTATAATTGCGGCTTTAATCGTATTTTTCGGTGCCTCAACCATAACCAATATATTAAAGACTCCTTTAGCTGTATATGCACTTTTGATTCTTGCACCGGCTCTTATAATACTATCAATAATGGGTGTATTAAGAGGTTTGTTCCAAGGTATGGGAACTATGGTGCCTACTGCATTTTCACAGATAATTGAACAGATAGTAAATGCTATAGTGAGTGTCGCTTTTGCCTATATACTCTATCAGCGAGGATTAAAGATCGGTGCCGTGCTCGGTAATGAAGAAGAGTATGCTGCTGCATTCGGTGCGGCAGGTGGAACTTTCGGTACCACAATGGGTGCATTGGCGGGATTGTTGTTTATATTATTTATATTTTTCCTCTTTGTACCTGCGCTTTCGGTACTCTCAAAGAAGCAGAAAAATACCGAAACAGTACCGTACGGATATCTTGTAAAAACTCTTATATTGACGATTGTACCCGTACTTTTAAGTACAACTATTTATAACATAAGCGGTATTATAGATCAGGCTATTTTTAAGAATATCAGCGTTTTACAAAACTACAGTGCTAAAGATATCGATACTTTCTGGGGAGTTTATACAGGTAAGTATAAGGTTCTTATAAACGTGCCTTTAGCTATAGCGGCTGCGATGGCGGCATCAACCGTTCCTGAACTTACCGGTGCTTTCGCGAAAAAAGATATCAGGACTGCAAGAGTAAAGACATATCAGGCGACAAGATTTGTAATGGTTATAGCAATTCCATGCGTAGTCGGTATAGCAGTGCTTGCATCACCTATAATGCAGCTTTTGTTTAATGATTCAAGAGAACTTACGAGAAATATACTTATAGCAGGTTCAATTTCGGTTGCGTTTTATTCGCTTTCGACATTGTCGAATGGTATCTTACAGGGAATCAACCGCCTTAACGAACCTGTTAAGAATGCAGTAATTGCGCTTGTCCTTCACTGTATATTGCTTGTGGGACTTATGTATGGATTAAAGCTTAATATTTATGCGGTAGTTTACGCAAATACCTTTTACGCATTTTTAATGTGCATCCTTAACGGTATATCGATTAAAAGGCATCTTAGATATAAACAGGAAGTTGTGAGGACCTTTATAATTCCGGGAATATGTGCGGCTATAATGGGTGCGGCGGTATATTTCACATATAAGGGTCTTATGATGGTTTATCCTATCGGAAAGATATGGACCGTCATTTCAATATTTGTCGGTGCTGTAGTTTATTTCTTCTTCCTTATATTGCTTAAAGGCTTAAATGAAGAAGAGATGCTTAGATTCCCTAAGGGACATGTTTTGCTTAAGATATCGAAGAAACTTCATTTGATAAGATAAGGATTATTATGAAAAATACGGATGTACTTGTACTTGGCGGCGGTGCTTCCGGTATGATGGCGGCGATAACCGCGGCACGTATCGGCAGCGATGTCACAATAGTAGAGCATAATGACATATTGGGTAAGAAAATTCTGTCCACAGGAAACGGTAAATGCAATTTTACCAATAAGGTTATGGATAGATGCTTTTATCGTGGAAGTAATCCGTCTTTTACGGATTATGCTTTAAGTGTATTCGGTGTAGATAAGACTTTGAAATTCTTCAAGGAACTTGGAATAATTCCAAAAGAGAAAAACGGATATTATTATCCGTATAGCGAACAGGCATCAAGCGTGGCGCAGGCTCTTAGAGAAGAAATACGAGCACTTAGAATACATGTATACTTTGATGAAGTTAAAGATATTAACAATGAAGAAGGTTTCGTAATTAAGCTTTCAAAGCAGGAGGTAAAAGCTAAGAAGCTTATTATTGCGACAGGACTTCTTGCAGGAAGAAAAACAGGATGCGACGGAAGTGCCTTTCAATATATTGAAAAGTTCGGCCATAAGATGGTAGATGTTGTGCCGGCACTTGTACAGTTGAAGGCTACAGATTCATTTTTGAAAAGCGTTGCAGGAATTCGTGCAGATGTAGCTTTAAGATTATATGTTGATGAGAAGGAAGTTTTTGCCGATAAAGGTGAGAGTTTATTCCTTGCGGATGGATTATCGGGTATAGTTACATTTCAGTCAAGCAGATACGTTTCATATGCGTTAAAAGAGAATAAGAAAGTATGCGTTTCTCTCGATCTTTTTAAGGAAGCGACGGAAGATGAGATTTACGCCGATTTCAAAGAAAGAATTAAGAATATTAATGCGGAACGCGACATAGAAAGCTTTCTTATCGGGCTTATACCGGATAAGCTGATACCGGTAATTACAGACAGAGCGCGTGTAAGAGGTAAAAGCGCAGTAACGCTTAAGGATGCCGAGATAAAATTAGTCATCCGCGTTATTAAGGATTTTAAGATTAAGATAACAGGTACGAGAGATTTTGCAGATGCGCAGGTTTGTGCGGGCGGAGTGGCGTTAGGCGAGATAGATGAGAAGACTATGGAGTCAAAGCTTGTAAAGAACTTATTCTTTGCGGGTGAAGTAATGGATATAGACGGAATGTGCGGAGGATATAATCTTCAGTGGGCATGGTCGTCAGGATATTTGGCAGGTTTAAATGCAGGTAAGATAGATGCTTAAGATTGTTGATATTAAACTTGAAGTAGGAAAAGAAGATGCGCTTTTAAAAAGAGTCGCATCTATCTTAAAAGTTAATATCGAAGATATAAAGTCGCTTATCGTAGATAAGCGCTCTTTGGATGCAAGGAAAAAGCCTTCGATTTTTTACATCTATCAGGTACATGTTTCGCTTGCAAATGAAAATACAAAGAGCATCAAAAAAATAATAGAAAAAGAAAAAAGAGTAAGTATTTATAAAGATACGCCTTATAACTTCAATAGGGAAATAAATGAAAACAGGGATAAGTTAAATACCCGTCCCGTTATTATAGGTGCGGGACCATGCGGACTTTTTGCAGCATATGAGCTTTCGATACACGGATATAAGCCAATAATTCTGGAACGCGGTAAGTGCGTTGAAGAAAGAAAAAGCGATGTAGATAAGTTTTTTGAGACAGGTGTACTTGATACTTCATCCAATGTACAGTTCGGTGAAGGCGGTGCAGGCACCTTTTCGGACGGAAAGCTTAATACACTGGTTAAAGATCCGGACGGAAGAGGAAGAGAAGTCCTTAGGATTTTTCATGAATGCGGTGCGGATGAAGATATCTTGTATGATGCCAAACCACATATAGGTACTGATGTTTTATTTAATGTGCTCATTAATTTTCGCAAACGAATAGAAAACGCAGGCGGAGAATTTAGGTTTAATACGCTGGTCAATGATTTTGAAATAAAGAATGGCAGAATCACCGCCGTATTAACCGATAAAGAAAAGATTAATACAGATACAGTAATCCTTGCAATAGGACACAGTGCCAGGGATACATTTAAAGTCTTATATGAAAAAGATATAAAAATGGAAGCAAAGTCTTTTGCTGTAGGTTTTAGAGTCGAGCATCCGCAGGAACTTATAGATAAGTCACAATACGGAGCAATAGATAAAAACCTTCCTGCAGCGGCCTATAAGCTTACGCATACAGCCGAAAATGCCCGTGGTGTATATACGTTTTGCATGTGCCCGGGTGGTGTTATAGTTAATGCAAGTTCCGAAGAAGGAAAGCTTGCCGTTAACGGAATGAGTTATAAGAAAAGAGACGGAAAGAATGCAAATAGCGCGGTTATCGTTACCGTAACTCCGGATGATTTTAAAGGAGATGGACCACTTTCGGGAATAGAGTTTCAACGAGAGATAGAAAAGAAAGCGTTTGATCTTTGTAACGGTAAGATACCTCAGCAGCTTTTTAATGATTTTGTTGATGATAAACCTTCCGTATCGTACGGAGAATATACTTCCGATACAAAGGGTGTACATGAATTTACGAATTTGCGAAAATTATATTCGGAAGATATAAATAAAGCCTTTATAGAGGGAATCAGAAGTTTCGGTAAAAAAATAGAAGGCTTTGACAGAAAAGATATGATAATGTCGGGCGTTGAATCAAGGACTTCGTCGCCTGTAAGAATTACACGAGATGAGAAATTACAGTCCAATGTAAAAGGTCTTTTTCCTGCGGGAGAAGGAGCAGGATATGCAGGTGGTATAATGTCTGCGGCAATGGACGGAATGAGAATAGCGGAAAGAATAGCGGGAATGTACCTGCCTTTTAATGAGGATTAGATAAGTGGAAGGAATTGATATTACAAAAGTATCACCGATGATAAAGCTCTATCTTGAAACCAAGGAAGAGTATAAGGATTGTATACTCTTTTACAGACTTGGCGATTTTTATGAGATGTTTTTCGATGATGCAATACTGGTTTCGAGAGAACTTGAACTTACATTAACAGGTAAAAGCTGCGGATTGGAGGAACGTGCTCCAATGTGCGGTATTCCTTATCATGCAGTTGATGCTTATCTTACGAAACTTATCGAAAAGGGATATAAGGTTGCAATCTGCGATCAGGTAGAAGATCCAAAAACTGCAAAAGGACTTGTAAAAAGAGAAGTAACAAGAGTTGTGACCCCGGGTACCAATACCTGTATGCAGTCACTTGATGAAACGAAGAATAACTATATTCTTTGTATTGTATATTTCGGTGATAAATTCGGTATCGCTGCATGTGACGTAACGACAGGCGATTTTCTGACAACCGAGCTTGATGATAAAAAGACGCTTATGGACGAGATAATGATGTATGCTCCTCCGGAGATACTCTTAAATGAAGCGTTTTTATTAAGCGGCGTGGAACTTAACGATATCAGAAACAGGATTAATTTAAACACATCTACGCTTGATGATTATTATTTTGATGATGATACCGTAAATAATATACTTGAGACGCATTTTAACGTAAAGAATAAAAATGCACTTGGATTAACCGATTATCCGGTAGCACGAATAGCATGCGGCGCTTTATTAAAGTATCTTTATGATACACAGAAGAATTCATTATCACATATAAGTACGATAACAACGTATGTAAACGGCAAGTATTTGATGATAGATGGGGCATCAAGAAGAAACTTAGAGCTTGTGGAAACAATGCGCGAGAAAGAAAAAAGAGGATCTCTTCTTCATGTGCTTGATAAAACCAAAACCGCAATGGGAGCGAGACTTCTTAGAAGTTTCGTCGAGAAACCGCTTCGTGATAAAGAAGAAATCAATAAGCGTCTTGATATGATAGAAACATTGAATTCGGATATCATAACAAGAGATGAGATAAGAGAATACTTAAATCCGGTATACGATCTTGAGCGTCTGGTTAGTAAGGTTACATATGAATCTGCGAACCCGCGAGATTTAATAGCTTTTAAGAATTCTATAAGCATGATTCCGCCGATAAAGATGCGTTTGACGGGTATCGGTGATGCAAATTTCTTAGAACTTGACGAAAACCTTGATGCATTAAGTGATATCAAGAATTTGATAGAAGATGCAATATCGGAGGATGCACCACTTGCGTTAAATGACGGAGGGATAATCAAGGAAGGCTATGTTCCTGAGATTGACAGATTAAGAAAAGCAAAGACGGAAGGTAAAAGCTGGTTATCCGAGCTTGAAGCCAAAGAAAAAGAAAAAACAAAGATCAAGAACCTTAAAGTCCGTTACAATAAGGTCTTCGGATACTATTTCGAAGTATCAAACAGCAATCTTTTAATGGTTCCTGACTACTTTATAAGAAAGCAGACTTTAACCACGGGTGAGCGCTTTATAACACCGGAGCTTAAAGAACTTGAGGATACTATTCTTTCCGCGGAGGAACGTCTTATTTCGATGGAATATCATCTGTTCTGTGAGATAAGAGAGAATATAGCTAAAGAAGTGGAGCGTATTCACAAAACAGCAAAATCAATCGCATATCTTGATGCTATATGTTCGCTTGCTTATGTTGCGGATAAGAATAATTATGTAAGACCGAAGATTAATGAAGAAGGAATCATCGATATTAAAGACGGTCGCCATCCGGTTGTTGAAAAGATGGTAAAAGAGAATCTTTTCGTTCCGAATGATACTTATCTTGATGATAAAAACAAGAGAATTTCTATTATAACCGGTCCGAATATGGCAGGAAAGTCAACATATATGAGGCAGACTGCACTTATCTGTCTTATGGCACAGATGGGATCTTTTGTTCCTGCATCAAGTGCGAATATTACAATATCCGATAAGATATTTACAAGAGTCGGAGCTTCGGACGATCTTGCGAGCGGTCAGTCGACTTTTATGGTTGAAATGTCTGAAGTAGCCAATATTTTAAGAAATGCTACAAGAAAGAGCCTTATAATCCTTGATGAAATCGGGCGAGGAACAAGTACATATGACGGACTTTCTATTGCATGGGCTGTTGTAGAATATATAGCAGATCCGTTAAGGCTTGGCGCCAAGACACTTTTTGCGACACATTATCATGAACTTACGGAGCTTGAAGGAAGGCTTAAAGATGTAAATAACTACTGTATCGCCGTAAAAGAAAACGGAGATGATATAGTATTCTTGCGTAAGATAGTCAAAGGCGGTGCTGATAAGAGCTACGGTATACAGGTAGCACGTCTTGCGGGTGTTCCGGAAGAAGTTACCAATCGTGCAAAAGAAATTGTTGCAAAGCTTTCAGAGAGCGATATAACGGTTAATACAGATAGGATTGATACGGTAAAGCCTGAAAAGAAGGAAGAATACGGACAGATTTCATTGTTTGATACAGTATTCAGTGAGATGCCTTCAAAAGTAGAAGAAGAGATAAAAGCTCTTGATATAAAGAACATGACACCAATCGATGCATTAAATGAACTTGCAAGGCTTCAGGGAATGTTAAGGTGATAATATGAGTAAAATCAATGTATTGTCAAAAAATGTAATAGACAAGATTGCTGCGGGTGAGGTAATAGAACGCCCTTTAAATGTTGTAAAAGAGCTCGTAGAGAATTCTATCGATGCGGGGGCGACAATGATAACCGTTGAAATCAAAGACGGCGGAAAGTCGTTTATACGTGTTACGGATAACGGATGCGGAATAGCAAGGGATGACCTTTTAACCGCATTTAAGCGTCATGCGACAAGTAAGCTTAAGGAAGAGGAAGATCTTTATAACATTAAGACCTTAGGCTTTAGGGGTGAAGCTTTGTCCTCGATATCTGCTGTATCCGTAATGGAGGTTATCACCAAAGACGAAGCATCAATGACGGGTATTAAACTTCGTGTAGAAGGCGGAGAGTTTGGTGAGGTCGAGGAGGTCGGTGCACCGTGCGGCACTACAATGTACGTCAAGAACCTTTTCTTTAATACCCCTGCAAGAAAGAAGTTCTTAAAATCGGATGCGACTGAAGGAAGCTATATTGCTTCTTTGATAGAGCACCTCGCATTGGCAAATAGTCACATATCAATGCGTTTTATACAAAACGGTAAGACAAAGATTAATACTTCCGCATCCGATGACGTAAAGAATATCATATATTCTTTGTACGGAAGAGAGTTTATAAACGATCTTATTCCTATAGATGTTACAAAAGAAGGCGTAAGGCTTTCCGGATATCTTGTTAAACCCGGAATCTCAAGAGGCAACAGGAATTACGAGAATTTCTTTGTTAACAGGCGATATATTAATTCGAAAGTTATATCACGTGGTGTGGAAGAAGCGTATAAAACATTTGTTATGCAGCATAAGTTTCCATGTGTATTTCTTTTTATAGACCTTAAAGAAAGCGATGTCGATGTGAATGTCCATCCGACAAAGATGGAAGTTAAGTTCGCAAATGAAGAGCTTATATACGATATGCTTGTCGAACACATAAGAAGAGTGCTTTCCGGTGATGATTTAATAGTATCCTCATTTCTTGAAGATGAGAGTGAGATTAAAGAAGAGGTACGTGAGGAAACCGAAACTTCCGTTAAGTTTGAGCCTTTTGAAGTGTCAAAATTAAAGCCGTATAATGCAGCGAAAGATACCAATCTTATAAAGGTCAAAGAGGCTATAAGGGGGGAGTCGCCGTATGCTAGAAGATACGGCGAGCCAAGAACTCTAAAAGAAGAAATGCCTGAAAAGATAGAAAAGGCTGCCAAGGAAGAAACATTGCCGATTCTTCAAAAGTATCACTTCCTTGAAGAAGACAATCGTAAAAAACATAAAATAATAGGGCAGATATTTGATACATATTTCCTTGTTACGATGGAAGATTCGCTTTACATAATCGATCAGCATGCCGCACATGAGCGTATAATGTTCGAGCGACTTATGAAGAATTTAAAAAATCACGAGAACTTCTCGCAGGAAATTAATCCGCCGATGGTAGTGACTTTAACTGATAAGGAAAAAGTTCTTCTTGCGAAGTACATTGAGAATTTTAAGACTATAGGATTCGAGATTGAAGGCTTCGGCGGAAATGAAGTGATAATCAGTGCAGTTCCGTATAATATGTATGGAATCAATGATAAAGAGCTGTTTTTATCTATGATTGATTCGCTTGATGAATTTACGGGCAACGAGCTTCCGCAGGTTGTGATAGATAAGATAGCAATGATGTCGTGTAAAGCGGCAGTAAAAGGTAATAATAGATTATCAATAATGGAGGCAAATGCCATTATCGATGAATTGTTAAAGCTGGACAATCCATATCATTGTCCGCATGGAAGACCTACTATAGTAGAGCTTTCCAAAGGTGAGCTGGAGAGAAGATTTAAACGATGAAAAAACCACTTGTCATTATATCAGGGCCGACAGCGGCAGGTAAAACCGATATATCGATAGGTCTCGCAAAAGCTATTGGCGGGGCTATAATTTCTGCGGATTCAATGCAGGTATATCGTGGAATGGATATCGGTTCTGCAAAGATTGAGCCCGGTGAAATGCAGGGAATAAAGCATTACTTAATTGATGTGCTGGACCCTGCGGATGAGTTTAATATCAAGGTTTTTAAAGAAATGGCGTTAAAGGCTCTGGAAGAAATCTATAATGACGGTAAGGTGCCGATTATTGTCGGAGGTACAGGTTTCTATATTCAATCAATAATAAAGGACGTTGATTTTACAGAAGAAGAGTCGGACGGATATAGCGATAAACTGGAAGAATTGCTTAAAAAGGAAGGCCCGGATAAGCTTTATGATATGTTAAAAGCAGTAGATCCCGCATCTTGTGAAATAATACATAAGAATAATGTGAAGCGTGTAATCCGTGCACTCGATTTTTACAATAAAAATGGTTTCCCGATCTCAGAGCACAATAAAACGGAATCAGAGAAAGAATCACCTTATAATTATGCGTACTTTTGTATGACGGACGAACGTGAAAAACTTTATAAGAGGATTGACGACAGAGTAGATATAATGCTTAAAAAAGGTCTCGTTGATGAGGTCAAGGCATTAAAGGATAAAGGTTTTACAAAAGATATGGTTTCCATGCAGGGCCTTGGGTATAAAGAGATCCTTGACTATCTAAACGGGGACTTAACCCTTGATGAAGCCATATATATAATAAAACGCGATACCAGGCACTTTGCAAAAAGACAATTAACCTGGTTTAAGAGAGAAAAAGACGTTATTTATTTTAATCGTACAGAATACGGAACGGTTGAAAAAATACGGGAAGAAATGATAAGGATATTAAAGGAAAAAGGTATTATATAGATGAATGACGCATTATTAAAGCAGTATAAAAAACTTGGAATTGATGAAGATGTTGTAGAATTCGGTGAGAAAATTTTAAAAGAACTTGAACCGAGATTCAAAAGAATTGATGAGATAGCGGAATATAACCATCTTCGTGTCATGGAGGCATTTATCAGGAATAAGGTTGATACGGAGTGTTTTAACGTAACAACGGGTTACGGCTATGATGATTACGGCCGTGATACTTTGGAAAAGGTTTACGCAGATCTTTTTCATGGCGAGGATGCGTTGGTGCGCCCACAGATAACCTGCGGAACACATGCGCTTGCACTTGCACTTTTCTCAAATCTTCGCCCGGGTGATGAACTTTTATCGCCTGTCGGAAAGCCATACGATACATTGGAATCTGTAATTGGTATAAGAGATGCAGTAGGTTCGTTAAAAGAGTACGGCATAAGTTACAGTCAGGTAGACCTTTTGCCTGACGGAGGATTTGATTTTGAAGGAATCAAAAAAGCAATAAATGAAAAGACAAAGCTTGTTACAATACAGCGCTCCAAAGGATATGCAACACGTCCTACACTTTCGGTTGAGCGTATCGGAGAATTGATAAGCTTTATAAGATCTGTTAAAAAGGATGTCATCGTAATGGTAGACAACTGTTACGGCGAATTTGTGGAAGAAATAGAGCCATTGGACGTAGGTGCCAATATGATGGTCGGCTCTTTGATTAAAAACCTGGGAGGTGGTCTTGCACCTATAGGAGGATATATAGTCGGAGATAAGAAATGCATAGAAAATGCTGCATACCGCTTAACGTCTCCTGGACTCGGCAAGGAAGTCGGAGCATCGCTTTCTGTTATTAAGTCATTTTATCAAGGCCTTTTCTTTGCTCCAAATGTAGTTGCATCTGCACTTAAGGGTGCAATTTTTGCAGCAAATATATATGAGAAACTTGGATTTAGTGTACATCCTAATGCAACGGAAGACAGATTTGATATAATTCAGGCTATAACCTTTAACGATCCTAAGGGATTGATAGCGTTTTGTGAAGGTATTCAGGCAGGTGCACCTGTTGACTCTTACGTAAAGCCGGAGCCATCGGACATGCCGGGTTATGAATCAAAGGTAATAATGGCTGCGGGTGCGTTTAATCAGGGATCGTCCATAGAATTATCCGCAGACGGACCGTTAAGAGAGCCTTATACAGCATTTTTCCAGGGAGGAATAACTTACCAGCATGCAAAGCAGGGTATTCTTATGTCATTGCAGAAAATGAAGGAAAAAGGGCTTGTTAAATTATAAAGAATCATATACAAACAGAGCCAATATATGGTACAATTAAACGTGGTTTTTTATTTACTTTCGGGAGAGAGAAAGGAAGTAAATGAATAAAAGAACCATTAAAGAATTACCAAGATCCGAGCAACCCGAGGAGATATTTAAAAGAAACGGCGAAAGGTACATGACAGATGCGCAGCTTCTGGCAGCGGTACTCCGGTGTGGGAGTGGATCGCTTAATGTACTTGAGATGTCGGAAGAGATCTTAAAAGTACATGACGGAAGTCTTATCAATCTTTCCGATCTTTCATATGATGAATTAATGGAGATAAAAGGCGTCGGAAAGATAAGAGCGATGCAATTAAAGTGCATTGCGGAGATATCAAGGCGTATTGCAACTACGTCAAGAAAGAAAAAATATAAATTTATGACTTCCAAGGATGTCGCGTTAAAGTATATGGAGGAAATGCGGCATTTTGATAAGGAAAATGCATTTGTATTGTTCCTTAACACGAAGATGGAGCTTTTGTCACAGGAGCTTTTATCTGTCGGTACGGTTAATAAGTCGCTGATATCGCCGAGGGAACTGTTTAATATGGCATTAAAAAGAAATGCCGTTAACGTAATCCTTTTGCATAATCATCCGTCGGGAGACCCGACGCCGAGCGATTCGGATATAGAGATTACAAGGAAACTTGCAGATGCCTCGGATGTAGTGGGGATAAAGCTTATTGATCATATAATAATCGGTGACAGAGTATATTTCAGTATGAATGATCATAATATGATATAGGAGGACATTTTAAATGGGCTCAAACCTTTACGGTGTGGATCTCGGAACGGCAAATATCAAGGCTGTATCCAAGAACGACGGCAAAGTATTTTCGGAGAAGGATACTGTTGCAATCAAGAATAAGAAAGAGTTTTATGCATACGGTGATGAGGCATATGCTATGTATGAGAAGACTCCGTCAACTATAAGTGTGTCATTCCCTGTAGTTAACGGTGTTATAGCCGACTTTGCCAATATGCAGAGAATGATAGAGGAATTCTTTGAAAAGAATGTAAAGAATCACCTTAAAAATGCGGAATTTGTAATCGCTGTTCCGACTGATATTACTGAAGTTGAGAAGCGTTCTTTCTATGAACTTTTCTATAAGAGTAAGATGAGACCGAAGGTTGTACGCCTTTGTGAAAAACCTATAGCCGCAGCAATAGGAATCGGCCTTGATGTCAGCGAATCAAAGGGACTTCTTATAGTAGACCTCGGTGCGGATACAACGGAAGTTTCTGTACTTTCATTATCAGGACTTGTATATTCGGACCTTATAAAGGTTGGCGGAAACAATCTTGACGAGTGTATCATCGCTCATATAAGACGTAAATATTCACTTATTATAGGACATAAGACAGCTTCACAGCTTAAGATGGAACTTGGTTCCGCAGTAGGAAACGATTACGGTTCACAGGTTATAGTAGGTCGTGATGTTGTATCGGGACTTCCGATAGAGATGGAGATTACTTCAGCTGATGTAAACGAGGCCATTACAGAGCCGTTAAATCAGATATGTCAGTCAATTAAGCTTATATTGGAGAAGACTCCGCCTGAACTTGCACGCGATATTATTCATTCTGGAATCTATTGCGTCGGTGGTTTGTCACTTTTACATGATGTGGACAAGATGATCACAAACGCAACGAATATTAAAGTTAACCTTACTTCAGAACCTGATCTTTGTGCCGTAAGAGGACTTACAAATATTGTAGCAGAGAAGAAGTTTAACTCATTACTTTATAACCTTAAGAGCTAGTAAGGGAATGATATGTTAGGAAATGTTAAAAAAATAAGCAGAAAGAAAGCAAAGCTTTCGAATAAATACGTTCTGCTTATATTGTCAACGATTTGTGTTATTTCAATTTTCATAGGGCTTAATTTTAACATAAGCGGAGGTCCGTTAAAAAATGTAGCGGACTTTTGCTTTGTTCCTATGCAAAAAGGTCTTAACAATATAGGACTTTATCTTTCAAACCGTATGGAAGAATTAAAGACCATTCGTGTAATAATGAAGGAAAACGAAGCATTACAGAATAAAGTCGATGAACTTTTATCGGAAAATGCAAACCTTAAACTAGAGCAGTATGAACTCGAGTCTTTAAGAGAGCTTTATGCACTTGATAAGAAGTATCCGAGCTATAAAAAGACTGCTGCCAGAGTTATTTCAAAGGATCCCGGCAACTGGTTTGATACCTTTATCATCGATAAGGGAAGCGCTGACGGCATAGAAGTTGATATGAATGTTATCGCAGGTTCCGGACTCGTTGGAATAGTTACGGATGTAAGGAAACATTCCGCAACGGTAACGACTATAATTAATGACTCTTCAAATGTGAGTGGAATGATGCTTTCAACTTCGGATTATTGTATTGTTCGCGGAAGCATTAAGTCAATGAATGATAATCAGACTATAGTTTTTGATACATTAAACTATCTTAACGATATGATTACGGAAGGCGAGCAGGTTGTTACGTCGAATATATCTGATAAGTATCTTGAAGGTATCCTTATAGGATATGTTACAACGATTAAGATTGATCCGAATAATTTGACTAAATCCGGAACAATTACGCCTATCGTTGATTTTGCTCATCTTGAAGAAGTTTTGGTAATATTGGAAAAGAAAAAGTATGATTAGGTTATTGGTTAGAAAAGTAGTTGAGATAATAGCTGTCATTATTTTATTCAGCCTTCAGATTACGCTGTTTAAAAGACTTGAGATAGCATCGGTGTCCCCAAATCTGCTTATAATCATAGTTGCGACAGTAGGCCTTCTTTCAGGCTCGCGCGAAGGTATGTTTATAGGCTTTGTTTCGGGACTTTTTATTGATATGTACTTTTCATCGTATCTTGGAGTATATGCATTGATATTCTTGTTTATAGGATACGTTATTGGCTTATTTAAACAGATTCTTATTCCTACGGATATAAAACTTCCGTTATTCTTGATTTTGCTTGCCGATTTTATGTATAACGGATTTGTTTATGTATTTCAGTATATGTTCAGGGGTGATTTCTCATTTGTATATTATCTTACAAATGTAGTTATGCCTGAAATGATGTATACGATAATTGTGGCACTTTTTGTATATCCTATATACTTAAAGATCAGTAATAGTTTGGATGAATATGAAAAGAAGGGGGCAAGTAAGTTTGGTTAATTCAATAAAAGCCTTCTTCAGGCACATCGTACATTCGAGACTTTTTGCCTTCAGTGTGATACTGGTGGTAATGATGTCTATCTTAATGCATAGATTATTCGTGTTACAGATAGTTCGCGGAGAGGAGTATATGAATAACTATACACTTCTCATTGAGAAAGACCGTGATATTAATGCCACAAGAGGTAATATCTACGATTGTAACGGCGAAGTACTTGCATATAATAAGCTCGCTTATTCTGTTGTAATAGAAGATAACGGTACATATGAATCTTCGAAGGTTCGTGCGGCAGAACTTAATAAAATAATTAAAAAGACAATTGAGATAATTGAAGAACACGGTGATAAAGTCAATTCGGACTTTAATATAATACTGGAAGACAATGCTTTTAAGTACAAGGTAAGCGGTACGGCAAAGCTTAGATTCCTTGCGGATATATTCGGAAGGAAAAGCGTCGATGAATTAAAGTTCAATGACAAACTTAAGTGTAATGAGGCAGATGCAACCGCAGAGCAGGTTGTAGATTACCTTATCAATAATTACAATATCGAAGTTAAAGATAAAAAGCTGGCATTTAAGATTGCGGTAGTTCGTTACGGTCTTTCCGCAAACTTTTACAGAAAATATATTTCGACTTTGATTGCGACAGACGTAAGTCTGGAAACCGTTGCGGCAATAAACGAGAATATTGTGGATCTTCAGGGTGTATCGATAGAGGAAAGTACATTAAGACAGTATGTCGACAGTGAATACTTCTGCCATATTATCGGTTACGTAGGCAAGATATCACAGAACGAATATGACGAGCTTGGCGGAAGTGAAGCCGGATATTCGCTTAATGATTATGTCGGAAAAGCCGGAATCGAACAAATCATGGAATCATACCTTAAGGGTCAAAAGGGTAGTGAGCACTTTAATGTAGACAACCTAGGTAAAATCGTTAATATGATTGAAAAGACTGACCAGGTTCCGGGAAATGATATATATCTTTCAATCGACAAGAAATTACAGGAAACCGTGTATAACCTTTTGGAGAGAGAAATTGCGGGTATTCTGTATTCGAGTATATATAATATAAAGAATTATAAGGCTACATCTGCGCGTACATCGTCAGATGTCGTTATACCGATTTACAATGTTTATTATGCTCTTATAGACAATAATGTTATAGATATCGATAATTTCGCTTCGGAAGAAGCGCTCGAATATGAGCAAAAAGCGTATCGTATCTTTAACGAGCGTTATGAGAGTACTATAGATGAGTTAAATACAGAGCTCACAAAGAATCCGACAAAGTTTAAAATGCTTTCGCCTCGAATGAAAGAGTATTTAAACTATATGGTTTCGATGCTTAAGGATAATGATATCTTAAATACGTCACTTATAGATAAGAATGATGAGACGTATAAGAAATGGGCAGATGGCGATATATCAGTTGAGGAATATCTTCGTTACTGTATTTTTTCAAACTGGATCGATGTTACTAAGCTACAGGATGTAAGCAGTGAGAGTTATTCGGATTCTGATGAAATATATGCCACACTTATCCTTAAGATGGAGAATATGCTTAAGGGTGAACTTGATTTCCATAAGCTAATATATAAATACCTTATTGACGACGAGAAGCTTACGGGAAGAGATATTTGTCTTCTTTTGTTTGAACAGGACATTTTAAGTTATAGCGAGGAAGATGTAAATAAGCTTAAAAACGGTTCTGTTACACCGTTTAACTTTATAAAAGCAAAGATTAAAAGCCTTGAGATTACTCCGGCACAACTCGCACTCGATCCTTGCGCGGGATCATGTGTTATAACGGATCCGCAAACGGGCGAATTAAAGGCTGTTGTCACATATCCGGGATATGACAATAACAGACTTGCCAATACGGTAGACTCGGCTTATTATAATTCGCTATTAAATAATAAGGCGACACCGCTTTATGACTTTGCAACACAGCAGGAGACTGCGCCGGGTTCTACGTTTAAGCCGTTTATAGCAACGATAGCTTTGACAGAAGGAATTATCGATGAATACGATAAGATTCTGGACGAAGGTGTGTTTAAAAAGGTTGATAACGAGCCTAAGTGCTGGTTATATCGTTCGAGTCACGGAAGCCATGGAGAAATCAATGTTTCAGAAGCTTTAAGAGATTCATGTAACTATTTCTTCTATGAGCTTGGATATGACATGAGCCTTATAAACGGTGTATATTCCGATAAACGAGGAATTAACATTATCAATCAATATGCAGATCTTTTTGGAATATCGGAAAAGACAGGAATAGAGATACCTGAAAGTACACCGCAGGTTGCAACGGAATATCCTGTCATGGCTGCCATCGGACAGTCCAATAACTCGTATACAACCATAGGTCTTGCAAGATACGTAACAACCATTGCAAGTAAGGGAGATGTATATAACTTTACCCTTTTAAAGAAGGTTGTAGGACCGGACGGAGAAGTGGTAAAGAGCTTTTCGCCGGAGATTAAAAACCATGTAGATGTCGTATCCGAATCAACATGGAATGCGGTACATCTCGGTATGAAGATGGTATGTGAGAATACGAATGTATTAAAGAATCTGCCTATAGAGATGGCAGGAAAGACCGGTACGGCACAGCAGGTTACAACACGTCCTTCACACGCGTTATTTATAGGATTTGCGCCGTTTGATAAACCGGTATTTGCAATAGCGACGAGAATTCCGTTCGGATATTCTTCTTCAAACGCTGCCGAACTTGCAAGTAATGTTATAAAGTATTACTTCAACATAGAGGACGTAGAAGACGGCGGAGCTATTGATATCAATGGAGAGCACACATTAGATTAGGTAAGGATTATGGGAGTTAAGCTTAAGAATTACAATTTTAGATTGGTTATAGAAGTGATTCTTCTTACTTCATTCGGTATAGTTGTTATCGGTTCTATCAGCGGATACTATCAGAAACGACAGATAATAGGACTTATACTCGGTCTTGTCGTTATGGTTGCGGTATCGTTATTTAACTATGACTTCCTAATGAAACTTGCCATACCGATATACATAGGCACAAATCTTATGCTTGCGGTTATCATGCTTCCGGTATTCAGCCATGACTCTCACGGTGCGCAGCGTTGGATAGAGATAGCGGGCTTTAAGTTTCAGCCGTCGGAGCTTGCCAAGATATTACTTGTAATATTTTTTGCCTATTATTTTGGAAAGATGGAAGAAAAGATTAATAATCTTCGAACCATAATAATGGCGCTTATACTTGTCGGAGTACCGCTTGGGCTTATATTTATGCAGCCTGACCTTTCGACTACGATAGTTACGTTTCTTATATTTGCAAATATGTTTTTAATTGCCGGATTAAGCTATAAGCTTATCGGTGTTGTTCTTGCAATAGTTGTTCCGTCCATAGTGGTGGGGCTTTCGATCATAGTATCAAAGGGTGAGAAGATGGCTATTTTCCAGGGTAGTCACAGATATCAGTACATACGTATCATGGCATGGCTTCGACCTGAAGAATACGGTGACAAGGCGCTCCAGCAGCAAAACTCTGTTATGGCCATAGGTTCGGGACAGTTATTGGGAAAAGGTTTATATAATTCAGGAGTTACTTCTTTAAAGAACGGTAACTTCATCTCCGAACCGCATACTGACTTTATAAATGCGGTAGTAGGAGAAAGCTTGGGGTTCGTGGGATGTATGTTTATAGTTGTTATGATAACTATCATATGTATAGAGTGCATCCGCATAGCAAAGAAAAGTAAAGATCTGCAGGGTTGCCTTATCGCGGTAGGTATCGCGGCAATGATAATGGTACAGACCTTTATAAACATCGGTGTTACGACAAGACTTCTTCCTAATACGGGACTTACGCTTCCGTTTGTAAGTTACGGTCTTACGTCGTTGATATCTATGTATATAGGTATAGGTTTGGTACTTAATGTGGGCTTACATCCTGCAAAGAGAAGATCGGGGGTTATTCGATGAACATAGGGCTTATTGCACATGATTCAAAGAAAAAGTTAATGCAGAATTTCTGCATCGCTTACTCGAGTATAATGAGTAAGCACACTGTCTATGCCACGGAAACGACAGGAAGACTCGTGGAAGAGGTAACAAATCTTAATGTTATAAAATTCCATGCGGGACACATGGGCGGTGATACGCAGCTTGCGGCTACAATAGAACAAAATCAGATGGATCTTGTTATATTCTTACGAGACCCACTCACCAAAAAGTCGCATGAGCCTGATTCTGCCAATATTGAGAGATTATGCGATATGCATAATATTCCGCTTGCAACAAATCTTGCGACTGCGGAAGTGTTGATTAGATCCTTAGAGCGGGGAGATATGGATTTTCGTGAAGCGTATAAGTAAAGTTTTCGTTATTAGTTTAATATTGATTATGATATTGGCCGGTTGCGGTAAAGCTGAACTTACCAATGTATTTGATGTGGAAAGGATATCTTCTACGGGTAATCCTTCAAACGAATACGTAAGTAAGAGAATCACTTTTGCCTCAAACGGTCTTTGTGTGGTTGAAGGAGACATTGATAATGAAAGAATAAACCCTGTGTATATTAAGGCTGCAGCAGCTTTTAATATTACAAGGGGTGAAACTCTTTACGCGTTTAATGTCTTTGATAAGAATTATCCTGCAAGTACGACAAAGATACTGACAGCGTATCTTACGCTTAAGAATGCGTCTTTGGATGATTATGTAACTATCACAAAGGAAATGATTGATATTCCGGAAGGTGCGGCTACGGCGGCGCTTCGTGAGGGTGACATAATTTCCGTACGTGAGCTTTTATACGGACTTATGCTTCCGAGCGGTAACGATGCGGCACGTGCTTTGGCAATTTATACATTCGGATCTTTGGAAGCTTTTAACGAAGCTGCAAATAAGGAACTTGAAACCATATATGCTACGAAGTCTCATTTCGTAAACCCTAACGGTATACATAATGATGATCATTATACAAGTGTATATGATATGTATCTTATCTTTAATGAAGCAATTAAAGATAACAGATTTGTGGATTTTATAAGCACGAAGTCGAGAGAAGCATCCGTTACTCATAAGGACGGGGATGAGGATACATATAAATATAAGACGACAAATAAATTCTTAAACGGCGATGAGGAAGCACCGGAAGGTTATAAGATAATCGGCGGTAAGACCGGTACTACGAATGATGCGGGAAAGTGTCTTGTACTTTTGGCTAAAAATTCTGCAGGTGAGGATATAATATTCATTGTATTTGGCGCAGATTCCAAGGAACGACTCTATGATTTCATGGCTGAAATGATGCGAGGCGTGGAGTAAAAATTTAGAAAATTTTAGTTGATAAGTTTGTAAAAATACAATATAATAGTCTTATCAAAACAAGTTGTCGTTGAAATCTTTCTAAATTGTATATATATTCAGAAAATTTCAGACATCTTAGAATGCAGGAGGAGTAGTGCTATGATACAGATTATTTGCGGAGACAAGGGTAAAGGCAAAACAAAGTTTCTTTTAGAGAAGGTTAACGCTGCAGTTAAGACTGCAAACGGTAACCTTGTATTTTTGGATAAGAACACAAAGCATATGTTTGAGTTAAGTAACAAAGTTCGTCTTATTGATGTTCCGGAGCTTCCGGTAGACAATACAGACGAATTTCTTGGTTTCTTATGCGGAATAGTTTCACAGGACAATGACCTTGAGGAAGTTTATCTTGATAGTTTCCTTACCATAGCGCAGATATCAGAAGGACATGATGATGAGATCGATAGAGCTATAAAGAAGTTAGAGAAGATCGGAGATAAGTACAATATCAAATTTGTTTTAAGCATTTCAAGAGATGCCGACAAATTACCTGAATCTTGTAAGAAATACGTAGATATAGCATTGTAAATTGAATATTTGTAAGGGGCTTTATATAAGCCCCTTTTATTATTTGTAATGGGAGAAATGATAATGAAGAATAGACGTATATTATTAATTGCAACACTGGTTATTCTTTCGTTATTCTTTGTAACCGGTTGCGGTTATAAGAAAAAATCCGATACGGATTATGGCGTAAAAGATAATTGGGCTATTTTTGCAGTGGGTGAAGAAAAGAAAGCGGATGTATTCTTAATATGTCCTACTGTAGATATGAATGATGAATTTAACATGCAGCTTACCGATGAAGACACTAAGAGTAATTTTGTCGGTGCTTTAAATATGGAAACAGGTTTATACAGCGATGTAGCAAGAATATATGCACCGTTTTATCATCAGGCTGCGATGAAAGTATATAGCTTAAGTGCGACAGACAGAGAACCGTACATGCAGATTGCGTATAATGATGTATCTGATGCTTTTACCTGGTATATGGAACATGAAAACGACGGTAGACCTATAATCTTAGCCGGTTTCTCACAGGGTGCCGATATGTGTTACAGGCTTTTGCAGGAGTATTTTGATGATAAAAAGCTTCAGGAACAGCTTGTAGCCGTATATGCGATCGGATGGCCATGTGATAAAGAAATGGTTGAAAAGTATCCGCAAATTGTTCCGGCAAAGGGTGAAGATGATTACGGTGTTGTAATAAGCTTTGATTGTGAGGCACCTGAGATTGAAGAGACTTTTATAACGCCAAAGGATATGAAGGCTTATACGATTAATCCTTTAAACTGGAAGACAGACAGCACTCCGGCAGATAAATCGCTTAATAAGGGTGCATGTTTCGTGAAATACAGTGGTGAAATTAAATCTGAAATCTCTGAGCTTTGCGGCTGCTATATTGATGAGAGCCGTGGAATACTTAAGGTTCCGGATGTAAATAAGGATGATTTCCCGTCTGTAGTTCCGGGCCTGGCAACGGGTGTATATCATATCTATGATTACCAGTTTTTCTATCGAAATCTTCAGGAGAATGTAAAGGTAAGGCTTGATAAGTATATACAAGCTCATACGGAAGGATAGAAATATCTATTTGGATGTAAATGCGTATAGTAATAAAAGCATAAGGAGCCGCAAGGCTCCTTTTCTTTAGGCAAAAGCGCATCCCTCATGATTTTATAAAAATTTAATTTGTTTTAAGCCTATATCAGTGCTAATATAATTTCAAGCGATAAATCTACGTCGCAAAACATTTCAACATGCCGTAAGGCATCAGATCCTATAATCGGGATTATTTCACAAAAAGTATTATTAACTAGAGGAGGCTTATGATGAAAAAATTGACTTTTGAACGCATCAATGCTATCATAATTATTAATCAAGAAATGAGGAAACAGTATGTATAATATTGATTTCTATAGGACTATTGATGGATTCTCTGATGTCGAAGCGTTTCTTGACGAATTACAAGATCGAGCAAAGACAGATAAAGATGCGCGTATTCAACATAAACAAGTAGCTCAATATATTCAGTTATTAGAAGATTATGGTACAATTTTGGGCGAAAATATAACAAAGCATCTTGTGGATGGTATTTGGGAACTTAGACCTGGAAAAAATCGCGTTCTTTTCTTTTATTTTAAAGATGATACATTTGTTTTGTTGCATCACTTTAGGAAAACGACAAAAAAGACTCCGCGTCGAGAAATCGATAGAGCAAAAAAAGAACGCAATGACTGGGTATCAAGGAGGTCGAAGAATAATGAGTGATTGGAAAGAATATAAGAATCGAGTACGTGAGACTAATCCTGAGCTTGGTAAAGATATCGATGAAATAGAAAAAGTATCTAAGATTGTTGGGATTATGATACAACATCGTAAGAATCTTAACCTTACTCAAAGGGACTTGGCTGCGCTTTGTGGTATTCCACATTCCTCAGTGGCAAGAATTGAGTCAGGTAAGACAACACCGAACTTGTCGACGCTGCTTAAGATAGTAAATAAGCTTGGATTAGAAATTGTAGTCAAACCGGTGGAACATGCTAAATAAATTTTGGTATTAAAAAAGGAGCCATAAGGCCACAAGGCTCCTTTTCTTTAGGCAAAAGCGCGCTTTTAAATAATTACGGAAACAGGTAATACGCATTGTTATAATATGCATTGAAAGTATACGCATGAAATGATATATTGAAATAAAGAGTAAAGACAAGCAGGTCTTATTTGAATGGAGGAATTTATATGTTATCAATATATCCGGCATGCTTTTATAAAGATGAATGCGGTTGCTCAGTC
>JAFRZM010000039.1 GCA_017442585.1 Lachnospiraceae bacterium | reverse complement strand
TTCAGGTGTTGCAGGAACCGCATTGCCGTCACCTTTTGTAAAAACTTTTTCATTATAATCACCTTCCCGATAACGCAGAATAGAGTCCGCCTGCAAAACATGAACACCTAAAACAAACTGCTCGGCCTTATCATCTACGCTTCGCATAGAATATTGGACTCTTGCATGAGGAAAAATGTTTCTGTCATTGATCCTTGCCACCAAATTCTTTGTCTTGTCTATTTCCTCTAAAGTCAAGCCAAAGGCTTCACCTTCATTAGATACGCCAACAAACATCACACCACCTTTACCATTAGCATATCCAACTATGGTTTTTGCCCATTTCATTGGATTCTCAGGATTCAATTCAGTTTTAAACTCATAATCCAGATTTTCAATGATCACGTCATTATAAATTTCTGTTATCTTCACATTGCCACCTCCAGGCTGTTCTCCCATAAATATACCAAACATTACGAAACATTGCAATGACATCGCAAAACATTTCGATCACATTGCAAGCGCACTAAAATTCTATCTTTGACAAGAGTGTGCTATATTCGTTTTCAACCACAACATTATGGAACATTACGAAATTTGCAATGTTTCCTCAATCAATAGATGATAATAAAAGCACCCTGCATCTCGCAGAGTGCTCTCATCATTCATCGGGTAGCTCACCTTCAAAAGGTGTAAACGGGGTGTAAATCCGTTTGATAAATCTTCAAAATGCTATATTTTCAAGATTTTCTGCTTTACTGAAATCTCTTGCTCCAACAGATAAACAATACCCTAATCATTACTCTAACGCCCTCTGCTATCCATTAATGTTTTTGCTACTCTTTTTGCTACTTTATTTGCTACTTTCCGACTATCGATTAAGCGCATCAAAAAGCTCATCCATGGTGTCTACTATCGCTACTGCGCCGCCGGATTTCATTTCGATAAGATCACCGAATCCCCAACTTACACCAATACAAGGAATTCCAAACTCTTTTGCTCCGACAACGTCATAAATAGAGTCTCCTATCATAACAACACTATCTTTATTTCCGCCTGTTTTTTCAAGAAGATATGCAATTACATCTTCCTTCTTCTCACGACTTCTATCCATTGTCGCTCCGGCTATCTCATCAAAGTACTTAACCATATCGAAGTGTGAAAGCACCTCAAGAGCTGTCTTTTCCGGCTTTGAAGTTGCAACGTATAGTTTAAAGCCTGCGTTTTTAAGTCTTTCAAGCAGTTCTATCATACCGGGATACGGAACATTTTCAAACTTGCCTATTGTATTATAGCGTTCCCTGAAGATTGCAACGCACTTATCTCTGTCACTTTCCGCAATGCCGTGTCTTGTAAAACTGTCCCCCAAAGGCGGTCCGATAAAAGTTCTAAGTTCTTCCTTTGACGGTGGGGCAATCCCCATCTTATCATAAACGTATAACACGCTTTTATTTATGCCTTCCGACGAATCCGTAAGTGTTCCGTCAAGATCAAACATTATATTCTTATATGCCATATCTTATTTCACCTTTAATATCATTACATCTATTCACGCCTTATGGTCTTTGCAACACATAATATGTAAGGTCTTTTTCCTCACCGAGATATTCAAACTCTTTCTCGTTAAAGTGGTCATAAACCATGCCGCACTTTTCCATAACGTGCTTTGAGGCGTCATTACCTGTAAAAAATGAGGCGTATATCTTATTCATGAGCTTTTCCCTAAAAAGGTACTCTATAAATTCTCTTACTGCCTCAGTTCCGTAGCCCTTGCCCCAGTATGCTGAGCCTATTCCATATCCTATCTCGCAGCTACCTTCCTCTTCTTCATCAAAGGAAAGGATGATACCGATAAGTTTTTCGCTTTCCTTTAATCTTATCGCAAATATATCATCGCGTCCAACGTACTTCTCAAAATCAAAGTCATCCAGCGTCTCCGCATAAGTGCAGACAAACGTCTCAAGAACCTTCTTATCATGCGATATATTATTAAAGTAATCGACCTTATCCGTCGCCATTAAATGATCTATAATAAGTCTTTCCGTCTCCATGATTCTCTACTCCTACCTGTTCTTCATGATAAAGATTCTGCGCTTTTCTTCCGTCTCGCCGGACCATGCGAAGTATTCTATCTTTTCAACATCAAAGTATTTTTCGAATATAGACTTCCACTCATCATCTGTCCTTGAAACAAGCCTCAAGATACCATTCACATATAACTCATTTCCGTTTTTAACTTCCATGTTCTTTTCCGAATTACTCTTAAGCTCGGCGTAATAATTCATAGCTATAACTATCTTTGCACCCTTAACAGCGATTCGCGAAATGTTTTCTATAATAACACTTGCTACATCCTCAGGTAAAACGTCTATAACGTTACTGCAAAATACTCCGTCATATACGTCTACTGCCGTCTCCTTAATCCAATCGCTCGAAACGCATTCTGCTTTAAAGCCTTCTCTAATATCGAATATTTCTTCAAAGAACTCCGTGAGTTTTATCGCATTTTCCACTACATCAACGCAAGTTACATCTTTACATCCCGATTTACGTAAAGATATACCTGCCCAGCCTTCACCGCATCCATAATCAAGAACTTTTGCCTTGTTTGACAACTGCTCTATTATTACGTCTCTTAACTTCTCTGACGAAGCAAGCTCCTTCCAGTCTTTCTCCGGATCAACTTCTCTTTTATACTGTTCCTTCGCATTATCATCCATCTCAAATGCACTGTTCCAAAACTTTAATGCATCATTATACTTATCGCCCATATTAAACCTCCTGTAAATCTATATTTTCTTCAGGAAAAAGTACTCCGAATATCCATCTTCAGCATTTTCATAGTGTCCGACCGCTTCATATCCGAGTGCTTCGTAGAAATCCTTACCCTGCCAGCTGAATGTATCAAGTCTTATGGTATTTACGCCCATAGCTTTGGCACGCTTCTCCATTTCTTTTATAAGCATGGCTCCGGCGCCTTTTCTTCTGTAATTCTCATCAACAAATACCGTCGACACATATAAAATCTTAAATGCCGTAACCACAGCGTCAAGACCTGCAATAAGCTTTCCGTCTTCCTCTATTCCGATTCTGACAGAACCTTCCATTTTGTATGTTATATACTTCTCATCAAAATCTTCCAGGCGCTCTTCAATATCATCAACCTGCTCGTTATTTAAATCTATAATTCTCATATTTTTACCCTTTCCATTATTAATCACGCTAATTCTTAATTGCAAGTATTGCTTCCTTCTCAAAGCCATGATATAAATATTCATCTAACTGCTTTGCACCTGTATATACTAGTTTTAACGCATCGGCTCCGAATTTTTCCACAAGGAACTTGATATACGCTCCGGAATAATTATATCCGTCATTATCATAAAAATAATCCTCATCATTAAGGCCTATCATCGTTGGATAGTTTTCTGACTCAAGATACTCTGTCTCAATCTGATCCGCGAGCCATACTGCAACGCCTTCACTTATACCTATAGGTGCTGCATCAGGATCTCCCAGTGAATCAAAGACAATATGCACCACTTCATGCCTTATGACTTTAATCATATCATCGTAGGCCCTATCTTCTACAACGTGTGGAGACAAAATGCATAATAATCGCTTAGCATAATCCGCAAATCCTACCATCCACGATTCATAGTTTTCTTTGCTTTTTCCTGTTGCCTCTATATAAGCTTCAACATCAGGACAAAGTTTAAAATTAAAGCGATACTCTGCCTTTGGTATCGAAAACTTTGCAGCTACGCATTCATACGTCTCTTCCGCAACCGTTAAGACTTCATTTGCAATATCTGCATCCTTTTCACTATATTCAAAGTTAAAATACTTACCCGTTATAATCATTCAATCCCTCTTCCAAATTCTCATTGACAATTCTTATATTTTGCCGTACAATGCAACTAACAAAAGGTGCTACCGATAGACGGTTGCCCTAAAGTTTTGGTTTTGAATAACCGTTCACTTGCTAGGGTTGGCGGTTATTCTTTTTTTGCATTTTTACCGGCATTAAAGCCAAATGCATATCCTAACCCCATGCAAGTCATGCAAAGGGATAAAACTGCTATAAGAGCTTCAATTGTCAGCATCAGCATCACCTCCTCTCGTATACAATCAAATTGTAATTGAATCAGAGGGCAACCGCCTACCGTATCTGGTAGCACCGTCTCTATTATAAAAAAACGCGTGTGCCGAAATCAATTAAAAAAATATAAAATTTTCAGCGATTTTCCGATGTCCAAATTCCATTTCTTAAATTTTTATAAACTCTCTACCTCAAGCCCCTAAGATATTCTTTCTGTTCATCGGTTATTCTGTAACTCTCGATTGCCTTTTGAATGGTTTTTTTGTGTGTCCATGGATCAAGTACACGCTTCTCGATACATGGAATTGTGGCATCGTATTGCTTACTTAATGCTGTCGCAAAGTACCAGGCAACCATCATATTGATGTAGTATTCTTCGGACCTTATCTTAGACACCATCTCTAGATACTCTTTCTTAAAGTCATCATCGAGAAAATGCTGCATTAACATACCTATACCGAATCGCACCGTATATGTCTTATCTGAAGCAATCCATGTTCTTATCTTAGGTAAAAGCTTATCCCTATTCTTCTTAAAAACCTTCGGAGACATCTGGTCGCATGTCGCCCAGTTATCTACATACGGTAAGAATGCATCTACATACTCCACACACTTATCAAAATCCTTAATCTCACTTAAGATAAACGCATGAAGCTGATTCTCATCAAAATACTTATGCGGAAGCGTACACAAAAACTCTTCGTATCCACCCATCTTAACCATCTTCTTCGCATAATCACGAAGCGCCTGCGTCCTAATCCCAATGAACGTCTCCTTATCCGCCGTCGGAATTAACTTACTCTGAAAGTCCCGATACTTAGTATCCTGCATCGCAAATAAATCGTCGATAATCATGTGCTCACTCCCCCTATGTACAATAATATAAAAAAGTCGCATGAAAAACGCAAGTTTTTCATGCGACTATCCAACTACTTAGCCACGTACAACGATTCCATCCTTGATGACCGTCTCTACGATATTCATTGCCGTGCAATACGGTAAGAAATGAATCGACGGCTTCTCTAAGATTATAATATCAGCCTTCTTGCCTTCCTCTATACTTCCGATAGAATCAGTACGTCCTACTGCTGCCGCACCGTTAATCGTAAGCGCCGTTATAACCTCTTCGATCGATAAATGCATATAGATGCAAGAAATCGCGATAATCAAAGGTATCGAGCAAGTATGACAGCTTCCCGGATTATAATCCGATGCAATCGCAACAGCCGCACCCATGTCAATCATCTTACGGCCTCTTGCATACTCTGCTCCGAGTGAAAATGCAGTTGCCGGAAGAAGTGTCGCAATCGTATTACTCTTAGAAAGTGCTTCAATGCTCTCATCGCTTGCCATAAGAAGATGATCTGCAGAATGTGCGCCCATACGTGCAGCCATTGCCGCACCGCCAAGGTCGTACATTTCATCTGCGTGAACCTTAAGCTTAAAGCCAAGGTCCTTCGCACCCTTTAAATAATACTCCGACTCTTCTATCGAGAATACATTCTTCTCTGTAAAGATATCAGCGAATTCTGCTAAATTTTCTTCCTTTACCTTAGGCATAACTTCTTCAAGATTATACTTTAAAAAGTCCATGTTTCTACCCTTGTATTCAGGCGGAGTAGCATGCGGTCCCAGGAAAGTAGGAACTATATCTATCGCATGATCTTTATTTAAGTCACGCATTACATGAAGCATACGAAGCTCTGTGTCACAGTCTAAACCGTAGCCGCTTTTGCCTTCTACGGTTGTTACACCGTATGTCATCATACGGTCAAGACGTGATACACCTTCCTTATAAAGCTCTGCATAAGAAGCCTCACGGGTTGCCTTCATGGTCGAGGCGATACCGCCGCCTCGCTCCATAATAGACATATAACTGTCGCCTTTTAAGCGCCATGAAAACTCATCTGCTCTGTAACCGCCGAAAATAAAGTGTGTATGGGAATCAACGAATCCCGGCATAACAACCTTACCGTCAGCGTTAATTACTTCGTATGAACCTATATCAGAATACTTCTTTAATACTTCATCTGTAGTTCCGACAAACTCGATGATACCGTTATCGTATACCACCGCACCGTCTTCAATCACACCGATGTCAGACATTGCCTTGCCGTACTTTACGCCGCCCTTACAGGTTACAAGCTGTGATGCATGTATAATAATAGTTTTCATATTAGTTTATTCCTTTATCCTTACATACCTTGTCGATAAGATCATCAGATGCAATGTAAGGTATTGTAATATGATCTGTTCCGTTTGTAATCTTGTTGTATTCTGCAGCTGTCTCGATTGAATGCTCACATCTGGCCCAGTTACGTCTACCAACACCGATCATTGTATCCCACGGAATAGCCTTATTTAAGATCTCATCTACACGCTCAGATCCGTCAAGTACAAGACCAAATCCACCGTTGATACCCTTAGAGATACCTACACCACCACCGTTATGAAGAGCAACTAAGCTCATACCGCGGCCTGCGTTACCTGCATAACACTGAACAGCCATATCTGCAGTGATATTTGAACCATCGTAGATATTGGATGTCTCTCTGTATGGTGAATCTGTACCACCTGTATCGTGATGGTCACGACCAAGCATTACAGGTCCGATCTCACCGTCACGAACCATCTTATTGAATCTAAGAGCGATATCACGACGTCCGTAAGCATCCTGATAAAGGATACGGCACTGTGTACCTACAACGAGTTTATTCTTCTCAGCGTCACGAATCCAGATATAGTTATCTCTATCCTGACCACGACGGTTAGGATCGATTACATCCATAGCTGCTGCATCTGTCTTATGAAGATCTTCAGGCTTTCCTGATAAGCAGCACCATCTGAACGGACCATAACCATAATCGAATAACATAGGTCCCATGATATCTTCTACATATGAAGGGAAGATAAATCCTTCAGATGTATCTACACCATTCTTAGCGATATCCTTAGCGCCTGCATCGAATACAGCCTTCATAAAAGAGTTACCGTAATCGAAGAAATATGTTCCACGCTCTGTTAATGTCTTAATTAAATGATAATGATGAACAAGAGTCTTATTTACAAGCTCGATGAATTTATGCTTATCTGTTCTTAAAAGCTCTGTTCTCTCTTCAAAAGTAATGCCCTCAGGACAATATCCTCCATCATACGGAACGTGACATGATGTCTGATCTGATAAAAGATCGATATGAATATTGTTGTCAACAGCATACTGCAAAAGATCTACTACGTTACCGTGGAATGCAATAGAAATAGACTCTTTCTTGTCTAAGTATTCCTTAGCTGTCTTAAATGCTTCTTCAGGACTTTCAGCAATTAAAGATACCCAACCCTGATCATGACGAGTCTTGATTCTACTCATATCAACTTCGGCTACGATACCTACACCCTTAGCGATTTCGATAGCCTTAGGCTGAGCACCGCTCATTCCACCAAGACCTGAAGTTACAAATAAATGTCCTGTTAAGTCCTTATCTTGTGGTATACCGAGTTTAAGTCTTCCTGCATTAAGGATTGTATTGAATGTACCGTGAACGATACCCTGTGGTCCGATGTACATCCAACCGCCGGCTGTCATCTGTCCGTATG
This sequence comes from Lachnospiraceae bacterium, assembly GCA_017442585.1. GTDB lineage: Bacteria > Bacillota > Clostridia > Lachnospirales > Lachnospiraceae > XBB1006. The sequence goes on along the minus strand of JAFRZM010000039.1, from coordinate 19,545 downwards.
ATGAACATCCCATTGCTGTAGCCTTAGCCCATGTCTCAGGGTCGTCAAACATACCAACCATAAGGCCGTTTGTTATAGTTACACGAGGAGATGTCTTGTGTGAACGGAAAAGTCCTAATGGGTTACCGCTCATCATAACGAGCGTCTGCTCATCTGTTAACTGCTCTAAGTATTTCTTAATTAACTGATACTGCATCCAGTTCTGGCATACCTGACCTGTCTCGCCGTATGTAACGAGTTCATAAGGATAAAGCGCAACTTCCGTATCAAGGTTATTGTCGATCATAACCTGGAAAGCTTTACCCTCGATACAGTTGCCCTTATATTCATCTATCGGCTTACCGTAGATTCTCTCCTTTGGCATAAATCTGTATCCGTAGATACGTCCTCTTGTAAGTAACTCCTCTAAGAATTCAGGAGCAAGCTGCTCGTGAAGACACTCCGGTACATAACGAAGTGCGTTCTTAACTGCAAGCTTAATCTCTCTTGTATTTAATGTTAATTCTCTCTTTGGTGCACGACGAATGTTTGGGTCGAAGGTCGGATACTCAGGAAGTACCGGATCGAGCTTAATCGTCATTGCTTCACCGATCTGTGTGTTTGTAAGCATTTTTAATCCCCCAATTTAAAACTGAATCTTTCCTGCCTTGTTCTCTACTGCATTAACAAGTGTTCCGTCAATGATTACGTTCTCGCAAGCATTGATATCGCCGTAAAGCGGTCTATCCTCATCAAGATGAGGGCAAACCTTTCTGATTACATCGTATGCAGGCTTTGTACCAAGACCCATGCCCTTATCACCGCGAAGGTCGATTGCCTGGCATGCGCACATTAATTCCATTGAAAGTACACGACGAAGGTTCTTCATAATCGTGTTAGCCTTTCTAGCTGCGATTGTACCCATTGATACGTGGTCTTCCTGGTTAGCTGATGACGGAATAGAGTCAACAGATGCAGGATGAGCAAGTACCTTATTTTCTGATACAAGTGAAGCTGCAGAATACTGAACAATCATGAATCCTGAGTTTACACCACCGTTTTCAACAAGGAATGCCGGAAGTCCTGAAAGTGCAGGGTTTACAAGTCTCTCGAGTCTACGCTCTGAGATATTTGCAAGCTCTGATAAAGCGATTCCAAGGAAGTCGAATGATAAAGCCATCGGCTGTCCGTGGAAGTTACCGCCGGAGATTCCTTCCTTTGTGTCAGCAAAGATAATTGGGTTATCTGTTACTGAGTTCATTTCTATTTCAATCTGTTCTTTTACGTAATTAATTGCATCCTTTGATGCACCGTGCACCTGCGGAGCGCAACGAAGAGCGTAAGCATCCTGTACTTTTATTTCTGCCTGATGAGTTACGTTCTTTGAACCCTCAAGTAAATGTGCCATAATAGCAGCAGAATCAATCTGTCCCTTATGAGGACGTACTGTATGCATACGTGGCTGCAATGCATCGATTACACCCTGCTGTGCCTCGAAAGACATAGCTGTTGCGATATCGGCAACCTTTACAAGGTTTAATGCATCGTACATTGTAAGAGCGCCTACTGCGTTCATTACCTGTGTACCGTTGATTAATGCAAGACCTTCTTTTTCTGTAAGCTCGATTACAGGAACGCCTGCCTTCTTCATAGCTTCGGCACCTGTCATCTTCTCGCCCTTAAACCAAGCTTCACCAAGACCAAGCATAGGTAAAACCATATGAGATAAAGGCGCAAGATCGCCTGATGCTCCGAGTGAACCCTTCTCAGGGATAACCGGTGTAACACCGTTATTTAACATTGCGATAAGTGTTTCCAAAGTCTCCATACGGATACCTGAGAATCCCTTTGCAAGGTTATTTACACGAAGTAACATAACTGTTCTTGCAACATCTTCAGGGAACGGATCGCCCGCACCTACTGCGTGAGTGACAATTAAGTTCTTCTGTAATTTCTTAGATTCTTCTGTAGGGATAACTGTATTGCAGAAGCTTCCAAAACCTGTTGTAACACCATATACAACGCGCTTCTCCTCGATTATCTCGTCTACTACTTTTCTTGAACGAAGTACGTTCTCCTTAGCCTTATCTGAAAGGCTAACCTTTGCTCCGTTACGCGCAACCGCAACTACCTCGTCAAGTGTCAGGCTTTCGCCTGTGATGATAACTTCCATTCTTTAAACACCCTCCTAAAGTTATTATGGTCAATGTGATAATAATAACATCAGTGGAAAACCCCAATATTATTCTGCCTCGGTCACACTCTTGGTTGCTATAATATCAACTCCCGTATCGGCAACATTTTTTATAATAACGCTTCCAATTTCAACAGGTGCATTAACTTTTACCTTAGCAAGTTCGCGTGTTACATCGAAAATCTTGCTCTTTGGTATGTCGGATCTTGTTCTTACAGAAACTGCGGCAATTTTTCCTCCCACTACAGGTACGATTGATGTAACCATTCGCATAGGATTTGTGATCTCATTTCTCACGTAATCCTCGCCACGCTTACATGTGTTACCCGTGATGGATAATACCTTATCGCCTTCGAATTCTACATGAACATTACACCCCTTAGGGCAACCAATGCATATGATATCTCTTTCCATTATTTGCCCTCCTTTATGTAATTGGCCGCATTAATACCGGCTTTTTCCGCTTCTTCAGATACATGATCAACAAGGTCGTGAACGTGAGCAACATTTCCGCAGGCAAAAATGCCCGGAATTGTAGTCATTAAATGTTCGTCCATCTTAGGACCTCTTGTTTTATCATCCATTTCAGCTCCCGCACCGACTGTTAATTCGTTTTCAGGAATAAGTCCGCAGGATAAAAGAAGCGTGTCGCAGTCGTAATGAGTTTCCGTTCCCGGAATCGGCTGCATTTTATCATCTACCTTAGATACCGAAACACCTGTAACTCTGTCGGTACCCTCGATATTTGTAACTGTATGACTAAGTAAAAGCGGAATATCAAAGTCATGTAAGCACTGCTCAATATTTCTTACCAAACCGCCCGACTTTTCTTTAATCTCAACAACCGCTAATACCTTGGCACCTTCTAATGTCATTCGACGTGCCATAATTAATCCTATATCACCGGATCCCAAAATAACCACACGACGTCCCGGTAAATATCCTTCGATATTTACAAGACGCTGCGCCGTACCCGCTGTAAAAATACCTGCAGGACGCTTGCCCGGAATATTCATTGCGCCTCTAGGTCTTTCACGGCAACCCATAGCAAGGATTACCGCACGCGCATCAATATTCATTACACCATCGATTTCATTGGATGCTGTAACATGCACTACTCCGTCACCGCCCTTTACGTCGGTAACCATAGTGTTTAATTTATATGCGATCTTACGCTCTTTTGCCATTTTAATATATCTATCAGCATATTCAGGACCTGTAAGCTCTTCCTTAAATGTATGAAGACCAAATCCCGTATGAACACACTGATTCAAAATTCCGCCAAGAAACATATCTCGCTCTAAAATAAGTATATCTTTAATTCCGTTATCGTACGCAGATACCGCTGCAGCAAGACCTGCAGGACCACCGCCTACTATCAAAAGATCTATATTCATGTATGACCTCCCTATATTCTCGACTTGTAAACTCCCACGCCTTCCCCAAGGCTATCACAAATCTCTCTATAGTTCGTCTTTAATGGTTCCGAGTATCTGCTTGGAATTACCTCCAAACTTCGTAACCTCTTCCATCGGAATACCCGTGTGCTCCGATATAAGGCGCATTACAAGCGGCGAACAAAAGCCGCCCTGACATCTACCCATACCCGCACGTACACGACGCTTAACACCATCTAAAGAACGTGCCGGCAAAATTCTTGTAAGTGCATCTATAATCTCGCCTTCAGTTATCATCTCGCATCTGCAGATAACTCTTGCATATGCAGGATTTTCTTTGATTAACTCATCGCGTTCTTTATCGCTTAATTCAAACGGCTTTAAAATTCCCTTGCGTACCGGATTATAGGCTTTATTCTCTTCCAAAGAAAGCATATCACGTACCATATCTGATACCATAATTCCGATTGCCGGTGCAGATGAAAGTCCCGGAGACTCAATACCCGCAACATCTATAAACCCCGGCGCATCTTTAACTTCTTCGATTATGAAGTCGCCCTTGTCATCATGAGCACGAAGGCCTGTAAATGATGTAATAACCGTATTCATCGGTACGTTAACCGCACGGTCAGCGATTTTGCCTCGAATTTCGTTAAGACCGCTTGCCGTAGTCTCGGTTCCTTCTTTATCGTCGATATCCGTCGCCGTAGGTCCTACAAGTAAATTACCGTGTACAGTAGGAGAAATCAAAATTCCCTTACCATATGCAGTCGGAAGTCCGAAAATCGTTGAATGTACATGATTACCTGCAGACTTATCAAGTAAGAAATACTCACCCTTACGTGCTACGATATTTATCTTTTCAGCGCTTACCATATTGTGGATCTTGTCGGCATATACACCTGCGGCGTTTATTACAACCTTAGCTGTGTAAGTTCCCGCATTAGTAACTACTTCATATCCACCGTCTATCTTACGAATATTTTCCACGCTCTTATTAAAGGAAAAAGCGATGCCATTATCGCATGCATTCTCCGCCAAAGCAATGGTTAACATAAACGGATCGACAATTCCGCCTGTAGGTGCGTACAAAGCTCCCACCGCGGATTCAGAGATATTAGGCTCCATTTTTAAAAGCTCATCTCTATCAATTACCTTTAATCCCGTAACACCGTTTCTTTCGCCGCGTGCCTTTAATTCGTCAATCTTTGGAAGATCGTTTTTATCATTACATAAAACAAGTGAACCGTTTCTCTTAAAATGAAAATCAAGTTCTTTTGAAAGGTCTTCCATAAGGCGGTTACCTTCTACATTAAGGCGAGCCTTAAGCGAACCTTCCTTCGCATCAAATCCCGCATGTACGATACCGCTATTCGCTTTTGAAGTTCCCGTACATACATCTTCGTTACGCTCTAAAACGAGCGCATCTACATCATATCTTGAAAGGTATCTGGCGATTGCACAACCTGTGACACCGCCACCGATAATAATTACATCTGTATCCATATATTAACCCTCCGTCTTCGCATATCCGTATGTACATGCAACGGACTTCTTCCAACCCTTGATACGCTCTTCGCGCTCTTCCTTGGAAATCAAAGGTACGAACTCCGTATCAAGCATCCAGTTTTCTCTGATATCTTCCATGCTCTTGTAATATCCTACCGCAAGGCCCGCAAGATATGCAGCACCCATAGCTGTAGTCTCTACGCATTCCGGTCTCATAACCGGAGCGTTTGAGATATCTGCCTGTGTCTTTACAAGGTAATTATTCTGAGAAGCTCCGCCGTCAACCTTTAAAGATCTAAGCTTTCTTCCCGTATCCTTGCACATAGCTTCCAAAACATCATTTGTCTGATATGCAATTGAATCAAGAGTTGCTCTTATTATATGGTTTCTGTTAACACCACGTGTGAGTCCGACGATCGCGCCTCTTGCGTGCTGATCCCAGTACGGCGCACCAAGTCCCGTAAATGCAGGAACTACATAGCATCCGTTAGTATCAGGCACTTCCATCGCAAGATTCTCCGACTCTGCGGCATTATCTATAAGTTTCATCTCGTCACGAAGCCACTGAATAGCGGCACCTGCAACGAATACCGAACCTTCTAATGCATATGTCATCTTACCGTTAATTCCCCAGCCTATTGTTGTAACAAGGCCATGATTCGAAAATACAGGCTTCTCGCCGGTATTCATAAGTAAGAATCCACCTGTACCGTAAGTATTTTTTACATCACCTTCATCAAAACAAGTCTGACCAAAAAGCGCGCTTTGCTGGTCGCCTGCGGCACCGCTTATAGGAATCGGTCCGCCAAAAAGCGATTCTTCAGTGTATCCGTAGATTTCTGAATTGGATACAGGCTTAGGTAACATACACTTAGGGATATTGAACATCTCCAAGATTTCATCATCCCACTGTAAAGTGTTAATATTAAATAACATCGTTCTTGATGCATTTGAATAATCGGTTACATGAACCTTTCCACCTGTAAGCTTATAAATAAGCCAGGTTTCAACAGTTCCGAATAAAAGCTCGCCTGCTTCGGCACGCTTTCTTGCGTCCGGGACATTTTCCAGTATCCAGCGAAGCTTTGTACCGGAAAAATATGCATCAATTACAAGTCCGGTCTTTTCCCTGAAAAACCTGGTTAAGCCTTTTTCTTTCAATGAATCGCAATAATCTGCTGTTCTTCTGCACTGCCATACGATAGCATTGCAGATCGGTTCGCCCGTTTTCTTATCCCATACGATAGTTGTCTCGCGCTGATTCGTGATACCGATTGCAGCGATATCCTCAGCCTTTGCGCGGGCTTTCTGCATTGCTTCAACAGCCACACCCGACATCGTATACCAGATCTCGTTCGCATCATGCTCAACAAGTCCCGGCTTTGGGAAAATCTGCGTAAATTCCTTCTGGGCCATCGAAACGATGTTGCATTTTTCATCAAATAAAATGCATCTGTTACTTGTTGTTCCGGCGTCTAGCGCCATTACGTATTTGCTCATAACGCAACTCCTATGAATATGATTTTCGCCCCAAATAACCCCTAGAATAACCTGAATGCAAAATAAACCTAACTAGTCTTCCTTCTCGTTATCTACCTTAGGATCGATTTTAACGATAAGTTTATCAACTCTTCGCTCAATCATCTTCGATACCTTAAAGGTAATATTTTCGTACTCGACCTTATCACCCTTTTTCGGGAATGTGCCGAGAGTTTCTATAACAAATCCTCCGACCGTATCCGACTCGCAGTCGAATTCATCTTCAGATAAGCCCACAAGCTCGATAAAGTCCGATATAACCATATCGCCATCTATCATGAACTCATTGTCCGAGCGCTTAACTAAATCGCGCTCAACCTCATCGCTTTCGTCCCAGATATCACCTACAAGCTGCTCTAAAACATCTTCCATAGAGATTACGCCAAGAGTTCCGCTGTATTCATCTGAAACTATAGCCAAATGCTGCTTCGCATCACGAAGGGTCTGCAAAACCTTCGGGAGCTTCATTGTCTTATATACGTAGCAAGGCTTGTACATAAGAGAACGAATATCCGCATCAGGATTCTCCGCCAATGCTTTAAGAAGCTTATTTAAATGCACGATACCGATTATGTGATCGCGGGTACCCTCATAAACCGGCAATCTCGTATACGGTGTATCATGTATAAACTTAATGATATTCTCGTACGAATCCTCGATATCGATAGCATCCATATCAACACGCGCCGTCATAACTTCGTAAGCGCTTATATTGTCGAAATCAATCGCATTTTGCACAAGCTCGGTTCTGTCCTTATCAAGGACTCCCTCGCCTTCCGCAGTCTCGATTATAGACTGTAATTCTTCGACCGACTCATCATCGTCTTCAACTTTCTTCATGCCGCGAGTAATAAGATTTATTAAAAGCACAATGGTCTTAACTATCGGGAAGAATAAAATCATTAAAAATCTAATGATTCCGCCCGCAAATACCGAGTATCTATTGGCATTCTTTCTCGCCGTAATCTTCGGAATAGTCTCGCCAAAGATTATAACAACTATGGTCAGAATAATCGTCGCAACGAAGTTATACTTATCATCACCCGTAACTAAAATCACGAGAACTGTGGCAAGTGACGATGCCGCGATATTAACTAAGTTATTACCGATAAGAATCGTACTTAACGCATCATCGAATCGCTCCGAAACCCAAAGAGCAATCTTTGCCAGGCGCTTTCCCTCCTTCGCGTCGTTTTCAAGACGCACGGTATTAACCGAGGAAAAAGCGATCTCCGATGCTGAGAAAAACGCGGAAAGGATTACGCAAGCCACAAGGCCTGCTATAACAAAATACATAGCCATTATTCCTCGCCTCCTTCCGTAGACTCAATCTTCGGAACGATAACGCGAACCCTAATGATTCTGTTATGCTTAATTTCCTGCACATTTACCTGGAGACCGTTGTACTCGAAGCCGTCGCCCGCATTCGGTATCTCAGGGAAATGCTCATATGCCCATTCACTAACCAAAAGATTCATAAATCTCTCGTCTTCTTCAGGGTCTTCAAATCCGATTTCATCAAAAAGGTCTCCGACGGTTTCATCCGCGTCAACTATATATACGTTTTCGCTTATCTCTTCGATTGAGGACTCGATTACATCATCTTCATCCCAGATCTCGCCGACAAGCTCTTCCAAAATATCCTCGATTGTAACAATACCAAGTGTTCCGCCGAAGTTATCCGTTACAACCGCAATATTTGTCTTTTTCTGTGATAAAAGAGGCAAAAGCTCATCTATCTTAGTAGTCATAGGCGTGTAGTACACTTCGTCAAGCAACGCCTTAAAAGCTTTACTATTTGGAAGCTTTTTAGTCTCGACATATGCCTTTAAGTATTTTCTTATCTGCAAGATGCCGATTATATTGTCTGTCGTATCCTTGTATACCGGGATACGGCTGTGATTCTGTTTCTTAATAAAATTGTAGATGCTTTCAGGCTTATCATCCACATCTATCGCCATAAGGTCTACTCTAGGCGTAAGAATACTTTCTACGGTAACATCGCCGAATGAAAGCGCAGATGAAATAAGATCCGACTGATCTTCGTTTATGTGTCCTTGCTCTTCCATGTCTTCAATCATGTCATAAAGCTCATCTTCGGTAACGGATACTTCAGGGTCACCCTTCGTAATACCGGATACCGCCTGACCGATCTTCGTAAGTACACGAGCTATAGGTGCAAATATATACATAAACATTCTTACGAAGAATGCAGTAGATAAAAGCAGGCTTTCGCTATACTTTTTCGCTATGCTCTTAGGTAACATTTCGCCGAAGAAAAAGACAACAATTGTAGTCACAATAGTACTTATGGATACTGCGCTAAGACCAAACGATCTTACAACAGCCTTTGTGACAATTGCTGCGGTAGATATATGGACTATATTTGTACAAATAAGTAATGTACTTACCGCCTCATCAAAATGGTCCATAAGATATAGAGCTTTTCTTGCACGTGAATCACCACGATCAACAAGAACCTTGATTTTGTTTCTTGATGCAGAAGCAAGAGCCGTCTCAGCTACTGCAAAAAAAGACGCTAATAATAGTAATATGACCGCCACGTAATAGGGCGCTCGACTGCCATCGTCCATTAGGAAAAATTCCACTCCTTTAATTTATTCATAGGCGTAAATTAAGGTTATCTAAACCCACGTTTACGTATAATCCTACAAGTTGAAATTTTACCATATTTTTAGTAAATAGTCAAACTGCGCCGCCTTTAAAAAAGCCATAAAAAAAAATAGCAGGGGCTTTATCCACCCCTGCCAAAATTTATTGATTTAAAATCAGAGCTTATTAAATCTTAAATGTATTGATGAATGCTCCGATCTCGTCTGCTGACTCAGATACGGTCGTTGCTGACTCATCCATACCGTGAGAACTGTCTGCTACAGCCTCTGCCGATGAAGCAAGATTTGTTGTTGTAGCATTTACTTCTTCTGTAGAAGCTGACTGCTCTTCAGAAATAGCTGCAACTGATGTTGCGATATCATCAACCTTACCTACCTTGTCGATAACCTCGGCTACGATTGCTCTTGCATCGTCTAGGCTCTTAAAGATTTCTTCGAATGTAGCACCTGCTGTATTAACTGCGTCAACATTCTCCTGGATGCTTATCTTATTTTCTTCAGACTTAGCTGAAAGCTGCTTAATCTCTTCTGTAATCTGCTTAACGATATCTGCAATCTGCTGAGTCGAATCGGCACTGTTTTGTGCAAGTGAACCGATTTCTCCTGCAACTACTGCGAAGCCACGTCCTGCATCACCCGCACGGGCAGCTTCAATAGATGCGTTAAGTGAAAGAAGATTTGTCTGTCCCGAAATCGAACTAATAATATCGATAATCTGGTTAATCTGCTTAGCTGATTCATCAACGGATGCAACGACTTCGTTCATACTCTCCATTGACTCTGCAACCTTCTGCATTCCTTCCTTAACCTTGTCCATATCCTTCTGACCGTTCTTAGCTTTTTCAACAAGAACGCCCATTGTATTTCTTGTAACCTGTGACTTATCGTTAAGTTCACTTACTTCCTGAGCAAGAACCGTAGCATTTGATGCAAGCTCTGTTACCGCATCAGCCATACCGTCCATAGCGCCACGAATCTGCTGCATTGCAAGTGACTGCTCATCAGCCTGCTTATTAAGATTTCTTGATGCATCACGTGAGTTTCCTGCTTCTGTGGTAAGTCTTGAAGTAATGGACTTCATATTACCCATAGATTCACGCATCTTTACTACGTAATCATGCATCTTCTGGTTCATCACACCAATCTCGTTCATGCTTCCGTCAAGTTCGATATCTGTTGAGAAATCGCCTTCTGCGATACGAACGATATTATCTGTAAGCTTTGTAACCGGCTTTGTAATTCTTCTCTTAATAACTGTCATAAGAACAAGAGTAATTACAATAATTACAATAGCAGCAAAACCGATACTTATCAAAATGAACTGCTGCATTGCGGACAATACATCGTTTTTCTTAATATATGTTGCAAGTACCCAATCTGTTCCTTCAACGTTTGCATAAGTAACATAGTACTCTGTACCACCTTTGCCCTTTACGATGTTTACATCATCTTCTTTAGCTTTGTCCTGATAATTGTAAATGTTTGTAAGGAGCTTATCGTCTGTAATATCATTTACGAACTGTCCTACGTAATCCTTGTTGGAATGTGCAATGACCATATCTCCTGCAAACATCATTGTTCCGCCCTTTCCCATAGGCTTAAATGCGGAAATCTCGTCCGAAATACCCGAAACAACGATATCTGTAGAAAATACACCTTCCATACCGTTTATAAGTGTAATCTTTCTTGCACCGCATACGCAAAGCTCACCTGTTGTTGCATCAACAGAAGGAGTTGTTAAAACGATACTGTCGGACTGCATACCTATTTTGTACCACTCTCTTGTGGTCGGATCGTAGCTTTCATCTGGTTCCCAGCCGCCGCCGTCGTAGAATGCTCCGTTTTCCATAGCTACATATACATCGATAACTATATTCGGATACTCATCCATACCAGGTAAAAGCGCAAAATAGATATCCGATTCTTTTCTGTATGATGACTTCTGAATAACATCTGCAGTACCGTCATAGTACTTAATCATATTAGTCATCATCGCTGAGATATCTTTCTGATTGGCCTTTGATGCTTCGTTTAATCCATCAACAGCCAAATCCTGAATTATGCTCTTCGCACGTAAAGATAAAAAGATAGTCAATGCAATCATTGCTACTGCAACCATCGGCACAAGCACTGATAAAAGCTGTCTGCTTATATGCTTCTTTCCGCCGTTCTTTACCTCTGGTGCTTTGGACTGTTTAACTTTCTTTTCTTTGTTCTTTGCCATTTTAAAATCCCTCCGTAATACATTTACATTCATAGTAAGAATACTCATAATTTATGATTAATCAGTGTTTTATTTATTTAAACATTTTCAATTCATTCCTTATTTTTTCTTATATGATCTGACAAAGTATATTTGCTGAATGTTATCTGCTGCGCGTTATAAAGACTAAAGTAACCCGAAATCAAATAACTTACCGCGATAACCACCGCAAAGTACGGAATTCCTTCGTGTCCGAACATTTCAAGTGCAAGCACAAGTGAAGCTATAGGTGTATTTGTTACTGCAACAAACATACCTATCATACCGCAAGCTGCACAAAGACCTATCGGCATATTTATCAAAGATGCAATCATTGAACCGAGAGTCGCACCGATAAATAACGTCGGTACAATCTCGCCACCCTTAAAGCCTGCTTCAAGGGTTAACGCCGTAAATATCATTTTCAAAAGAAATGCATACCAAACCGCCGGCTCTTCGAATGCCGAGCGAATCACATTCTCGCCAAGACCGATGTAGTCCTGCGTATGAAGAAGTGATGCAAGAAACGCAACCAATACACCGCCTGCTATAACCCTTACATACGCATTCTTAAAGAACTTATGATAAAGCTTATGTGTATACTTCATTACAAGAATGAAGCATATACCTGCCATTGCAGAAACAACACCGAGAAGTATCGCAAAATACGCATTGTGCGAATACATCGAAGGCACAACAGTTACCGGATGCGGAACATGTACCTTTTGCATTCCCCAAAGGATTGTAATGTAATGCGAAAAATATGCAGTTAAGATACACGGCACCAATGCGGAATAATGCATGATACCGATCATCGAAACTTCAATCGCAAAGATTGCCGCACCAAGCGGAGTTCCGAAAAGCGAGGCAAAAGCGCCCGCCATTCCGGCCATTGTTATAATCTTTACCGTGTCCTTCGACACACGTAATTTTTCACCGAGGAAGTTACCTATACTTCCGCCAAACTGCAGTGCCGCACCTTCACGACCTACAGAACCACCGAATGCATGCGTAATTACAGTTGAGATAAGAATAAGCGGTGCAAGATAGATTTTAATCTTATTACCTTCCCTTATCGACTGTAAAACCTGCGAAGTTCCGGTATCATCAGACTTTTTGAATACCTGGTATAAAAATACAATAAGGCATCCGCCCAAAGGTAAGAATAAAACCATGAAACTATGGCTTAATCTAAACTCCGTGACGAATCCTATCGCATATAAAAATCCCGCAGCAATTGTTCCTATAACAGAACCAAGTGTCACAGAGATTACTACCCATTTTGCCAAAGATTCAAAACCTCTGATAAAATGTCTTAATTTCCCTTTTTCGGCAAGTAATTCCTTAAATTTGCCCATAAATTACTCCTTAATATCCTTAATATCACTATCTTTAATTATATGATAATCGTTCTTTCCGTTTTCTTTTACTTTGTAAAGTGCTTCGTCCGCACGTTCCAAAAGCTCATCCAACGAATAATCGCCCGCATTCTTTGTAATAAAGCCACCTATTGAAAGCGTAAGCGTGGACTTAACCGTCGAGTTCTCGTTCTTTATTGCAAGGTGCTGTAACGCATTTCGTATTCTTGTGGCGAGAAGTTCCCCCTGCTTATCATCAGACGTCTTTACAACAACTACGAATTCATCGCCGCCGAATCTGAAAACATTTCCGATTCTTTTAACTGCGCCGCTTATAATGTCCGCAACCTGACGAAGAACACTGTCTCCGCCGACGTGTCCGTAGGTATCATTATATTCTTTAAAGCAGTCCACATCGGTTATCATTACGAGTACGTAATCATTTGTTGCCACGCACTCATCTATAAGCTCATTACTCATCTTGACCATCGCATGACGATTGCCGAGTCTTGTAAGACCATCTATTCCCGACTTATCCTTATCATCCGAGATACGATTTCTGATTTCTTCGAGCTCTACCTTAACGTTTAATGCACGAATTTTCTCCTCACGCTCACTTACGCTTAGCTGCTCGCAGTACTGCGCGTGCTTCACGCACATTTCTTCGTATTTTGCATGTTCTCCAATTGCTTTGTAATATAACATGTACATTTCTGCCGTTTCGAGTCGCATAAGTGGAAGGTTTAACCTCTCAACAACAGATTCGAAGTACTGTATAACTCTCAAAAGATCATCGTAACGCTGCGCTTCAAGCAAAAGCGAAACCATTTCATTTACTGTAAAACTAAAGTCGGACGGTGTCTCCTGTGAAACCTTTAAAGCGTCAAACATATAATCAAGCTTATTTGTAAGATAATCCTTATCGCCTTCTTTAAGTTTTATAAAGGACTTAATCGTTTCAAGCACCGGAATGAAATACTCGGGACTCTTTTCAAGCGGAAGTATTTTCTCTGCAAGTTCCATGTATTTTTTAGCTTCTTCGTATTCATTAAGATGAATATTGGATACGCCTATATTAAGATAAGCAATGAGTAACCACTGCCTGTGGCGATCCGAATCTACTATCTCATCTTCACTTAAAGCATCTTCTCCGAGTTTAAACAGTTCCTTAGCTCTCTTAAAATCCTTAAGTTCAAAGAAACAGTTTCCGACATTTTGGTAAAACAGACCACCAAGCGATGGAAGATTATGATCACGGATATATTTGATTCCGCGAAGATAACAATCCATAGCCATATCACGGCTACCAATTTCCTTAAAAATTGTTCCGAGCGCACTTAGGGCGCGCACATACATTACATAATTATCCATGGTCGCAAACTGCGCCATACACTCTTCAAAGATATGTATCGCACGGTCATATTCGCCCGACCATATACAGTCGCGGCCATGCTGAAATGCATCGTTAAGGATTTTCTCCTGCTTTGTGATCTGTTTTTCCATAAATAGTCCTTTATGATTTAAATCAAATTACTTACCTGACACAACTACACCGTCAAATGCCATAGCCGGTACTACGGCTGATCCGTCTGTTCCTACTTCCTTTGATACGGCACGGATATTATTAAAGATATCGCCTAAGTTACCGTTAATCATAGCTTCCGATACAGGACCTGCAATCTTGCCGTCCTTGATATAGAAGCTGTTCTTTGCAACACCGGAGAATTCTCCGTCAACATTCGGATATCCGCCTGAGAACATACCAACTATGATACCTTCCTTGATATCCTTTATCATATCGTCATAAGATGTGTTACCAGGTTCTATAATCATATTGTATGAATCGTTCTTACATACCGGGAATCCGCTCTTATTTGCTGTATATGTATCGATGAAATACTGCTTAATAACACCCTTATCAATAAGCGTTACATCTTCCGCAACGTATCCGTCCGAGGTAAAACGGTCCTTCGATACGATACGAGGGTCATTTACAGAAAGCTTAACCGTAAGCTTCTCGTCTGCAACCTTTTCATTAAGCTTACCATACCATTGGCTTGTCTTATCTTTTATAACTTCACTTTCAATATAATTATCGATAAGGAAGTACATAAACTCACCAAGCGCCTCATCAGCCATTACCATAGTACCCGTAAACTTATGGTCAAGAGGTTTAGCATCAAGGATGCTTATGGTTTTTTCCATACGCTTTCTTGCCCCACCCTGCTCAATAAACGGAGTTTCAAGATCTGTTGTCGTAAATCCAAAATAATTGGCGGATGTTACCTTCTCGCCATCAACAGCTGTCATACCTACAGAGATTGAATATGTACCGTTATTGGCTGTAATATTCGTACCGTTTGTATCGCGGTAGCAATAAAACTTATTGTTATATGCTGCGATAAGCTGTGCGATATTAATCTTCGGATACTCTTTCTTTATCGTATCTACAAGCTCTGTTACGCGCTTAAAGAACTTATCGAGATCAGGCTCGCCGATACCGTCTTTGAAATTCTTCTCATCCTGACGAGGTGCGATATCATATGCTTCGTCTGCTGCGGAGCTTTCCGCAACCTGCATAGCTTCCTTAACACCGCGGTCAATTTCCTCATCGGAGAAGCTATTAATCTTAACTGTACCTTTCTTGTTGTCTTTATATGCAACAAGGGTCATATCTGTATTAAAAAGAGTTCTAAATAATGAGAATTCGCCGCCTTCTACGTTGAATTCCCGCTTTTCGGACATGCACGCTACGCACTGTGCCTTATCTGTTCCTGCCTGTACAAGCTTTGCAAGAGCAGTTGTTGCTATCATATCTATCTTCTGCATATTAGCGACCTCCTATCGTAATCTTACATCTTAAAGCCGGGCCGCCCATACTTACAGGCATAGGCTGCTTCTTACCACATGTTCCCCAGTTAGCCCAAACGACTTCGTCTCCGACCATATCTACAGTCTTTAACATATCGAAGGCAACTCCCGAAACTGTTGTATCAAGAAGCGCACGTCCTAATTTACCGTTCTTTATTTCATAGCCTTCAGATACACCGAAGATGAATTCTCCCGTGTAATCTGCCTGACCGTTACCACTCTCGATAAGATAGTATCCGTCTTCAACAGATGCAATCATCTCTTCCAATTTGCTCTTACCAGGTAAGATTGTTGTATTTCTCATACGTACAAGCGGTTCGTCTGTAAATGCATAACCTCTTGCATTTCCGCATGGCTTCTGGCCGTAAAGTGCCGCAGTTTCACGGTTATTCATGAAACTTATGAGTTTACCGTCTTTAATAATCTCGCAGTCTTCACACTTTGTACCTTCCTCATCTACGTATACCGGAAGCGGAGCTCTTTTGCCTAAGAAGGTATGTGCAAAGTCTGTAAGTGATACTAATGGGCTTGCCACCATCTTATTAAGGTAAGGACCTGCAACGGAACCGCCGCGTACAAGGTCTGCCTCAACAGTATGTCCTACGGCTTCGTGCGAAATCATACCTGCCATGCAACCGCCAAGAACTACCTGCTTAACGCCTGCTTCAGCGTAGATACCTTCGCGCTTTTTCATGAGTGCTTCGTATTTCTTGTCGATAAGCGCATAAAGGTCCTTAGGGTCTTTGTATAACTCGATGAAGTTACCAAAATCGCTCTCAAGTGCCATGAGTGATACAGGCTTACCTTCAGAAGTCTCGGCAACGAGTGTTACGTAAACTTTACTGCGCGGAATAGCTGTATGTGCATCGTAACCGTCTGATGTATAAAGCACCTTTTCACGGCTGTCTTCACCGCACATAACGGTTCTGCTCTTAATGTTCTTGCAAGTCTTTGCAATGTATGAATCGAGATCCTTCGCATAGTCAATTAAATACTTCTGCTCTGTCTCTACGATCTCATGATGTAATTCTTCCGTACCCTTAGGGATATCAGCCATCTCGGCTTTCTTTCCCACGATATTCTTATTCATGAATGCAGCGTTGCTTGTTGCGGCTTTAAGTACCGCACGACCTGCTTCTAATGAATTCTCACCCATTGAGGAAAAACCGAATAAACCGTTCTTTCCCACTCTGGCTGATACACCTGTGGATGAACTTCTGACGTTGCCTGCGATGTCGCCATCAGAAAGAGACACGGAGCGTGTCCTGTTCATATGCGCTCTAAGCTCGGTTGTCATGCCGGCTGCAAATTCTTTCTTTAACTCTTTGATGTTGTCTGCTAACAAGTTGTCTAACCTCCTTCTTTACTCACTTTCAATATTTTCTTCGCCTAAAAGGTCGAAGGCAGCCATTGTGCCCGGAACGACACGACCGCATAATTTACATATTCCATAGGCATCACAGTGCTCTGCGCACACATGTCCCACTTCTTCCGGATCTACGTCTCTCGCATCAGGATAGTCCGGCTTAATTTTGTTTTCTTTGTCATCACAAAAATCACACATTGGTTTAAAAAAATGATCCATGTTATTCCCCCATAAATATGTTAAAATTGAAGTGTCTTATAGCAATGATTTTATCACTTTTTAAGTTTAATCACAATAGGAGGAAAGTATGGAAATTGAGCGTAAATTCTTAGTTAATTTAAGGGATATAGATCTTAATAAATATAAACGTCATGAGATAATGCAAGGCTATATCTGTAAGGACCCTGTGATTCGTGTAAGGCTTGAAGATGACAATATGTACTTGACTGTTAAGGGGAAGGGGTTACTAACCCGTGAAGAGCTTAATTTACCGCTATCAAAGGAAGCGTTTGATGATTTGATTAAGAAGACGGATGGGAAGTATATACGAAAGACTCGATATCTTATTCCATACAACACGCACACTATCGAGCTTGATGTGTTCCACGAGAAGTTGGAAGGGCTTATGGTTGCGGAAGTTGAATTCGAGACGGTCGAAGACGCGAACGCGTTTATTGCACCGGAGTGGTTTATCGAAGATGTAACAGATGATGTGCAGTACCAAAATGTGAATCTAATAGAACGGAAGGGGATATAAATTCCACGTAACACGCTCGTTCTCTGCGGCTCGCGCTCATTAATAGCGGCAAGTCGCGCAAACTCGCTTCGCTCAAACAGTCCGCTTGGTTGCCGCATATCGCGCTGCACCGCGACGCTCACTTCGCTATGGTCGCGTTGTAATTCATATCCCCTTCCGTTCACTCACACACAGCAAAACTCCTGCAGATGTCTGCAAGAGTTTATCTTTAACGTAATACTTCGTACTTTTTATTCGTGAGCACAATGGACTTTAGTTCATCGAAGCGCTCGTATATCGGGCCGGGCTTTATTACCGTATCTAATGACGCCGCCATCGTATCTATCATGTGGTCAGTTGCAAGTTCTTCGCACATGCGAAGCACATCAAATTTCGCATCATACGTTTCAGCGTCAAGAAACGCCATTATCGCATCCATTTCATTTTCCAATCTCATTAGTCTAATACTCCAATCTTTAAGATGCGACTGTATTCCTAGGCACTTTTCTTATCGCCCACATATCCCGAAAGCATCTTCTCGCCTTCAGCAATGAAGTCACGCTCATAACTCATACTGCAATTTGGTCCCATAACCATAAGGTCTTGCACCGTCTTCATAAAATCGGCGCTTTCTTCGTAATGACCTTCGATGCAGTTGTCATGTTTGTCAGCCGCTTGTCTTATTATATCATAACCGAAGTCTTCATTCACTTCTTCTTTTGATTTTTTCAAAATTTCCGGCTCGACCGTGACATTCTTTGGTCCCGCACTTGATCTTGTAGTTTCTACGAGGTCATCATCTCTTATCGGACCTCGTCTTTCATCTCCCCTAGTCTTGCTAAGAACCGATCGCATTGCCACCGCAATTACAAGCACAAGTATTATTAATCCAAATCCACCACCCATAAAGGCCTCCTGTTACTCATCACTGTTACGTCTTGTAGCTTTATTCACCTCATCCGATCCGAAAACTGCCGTTCTTATATCATCATCCAAGTGAGTAGTCTTTTTCATCTTCTTATCACTAGTAATTGCCCAAATCGCAAAAGGTACTCCTATAAGACACATAACTCCTATTAATGCTAATCCCATAATTAACCTCCTTCATAAAACCATCTAATGTAATTATAGTACACTAGCCAACGAAAGAAGTCGATTTATTTTCTCTGTAATAATTATAAAATTTTTATAAAATGGCTCCGCTGATATCAGCAGAGCCATTATTCTTAACCATTTAATTAAAATACGAATTTGTCTTCGAAATACTTCATAAGTTCGGATACCGGAACCTTTATCTGCTCCATAGAGTCACGGAAACGGATTGTTGCAATATCATTTTCAACAGTCTCGTCATCAACTGAGATTGCAAACGGAATACCGATAGCATCACCGCGGCGATATCTTTTACCTATTGAACCTGACTCATCGTAAGATGTCATGTACTTCTCTGAAAGCATCTTTCTGATTTCCATAGCCTTCTCGCCGTGCTTTTTCTTGGCAATTGGAAGGACATTAATCTTAATAGGTGCAAGCGCTGCCGGAAGTCTAAGTAATGTACGTACGTCGTTCTCCGGTAACTCTTCTTCTTCAAGGCACTCAAAGAGCACTGCAAGAACAAGTCTATCAAGACCGTATGTAGACTCAACTACATATGGAACGTATTTCTCGTTTGTTACAGGATCAAGGTACTCCATAGACTGTCCGCTGTACTCAGCGTGACG
>JAFRZM010000038.1 GCA_017442585.1 Lachnospiraceae bacterium | reverse complement strand
TGCAATATCATTTTCAACAGTCTCGTCATCAACTGAGATTGCAAACGGAATACCGATAGCATCACCGCGGCGATATCTTTTACCTATTGAACCTGACTCATCGTAAGATGTCATGTACTTCTCGGAGAGCATCTTTCTTATTTCCATAGCCTTCTCGCCGTGCTTTTTCTTGGCAATCGGAAGGACATTAATCTTAATAGGTGCAAGCGCTGCCGGAAGACGGAGGAGTGTACGTACGTCATTTTCCGGTAACTCTTCTTCCTCGAGGCACTCAAAGAGCACTGCAAGAACTAATCTATCAAGACCGTATGTAGACTCAACTACATATGGAACGTATTTCTCATTTGTTACAGGATCAAGGTACTCCATAGACTGTCCGCTGTACTCAGCGTGACGAGAAAGGTCAAAGTTGGTTCTGTTATGTGTACCGTTAATCTCGCCCCAACCGAATGGGAATAAGTACTCTATATCGCAAGCAGCCTTTGCATAATGTGCAAGCTTCTCGTGATCATGGAAACGAAGCTTATCAGCAGGAAGTCCCACAGCCTTAAAGAATTCCATACCGTAATTCTTGAAATACTCATAGAATTCCATATCTGTACCTTCCTTACAGAAGGTCTGATACTCCATCTGCTCGAACTCTATAGTTCTGAATGTAAAATTACCCGGTGTAATCTCGTTTCTGAATGCCTTACCGATCTGACCGATTGAGAAAGGTACCTTAGCACGCATTGTACGCTGAACGTTTAAGAAGTTAACGTACTCACCCTGTGCGTTCTCCGGACGAAGATATACTGTAGTCTTTGTATCTGCAGTAACACCACGCTCTGTAGCAAACATAAGGTTAAACTGTCTGATGTCAGTAAAGTTAGCCTTGCCGCACTTAGGACATGTGATACCGTGCTCCTCGATGTAGCTAACCATTTCTTCCTGAGACATGTTATCAGGATCTGCGTTTGGATCAAACTCCTCGATTAAAGTATCTGCTCTAAATCTCGCCTTACATTCCTTACAGTCAACTAAAGGATCCGAGAATGATGAAACATGTCCCGAAGCCTCCCATACACGAGGGTTCATAAGGATATCTGCATCTACTTCGTAGGCGTTTTCACGCATCTGGATGAAGTACTTTCTCCATGCGTCCTTTAAGTTATTCTTAAGTCTTGTACCCAAAGGGCCGTAATCCCAAGTATTCGCAAGACCTCCATAAATCTCGCTTCCCTGGAAAATGTATCCATACTGGCTGCAATATGCAACCATCTCTTTCATATCTGGTTTTTTCATAGTCTGGTTTATGCGACCGGTTGCCGCACTCCTTTCTTTAAAATTATTAACTATTTTATTGTACAAAATCCTTCGAAAAAGTCAATATTTACGCGCTATTTCGCCACGTTAACAAATTTAATAAATTATCATATTTTATCTAAAAGTATTAACAAATACTTTTCAGAAAGTTGGTTGTTTACCCTGTTTAGAAGTGTTATCATCTCTCATGGTCAAGGGAGAAAAAATCCCTTATATATAATTATGATACCTATTAGTTTTATTTATAAGAAAGAAGGATTTTGAAATGATTAACGCTATTACAGATTGCAATTCAGGTCGTTTATATGTTAGCTCAGTAGATGAGACAAAGATTCCGTCATGGAAGGCTCGCGCAGTTGTTGACGAAGCTTCAAAGGATAAGAAGACTTCTCACATCGCATCACTCCTTATGATGATTGCTAACATTTTCTAATTATTACTAATTAAGCAAGTTTCAATTTTCATTTATTTTAGTTCCTTATTAGTTAAGCCCCGAGAGTTTCCCGGGGCTTAGTTTTTTGTGTTTTATTATTTGGCTGACATGCTGATTTTAACACCTATTTCTCGTTATCAAGCATGTACTTAGCTTTAAGTACCGCAACAATTGTCTTTCCGTCTTTAATCTCGCCTTTCATTACCAGGTCAAAGAGCGTATCCAATGATTCTGTATAAACATTTAAGAATTCGTCATCGTCCAAATGGCGGTCGCCTTTCTTTAAGCCCTTCGCCATGAACATCTTTACACCTTCATCTGTGTAAGCAGGCGCTCCCATGTACCATCCCATGTCAATCCAGGTGTCTGCAGTATATCCCGTTTCTTCCATAAGTTCACGCTTTGCGGCTTCAAGCGGATCTTCTTCCTTAGATTCCAACTTACCTGCAGGAATTTCTGAAATTACCTTTCTTACAGGATATCTAAACTGCCTCTCCATTATGACCTTTCCGTCGTCGGTTATAGGTATTATACATACCGCGCCGTTATGTGTTATGTACTCGCGAAGTGTCTCGTTACCGTTAGGAAGCTTTACCGTATCCTGAAATACATGTAAAAGAACTCCTTTAAAAATTTCTTTACTTGAAACCTTTTCTTCAGCTAAATTCTTGTCATTATACGTTTTATCCATTTCTCCCATTATCATTTCCTCATATCATTGTATTTTTATTGCGCATAAACCCCTTAATCAAGGTCCGACATCTTTCCGGCCTTTGCAGATAATGCCATCTCAACTCTTGCCTTAAGATATACCGCGTTCGCAGGCTTAACGATGTAGTCTACGGCACCAACGTGCTTGCAGGCAACGACCGTCTCCTTATCGCTTTTACCTGTTAAGAATATTACAGGGGTGTCTTTATATCCCGCTTCCCTAATCCTTTTAACCGCCGTCACACCGTCCATCTCCGGCATCGCGTAGTCCATCAAGATTATATCAGGCTTTATATAGTTAATGTTCGCGAGCGCCGCCGCACCGCTGTTAAAAGTGTGGACGTCGTACTCGTCCATAAGCATACCCTTCGTCTGGATTAAGCTTACAGCAACATCATCGACTATCATTATCTTCTTTAAATTCTTAGGCTCTTCTTCTTTATTCTGATTTAAGAAATCAAAGATATCAAACGGCTCGTCTTTCTTTTCTTCCTTTAAACCAGACGGATCTGCCGCAGAAGTGGCAGGCTTTTTCTCTTTTTCCGACTCCTCAGTCGGAATCGCATAGGCATTATTATAGAAGGCCGAAAGATCAAAGTCATCATTTGCGCTTTTTTCTTCGTCCTGTTTATACGGTTCTTCCTTAACTTCTTCTTTTGCCTCAGGTTTTGCTTTGTCCTTCGGAACATCGTTTAATATTACTTCATCCCTGAATTCTTGCGATTCATAGAGGTTTATTCCGTAGTTAAGCTTTAAATCCAATATTATCGGGCGGCGTAAATCCGCAGTCTGGCCCAAAACTATAGCCTCGTCGCCGTTAGATAAATGCACCTTGGAGCCTATCGTATACGGTACTACGACCTTCTTAAACGAATCTACGATTCCCGCATCGAAAAGAATGTCCTTACCGCCTTCGAGATAGTCCATCGCCTCTGCGTTTGAATATCCCTTTCTGTATGACTTATGTGCGGTCAACGCATCAAATACGTCTGCGACATGAAGCATCTTTGCAAGAGGTGAAAGCTCTTCCCCGGTCTTTCCGTAAGGATAGCCTGTACCGTTCTCGTTTTCATGATGGTAAAGCACTGCTTCCTTGACTTTGTCCGGTATATCCGGATTATCCTTTATTATCTCATATGAATATTTCGAGTGCTCCTTTATCGCGGCATACTCCTTTGCTGTTAAATCCCCCGTCTTATTCATAAGCTTATCGTCAACATTATACTTTCCAAGATCATGTAAGAGACCCGCCATCGCAAGCATCTTTAGTACATCAGGCGCGTACTCTTGTGCGATACCGATTTTCACCGCATATATAGCAACGCACACGCTATGATGCGGAATGTAGTCCGCGAACGACCTTATATCATAAAAATCCAGGATTCTCGCATGATTCTTTATCATCTCGTCAGCAAGACGCGAGGACAAAGCTACAAGCCACGGTACGTCCATAGTCGAAACCGCGCTTAGCATATCGGCGAAAAAGTCTTCAGATACAGGCTCGTTCGGAAGCTCATCAAGCACATATACGCCTGCATAACCTTTGACATTTATCTCTTTAATTTTCTCCCAGGTAAGGACATCGCCTACCTTTAATACCGCACCGGCATCCGTCTCAATGACGTTCTTTCCTACCTGCATTCCTTCTTTAAGATGAACTGCCTCTACAAATCTCATATGAGTCTCCTATAGTTTAAGCCCTTAATTTATGCATTTTGTCTTGCCAAGAATCCTTTTATTTCTTCTTCCGTAATACGAAGTCCTTCGAGCACTACGGAATGGTTGAATTTTACAAATTCAACATCGTTTCTGTCGTCTTTAAGCGCATATTCGGATTCCTTTGCAATCTCGGATAAACTGTCTGCGCCGATAGACTTTGCACCGGATTTTAATCCATGAACTTCTACTTCGTATTCTTTGAAATCCTTAGCGTGTAACGGCTTTTCGAGTTTCCTTGCAAAATCCGTCTCTATAAACGCTTCAAGCATATTCTTGTATAACTCTTTATTTCCACCGCAAAGCGATAGACCTGCGCGGAAATCAACAGGTGCTGAACTTACAACCTCTGCAGGCTTAGGAAGAATTACATCATCCATAGTCTTGCTTCCCTTATATGCACCTGCTGATGAATCCTCAGAAAGGCTTGCGCTTTGTCCTAAGGTGCTTTCATCCAAGCCCTGATCGTCGATTAACGATCCTATCTCCGACTCTTCCAATGTTCCGTTATAAAGAAGGCTTTCGACATCCTTGGAACTTAATGAATCGCTTCCGGAGGAATTAACCTCAACTAAGATCGGATGAATCATATCTTCCGGAAGGTACTTACGTATCATGTCCTCAATCTCGTAGCCCACGATAGGTTTCTTAAGATAATCCGCAAATCCCGCCTTTATGTACTCTTCTTTTGCGCCCGATAAAGCATTTGCGGTAAGCACCACCACCGGACCTGCATTTTTCGTAAGGTTCTTATCTTTTACAATCTTTCTTAAGCACTCGATACCGTCCATCTTCGGCATAAGATGATCCATAAATACCATGTCGTACTTATTGTTTTTAATTTTGGTCAGTGCCTCGGCGCCTGACTGTGCAGTATCGATATTCATCTGAGAATTCTGCATGAGCCCCTTAAATACTATAAGGTTCATGTCGTTATCATCGACAACCAAAATATTAGCATCAGGTGCAGTGAAGGTCTCTCTATATACGGAAAGTTGATTTAATGCTACATCTGTCAGCGAGAAGAGGCCTATTTCTTCGTTATCTCTAACTTCCTGCCAAAGATCGAAATAAAAGTCAGAACCCTTTCCGTAGACGCTGTCAAAACTAAGCGTCGAGTCCATCAAAGTCAAAAGTCTTAATGTAATACTCAATCCCAATCCCGTACCTTCTACGGAACGGTTATTCTCAGGATCCAATCTCTTAAACGAATCAAAAAGCTTACCCTTATCTTCATCCTTTATACCGATACCGGTATCCATAACGGAGAAATGAAGTTTTACGCGGTTATACATTCGCTCTTTAACCGCAACTCGAAGCGTTACCTGTCCTTCCTTCGTATACTTTACGGCGTTAGTCAAAAGGTTCATTACGATTTGCTTAATACGAACATCGTCGCCGTAGAGTTTCTTCGGAATACTCGGATCTATCTCATAATTAAGCTTAAGGCTCTTATCTACCGCACGCGGTTCCGTCATTAAAAGTACATCAGCCAAGAGCTTACCCGGTTCATAATCTGCCTCAGTAAGCTTAAGATAACCCGACTCAATCTTCGACCAGTCGAGTACGTCGTTTATAAGGTTTAATAACGATAGTGACGCGAGCTTTATCCTGCCTGCGTAGTCTTTTGTCGCAGGATCTGCGGCTTCACGAAGTAAGATTTCATCGAATCCTAAGATTGCATTAATAGGTGTTCTTATCTCATGGCTCATTGCTGCCAAAAATTCATCCTTTGATTTATTGGCTTCGACAGCGATAAGCTTCTCATTTTCTTCTTCCTGTTTCTTCTTTAAAAGTTCGCGGAGTGCGAGCTCGTCTTCCTGACGCTTATTTACTACAACCGCGAAAAGCACGAACATAAGAGCAAAAAGCGCAGATGTCGTAAGCGTCGAATGATATCCGTGTCTTAAAACGAAATTCGGAAACGCGGTCATAATGTAAGACCACACATAATAACCTGACGGTACGAGGGAAAAAGTAACACACACAAGCGTCGAATAAGATAAAAGCGACGAAACGTGCCTTGATACATACTTCTTAAATATAATAGTCAAAAGCGATGCCGTGATTGCATAGCTTATTACTTCAACGATAAATGCACCGCCAAAGATTGCCGCGATAGTCTTTGCAATCCAATTTGGGAATTCGCAGCAAAGATATGATGTTAAAATCGCCGATAAGGCTTTAAGCGGTCTGACCTTGCCCCAAAGATAGAAAAGTAAGAAAGCCGGGACATGAACGAAGAGCGGGTAAAGATAATTAATCTTTTCCGCACCGAGAAAATGCGTTATGACGATCGCCATGGCAAGTTCGCCCAGGGAAAAGAGCGCAACGGGACGCGCATTTTCCTTATTGGGTTCAAGTCCGGCATAGATAAATGCCAGGAATATGAAAAACGCATAAACAAAACAACTTCTTAAAAGTACTAAAAACGCGTCCATAGGCACCTCTTAAGTTGACGTCATTAAATAACGAATTTAAAAACAAAATAAATCAAAGCCATCACCGGAATAAGTGCGGCGAAGGAATTGATGATATATACATGTTTCTTCTTAAATAAGCCCTTTATTATGAAATAAGTGATAACACCGATGATGCCGCCTAAGGTATTGGCCGCAAAATCCGTGATATCAGCAATTCCACACATAAGGATGTACTGCACTGCTTCGTATGCGAAGCTTGCAAGTGCAGGAAGTATAATTCCCCAAAGGGCCTTTTTCTTTTTGGCAAAAACCGCAACATACGTACCAAACGGTATGAATGCAAGCACGTTATAGATTATCTCGTTATAGTAAAGCGTACCGTGATACCTTGCGGTTCCGGCGAAAAGTTTTAAATTAAGTGACCTAAATCCATAATACGTAAGGCGCGTATTCATTTTAAAAATTATAAGCCACGTAAGTACAAGTAAATATATGATAAAAAGGGCTATAGCCCCTGCTCGTTCTTTTTTAGACATAATATCACTCCATACGTCTATTATAAAAATAAGCGGGCAGAAAATCAATCTCTACCCGCCTTTCATTTATGATTTTCTATGTTATGGCTTTGTCTCTACTATTACGATTCTGCCCTGACCATATGGGTCTTTATACTCATCTCCGACTACGCCGCCTAATGACTCCATAATGTAATCGATTAAAACCTGATTATCAAGCTTAACCTTATTCTGTAAAACCTTGCAACCGTCAAACATTGTGAATCCGTCGCCGTTTTCAAAAAGCATATAGTTATGGCTTGCAACTGAGTAAGTCTTATTTAAATCTATAGGCTCGCCGTTTACTTTGACGTTCTTTACTCTACGCTCTCCTGCAACCTTCACAAACATGCTCTCGTCATCCGCAACACAACCCGATTCGATATATGAATGAATCTCAAATGTGATACCGGATACCTGCAAGAATCCACCAAGTTCACCCGGCACCGCACGTGAAGCCCATTCTAACGCATCAACTATCTGCTGACCCGTTGCTTCAACAACGCATAAAGAGTTACCAAACGGATGAACACTTAAAAGATCTGCAAGGGTGATGTCACCTGCATTAATTGCTGCGCGGATTCCACCACCGTTTACAAGAGCTATATCAGCACCCGCCTGGACTCTATACGCATCTGCAACAAAGTCACCGAGGTTTGTTTCCATGCTACGTATAATTCTAAGCGGCTCATTATTCTCGTCAACCGCTGTCGGATCATGTGTTATTAAATCTACCGAAGTCTTTGCAACTACTTCGTTTAACTTTTCATCCAACTCTGACTTCGCCTTTGCTACGGCTTTAGCAGCTTTATTATCAAAATTAAAAAGATCGATAACGCTAAACGAACTATTATTCCATGTTATAAGTCCGGTTTCAATTGTACCATCTGCACGTATTATTGAATAACCGATGTTTTGCATCTTGGTTCCACACGCTGTACGCGGTACACCGTCACCGTCTTTATTAGGAACTATAAGCTGTTCTGTATCGTGGCTGTGGCCATCGATAAATACGTCGATACCGTTCGTGTGGCTTATAACATCTTCAAATGTATAAGGCTTACATACAGAATCGTTACCCATATGTCCTAATACATATACGTAATCCGCACCTTCTGCACGTGCTGCATCTACAGCTTCCTGCACTGCACTATAAAGTTTCTCGCCGGTTTGATCCTGCTTAAAGCCGTATACAAACTCGCCTGCTTCATTTTTAAAGTTTGCAGGTGTTGATGTAATTAAAGTCATAGGAGTTGTCACACCTACGAATGCAATGCTTTTGCCTGCTACTTCCTTTATGATGTAAGGCTTGAAAACAAGCTCGCCTTCATGTTCAAAGTTACAACTTATAAACGGGAAGTTCGCCTTCTCAACGAGTCCCAGGAAATGGTCCATTCCATAGTCAAACTCATGGTTACCCGGAATCGCAACATCATAATCCATCTCATTCATGATATCGATTATCGCTTCGCCTCTGGTCATAGTACCTATCGGCTCACCCTGAATGGTATCACCGTTATCGACTAAGAGTACTTCGTAACCCTTTTCTTCAAAAGACTTCTTAATCTCGTAAAGTCCCGCATAACCAAAGCCCTGGTCGATACCGCAGTGAACATCGCTTGTGTAAAGGACGATTATATCACCGTTTTTCTCGACTGAATCAGTGGTATCGGCGCTGTTTTCAGAGTTTGCGCCGTTGTCGGCATTGTTTGAGCTTTTACCTGCCGAACATGCGCAAAGCGCGATAATTAAGAATACACTTAGTAATAAACATAAAAACTTCTTGCTGACCTTCATTTTCTTCTCCTTTTGCGACGCGTTTAAGCTGCGTAGCGTCGCCCTCAAGTTCTTTATCTATCCATTCGCAGATCTCCTGCGATGTAAGATCAATCTGTTCTTCGCACGAAATCGTAGGTGTCCCGTCCCCGCGCTGCTCTCCATATGCGCCAAAATATGCATGACATCCGCCTTTTATCACGTACTCATCGAAATCCGGAAGATGCTTCTTTGATTCTTCGTAACGCTCATGGTTTAAAACGCCGTCCTTATCACCGTATATTAAAAGCGCACGCATGTCTTTATTCTCGATATCATCTGCTACATATGATCCGAGAAGTATTATTCCTTCGTAATCATCATCAGTCGAGAAAACATACTTACCGGAAACCATGCCACCCATGGAGTGACCGCCTATAAACCAATGCTTTATCGTATCGTTCTCAGCGCGGACCCTGGCTGCCGCATTGATATCAAGGATTGCCATATTGGCAGGTACCTTTAAAAGATAACACGTTATGCCCTGTTCCGCAATACGTCCGAGAAGCGGAGCATACGCTTCGCACTGAACTTTTGCCCCGGGATAAAAGATAAACGCAGTCGTACTGATTTTATTTGGTGCAAACGTGTAATAATCGTCAGATTCCGTAATTATAAATTCCTCATTTATCCCATGAACCATCTTTAACGCGTCGCTATCAGCCCTATAATAATCAAGGAGATATGCCGCCACTATCAATATTAAAACAGCCAGGACTACGCCACTGCCTATAAGCGCACGCTTAAAAGGTGTGTTCTTCCCGGCTTTCCTATCCGATTCATTTTCTTTAATCGATATAACCATTACTTACTACCTTATGATTCTATCGGGTTACTCCATTTTAAGAACTTCCGCCCTTGATATGAATACTCTAACCCACTACCCAGTTTCCACAACAAGTGAAAGTATAGTAGCAACTTTCGAAACCCGCATAAATAAAGTAGTAATAGTTTATGAATAAAAGTAAACAAATAGATATAAACGTAACTATCCTTTTAACTTTCTTTATTTTTGTCTATGCCATATCGCCTAATTATCATCAGTATAACTTGATACAACAAAATCATCTATTACATCGCCTTCTTTAAGTCCAAATTTCTCAGCGATTCTTCATCCTATCATTCCTCCAAATAAAAAAGCTCTAGGGCTCGGCCTATCTCCTATATTGAGAGGCGTACTACCTAGAGCAGTATTAACTTTGTAGCCTTTGCTACATACCAATATTTTACCACTCTTTCTAAAATCCGCAAGTACTAAGAATAAATTCATCAAACAAATCAGTATTTTCGCCCCAACTTGAAGTCACAAATTGTGATTTCAAATTTTTAAATTTCTTTTCAACTAGATCAATAACACTATTTTTTACGTCCACCGCTAATATCAATAAAAGCAGTAAGATATCCCATCATTCTTGCTCTCATCTCATCATCAGTATCCATATACGTTTCTATCAGCGTTCCTAATTCCGAATTCTTATCTATGATATAATAATCCTGCCTATTCTTTCTATTCCCTGCCGGCCCGACACCCGACAATAACCATTCCGGTGTCACATCCAATGCAACACATATAGCCATAATCTTGTCTGAAGATGGATTTGCTTTCTTTTTCTTCCACTCACTTATGGTGCTGGGCTGTATACCCGTTTTTTCGGCAAACTCTTTTTGTGACATTGAAAGTTCCTTTAAGCGCTTAAAAATACGTTCGCTAATTATCATCGGGTGTCTCCTCACTTTGTTGATATAATTCAATTAAGTGAATTATACTCCACTATCATTTATTTGTCAAGACGTCGTCCTCAGGTAAAAGCTCAAAACTTTGTATCCGTCTTAAAACACTACGTTTAAACTGCGGTTTTTCACAATCAGAACTTGCTTCGATATCCGGCGTAGCACTTCGTCAGATCCAACTTTTTGAACAGCGCCAACGTGACATAAATAACGCCGCCTGCATAACCCTGCTCAAGCTTAGCCGCTCCCTGCACTGCAATATTGAGGATTTAATAGAATACTAACTTCTTTAAAATATTTAAATGAAATAAGGGCAGCGACTTTAGTCGCTGCCCAATTCTTATCTATCTTAACCTTTCCATAACCCGTGTAAATTACAATATGCAAGTACCGCTTCAACTTCATCTCCCGGTAATAATGGGAATACCACCTTCGGCTCATCTCCGGGCTTTAACGCCTTACGCTGATTACCGAACTTAGTCCTTAAAGCAACCCACTCTATAAAGTGTGCTTCTTCCATAGGATGCTCTACGGAACCAACCGTTACATATACCTTATCATCCTTAACTTCATATACAGGCACATGCTTCTCCAGAGATGCATCAACCGATCCCGGAACAATCTCTTCCATAGGAGAACCGCAACAAATAACCGGCACACCGGTACCCTTAACGATAGCTACTATCTGACCACAATGCTTGCAACGATAAAACTTAAGTTCCATAAACCTTTCCCTCCTTAGTAATTCTTTGCTTCAACCTCAAAGAAACTTTGAGGATGATCACATACAGGGCACTTCTCAGGAGCAGCGGTACCTACAATCACATGACCGCAGTTCCTGCACTCCCATACCTTAACCTCTGACTTCTTAAATACTTCTTTAGCTTCTATATTATGAAGAAGTGCACGATAACGTTCCTCATGACGCTTCTCAATCGCACCTACACCACGGAATTTCTTTGCAAGTTCCGGGAATCCTTCTTCTTCAGCTTCTTTTGCAAATCTATCATACATATCGGTCCACTCGAAGTTCTCGCCCTCTGCTGCCGCATTAAGATTTGCTATCGTATCACCGATACCCTCAAGCTCCTTAAACCAAAGCTTAGCATGTTCTTTTTCATTTTCAGCCGTCTTAAGGAAAAGCTCTGCAATCTGCTCGAAGCCCTCCTTCTTAGCCTTCGATGCAAAATATGTATATTTATTACGAGCCTGAGACTCACCCGCAAAAGCTTCAAGTAAATTCTTCTCAGTCTTCGTACCCGCGTACTTATTCGCCATGATAAAACCTCCTTATGATAGTTAATATTTATAGGCACACATAGCCATATGCAAATGCGCCCTACATGTTTCATATTATCATACAGGGAATTTATCGCAATGGGAACGGACAAGAGTTTAGAAAAATTTCATAATTACACTTGTATCCATAGCCTCTACAAGGCGCATTATTTTACTACCTCAAAATCCTCTGCCCCATGCTTACATGTCGGACATATAAAATCCTCAGGCAAAAGCTCGCCTACATACTCATATCCGCAAACCTTACACCTATATACATGCTGTCCTTCCGGAACTTCCGCCTTAGCCGCATTCCCCGCACCCGCATTATTTTTCTCCTTAATATGCTCCTGATAATACGCATACGTGCAAGACGGTACATCACTTATCACCTGCATATCCGTCGGCTCCGTTATAAAAAGCGTATGCGACCCAAGATCCACCGTCTCCTTCACCTTAAGGCTAAAGTACGCATTCGTACCGGCAACAATTACCGGCACTCCATTCTCCGCTACCTTATACGCTACAACAAATCCTCCATCCGCGAACTTATTTACATCCTTCCCGGACTGAAATCCAAAGTGCTTGAATATAGCAAAATCCGCCTTCTCACTTAACACCGATATATTTAAAATCCCGGTCCGCATCACCATATCATGCGTAAAATTCATCTTATTA
>JAFRZM010000006.1 GCA_017442585.1 Lachnospiraceae bacterium | reverse complement strand
GGCTTAAATGTTCCACCGCGAAGAACAGTTGCGCCGTTTTCTTTAACCGCTTTTGCAATTCTTATTATCTGGTCTTCGGATTCAACAGAGCAAGGACCCGCAATTATTGTGAGCCCTTCACCGATTTTTGTATTTTTAATCTCGATCACTGTATCATCCGGATGATCTTTTCTCATTGAAAGCATTTATTCATGCACTCCTTTGATAATCCCATTTATATCATCAATTTCGTACTTTCTCATATACTCTTCTATACCGTCGACTATCTCCATTGTAACCGCCGGATTTCTGAAGTTTGCGGTTCCTACCGAAACCATAGTTGCACCCGCAAGCATCATTTCAATCGCGTCTTCCACACAAGCTATACCGCCCATACCGATAACAGGGATATCAACCGCATGCGAAGCTTCATAAACCATACGTACAGCAATAGGATGAATCGCAGGACCGGAAACTCCGCCCGTCTTATTCTTTATTGCAAATGTGCGCTTATGAATGTCTATCTTCATTCCCGTTATCGTATTTATAAGTGATATTGCATCTGCACCACCGCGTTCAGCAGCACGTGCCATCTCAGTTATACTTGTTACATTAGGACTTAATTTCATTACCACAGGCTTATTTGTAGAAGCTTTTATCGCTCTTGTAATCTCTTCCACCATCTTCGGATCTGTACCGAATGCTATACCACCACTCTTTACATTAGGGCAGGAGATATTGGCCTCAAACATATCAACCTTGGTCTCGGATAGCTTCTTAGCCACCTCGCAGTACTCATCAATGCTTTTTCCAACTATATTAGCAATAATCCTCGTATCATACCCATACAAGAAATTTAAGTCTCTTTTAATAAATATATCTACTCCGGGATTCTGAAGGCCTATCGCATTCATCATACCCGAAGGTGTCTCTGCAATACGCGGTGTCGGATTTCCCGGCCATGGGACTGTTGCCACTCCCTTTGTAGTTACAGCACCCAAACGATTAAGATCTACAAATTCCGCAAATTCCATTCCCGATCCAAAGGTTCCCGATGCTACTGTTACCGGATTCTTAAAGGTGACACCTGCAATTTTCACACTCGTATTCATTAAAGTTCCACCTCCGTTGCAAGAAATACCGGTCCCTCTTTACAGATTCTTGCATTGTTAACATTTGAATGTCCGTCTATTTCTTTTGTCTTACATACGCATGCAAGGCAGGCTCCTATTCCGCATCCCATGCGCTCTTCCAATGATACGTAAAGCCTAATGCCCTTCTCTTCACAGTAACTTTTTAATGCTCTAAGCATAGGAGTCGGGCCGCAAGCATAGATTGTATCAGGTTTTAAATCGTATTCTTTTAAAGCATCGACTACATTACCCTTAACTCCGCGCTTTCCGTCTTCACTTGCAATGTAAAGATCCGAGCACTTTTCAAATTCGTCTGTAAGGAAGAGCTCATCTCGGAAACCCAGCACAGCCTTCACTTTTTTAGGGCTATTTAAAGCCACATTTAACATTGGCGGAATGCCTATACCACCGCCGATAACTATTGTATCGTCTGTCACTTCAGGGAATCCGTTACCCAAAGGTCCCATTATATCAAAAGTATCATCTACCTTAGCCTTTGAAAACTCGTCAGTTCCCTTACCTACTACTCTAAATACTATGCGCACCAGGCCTCTTTCCTTATCTACATTGCATATGGAAATAGGTCTTGGCAGCATCCTGCTTTTATCGTTACTGTATACAGTGATAAATTGTCCGGGAATCGCTTCTTTTGCAATTTCTTTTGCATCAAAAGAAATATCGTAGATTCCTGTCGCTTTTTTTCTAATTTGTGTGATTTTTGCATTGATTTTATTCATTTCATTCATTTTGTGCAATTCCTTAATTAAGTGCTGTTTTAATATTCTCTCTCATATCAATTACAGCCTGTCTTGAAGCGTCTGCATAATTCATTTCACCAAATGATGCATATTCTTCCTTCTGATATGCTGCAATGATTCCACGAGAAGAATTTACGATTGCGCCAAGGTGATCTTCATTAAAGAAATGCACAAGGTCTGCTCCTTTTCCTCCCTGTGCACCGTATCCCGGAACAAGAATTACACTGTGAGGCATAACCTTTCTTAAGGCCTTACCCATCTCAGGATATGTAGCTCCGACTACGGCTCCGACATAACTATAGTTACCGTTCATGAAGTCTTTGCCCCACTCGTCAACCTTTCTTGCAACATGCTCATAAAGAGGTGCTCCGTCTATCAATCTATCCTGGAACTCTCCACTGCTCTTATTTGATGTCTTAACAAGAATGAATATACCCTTCTTTTCTTCCTTACAAACATCTATGAAAGGCTTAATTCCGTCAACTCCAAGGTACGGGTTAACTGTTGCAAAATCCGCATCAAATCCGGCCAACTTTTCACCGGCTACGTCCACATGACCAAGATGTGCCTTTGCATAGTTCTCCGATGTAGAACCTATATCGCCACGCTTAACGTCCGCTATAACGATAAGACCTTTCTCATGCGCATAGTCTACAGTCTTCTTATATGCTATAAGTCCTTCTATTCCAAACTGTTCATACATAGCAATCTGTGGCTTTACTGCAGGCACAATATCGTAAATCGCATCGATTATGCCCTTATTATATTCAAATACCGCCTCACCGCAAGCCTTTAATGTCTTTCCGTACTCTTTATAAGCTTTTTCCAATATGTGCGGTGGAATGAGTTTTAAAGTAGGGTCAAGGCCTACAACTATAGGTGCGTTTGTTTTTAAGATCTTCTCGTTAAGCTTAGCTATCATTTCGTTTCTCCCGTGTTTTTAAGTATTTTTCCTTTAGCCACGGTAAGCACTACTTCGCCGAATACTTTCCATCCGTTAAACGGAGTATTTCTTCCCATGGACTTAAAATCCTTCGTATCAATAGTATATTCCTTTTCAGGATCTATTACCACTATATCCGCAACAGCGCCGACAGATAAATGTCCTACATTTAATCCCGCAACCCTTGCCGGATTATAGCTCATCTTTTCTGCCATCTGAAGCGGCGTTAAAATGCCGGTCTTTACAAGATATGTATAGGTCAAAGCAACCGATGTCTCAAGTCCGACTATTCCAAACGGTGCATCCTTAATGGATTTTTCTTTTTCCTCTTTCGAATGCGGTGCGTGGTCAGTTGATATTATATCCATAATATTATTATGGAGCCCATTTTTCAAGGCTTCCACGTCATTTTTTGTACGAAGTGGCGGATTCATTTTAAAATTCGCATCATCTTTCTTTATATCATCCGAGGTCAAAGTGAAATGATGTGGACAAACTTCAGCCGTAACCTTTACTCCTTCCGCTTTAGCAGCTTCTACCATCTTTACGGAATCTTCCGTAGAGCAATGGCATAAATGAAGCGTTGCCCCTGTTTCTTTGGCAAGTAAGATATCTCTTGCAACGATTATATCTTCCACGGCATTGCTTATTCCCTTCATTCCAAGGCGCATAGAATTTTCATCGAGATTCATAACTCCGCCTTCGACAAGATTTATATCTTCGCAATGGGCGAGTATTGGTATATTAAGCTCGACCGCCTTTTTCATTGCCTTTCTATAAACCGCAGAATTCATAACCGACTTTCCGTCTTCACTTAAAGCAATACAACCTGCCTTAACCATTCCGTCTATATCAGATAATTCTTCACCTTTCATGCCCTTTGTAATGGAACCTACCTGGTATACATTTATTCCGTATTTTTCGCCTTCTTCCTGTACGTAACGCACGATTTCTGCGTTATCGCATACAGGCTTTGTATTCGGCATAGCAAAAACGGACGTAAAGCCGCCATTAATGGCCGCCTCGCATCCGGTTTTAATTGTTTCTTTATATGTAAGTCCCGGGTCTCTAAAATGCACATGAAGATCGATAAGCCCCGGCATAACATATTTACCCGTGGCATCGATCACTTCGTCCGTATCTTCTTCTATTTTATCTGAGGCCTTTACTATCTTGTCGTTCTCAATTAAAATATCGCCTATTTTATCGATATTGTTCTTCGGATCAAGTATCCTTCCGTTTTTTAATAACGTTCTCATATTTGTTCTTTTTTCCTTCCACACAAAGAAGCGGGCTGCCTAAACGCAACCCGCTCCAAAAATGGTTTAGTTTGTAACCACTTTCTCATCTACATACTTGGCAATGTTTGAGGCGTTAACGTATTTAGTCGCTTGCTGTCCCTCGATAACTACGAGAGTCGGTGCCTGCATAACGCCGTATTTACGGGCAAGCTCTACATTTTCTTCCGCATCGATCAAAACGTATTTCTCATCCTTTAATGTCTCTTTTGCAAGAGCACAGTTAGGACATGTCTTAGTCGTAAAGAGATATTTAATTGTTTCGTCATTCTTAATCTCTACATCATCCTTTGTGATTGTAACAACCTGGGGTGTGGGAGATGCAGGTTTTTTATATTCTAACTTTCTGTAATTCTTTCTGTTCTTGTATTCCTGAGCCTTACCGTCGTTCCAGTTCTGAACAGGTCTGTAGTAACCTGTGATACGGCTGTAAACTTCTGCCTGTGCTCCACAATGAGGGCAAGTGAAGTGCTCACCGGCAAGGTATCCATGCTCCTTACAGATTGAATATACAGGTGATAATGTATAATAAGGTAGTCTGTAATTCTGAGCTATTGTGCGTACAAGCGATGCTGCTGCCTTCCAATCAGGAAGCTTCTCGCCGAGGAACGCATGGAATACTGTACCTGATGTATATAACGTCTGAAGATCATCCTGAATATCAAGTGCAGAAAATACATCATCAGTATACTCAACAGGAAGATGTGAGCTGTTTGTATAGAACGGCGTATCTCCTTCCTTACCTGCTGTCTTTATTTCAGGGAAGCGCTTCTTATCATGCTTAGCAAGTCTATATGCTGTACTTTCTGCAGGAGTAGCTTCGAGGTTGTAAAGATCTCCGTATAATTCCTGATAATCGGATAATCTTTCTCTCATGTGATTTAATACATCCTTAGCAAATTTCTGTGTCTCGGCATTAGTAAGATCCTTGCCTAACCACTTTGCATTAAGTCCTACTTCGTTCATTCCGACAAGACCGATTGTTGAGAAATGGTTGTCGAATGATCCCAAGTATCTCTTTGTATAAGGATATAATCCTTCATCAAGGAGCTTGCTTATAACGCCACGCTTAATCTTAAGTGAACGCGCGGCAAGATCCATCATGTAATCAAGTCTCTTGTAGAAGTCGTTTACATCATTTGCAAGGTAAGCGATTCTAGGAAGGTTGATTGTAACAACACCTACGGAACCTGTGCTTTCACCTGAACCGAAGAAACCACCGGATTTCTTACGAAGCTCACGAAGGTCGAGACGAAGTCTGCAGCACATTGAACGTACATCTGAAGGCTCCATATCGGAGTTAATATAGTTACTGAAATATGGTGTACCATATTTAGATGTCATTTCAAATAATAAGCGGTTGTTTTCTGTATCTGACCAATCGAAATCCTTTGTAATGGAATATGTAGGAATCGGATACTGGAATCCGCGACCATTTGCATCGCCTTCGATCATTGTCTCAAGGAATGCACGGTTAACCATATCCATTTCCTTCTTGCAATCCTTATACTTGAAGTTCTGCTCAACGCCGCCTACAATAGCGGGTAATTCTGCAAGATCGTTCGGAACTGTCCAGTCAAGTGTAATGTTGGAGAACGGTGCCTGTGTACCCCATCTTGAAGGTGTGTTTACACCATAGATAAAGGACTCGATGCACTTCTTAACATCATAATATGAAAGGTTGTCAATCTTAACGAAAGGTGCAAGATAAGTGTCGAAAGAAGAGAAAGCCTGTGCTCCTGCCCATTCATTCTGCATAATTCCGAGGAAGTTAACCATCTGGTTGCAAAGAACCGATAAGTGCTTTGCAGGAGAAGATGTAATCTTGCCAGGGATACCGCCAAGACCTTCCTTGATAAGCTGTTTTAATGACCATCCTGCACAGTAACCTGTAAGCATGGAAAGGTCATGGAGATGGATGTCTGCATTTCTGTGTGCATCTGCGATCTCCTGATCGTAGATTTCAGATAACCAGTAGTTAGCTGTTACAGCACCTGAGTTTGAAAGAATAAGACCACCTACGGAATATGTAACTGTGGAATTCTCTTTAACTCTCCAATCTTCTACCTTAACATATGAGTTTACTATCTCCTTGTAATCAAGAATAGTAGACTTCATGTTACGCATTTTCTCACGCTGCTTACGATAGAGGATGTATGCCTTTGCTACATCTGTATATCCTGACTGCTCAAGAACAGCTTCGACACTATCCTGAACATCTTCGACATGCACCTGTCCGTTCTCTATCTTCGGCTGAAAATTGGCCGTAACTCTTAAGCAGAGCATATCGATGATATCATCATTATACTCTTTACCGGTTGCAGTGAAGGCTTTAGCAATAGCGTCCTTTATCTTAACTATTGTAAAATCAACAACTTGCCCGTCTCTCTTAACAACTTCAAACATACCTTTCGTTCCTTTCACCCTGGTTTCCTCCACTTTTATCAGAAACCATTTCTTTCTTTCGTTTTGTTTTCTCCGCTGGCGAGTCACTAGATCCAATTAACCAAAAACACCTACAAGGTACCTCGCCGTTATGAATTCATTTTAGCAAAGGTTCTTGTAGGTGTCAATACCAAAAACACAATATATTGGGTTTTAGTTTTTTACCGCTTCCTATATGTTGTACATTTCCTTTGGAACAAGGGCTTTCACATAAATGCCGTCTTCTCGGTATTCTTCGATTAATAATTCTCCATACTTCCTTATCAATTGAATCTTACCTGCATCTTCATAGTGAAATACTTTTTCAAGGAGTACTTTATCGTCTCTTAAAAACTCCTCAAGTGCCTCTTTTACCTTATCGAGGCCCACATTGTTCTTAGCCTCTATGGCTATGGTTTTATCGGCATGTATATCTTTTAAGATTTCATGGTTAACCACAAGATCTAGTTTATTAAAAAGTGTTAATACCTTTTTGTCGTTTACACCAAGACTATTTAATGTCTCGTAGACAATCTGCATCTGCTTCTCCATCTGAGGGTTTGAAGCATCTACAACATGTATGATATAATCCGCATATTTTGCTTCTTCCAAGGTACTCTTAAACGCCTGGATTAAGTGATGTGGCAACTTTCTTATAAATCCTACGGTATCTGTAAGCAAGATTTTCTGACCCGATTCAAGCGTTAATTCTCTTGTGGTAGGATCAAGCGTAGCAAAAAGCATATCTTCGGATAATACATTCGCATTGGTTAAGTGATTAAGCAATGTCGACTTGCCTGCGTTTGTATATCCGACAATTGCACACACCTTAGTATGCGATGCCTCACGCTGCACACGGGTTATCTCTCTATGCTTTACGATTTCCGCAAGCTCATTTTTAAGGATTGAGATTCTATTCTTTATTAAACGTCTGTCAACTTCAAGCTTTTTCTCACCCGGACCCTTGGTACCGATACCGCCGCCTTGTCTTGAAAGAGAGCGTCCGAGTCCGGAAAGTCTTGTCGCACGGTAACGAAGCTGCGCGAGTTCTACCTGAATCTTACCTTCACCGGTTGAGGCATGCTTAGCGAATATATCAAGTATTACAAGCGTTCTGTCAAGAACTGCAACATGTAACTCGTTCTCTAAGTTCTTAATCTGCGCAGGGCTTAATTCGTCGTCACAGCAGATGGCTGAAGCATCGGTTTTCAAAATAAGTTCCCTTAACTCTTCTATCTTACCTGTTCCTACATAGTATCCCGGATGCGGTTGTTCCCTGTTTTGAATGACACGTCCGACAACCGTTGCTCCTGCAGTCTTTATAAGTTCCGCAAGCTCGTCGACAGAATCCATCGTATCGTCGCCTTCTTCAAGGCATACCGCAACAAGAATAATCTTCTCTTCCTTTTGCGCATTTTCATACATCGTACTCATATAATTCCTCCCGTTTTAAGGGTTATTAATCACTCACGCGGCTTGATAAAAATACAAGTTCCTTCTTTAACGCCGCATCATCCGGATATATCTTGATGTATTCCTTTACCGCAGTCATCGCTTCTTTGTACATATTAAGCTTCTCGTACGCTAAAATCTTATCTTCAAGAAGTTCCTTTTTCTCATTATCGGCGTCTGATACCGCAATTGCCTCATCCACATAGGTAAGGGCCTTTTCGTACTCGCCGCTGTTCATTAAAATCTGCACCATGCGATAAAGCGCATTCGGATCGTTTTTATTGTTCTTTATATAATTCTCGTAGATTCCGTATGCCTGGTCTTCCTGACCCATCTCGCGAAGGACTTCCGCCATGTAAAGTCTGGCTTCTCCGGACCCTTCATTTATAGCTTCCGACAAAACAAGTTTTGCCGCATCATAATCCTTTAACAATAGGTAAAAGCGCCCCTGATATACATAATCGGATGTGCTTTTGCCTTTTAAATCAAGACCTTTTTTCAAATAGCTTTCGGCGTCGTCATTCGCGCCCACATATATAAGGTTCTCATATGCCGCCAGATAATATGCATAATCGCCCCCGTTATAAGAAAGTGCCGTATCATATTCTTTTCTCGCCTTATCAATCTCGTTTAACGCAGCGTATAAATGTCCCTTTAAAAGGTGCGCTTTGGCCTCTTTTTTATCGTATGCGATGATTGAATCGTATACCTCCATTGCCTCATCGTTTCTTCCAAGATTAATGAGGCAAAAGGCCTTATAATAGCAGATATCGAGTTCCACCGCGGATATTCTGCCGTTGCTGTTATCTAACGCCTTCTGGAACGCGGTTAATGCGTCCTTATAATCACCTTTGTTAAGCTGTTTTATTCCCGCAGAACGATATGACAACTCATCCTTCTCGCGCGGATTCGGAAGCGTGCAAGCGGTTAAAAGTAGCGCCGCAAACACCGCAAGTATTATTAATAAACGTTTCTTCGTGTTCATGTTAAATCTCAAACCTCTCATAGGAATATGATACCACAAACAATGAGTCAAGTACACACGCAAGGGAAGGAATTTGATACTATACACATATCTCCGAACTCTTCTTCTGAAGATAGTGCAGACTGTTCTCATCAAGATGTAATCAAATATCTCAAATAAAAAATCCGGGCAAATATGCCCGGATTCAGACTGAAGACAAAGTCCACGGCTTACGCCGTGGATTTTTCTTTGTAAAAGTGCCCAAAACCCAGTATTTATCTGAGATTGAGCTACTTTTTCTGGTATAATAGAAGTATCAAAGTTGGGGATGGTGATTGCCTTTAT
>JAFRZM010000037.1 GCA_017442585.1 Lachnospiraceae bacterium | reverse complement strand
AAGTACCGGAAGAAAAGTTGGCGCAACAATCCTTTCCGGAATGCGAAGCGGAGTACTTTTTATTCCGTCGATACTTTTATTATCGCATTTCAGAGGACTTGCGGGAATCCAGGAAGCACAGCCTTTGGCATTTGTACTTTCATTCCCGATATCAGTACTCTTCATATACATCTTCTTTAAGAAATATGGGGAGAAAGCTCAAGAGGAAAAAGCAAGGGCATCACTTCGATAGCCTATAGTTTGACAAAACTCAATATTTATTCAAAAATATATGAGCAGCGATTATTTCGCTGCTCTTCTTATTGCTCTAACTCTTGTTGATTTCTTACGGCCACGGCGACGTCTCGTTGAATGCGTAGCACGATACTCTTCAATCTCTTTAAGCATCGCATCGTAATCGCGTTCAAATAGAAGTTCACTTATGTCATGCTTTAATTCTTCCAAATCATCTGCTCTTTTAAGCAGGATCTTCTCTATAACCTTCGGCTTACTTAAGTAAGCATATGCTGGCATTTCATACTTTAAAAGAAGCTGATTCAATTCCGAACGCCAAAGAAACGGTAAACGTTTTGTGATATCAGCATCCGGATTAACTTCAGGCCTACGATAAAAATAGAAATCAAGATTACCCATATTCCCTGTATCGCCATCACCGGCATCTTCCGCCTCTTCCACCGTAATTATTCCCCAGTGCTCCGGCACATGTTCCTTTACATGCGTTGCGTGACTTGTCCCTACAACTATGATATTACGATCAAAGTAGCAGTCATAATCTTTTACCTGACGCGAAAGCCTTACATAAGTATCGGCATCGCTTTTTATTTCGATGCCGATAAGCTCATTTTCAATAACCATGATGACATCGGCACGCGAGCGCCCCATCATCTTTTCTTCCAATATCCTAACCTTGCCGTACTGCTCCTCAAGGAACATAAACAAAGGCTCACGAATATCTTTATCTTTTAACATATTACCTCAAAACTAATCAAACATATCAAATGTTATATTATCAAGATCTACGTTCTTAGTCTCTTTAACCTTTGCCATTATTATCATAAGAGACAACATCATGAACGGTACGGAAATTACAAGGAATACCATATCCATCGGAATGAAATTCTGGCACACAACGAATAATCCCTGTCCCACAAACATACCGGCGCCGATAAGTACAGAAATCGTACCCATAACAGATGCACGCATATTTGACGGTGTAGACTCCGCAGGCATTGTAAGAATTATAGTGTCAGACATTGACCAAAGTCCACCGATTGATAAACCATATGCAATTCCCGCAACTATAGGACCAAGTCCGCCACGGCATGCAATAATAAATACAAGCAATCCTATTATCGTTATAGCGCCGAGGACAAAGCACACCTTTTTACGTCCCAATGAGTCAGATAAGAAACCTGAGAATATCGTCATTACACCGTTACACAAAGGATAAATCAAAAGTGCTGTTGCGACCATATCGGTAGACATAGCGCCTTCTAAAACCGTTGCATAGTATGATGTATAAACCGTTGTTGTAAAAAATATGAATCCCGCAATCAATATCCAGCGAAGCTGTTTATTTTTAAAGATATACTTTAAAGCTGCAAAAACACCGCCGTTTTCAGAAATATTCTGCTCTTTTTCCTTTTCCTTACGAGCCTTACGCTCTTCTTCAGTAAGTGATAAATACTCGATTCTCTGCTCTAAGAATACAGGTGTCTCACGAACAAAAAGTCCTGAGAATATGCCGATAACAAGCGCCATTATAACCGGAATTACATATACAAGCTTCCAGCTTGATACATCGCTTTCCGTTAAAAACATCTTAGAAAATACACCTATAAGTGAAACACTTATAAGCGCAACGCCCTTTGCAACGAAGCTGTATGTTGCTCTCTTTTCCTTCGGAGCTGTTTCCATTATGTACAATACCTGAACATCGTTAGGTGTAAAGAATGTCATAACGAATACTCCGATAATATACTGTACTACACTGCTGCTTGTCATAACAATGAGCATGCCGACGCCCATGCCGACTGTGTTTATCATAAGGAATATTCTTCGTCCGAATCTATCGGATAACGCCTTATAAAACGGTGTAATGATAAGCAAGAATGTCGAAAGCATTGAAAGCGGCGCAATTACATTAATCGCATGCTTATATGCCGGGTCGTTAACATTACGTGACACCACATTAAAAAGATCAAAAAGTATATACGGCTGCATTGCCGAATTCATATTGGATGTGATTTCATCCACGACGTAAACTATAGTAAGAACTATCATTGTAATTCCCATATAGAACATCGGTTTTTTCATCTTTGCAATGTGCTGAAGTCTTTCGAGTTCGCGAGCTTCACGCTCTTTTTTTGTCTCTTTCATTTGCCTTCCTCCGAAGTGTTTTTATTTTTATTTATCTTTATTATATGTACCCTGCGCTATTGCTTCGCCTATGTTGACCGGTATCTCTTCCCCTGTATTCTTCACATTGGCTATCTTATCGCAAAGCGAAACAGCATCTTTTTCAAATAATAACATAATTGTCGAACCGCCGAATTCGAAATGGCCTTTTTCCTCACCCTTACGAACAATGTGGCCGTTATATTCATTTACAATCTTTCCTACAAGAAGTGCTCCGACTTCCATCTGAACAAATCTTCCTGCAATCGAACTATCGATTATAGCGTATTCACGACTATTCTCAATAAATACCGGCAAAGAATCCGTAGCTATAGGACGCACCGTATGCAATACTCCGTCTATCGCCATAGTTGCTCTTATACGTCCTTTTACCGGATATATGTATCTATGATAATTCGTAGGCTCAAGTCTGAAGATAAGACATGTTCCTCCGTTAAACCTCTCCGATAACTTTCCGTCTCTTAAAAGGCGTGAAAGATCATAATCCACATGCTTTATATGAAAATGTGAATCACTGTCTATAGAATACGCGCTTAAATATGCCTCGCAAGGAGATACAATG
Organism: Lachnospiraceae bacterium; assembly: GCA_017442585.1. Lineage (GTDB taxonomy): Bacteria > Bacillota > Clostridia > Lachnospirales > Lachnospiraceae > XBB1006. The sequence continues at coordinate 29,969 of JAFRZM010000037.1, read as the reverse complement.
GTCTTCTCACCTTCGTCGACCAAAAATTTGTTCCTTCTCATAAAAAACTCATTGAAAGAACAATATTCCGTGTCTATTGCATTAGTTAAATCCATATTATATTTCTTTACATAATAAGGTATAAGCGGGCACGAGAGTCCTGATGACAAAAAGTGTCCTGCAACGCAAGACACTTTTCTATCAACCAAAATCTTTAATATACTTCTTCCGATGCCCGTATTATATAAAAACTCTAAACTCTTAGATTCTTTCATAATACTTCCCATCCCATAAATACGAACATTCCGATTGCTTCAAATATACCTACAATTATAAGCGCTATCTTTCCTACAAAACCCGGTTTCTTAACTTCTACCGGTGTAAGGAATCCGCACGAAACCAATGTCAAAAGTACCATAAACCAATTTGTATTCTTAAATACATAAAGGTCAAACATAAGATACATAAGTGGAAGCATGACTGCAATTGTTGTAACAGGAAGACCTAAAATGCTCTCACGGCGCTCTGTTGTCTCCTGCTGTCTCTTCTCTTCCAAAACATTATAGAACGCAAGACGTATAAGTGCGCAAAGTATATACATAACACATACTACTGCGGATATCTTGCTCTTACCGGTAATGCTGTAAACAAAAATACCCGGTAATGCTCCAAAGCTTATAAGATCGCTTAAAGAATCTATCTGTATTCCGAAGCGACGCTCTTCCTCTGTTCTTCCAACCTTTAAACTTGCGACAGTACCGTCAAACATATCACAAAATCCCGATATCATAAGGCATACCAACGCATCCCAGTGCTGTCCGTTTAATACCCTAAAAATACCGATTGTGGCAGCTATCATACCAAAATATGTAAGCACTACTGTATAATCATAATACCCAATTCGTTTCTCTCTCATTAACTACTACTCCATCCGTATATCCCAAACGATAAATACCATCATTGAATTATACCATAAAACTAGGAGCCTCGTCAACGTGAACGTCAACCAGACTCCTTTACTCAAATGCCTAAACCTCGCTATTTTATTATTTCTTTAGCTGCCTTAAAGAAAATTTCGGTATTCTCTACTCCATCATTAATAAAAATACAATATGCATCCTCACCGCAAAAAACATACGCGCGATAATATAGCGAACCCCTTTTTATAACCTTTAAATCAATCTCATCCTCAACACCATCGCAACCGGTGATTCCACCGCTTTCTCCGATTTCTTCACCGTCTTCGAGATTCTCAAGTTCTTCTTTTGCATCTTCCGGATCCATATAACCATAGAATGATTCCACGCCATCGATTACCATGCTGTCCAATTGCTTGTCACTTGCTTTATCTTCGCATTCTGGACCGTTCGTGGCACTTACGCTGTAATTCTTATCATATTCAGGTGGCATCGAAGAACTTCCGGCTTGCATTGAAGCGCCTTTACCAGCAGCATTTTTTAAAGCATTACCGACGTTAATGCATAATACAAGCACTGCTGCGGCACTTAAAACACCGGCAGTCACCTTAATATACCCCTTTCGTTGTTGCTTACGCAACCACTCTTTTCTTTTATCTCTCGATTCAACTTCCTGAAGAATACGGCTTTTCATATCTTCCGTAACTTCAATATTTTCCATAACTTTATTATATTTATTCAAAGTCGTACTCCTCCTTTAATATTTCTTTTAATTTTTCACGACCACGCTTAAGGTCCGAACGCACCGTAGATTCATTTCGTCCTAATACCTCTGCAATCTCGGCGGTCTTATATCCTTCTGCATAAAATAGATGAATGACTTCACGGAAATTCTCTGGCAAAGTCTTTACCGCTTCCCACACAAATGAAAGATCTTCTTTTTCATCCGACACAAGATCATCCATTAATTCATCCGTTTCACGATACTTATTGTACACAATACGATTCTTGGCCATATTAGATGCCGTCTTTAGCACATAAGACTTTTCATGTGCATCATTCTCAAAATCAACATCCACATCCAGCATCTTTATTACAGTTTCCTGCAAGATATCTTCCGCATCCTCCATATTGTGGAGATATGAATATGCAAGTCTTAAAACAGCATTACCGTATGCATCAATTAAATGTGTTGCATAAGCCTCACGTTTTTCACGGTTTAAGTCATCTTTTCCTGCCTGTCGTGAAAACAATTTCATTTTATTTTCCCCGTTTTATAATATTTACCTCCTTATCTTTCATACAGATAAGGAGGTATAAATGTTGCTTTGTTTTTAAATTTTATCAAATATGATATCAAATTACAAATTATTAAGATAGGTTTTTACCTCAAAATCCTCTACCGGCGTATCGCTTTTAAGATAAAGCGGATGATGCGGATGTCCTGTTTTCGATACCGGGCCTGCCTTTACAAACCTCGCATCAAATTCTTCTGCAATTTTAATCATATCAGAAACGCACCTCTTTAAGTATTCGCGTTTCTTTATGATATTGCCCCATGCCGCCCAGATTACAGGCCTTTCCTTTGAGAGCCCCAAGGTATAACGAAAGGCCTTCATATTCTCCAAATGGAGCCTTTCATTAAACACCCTATCCATATGGTCCGGATCCGTTGCACGCTCTGCATAGACGTTAAACATTATAAACGAATCAAACCCGTTTGCCAAAGCAATACGTTCAACGGATTTCAATGTATTATCCAATGCATCGGGTGCAGCAGTCGAAGGATTAATGCCAATCGTTATAAGCGGCTTATCACCCTTTGTTCCTAAAATATATCGATACTCAGAATAAAAGTTTGGAACATATAACCATTTATCCGTATCATAATCGCATTCTGCTTTTAAGCTTCTTTCAAGCGCCTCATCAAATAAGAGAATGTCTTCTTTGGTGCTTTCACCTTTTGGTATATGCTTCATAATCTATCTTACTACAATGGACTTTATCGCCGTCCACTTGGAATAAACTCTTTTTCCTGTTGAATCTTTAATCCATGCACGCATTCTGAAATAATAGCGCTGTCCGGAAATCAAAGTGTTATAGCTCTTTACAAAATTCGTCGCTGAAGTTATATTCTGATCGCCCATCTGTCTCGACGTAGCTATCTGTATCTGGTATCCGCCCGCTCCTGTCGACGGCGCTTTCCATGTAACCTTAACAAATCTTCTGTATCTTGATGTTAAGGTCATTCCCTTAGGCGCTTTAACGGTAACTTTTACCCAATGGGCATAAAGTGTTATATTTCCTTCACCTATGGTAGTTGAATAATATCTGTTACCACCCTTTTTCTCGTCATACCATCCGACGAATTTATATCCTTCACGCACTGCATCCGAAGAAAGCTTTCCTACTTCTTCGCCCATAGTATATGACTTATACTTTGTCGTAACGGTTCCACCGTTGCCATCATATATGATAGTTGCATTAACAGGAGATTTCTTAAGGACTATATTTGAATTCGCAGATTTTGTATCTACTATCGCCTGTGCATTTTCAAGTGTACACTCATCACGATACCTGACTACTATCTCTGCGCCGGTATCAACTGCTGCATCTTTAAAGCACTCTTTTGATGACGAAACCTTAGCCGCAAAAGTAATCTGCGTTGACAACGCATAGCAATTGGTAAACATATTATCTATCTTTGTACAAACCGCAAGATCGTACTTCGACATATCGATATATCTTAATTTCTCGCAGTTATAGAACATCTTAGTCATAGTCTCTACACGGCGAACATTGGCCTTGGCCATTTCAATCGATGTAAGGTTAAAACAGTTTTCAAACATTGACGACATATCGGTTACGTTATGAGTATCAAAATTCGTCAATAAAAGTGATGTAAGGCCTTTACAACCCGCAAACATACCGGACATGTTAAGTACAGACGACGTATCGAAACCTGTTACGCTAAGTTCAGTAAGTCGCTCGCATCCGTAAAACATATTTTTCATATTGTTTACGTTACTTGTATCTATCCTTCCAAGGTTGATACTTGTAAGACCACGGCAGTTTTCAAACAAGCTCTCCATCGATACAACACGGCTCGTATCAAATGTTGCGAGGTATATCGAAGTAAGGTTCGTACAATTTTTAAACATACCGTTCATATAGTTCAAATTAGGGGTCTTCCAGGATGTAAGGTAAATATTTTTCATGTTACATCCTGCGAACATTTCAGACATATTGCGAACATTTGTGACATTGAAGTTTTTGACATCAAAAGTAGAAAGAGACGTGCAGTCTGCAAACATCCTCTTCATGTTGGTAACATTGCTCGTATTAAAATTGGTATTGAGTTTGACAAGACCGGAACAGTTCTCAAATAAACCTTCCATATCGGTTACTCTCGAAGTACTCCATCCGTTTGTCGTAACTTCCTTTAAAGACGTACAGCCCGCAAACATATAACTCATATCAGTTAATTGAGACGTATTAAATCTTGATGTATCAACCGATTCAAGGCTTGTAAGTCCGTATAACAAATACGATGCATCCGTCATTCCGGTAATCTGCAATTTAGCAGAAGTTATTTCTTTTGCATATGCAAGCCACGGTATACCTGTTTTGCCCTGATGCTTTGTGATATTACCGTTACCTGATACAGTAAGCACTCCCTTGGCATCAAGTGTCCACTCAAGGTCATCTATCTTACCGTTTTTTTCCTGTGCAGCATGAACATGCCAAACTACACCCTCCGAATACAATGTAAAGAAAAATGTATTCAGTATCAGGCACAATACAAGCATCATGCCGATTTTTCTTTTAGTTGCCTTCATCTTCAATGTCCCCTTCCATGTCACCATCAAAAAACTATAGTCACACTCATAGAATATATTTCGGCATACTTAACAAGATTCTTAAGCCTTTTCGACAATTTGTTCATCCCTTATGCGCTTAATCTGTCGTTTAAGCATCTCTGCTTCGGAAAGCTTAAGCACATTACCTATACGCTTTCTTACAAGATTCGTATCATAAGGCTTTGTAATTATCTCCAACGCTCCGTTTGAAAGCGCTGCTTCTTCGTTTTCCCTTTCACCGTAGGCAGTAACCATAATTACAGGAATATCCTTTAAGTATATATATTCACTCATGTACTTTAAAAGATCGAGTCCATTCATCTTAGGCATATGGATATCCGCTATTACAAGGCTTATCTTATTAAAACTGTTCTTTAATATTTCTTTAGCTTCTTCACCGTCTGCTGCCTCTAAGACATTAAAATCCTGCATCATCATATGCTTTATTATCTGTCTGTCGACATTTTGATCGTCAACTACAAGAATAGTGCGGCGTACGTCAGGAAGGTCGTGGCTAAACTCTTTACCCTCTTCAAAGGTAAGTCTTGCTGATAAATCTTCTTCCGTCATAGGCTTTGAAAAATAATATCCCTGTATAAGATCGCATCCCATGCTCGCCAATAATTCATACTGCGCCTTTGTCTCAACGCCCTCCGCAACAGTGCCCATATTAAGCGCTTTTGCCATCTGCAATATCGAATAAAGAATATTATCTGCGCGCTCCGACGTCTCAAGATCGCTTATAAACTTCATATCAATCTTCAAAGTATCAACATTAAAATCCTTAAGCATATTAAGTGACGAATATCCGGATCCGAAATCATCCATCAAAACTTCAAAGGCCGAATTCTTAAATCCCTTTATTGCCTCTGCCATAAACTTCGGATTATCGGAATATGCGCCTTCGGTTATCTCGAGCTTAATATATGAACTGTCAAGCTTATATTCTTTTAATATCTCACTTATTCTTTCCAAAAACTCCGGACGATAGAAATTAATTCTGGATACGTTTATCGATATCGGAACAACTTTCACTCCCTTATCAAGCTGCTGCCTTATAAAACGGCAGACTTCCTCGCATACATAAAGATCCAGTATTGATATAAAACCATTCTTTTCAAATACCGGCACAAATACACCCGGATTAATAAGTCCCTTAACCGGATGATTCCAACGTACGAGTGCTTCCGCAGAAACAGTACGTCCCGTTCTTGTTTCGACTATAGGCTGGAACACTACAAAAAACTGCCTCTTATTAAGCGCCACTTCCATCTCTATAACAAGTTCCTGCTCATTAAGAATAGCCTTCTTTAAATCATCGCTGTAATATGCAAATCTCTTAATATAACTGTCTTTTATCGTATTTAAAGCCATCGTTGCACGATCACACATAAGGTAAACCGGCATCTCTCGCTCCGTAACTTCATATATACCCATATGAAGCTGTAATGTGTAATCTATAGGGCTCCACTGTTCTTTTCCAAAAAGAACGTTTTCAATATCAGGACGAAGCTCTAATAATTTCTTCTTTGTTGTAACAAAATAAAACTTATCAGCCTCTACTCTTGTGCATGTTCCGTCATCCTTTAAAACTTTAATAAGATGATGTGCCACATTTCTTAAGACCTGATCGCCGAGTCTTGATCCAAAGAGTTCATTTACTACCTTAAATCTGTCGACATTCCATATACATATAACAGATAATTCTTCATGTGAATCTATAAATTCGCGCGCTTTTTCATAGAAAGTCTCGCGATTATATAGTCCTGTCAAAACATCACGTTCTGCGATAAATTTAAGCTCTGCAGCTTTGCCCTCAGCTTTTCCGCGATTAACTATTACCTTATTTACGACATTTGCAATTCTCTTACGTACAAGGCGCTGATTGTACGGCTTATTTATAAAATCATCTGCGCCAAGTTCCAAAGCCTCTACCTCATTATCTTCATCATGCTCACCCGAATTTACAACTATAACAATATCCTTAAATGCAGGATCCTTTCTGACTGTTCTTAAAAAGTCAAAGCCATTCATTTTAGGCATAAAAATATCCAAAAGGATTATATCAACATTAATCCCTCCACGAAGAAGCTTTAATGCTTCATCTCCGTCACTTGCCTCAACAATATTATAGTCACTGATAAAGATGCCTCGAAGGATTGATCTGTCCATCGAGCGGTCATCAACTATCATCATGGTAAGCATTTCGTTCATAGGGGCCTCCTATCTTTTGATTTCACAGGAGAGTTTGACCAGGTCAAAGATCTCGCGGTAGCTCTTATTATGTTTTTCAGATAATTCTTTTATGCTTTCGTACTCCGGATAAAACTTCGTCGTTCCATCAGGAAGCGTACACACTTTAACAAGTGCGTCTCCAAGCGAAGTATTGACTGTTACTATTTCTCTTTGTAACATGTCACGTCTGTATAACTCCCAACGTACTCCGATAGTCGTTGTCTCTTTAAATATTATTTCTTCAAGCGCCGCCATTGTATCTTCATGACATAAAACCTGAAGCATATATGCCGGACGGTTCTTCTTCATAAAGCACGGTATAAAACATGCATCAAGTGCTCCGGCATCCATAAGACGCTCAAGTGTTATACCCATCATTTCGGGCGTTGCATCGTCTATATTAGTCTCCAGTTTTATGCAATCATCATGGAGCATATTCTGGTAATTACTCATTCCTTACCCCTCCAAAAACCGCAAGTCTGTTTATCTGCGTAGCCATATAAGCCGCGCCGTATCCGTTATCAATATTCACAACAGAAATACCATTGGCACACGAATTTATCATCGTAAGAAGCGCTGACACACCGCCCAAATTCGCACCATATCCGACAGAAGTCGGAACAGCTATTACAGGCTTATCTGCCAATCCTCCTATAACACTTGCCAATGCCCCTTCCATTCCTGCTATGGCTATTATAACGTTTGATTTATTTATCTCATCCATACGAGCTAAAAGCCTATGTATTCCACTGACTCCAACGTCGTATACTCTAAGTGCATTGCCGCCGAAATACTCAATGGTCTTTGCCGCTTCTTCCGCAACAAAAAGATCTGCCGTTCCGGCCGTACATACCGCAATTTGTCCGATTCGTTCTTTTTTCTCCTTAGGCTCTATCACAAGGATTTTCGATACCGGATCATATATTACTTCAGGAAAAAGCTCTTTAATAAGTTCATACTGGTGCTCGGACGCTCTTGTTCCAAACACCGAACCCTCTTTCTCGTAAAGCCTTTTATATATCTCAACAAGATAGTCATCCGCCTTGCTTTGGCAAAACACGACTTCCGCAAAACCTGTACGTCGCTTTCTGTCAGTATCAAGTTTCGCAAAACCGAGGTCCAAAAATTTCTCGTCACTACTCATAGCCATAGTCCCCCATATTCTATATATATCATATCTTTCATTTAAACATATTTTAGCGTATTTTTTGTGTACATACAAACAAAAAAAGATGAGGTAATCCTCATCTTTTACAGTTCATCCGTGCTTGTACATCACAAGCACCTATGCAGATGCACACAGACGTCCTAACACGGAGGCTGTATGTAATAGGCCTTCCGACCTTAAGCCGGTGTTCCGGTAAAAACCGGAAGGCCAGGGAATTTTCGAAGATTGCCGGGTATATCACTCACCCCTCAAATCCGCTCCTCTTCATTCTCCTAATGGCCTCTGGTAGGCTTAGATGAATATGTCTTTATCACACATTCCTAAGCGACTATTATTCAAAATCTGATTTACTTCATCGAAGAACAAGTTCAATAGCAAGCAATCCGCTTTAAACCCTTCTTCTCACAGGCGAATGCCTGCGCTTATGATCTTATTGCTAATCGGGTTTTCTTTGTCCTCTCTCTCAGCAACTTTCTACGTGTTTATTTTACAAAACTTTTACGTAAATGTAAAGCACTTTTTACCCAAAAATCAGTATTTTTTTATCGAGCATTCTGTGAACACCCTAAAATCAAGCACTCACACGTGAGATTAATTCTTTTATGGTAGCCATAAAGTTCGCAAAATCTTCGTCGATATATGCGACGTTTCCCTCCTTAGCAGCAAACTCATGCAGTCTGCAATGCTCCGCAAAATCTGTGGCACCCACCGTCTTTGCGGTAGCCTTAATGGAATGCGACTCGATTGCATAATTGGCCCAGTCTTTATTATTATAGCATGTCGTAAGATTTGCAATTCTTATCTTGCAGTCCTCTACGAAGTCCTGAACTATCTCATTATAAAGTTCTTCCATTCCTCCGCAAAAATTGAGTCCTGCCGCCTTATCAATAACAAAATCCTGCTCATTCATGGCCATTCCTCCTTAAAAAGAATAGTTTATTACATAGCATTTATATAGATTATATCTTAGAATGATCCACCGCGTCCACCATGCGAACTTCCCGACGATGATCTGTGTGTAGAAGATCCGCTCGAGCTTGAAGACTGTCTCTTTGTCCTTGTAACCGTCATATATAAGAAGTTATCGCGTGACTTCTCAACATGAAGAGAATTCGGAACCACATAAGATGATGCGCCCTTCTGGAAAGCCACACTCTTCATCTTGCCCTTTAATATACTTACATAAATAAGTCCACCGATAAGTCCTATTACAATAGCAATTACCAAAGAAGGAAGATAATCAAACGGTTCCTTCGGCGGTTCTATCGATTCTCCGTTTATAACCTTATCGCAAAGGTCTATAAACGTCGCAAAAGCTGTATAATAATCACCTGAACTAAGATACGGCTTAAACTGATATTCCATATACTCGAGGTTTTTGTCGGTAAATAACTCAATCGCCTTACCCTTGGTGGAAATCCACCATCCACGGTTATCACCGTCATTACCCTCGTCCATATTAATTACAAGTATGAGTCCGTCTCCGCTCTCACCGTCGGCATCTATTACATAATCATATGCGTCATCGGCAAATTCCATTAACTGATCGGATTCGTAATATGGACCGTCATCTGCGCCCAAAAACTGCCACTCGGTAATATCCGAAATAGTAAGGATTACTATCTCAATACCGCTTGCGTCGGCAACCTTATTTATCTTGGTTCTTAAGGAATTAACATCGGACTCATTCATAAGTCCTGCCAAATCCTGAACTCTATGAGTTACATCATCTATTCCCGCAAAAGAAACGGCAGGTACAATAAAGCATAATGTTAAAAGCAGCGCCAAAGCCGCCAATATTTTCTTTTTCATCCCTTGCCTACCTCCTACAGATACCAGAAAAGATATTGAACCGCAAACGCAACAGCCGCAACAATGGCACCCGATATTGCAAAGTACCTGGTTTTAAGTCCCTTGTCTACCGGGAGATTACCGACAAACTTACCGGTCTGACCGTTCATGGCAAACGAGTACTGCTGTCCTTCATAAGTCGTATTCAATAACCATACAGGATAAAGCGCATACTTAGCCTTACCGTCTGTAACTCTTATGCTTGAAGACTCATTGATAACTGAAGTATATCCTTCAACAGTCTCTGCTAAAGTATCGGAAAGTGTCTGTTTAACACGAGTATTTGCACGCTCTTTATTCTCTTCTTCCGTAACATCATACTTATCAGCCAAAAAACCCGAAAGGTATGCTGTCTGGAAATCAACTGCTTCGCTAAAATCAAACGGTTCGACGGATTCCATAAGTTCATCCGCCATTTTCTTCGATCCGTCTACAGGAACATGAGTAAATTCCATGTTACCGGCACGCACTACAGAATAATGCTTTGTCTCCGTATAATCATAGCTTCCCGAAGAATAAGATCTTACCTTTGTAGCTTTATATCTTGCAGTTCCGTCAACCTTTGCATCATAAAGCCAGAACGGCACATAGATACCCTTTATCTCATCGAGATGGTTCTGGTCTTTAAACATCTTAGGCAAAAGCTTTTTACCTTTATAATGCTCAAGTAATGCATTCTTAGCTGCGGCTTTATCAAGTTTAAACGGAATTACATAGTCAGGGCGAAGCATTCCTTTAAACTGCTCCGACATAACTACCGGATTACCGCAATAAGGACAGCTTGTAGCTCCCGTTACCGCGTCCGCAACTATCTCGCCACCGCAGGACTTACATACATATGAACGAAGTCCAGTTGTTTCATCTTCAGTCCACTCCTTTGGAGCTTCTCTTTCCCATTCTGCCTCATCCGGATGCTCATCCTTTAAGTCCTCATCATAAGCCTGTAAAGCTTCCATTTCGAACTCTGTGTCGCAGAAAGGACATTTACATTTTTGAATAGAAGTGTCGAACTCGATGTTACCACCGCAATTCGGACACTTATATGCTCGTAAATCAGCCATTTTATCTCCTACAAATTAATTAAACATGATCCTTAAAGATCGCTTTATTTTCATAATACTCGGCGCGCTTTTAATTTCAAAGCGCGCCGGTTAATTCTACTGTGGGAGGAACGGATTCTTTGCTCCGCAGTTAGTACAGAAGTTACCTGTATTAGCCGTTCCGCAAGCACATGTCCATGTAGGAGCACCGCTTGGTGCTGCCTGCTGTGGCTGTGCCTGTCCCTGAACCATACCTGCACCCATCATAGCCTGACCCTGCATCTGCTGAGCCTGCATATCCTGCTGTGCTGCCTGCTGATAAAGGTTACCCGGTGTCATACCTGACGCATTCATAGCCATACCCATGCCCATGAATCCTGCCATAGCGCCGTTAGCATTACCTGCTGCCTGACCCATAGCACCTGCTGTAGCTCTTGCCATAGCACCTGCGCCCATTCTTGCATTGCCGTATGCGATATCTGCCTGAGCATTCTTAAGAAGAGCAGCATCTTCATCTGTTAATGTTACAGAACCTAATGCGATACTTACTACCTTAAGACCTCTAAGCTCGCCCCACTTCTGTGAAAGTGTCTCGTTAAGAGCATTAGCTACTTCATCATTATGAGCAACGATCTGGTTTGGTCTTAATTCCATATCGGAAAGCTTAGCAAGTGCCGGCTGTAATGCGCCGATAAATTCCTGCTTAAGCTGTGTATCAAGTTCTTCTCTTCTGTACTCGCTTGTTACGTTACCTGCGATATTTGTATAGAACTTAATCGGATCGTCGATTCTGTATGAATAAACACCTGAACATCTTAAAGATACATCAAGGTCCATACCTACCTTAGAATCAACTACTCTAAACATAATCGGGTTCGGTGTACCGAATTTATTGTCGATTAATTCCTTGGTGTTGATATAGTAAACTCTCTGATCGTGTCCTGTATCTCCACCATAGGTAATCCTCTTACCCATTGTCTTAAAAGTATTCTTTAAGGCTTCGCCGAAAGATCCTGTAAATACACTCGGTTCTGTTGAAGTATCGTAAGTAAATTCGCCAGGTTCCGCACAAACCTCAACTACCTTACCCTGATCGACGATGATCATACACTGTCCGTCAGCTACAACGATACCTGAACCGTTAGTGATGATATTGTCATTACCCTTTGTGTTGGATGATCTTTTGCCTACCATCTTCTGACCCTTAACCATAAGGATCTCTTTGTCGATAGATTCACAGATAAAAAACTCTTTCCACTGATCAGCAAGTGCTCCGCCTGCTGCGCCTAAAGCTGCTTTAATAAGTCCCATTCTTTTAAATCTCCTTCTTAATATTATGTTTCTAATAATATCCGGCCACTTACCCCAGCCACAATATTTATTATACTGTAATAATTAATCTTGTAATCACTTAATACAGCGGATTACAGGCTGTTAAACCACTAAAACAAGTCGTGTAAGCCCGGTCTGTAGAGGTGTCTCGGCAAACCGTCAACCATTATCGGACCAACTTCACCCTGAATTAACGGTTCTACATATGTTACAAATTCATCCGTTACATATGTGCCGTCTTTGGAAATCCACTCACGCGGAACTCTTCGCTCATCATTTGCGATGCGGTGAACGTCTTTCACTTCCGTACCTGCCTGATAAGGATCGTCGGATAAACGAACGATAACTATCATCTTGCCGGAATCGCCTTCGTCTGCTGCCTTCATGGCTGCACCGCCGACTTCGTATGCTTCAGTAATATCAACAAGCGATGCCATATGACTTGCGGCACGCTGTAATGTCGATAATTCTACCGCACGTGTCTTACACTCAAGACGCTCTGCCACAACCTTTGCAAGATATACTGCCGCACCGGTCAACTGCTTATGTCCGAATGCATCTACGTAATCCGTAACATCCGAAAGCTCGCTTATGTAACGTCCATCCTTACCCTTTATACCTTCGGATATCGCGATAACAACCGATGCCTTCTTCTTAAGAAGGTCCTTCGTATGTTTAACAAACTTTTCTACATCGAATGTAACTTCAGGAAGATATATTGCATCCGGTCCGTCACAATCCTCACCCTTTGCAAGAACTGTGGCTCCCGTAAGCCACCCTGCGTTACGTCCCATAACTTCAATGATTACAACCTGGCCGTTCTTCGTCTCAAGTGACCATCCGTCACGAATAACTTCCTTAACTGAAGTTGCGATAAACTTAGCTGCAGAACCGAATCCCGGTGTGTGGTCGGTTAAAGCAAGGTCATTGTCTATAGTCTTAGGGCATCCGACAAATCGAATCTTGCTGCCCGTAATTATTGCGTAATCAGAAAGCTTCTTTATCGTATCCATGGAATCATTACCACCGATATAAATAAAGCAATCAATCTGAAGTTTATCCAGCATTTCGAAGATTTTCTCGTACAGAGCTTTGTCCTCGTGTATCTCAGGTAATTTGTATCTGCAAGATCCAAGATATGCTGCAGGTGTTCTCTTTAAAAGCTCGATATCAAGGGAACTTTCGATATGCTCTGCAAGATCTATGTATCTTCCTTCGATAAATCCCTGTATTCCGTGGATCATTCCATATACTTTCTTATATCCTCTGTCGATTGCGGTCTTGTAAACCCCCGCCAAAGATGAGTTAATAGCTGCGGTTGGTCCGCCGGACTGGCCTACTATGACATTTCTCTTCTTATTCTGCATAAACTTCCAAGCCTTCTTTCTTTTCGAGAATATATGCAGATAATTCTTACCCTGACAGGTCAAAGCAAAACATCCGCAAAGCGTCGTTTAAATAACAAAACAACACTATACATTATCTCATAAAATTCACCATAAAAAAACACTTTAGTTACAATTAACACAAATTATTCGTAAAAAAAATTTAGATTCACAAATATTTTTTTCAACTTTTTTTATTTTTTGCCGAAAAAAAATGTAGATCAATCGTTTATTAATCAGAGAGTCAAAAGGAGGCGCCAAAATGACAAAAGAACAAGCGGAATATTTTCGCGGCGTATATGACAGGCAGGCAGACCGCATATACAGGATTTCCATGATCTATCTTAAGAATGAATCCGATGCCGAGGACGCTTTACAGAGTATATTCGTCAAACAAATCGAAAAAGACAAACGATTCGACGACCCGGAACAAGAAAAAGCATGGTACATAACAGTTACCAAAAACTACTGCAAGGATGTTCTTAAGAGCAGCTGGAGCAAGCACTCTTCACTTTATGAAATGGAAGAAGAGCCACCTGCAAAAGAAGAAGATAACGATCTTAAAACCGATGTGGCAAATGCATTAAACGCGTTGCCTCCTGTCGACCGGGAGATTCTCTATTTATACTATTACGAAGGCTACAAGATAAAGGAAATAGCAAAGATCTTAAACTATCGTGAGAGTACCGTCGGTTCAAAACTTGTTGCTGCAAGAGACCGACTTAAAGTCAAAATGGAGGAAGACCAAAATGCAAGATAAAGATATCAAAAAAGCCTTCGAGGAAATACGATTAGACCCGACGCGTAAAGACGCCATATGGGAGAAGATTGAGGCCTCAGCCGGGGAGAAAAAAGTTAAATCCGGTCACATGCATAAATGGCTGGTTGCGGCATCTGTTGCCGTATGTCTACTTCTTTCCACAGTTATCTGTGATAAGATAAGCGGTGGTATGGTAACACAAGCTGCCTCTGCCGCTGTAGAAACCATTAAAACAATCCTTGGTATAAACCAGGGCAAGCAGGACGTAATAAGCATCGTTTCAAGAAATGCTTCACTTGGAACTGAAGTTTACGCACCTGACATTATGTACATCGATGACGAAGTAGTTGTATTCGGTACAAGCCGCGGACTTATCGTTATGAATAAGGACGACAATACACTTCTTGGAATCATCGATTTACAGGCAATAGGAAGCTTTTACTTTACTGCTGAAACCAAGGCGACTCATGTTCTTTGTGACGGCACAAGAATCGTAATATATAATACCGAGAACGAAGTTCCTTACGGTAAGTATTACGTATACGAGCTTGCGGATGCCGATGTTAAAGACTGGCCTCATACAGAAGGCGGGGATCCGGAAAAGTTAGCAAAGTACGACTCCATGTATCAAAACTTCGTACAAAACTACGTAGATACATTTGATACTTTCTGCGAGATCGGACTCGGAGCTATAAAATTAGATCCTAATGATGACAGAATCAAATACAGCGAAGTTTCTTTAAAGTGGGTAGATAAAGATGGTCGCGACTGCATAAGCACACTTTACATTGTCAAAGATGAAGGCGAAGCAGGTTTCAGACTTTCAACTTACTATCCTAAGAACAACAATGTAGAAGAGATTGCCATCGTTATACCTGCCATCGAAGGCGAAGAAGGTGAAGATGTAATTCTTCCTGAGTTTGCTTACACCGGCAACGATGCCGCGTTAGCAGCTATACTCACCTACCAGAAGGAAAATTATGTTGACGCTTTCTACCCTGACGAAGACGGTATATGGGTTCCTGCTTACGTCATTTTCGGGCGTTTCGAACGCGATGGAAAGCTTTACGTATTTGGTAATTTCGTTGACTTCACGTATGTTCTTAACGGCAATATCTTCGAGTGTATAAGTGGTGGTGCCTGCCCTGCAAGATATACACTTAATATTACAGATGAAGGTTACACCGTAGAAGAAGTATTACGTGCGGAAGACGGAAACGGATATACGGAAAGTATCAAAGCGTTTACCGAAGGATTTGACGGAATGTATGAAGCACTTATCGCATGGGGAGACGAGTACAAAGAAAAAGAGAACGAAGCAAGAATGTATTTCCTCAAAATGTATCTTGACGAAACAACGGCCGACATCCGGTACTACAAAGATTACGGA
This sequence comes from Lachnospiraceae bacterium, assembly GCA_017442585.1. Taxonomy (GTDB): domain Bacteria; phylum Bacillota; class Clostridia; order Lachnospirales; family Lachnospiraceae; genus XBB1006. The sequence continues at coordinate 14,052 of JAFRZM010000037.1, read as the reverse complement.
TGGGATCCGGTAGAAATCAAATAACCCGAAGGTTATTTGATTTCTAAGGTGCATCGCTCTTAAAAGAGTGACGCAAAAATCATTATTAAGTTCAAATAAAAATGGCAGATGCAATCGCATCTGCCATTTTTATCATTATAAGTTTATATCAGCTATTTCTTTATTTACTTCACCAAGCATCGGGCGAACCTTTGCTACAAGGTTTTCAACCTGATGACCGCAGCGACCTGTATAAAGTGCAGGATCCAGGATTCCCTTAATATCATCTTTCGATAACTTCATTTCAGGATGTCCAGCAAGATCTGATAAAAGATCAAAGCTTTCACCCTTTTTCATCTTATCTACTGCTGCCATTGAGCACTGTCTTATGATTTCATGTGCTTCCTGACGGTTTGCACCCTTCTTAACAGCTTCCATCATGATGTTCTCTGTAGCAATAAACGGAAGGTATTCCATTGTAACCTTCTCTACTACCTTTTCATTTACACGAAGGCCGTTTGAAACATTCTGTGCAAGACGTAAAACCGCATCTACTGCCAAAAATCCTTCAGGCATAGAAATACGTCTATTTGCAGAGTCATCCAATGTTCTTTCGAACCACTGTACAGATGCTGTCATAGGAGCATTTAACGCATCAACCATGACATATCTTGCGAGAGAACAGATTCGCTCAGATCTCATAGGATTTCTCTTATATGCCATTGCGGAAGATCCAATTTGATTTTCCTCAAAAGGCTCTTCGAGCTGCTTATCGTGCTGTAAAAGTCTTATATCGTTAGCCATTCTGTATGCGCTTTGAGCTACAGAAGATAACGCATTTAATATTCTTGAATCAAGCTTACGAGGATATGTCTGACCACTTACCGCAAAGCACTCTTCAAAGCCGAAATCTGCCGCTATAAGCTCATTCATCTTGTCGATCTTCTCTTCGTCTCCGTTATAAAGATCCATGAAACTTGCCTCTGTGCCTGTTGTACCACGACAACCAAGGAACTTAATGTTTTCTAACGCAAAGTCAATTTCTTCAAGATCTGTCATGAAATCCTGAATCCAAAGAGATGCTCTTTTACCTACCGTAACAAGCTGTGCCGGCTGGAAATGTGTGTATCCCAAAGTCGGAAGGTCCTTATACTTTAACGCGAAATCACATAAAAGAGACATAACCTTACAAACTTCACCTCTGATATACTTTAACGCATCACGATAAATTACAACATCGGCATTATCGGTTACATAGCAGCTTGTAGCTCCAAGATGGATAATTCCAGCAGCCTTTGGTGCTACCTGACCATATGCATAAACATGTGCCATAACGTCGTGACGAACTTCCTTCTCACGTGCCTTTACGACATCATAATCAATATCAGTAATGTGAGCTTCAAGTTCTTTAATCTGCTCATCGGTTATCGGAAGTCCGAGTTCCTTTTCAGCCTTTGCAAGCGATATCCATAATTTTCTCCAGGTTGTAAACTTTGTATCCTGAGAGAATAACTTTAACATATAATCAGACGCATATCTTGTCGATAACGGTGATTCGTATATATTAGTCATCTTAATTACCTTTACTTTCTAACAATGATACTTTCTCTTTCAGGGCCTACCGAAACATATGTTATCGGGCACTTGATGGCCTTTTCGATGTATAAAACGTACTTTTTCGCATTTTCCGGGAGATCTTCCCACTTTGTAATCCTGGAAATATCACAATTCCATCCGTCAAAATACTCTATAACCGGTTTTGATGAATCAAGTGCCGAAGGGAATGGGAATCTTTCTGTTTCTCCGCCGTTAACGATGTACTTCGTACATACCGGAATCTTATCCATGTAGCTTAATACATCAAGCTTTGTAAGAGCAATCTCCGTAGCATTCTGCACCTCTACACCGTAACGTGTAGCAACTACGTCAAAAGCGCCGACACGACGAGGACGTCCTGTCTTTGCACCATATTCATGGCCTGCTTCACGAAGCGCATCTGCTTCTTCACCGAAAATTTCGGATACGAAAGCACCTTCACCTACTGCCGTAGAATATGCCTTAACAACACCGATTGTCGAATCAATCTTTGCACCCGGGAATCCGGATCCTATCGGTGCGTAAAGTGCTGTAGTATTTGACGATGTAGTATAAGGATAAATACCATAATCAAGATCCTTTAATGAGCCAAGCTGTGCCTCGAACATGATCTTTTTGCCCGAATCCTGAGCATTCTTTAAATACTCTCCGACATCACAGATAAAAGGCTTAATCTTCTCGCAGTAATTATTTATCCATGCATTTACCATTTCCATTGTATACGGCTTTGCACCGTATACCTTGGTAAGTGTTAAATTCTTCCACTCTAAGATATTGGCAACATGCTCCTTCATCTCATCAGGATAGTTTAATTCTCCGCAAAGAACCGTCTTTTTCTGATACTTGTCAGAATAGAAAGGTGCGATACCCTGCTTTGTTGAACCGTACTTTTTATCCTTTAAACGCATCTCTTCAAGTTCGTCCAAGTCTCTGTGCCATGGCATAAGAAGTGATGCGCGATCACTTATCTTAAGGTTTTCAGGTGTGATCTCAACACCCTTTGCGCGCACTTCCTCAATCTCCTTTAAAAGATTCTCAGGGTCAAGCGCAACGCCGTTGCCCAATATATTTACAACGCCGTCTCTTAAAATACCCGAAGGTAAAAGATGAAGAGCGAACGTTCCCTTATCATTCATTACCGTATGTCCGGCATTTCCACCACCCTGGAAACGGACAACGATATCATATTCCTCGGTTAAAAGGTCGACCATACGGCCCTTACCTTCATCTCCCCAGTTAATTCCTACAACTGCACAATTTGACATTTAATTACTCCAATCTATATAGACTCTGTAAGTCTCTTCATTACTTCCGTGTAAGCCTCTTCAGTACCGCCAAGGTCGCGACGGAATCTGTCCTTATCAAGCTTCTTACCTGTCTCGCTGTCCCAAAGTCTGCATGTGTCAGGGCTTATTTCGTCAGCAAGAACGATTGTACCGTCACTAAGCTTACCAAATTCAATCTTGAAATCAACAAGTGTAACTCCGCACTTCTTCCATACTTCCTTTAAGAAGTCATTAACCTGAAAAGCATACTTCTTTACAAGGTCAAGTTCTTCAGGAGTACAAAGCTTTAATGCATATGCATGGTAATCATTTAAAAGCGGATCACCGAGATCGTCGTTCTTATAAGAGAACTCGATTGTCGGAGAATCAAATACAACGCCTTCTTCAACGCCATATCTCTTTGAGAATGAACCTGCTGCAATATTTCTTATAATAACTTCAAGAGGCAAAATCTTAACCTTCTTAACTGCAGTCTCTCTCTCGGATAATTCCTCAACAAAATGTGTCGGAACACCTTTCTTTTCAAGCCCCTGCATAAGGATATTGCTCATCTGGTTGTTGATTACACCCTTACCTGCGATGCTGCCCTTCTTAAGTCCGTTGAATGCCGTAGCATCATCCTTGTAGTCTACTATTAAGACTTCAGGGTTCTCCGTAGTCCAGACTTTTTTAGCTTTTCCCTCGTATAAAAGTTCTTTCTTGTCCATTTGTTAATTCCTCCTAGTTTGTAGTCATATAAAGTAGTCCAAAGGTTCCCGGACCGCAGTTAACCGCAATCGCCGGCGAAGCCTTTTGGAAGTATATCTTGTCAAATGTTACCTTACGTGAAACCTGCATTGCTATGTCATCAAGTTCCGCCTGCGAAAGACCTACGTATGTTATAAACAACACTCTTGTATCAATGGTCTTTACTATATCAAGGCATGAATTAATGTACTTGTTCCATGCTCTGTCACGCGAACCGAAGTATATGCCTCCGACCTTCATCTTGCCTTTTTTAAGAGTTATGACAGGTCTTATCATAAGAGACTTTATAAGGTTTGCAGCCTTGCCACTTAACTGGCCGTTTCTCGCAAGATAATCAAGATTATCAACTACAAAGCTTGTATGGACGCGTTTTTTCGCATCCTCAAGCTCACGGACAATCTCACGTGCATTCTTGCCGCTTTCTGCAAGACGTGCTGCATACATGGCCATAAGACCCTCGCCGCTGGAAAGATGTCCGGTATCAACTACAAATACATTATCAAATGTCTTTGAGGCTTCTATCGCAGCAGGACATCCGGACTGCGCAACCTTACTGGAGATTGATATATGAATTACGTTATTTGCTCTTTCAAGTGCTTTTGCAAAGAAGAGCTCGTGTGTTGCAACATCCGGCGCTTTGGTAGAAACCTTCTTGTTCGGATCCTCCATATAACTTAAAAGTCCGCCCTGTTCGATTTCTATACCGTCACGGAAGAGTCCTTCCTCTGTCTCAACCATATGCGGAATAACCGCAATATGATTCTTTCTTGTAAATGCCTTTGGAAGATCGGCAACACTTTCCGTAGTTATCGCAACTACCGTCTTCTTCGAGTGATCCGAATTCCAAAGGAGACTTTCTTCAATAATTTCTTCCGAAGAACCTGTAAGTGTTACCAAATCACTTGGAAGCTGGCGACGAAGTTCAGCCTCTAAGATATCACCCGTTACAGGCTTTACAATATATCCGTCAAAACCTTCGCGTGCATAGAGTGCCTTCATCTCGCTTCCCGCATTTGCGGTTAAAGCTATAATCTTTGTTTCCTTATTGAATCCGCCGATCTGATCTCTTATCTTATGGAGACACTCGATACCGTCCATATTAGGCATAAGATGATCCATAAGGATTATGTCATACTTTTCTTCCTGAGTCTTTCTTAAAGCATCCTCACCGCTTGTAGATGTGGTAACTTTGACCTTGGTATCTCGTAAAAGCTTTTGTACAACGAGAAGGTTTGCCGCAGTATCATCAACAACAAGTACCTTGGCATTCGGTGCTTCGAATGACTGATGGTAATTGCTAATCTTGTTTAAGCTGTGGCGCTTCTCGATATCAAGATTACCAACCTTGCGCTCACTTGCTACCTGCTGAGGAATCTCGATGATAAATGTCGAACCCTTTGTATAGACACTGTTAACCGTAATCTTTCCATCCATTAAGTCTACGAACTGCTTAACGATTGAAAGACCAAGTCCCGTACCTTCTATATGACGGTTCTTTTCTTCATCGACACGCTTAAATGCCGTGAAAAGATAAGGCATACTCTCTTTCTTGATACCCATACCGGTATCTTCTACATAAAATACGATATTGGCTTTGGTGCTCTTGATATCAGTAGCCTCTATTGTAAGCTTAACTTCTCCCTTGCTTGTGTACTTAATTGCATTATTAAGCACGTTTATAAGTATCTGTTTGATACGTACTTCATCACCGATAAGTTCATCAGGAACATCAGGCGAGACATTTACATGAAACTCCAGGCCCTTTTCCTTGGCGCGAAGCCAAAGCATTCCGACAATCTCGGAAAGCATATCACCGATATGATAATTTACCGGAGTAAGCTCCATCTGTCCGCTCTCAAACTTAGACATATCGAGAATATCGTTTATAAGGTGTAAAAGCATCTTACCTGCCGACTGGATAGATGCCGCATTCTCATTGATTTCATCCGACGCATTCTCACGAAGGATCATTTCATTAAGTCCGATTATCGTATTAATCGGGGTTCTTATCTCATGGCTCATGCTTGAGAAGAACTGATTCTGCGCACGGTTAAGTCTTTCAATCTCTTCACGCTGCTCCTTTGAACGGAAAAGCTCGAGGTTTAAAAGTTTATTCTCGTAACTTACGATAATCGATATAAGAGCGCTCATAAATGCCGCTATAAGGAAAAGGCATAAATACTGCATAAACTCTGTAGGCGGCTTTATGAATCCCGGATACCTGGTTTCTATCCATATTCCCGCACCAAGAATTATTGCCTCTATGATAAGCAAGATTACCTTGTACCATCCTGTTATAAGAAGGCTTATATAGAAGGCAACCATGATAAATATCATCGGTGCACCGCTCTTTGCTCCGCCGACGGTGTAATACACAAGCGGAAGTACCACTAATACAATAACAGCAGATACTACCTTACTCGCATTTTCTATCCTGTCGAACTTGTATCCTATAAATACCGCAAGCAAAAGCGCAATATTACCGATTCCGACTGAAAGCGCTATCCAAGGCTTCTGGCAAATAAGTGTTATGACTACGGTAAGGAATAAACATATTGATACTATTATCGAAGTCAAAACAAACATACGGTTTTGAAGTTTTATGTTTTCATCACTGATATATCTTCGAATTCTATTGATCATGGCTACTCCTTCGGGTCAAATTCCATTATCTCATCGTCGTTTTTAGCATCAAATTCCATTACTTGAGGTTCTGTTTCGGAAGGACCGAATTCCATAACTCCGTCGTCTCCGGAAGCTTCAAATTCCATAATCTCGTCAGTTCCGGTGCTCGAAGCGCTCTCACCACCACAATACTCTTTATAGAGCGCTGCGGTTATCTCACTGTACTCTTTCATGAATTCATCGTGGTTTGCTTTGACGAATTCGGTATCGCCGGCCTTTGCTGCAAATTCAAGTGCTTTGGCCTTGTCGGAAAGTGCCATATTACCGATAAGTTTCGATGTACTCTTTAATGCATGTACGATTATCGCATAGTTTGGCATATCCTCTGCTTTTAAGAATCGCTCAAGCTTTTCTTTCTTTTCTTTAGATTCGCTTGCAAATTGCTTTACTATCATAATGTAAAGCTCTTCATCATTCTGTGAATACATAAGGCCCGCATCTACGTCAAATCCTAAGGCTTTAAGAAGAAGGAACTTATCTTTCTTTGAAGAACTGTTAGTTTGCGTTTCAGGTTCTTCTTTGATTCCCGGTATATTCACTGTGTTATCAACTATAGCTTCCGTAACGTGCTTTTCTATGATTCTGCTTTCTTCTTTTTCTTCTTCTACAATAATACTGTATAAAGACTTCGGTAAAACTCGCTTTAATACTCGCTCAAGGTCTACGAGGTCTATAGGCTTACTTACAAATCCGTCAAAGCCTTCCTGCATGAACATTTCCCTGGCTGTACTTACGGCGTTCGCCGTCAGCGCTACTACCGGAAGATCTTTTCTCATCTTGTCAGCCTGTGCCTTAATAAGCTTCATGGCCTCGACACCGTCCATTTCCGGCATCATATGATCCATGAAGACGATATCGTAATCATTCTTTCTGCAAAGCTCTATTGACTCACGTCCCGACGCCGCAGTAGTTACTATCATGCCGTAACGTCTGAAGATTCCTAAAGCAACAGTAAGGTTCATAGGCTCGTCGTCTACTACAAGTGCACGTACACCTTCGCAGTAAAGCTTTCCTTCTTCCTGCTCCTTGGATTCCAACGTCATATTAAGGAATCCTACAACAGGGAAACAGTAAAACGGCTTACGCATTATACGGATATTGCTCTTTCTCGGCGGAACGAAATCTTCCTCAGCAACGACTATTACAAGCATCTTATTTGAAAGAGAATTAATATAATCAGGTGCAGTTAAGTATTCTTCCTGACCGATAAATAAATGAGTCAGATTCATATTGGCGAGAAGCTTACGTAAATTGTCTACCGTCTCAACCTTATGCATCGTTGTCTTAAGCCCCACAACGATATTAACAAGCATTGAGCCGTAAAACTCTCTGACGCTTGCGTTTTTGTATTTTTCGAAATGTAAGAATGCGCCGATTGAAACGTCGTTTGGATTGGCAATCATCATGCATTCCGTATCATCAACAATCTTTTGCGGAATACTTACTCTTACCGTGGTACCCACTCCGACTTCAGATTCTATAGTCATAAAGCCGTTTAACGCCGCAACGAATCCGGATACAATTGTCATACCAAGTCCGAGACCGCTTGTAGATCTTGTACGACCCGAATTTCCCTGATAATAATTCTCGGTAATACGCTCAAGCTCAAGCGGGCTCATACCTATACCTGTATCAGTTACTTCGATAAGCATATTGATACCGTATGATTCGTTAACTCTTGATATATGAACGTATACGCCACCTTCTTTTGTATACTTAAGGCCATTGGCAATTAAGTGCCACATTATCTTCTTTAACTTTGAAACATCGGTATGCATAACCGACGGAAGAGCCGGATCTACGTCTATTACAAGCTCAAGCTCCGGTGTCTTAAGCGGTTTTACCTGATTTACAAGGTCATTTAAAAGAGAAGAAAGCATGTAGTCTTCGCTGTTAACTGCGAGCTTTTGCATATCAATCTCGGAATGGTCGAGGATATCACCAATCTGCTCCGCAACTCTTTTACCAGCTGCCTCTATCGATCTTAAATCTGTCTTTATCTCAGGATTTGTTTCCTTTTCGATGCACACGCCTGTAAGACCTATTACCGCGTTAATAGGTGTTCTTATCTCGTGCGACATATTCGCTAAAAAGTCGTTCATGCGTCTTGTCGCATCGGTCAGTATTGAAATCTTTTCGTCGGAACCTGTCAAAACATAATTCCATTTATCAATGATAGTTCTTGAAATATATCCTATGAAAGCTATTATTGCCAAATGAAGTAATGTACGCGTAACAACGAGACTGTCGAAATTCCCGCCCGTTTTGTACATCATTACAAGATCATATACCATGGTCGCATAATATGTACCCTGGCATAAAGTTATAAGAGCCTTCTCACCTGTCATAGTAAAGGCTATCATGACGCCCGCCATTACAAGCGCGAAGTCATACGTACTCGTAAGATGCGTTCCGTAAAAGAACGCACAGCCCATCATAAATATGGAGTATATCCATAGTCTGTTGTTAGGCGGTATAACCTGCTGGATATGAATAACCCAGCTTACAACTACCGCTATTCCAACCAGAAAAAGCGCCCATGTCTCCCAATGAAGAAGTATGGATTCTGCAATCAAAACAATCGAAAAAATAGTATAGCAGATCAAAATGATCATGTGTGTACTTCTGAAGAATTCGTTTTTACCTTTGCCCTCGCCCATTGCATAAGTCCTCTTTCAAAATTTATGGTAAATCTCGTTAATCACGCATGGTGTAATCTGTATCTTCTGCAATCATGGTAAGCATTATATCAGCGAATACCGGATCAAACTGATTGCCTTTGCCCTTTTCTATTTCACAACGTACAACTTCCTGCGGAAGTGAATCTCTGTAACTCCTTCTACTTGACATAGCGTCATACGCATCAGCAACAGCAATAATTCTTGCTTCTTCCGGTATCTCGTCACCTTTTAATGAATCCGGGTAACCACCGCCGCCGTATTTCTCATGATGGTACTTCGCACCAATCATAAGACGCGGGTTCTCTCTGATATTCTGTAATATCTTGGCTCCGAGTACAGGATGGTTTTTAATCATTGCGAACTCGTCGTCATTTAATTTATCAGGCTTATTGATAACGGCATCCGGCACGCCGATCTTACCGATATCGTGAAGTAAGCCTATCATATAAATTTCATTTTGCTGTGCGTCAGTATATCCGAAGCGCTTTGAAATCTCACGTGCATATTTTGCAACACGGCCCGAGTGACCGTTCGTATATGTATCCTTCGCATCGATTGCGTCTGCCAAAGACTGGATTAAATGTATAAATAACTTCTCCATTTCTTCAGTCTTCTTCGCAACTTCTCTTGCAAGGTCTCGCTGCAATCTCATAAGGTCTATCATGTGGCGTACGCGGATAAGTAATACTTCCGGAACGAACGGTTTCTTAATGAAATCCACCGCACCGAGTGATAATCCTTTTGTTTCTGCCTGCTCGTCTTCTGCTGCCGTAAGGAATATTACAGGCACCTGCTCGTTTGTAAGATCCCCTGTTACTCCACGCTGTGTTAAGATTTCCTTTTCCTGCTCGCGGTACTTAACAAGTGCCTCAAATCCGTCCATTTCAGGCATATTAATATCCAAAAGGATAAGATCCGGCTCGCCCTTTTCGCGAACATAGTCAAGCAACGCCTGTCCCGACTGCAATGCCGTTACACGCATGTTATTCTTGCTTAATATCGTTCCTGCCATCTGTAGATTTGTTTTGTCGTCATCTACTACTATAACCCAATCTGCCACGTAAATACCCAAACTTTCTGAAATTTCGCCCATACAGGCATAAAAATGCCTACTCACACAAATACAAGGTAATTGTATCATATAGTTTTCATTTTTTCTACACAAAAAAGCAGGCCTACACGCGGCCTGCTTTATGTAATTTGACATATGAAATTTTATTTGAATAATATGTAGTGCAAAACTTGTTTGTTCAAGTTGAACAAACAAGTTTAGTAGCTTCCGCTTTTCGCTATCTGCTCTTTTAATCTATAATTATTATCAAAAACATTCTCTGTAAGATTCAGCATTTCCAACATGCTTCTAACGCACCACTCAGGATCTTGCGTATGAAAAGAATAATAAAGATCACTCATCTTTTTATAATCCCAAAGGTCCATAACGAACTTCGTCGACGCTTCCCTTGTATACGAAATATATCGATACATGTATCCCATCCAAAACATCACGTCCGCGGAATACTTATCCTTGCCATAATCAGTTTCGCCAAACTGCTCTGTTATACTATCCAGTCCTTCATTAACATCTAAAGATACCATTACCGGATTATTCACATCAAGCTTCTTTAACAGCTCCGAATGGATAAATCTACGCACAAAAATACCTGTTGAGCAATTAAGTTCAACTGACTTTTCAAACAATTTACCCTGATATTCGGCAAGCAATAATCCGCCATGATCAAATCTTCTCATTTTAATAACTCCTCTATAAACAATCCATCTTTAAATTCTCTCTTTGCAAGCTTTAGCTTTGTATCAATTTCCAGGCTTCGCTGATTAATCAGTGTTCTTGAATCAATTCTTTCCGGAGTGCATATATAATACTGTTCAATCGGCGTTAAGCACTTAACTGCTTTTTCTGTCTTAAACACATATTGCAATCCGAGCTTTGACGCCGACAATGAATGGATTGCAACATCCGCATTAATCTCACCTTCCGCAAACTGTGTCATTATATAAAACATCTTGTTATCGGCTATCGGCGCAATTATAAGATCAGCTTTTTCAATCTCATTTACTACTTTTTTAATCTGCGCATTTGAGGAAAAAGCTCCCAATGTTCCACGATAATAGCAGATTGCAAGCATCCATTCCAACGAACAGTCAAATTGTTTTATCTTCAAATCTTTAGTCATATATTTAAACGAATATACCGATGATTTCTCATATTCACAAACAAACGATAACGCCTGGCTATAAGTCTCACCCAAATAGAATCCATTACCAAAGTCACAATTATTTCTGGCCCCGTTTACGTTAATCTCTGATAATCCTTTCTTAGAGCCATGGAACAATACGTTTTGATACTTTTCCTTTATCAATTCTTCCTTAACCGCATTAATTCTATATTTATTCTCGTATATAAAAGAGTAAAACTTCTCGCAGACACCATCTGTGGTTTTTCCCTTCTTTTTAATCTCCTCAAGCGTGGTTCTGGAAATCTTTGTTTTCTCAGAAAGCTCTGCCTGATTTAATCCTTCCGTCTCTAGTATAAAGCCTATATCTTCTTTTATTCTATATCCGCAATCAACTTTCATCATAAACACCCCTTAATCTTTTAGGTTATTATAACGCAAAAAACTTGTTTGTTCAAGTTGAACAAACAAGTTTTCGTTAATATTACTATTTAATCAACATCAATTCGCCAGCCTAAGAATCCATAACGTCTCACATGACACTCATCTGTCTCTATTTTGCAATGTCCATTATATCTATATCGATACTTAATATGTACGTCCGCCTCAGTGCATACAAGCTTATTAATCCCCGGAATGTTCGGTATCCATTCATTCAAAAAACTTACACTTGATTCCATAACATAATTATCCGCATAGATATCTATTACCTCTACATCCGTTGCGCCGGCAGTCTCAAGAAGAATCTGTCCCCACGAATAATCTTCACCGGTTATTAATTCTACCAATGCAGATGCCAAGTTTCCCAAAATATTAATCCCCATTTCCCATTCAGGTTCCAAGCAACTTGCAGCCGTCTCATAATCACCTTCATGTAACGCATCATACATTTTTAGAACGATATCTTCCGGTTCCAAAACTATTCCGCCAAAATGAATCGGGTCTGCTCCTTCCTCTTCATCAGTTGCATCCGGATTCTCTTCTAGCTCATCTAAAGGTTCTTTTCTTACGATATGTGTACAAACTCGATCATGCGCAGAATCATTTTGAAAATATTCATTTTCATTTACCTCCAGAACTCTGATTGTTCCATCAGCATCATACTCCAAATGATATACTGCCTTATACGGTACATCTATTGAATCTTTTTTAATAAATTCCCATGTCCCTTCCTCTTCAAACCATTCCAATAGTTCACCTAATACTGAATCGCCACCTGCGCCTGTGCTTGCCTTAAAAACTACTACTGGGCATTGCGCTCTTAACTCGAGGCAAGGACGTATTCTATTATACTCCGGTTTATACTCATAATCTTCCCCCGGGCGTAATGCCTTTGCTGATATATATGCCCTAATATCAACACCCGGATCAGCCAACTTTATTCCACTCCAATCAATAATATCAAGAAAACCACCGAATCCAAACAACCGCAAATCCAATTCTGCAATTGTCCCGGCACTAGCAGAGATTTCTCCGCCAATTCCCGCATCCTCAGTATTATAATCGTGCCAATACCTTACTCCCTCCTGCTCGTATTCGGCGCCGTACGCGCCTATTCCTATTACAGGACTATCCATTTCCCACCAAAGCGTTGCTTCGCCACTTGCCGAAAAAATTAAATAAACATTCAAATACATATCAAGGATTCCATATGTCTCTGCTGTCACGACCGAAAATGGTATTCTTGCAATTTGTATCTTTTCCTCCCCTGTTAATTTGACACTTGTCGTTACCTCTATTTTATCCGCACTTGCAAATACTTGCGCATAGTTACGGTCTTTATTCATAAACTTATGGTACTCGCCACTTGCAAAAACAGATAACCCTTTAATTTTGACATTTGCGCTAAATCCAGTTTTAACCTCGTCTTTGAAATGTTTCATTGAATCATCAGGAATAAAAGAATCTTTATTCCCTACAACTACCTTTGCTTTCTTCCATTCAGTTGTTTGTTTCCATTCGACTTTACCCTTATCATCTACTGAAAACTTATATTTTTGTGAATAATCCCCCGTGGATATCTTGACATAAGACTCTGCTTTCTTTTTTTTCGCCTTTTCTCCGTCCGTATTTGTCTTCTTATTTGTATAAGAAAGATTAATTTCTATATCACAGCTATCAGTATCTATCGAAGCATCTCCTAGAGTAACCATCGTACTTTTGTTTATTTCAGCTGCATAAGCTACTTTTGCAAACGGCGATTTTACGGACTGCTCCCTTTTATTAACCGAATCCCCTGTCTGACTTATACACTTGGCACCTGTCAAGAAACCAAAATCTGCTACGCCCGAAAATGAAGCATCCTCTACAAATTCCTCTGGATTTTCAACCGGTTGAAAACATATATCATATAATCCCGGTCCCTTAGGCTCTATCGTATTAATATAATTCGGTATTGCTAGACCTTGCTCGTTATGATATATCACAACATCCCCGATTTCCGGGATTTTCTCAATATAAGCTGTTATAATTCTGTTCTCTTCATCAATCTCCTGTACATTCCAATCATCTACATCACAATAAGGTACCGTTGTCTTCATTTCAAAATACTGAGGATAATTCTTAGGATCAAAGTATACCCTCATTGTACCATGTATTATTTCCTTAGCTTCTTCTACTGTAAGATATTTCGCAAGACTATTTGGCGCAATAATATAATTCTTAACTGCTAGTGCGATACAGTCTTCATCACAAAAATCTTCTTTCCCAATAAATGATACTAACCATTCCGCATCAAGTTCATCCATTGCAGATACTACAGCATCCTTACCCTTAACCTTTTTATTCGGGTCAAAACTCTTATTTAACAGTTCGGCATCACCAAAAGAATCTGCCAGCATAGAAAACCACTGAAATTCTGTGACATAATTATCTTCCCTACCTTTT
>JAFRZM010000036.1 GCA_017442585.1 Lachnospiraceae bacterium | reverse complement strand
TTAATAAATCCGCGCTCCATATCTACATTAAGTCCTTCTGCGAAAAGACCTGCAGTTGCAGGACGACGTCCTATAGATACGAGTACGCCTTCAGCTGTTACGGAAACTTCTTCTTCCTTCTTATTTGTGAATGTAACTGTTAATCCTGCGTCTGCCTTTTCAATCTTTGAAACCTTGCAGCTTGTGCAGATATTTACGTTGCGTTTCTTAAGCATTACCTGAAGCTTCTGACCGAATTCCTTATCAAGGTTAGCAAGTAAGCGATCAAGAGCCTCTACTATAGTAACTTCGCATCCGAGTGCCGCATAGAATGATGCAAGCTCTACACCGATAACACCGCCACCGATTATAACGATTGACTTATAATCAATCGGCTCTCCTTCAAGTACTTCATCAGAAGTTACAACTCCCGGTAAATCAAGTCCCGGAATCGGAGGGCGTGCAGGGAATGAACCCGTTGCAACCAAAATTCTATCAGTTGTGATATCCTTACCGTCAACAGTAACGGTATTTGCATCCTTTATTAAACCTGTGCCTGTGATTAATTCTATTTTATTGGCTTTAACAAGCCCTTCAACACCGCCTACAAGCTTTGCTACAACCTCAGCTTTACGCTCATGGATTTTCTTCATATCGTATGAAATACCTGATGCAGAAAGTCCCAAAGTTTCAAAATCCTTAGCTCCCGCATATGTATTTGCCGAATGAAGTAAAGCCTTTGTCGGGATACATCCGCGGTTAAGACATGTTCCGCCGACCTTATCCTTTTCAACCAAAGCTACCTTAAATCCAAGCTGTGCAGCACGGATAGCCGCAACATATCCTCCCGGACCTGCACCTACTACTACCAATTCAAAATCGCTCATTTCGTCCTCCTTAATTTGTCGGTCTTATCACAAAAGACCGGTCCCCCATTTATTTATTATCTCGTAAGATTTTCTATATGCCTTTTGGCATTGCTTGCTTTACCCGAATCAGGACACTCATCCAAAAGACGCTGATAGTTCGTTATCGCCTTTTGATTATCACCCGTCATTCTGTAGGACTGTGCGAGGAAATAAAGCGCATTGCCGTCACCGTACGTAGGATTAAGCTTTACTATCTTCTCAAATACGGTTATCGCTTCCTCGTAATTGCCCTGATTATAATTACTGCTTGCAGAAGCGTAAAGAATCTGACAATACTTATCGTTTACTTCGACCTTTAAAGTCTCATACGTTTCCTTAAAATCAGGATCGACCTGAGATTCATTAATGCTTGTCAGTGCCTCACCGGCCTCAATGTAGTTACCGTTGTTAAATGAAACATACATTGCAAGCATACTCTTATAGAATGACATATTGGACGCATTGTCTTCAGTCGTCTGGTCCATCGCAGAAATCTTCTTATTAAGCTCGTCAACCTTACTTTGAAGATCTTTTATCGTCGCATTCTTAGTCGATATTGCGTTATTTGCTTCAACAAGTTTTGATGCACTTTCCTGCCTTGCGTTCTTTTTAACGCCCGGAACAATCAGGAAAAAGCTGATAAGAATTCCGATTACGAGTCCGAAAACTATGTTTACAATCGAAGTTATCGTCGCATTATCCTTAAAATAAGACGGTCTTATAATAGTATCCGAACCGCTTTCATAACTTACGGTTCCTATATCAATATCAGACTTGGACTTTTTCTTCTTTGTATCTTCCTTACGCTTAAGCTCTTCTTCAACTTCCTTTAAGTAACACATGAGTGTTACATTATTGGCATCGACTTTCCTTGCATTTTCTATAACATCCTTAGCTTCTTTAAGCTGTTTATTATGAATGTATAAAAGTGCCAAAAGCTCTGCCGCACATATAAACTTAGGATTGAGACCAAGTACACGCTTAAGTTGTACTATCGCAAGGTCCTCATTCCCCTCGTTTGCATACAAAAGCGCCTGATTATACTTCTTGACGCTCATGTTAAAGCGTCCGGTTCTCGTGATATCAGGCTGTATATCATCTATATATTCCGCCGCGAGATTGTCTTCACCCTTAAGGTTAATGCTTATTACCCACTCTTTAAGTGCAAGCACACACTCTCCGATTTCGTAATAACAAAGTCCGAGTAGATTTCTCGCGTCTATGTTGTTTTTATTGTATCGCAGACTCTTCTTCAGTCTTTCAATTGCACCACTTATATCATTAACCGTGGCACATCGAAGGCCCTCGTTATAATAGTAATTCGAGAACTGCGTAAGTCTTCCATGTGATTCCATTAGTTCCCCTTTAAACGCGAAGTGTCGCCTTCTTAGCTTCCTTAATCATTTCCTGTAAAATGTCAGTCATATCGTCTATCTTGGTATTACGTATTGCTTCTTCGGCTTCTTCAACTTCCAAAGCAGGTTTAAATTTCTTTAATTCTTCTTCGAAATCAATCATCTTAACCCTTCCTTTCCAATATATCAAGTATATTACCTACAAGATATAATGAACCCGTACAAATAAGTGTCTCGTTATTTGATTCTGAAATCGCATATTCAAAGGCTTTTTCAAAGTCTTTTTCAACATGCACTCTATCCTTATATTCACTGAAGCATTCCGCGATTTCCTCAGCCGGAAGCTTCCTGTAACCTTCTATCTCGGTAATTATTATTTTACTAAAATTAACCTCTCTTAGCAACAACGAAATAGCGGTGTGATAATCCTTTTCCTTTACCATTGAAAAGAAAAGATTATACGGTTTATCGGTCTTTATTGCTTTTAATGTCTTAGCAAGCGCACCGATTCCGTCGACATTATGCGCGCCGTCGATATAGACATTAGGAAGTACCTTTTGCATGCGTCCCTGCCACTTTGCTTTCTTAAATCCGTCATAAACATCTTCTATCGTAAGCAACCCTTCATCTATAAGAACCTCGCAAGCTTGCATTGCAATGGCACCGTTTTCTACCTGATATTCCCCATAGAAAGGTAGTATTACCGGCTCCTTATGACCGTTTAGGTCAAAGCGAAATGATACACGTCCCTCAACACGATTTAATGTTTCTATATCTCCCGGGTATACCGGATATACCGGAGCTTTCATTTCAAGCGCTTTATCAAATATAACCTTACTTACTTCCGTGTGCTTACCGTCAAATACTACAGGCACGCCATCCTTAATGATTCCTGCCTTTTCGCCTGCAATCTTTTCCAAAGTATCGCCTAAATACTCTGTATGCTCAAGGCTTATCGAAGTAATAACCGTAAGAATCGGATGCTTTATAATATTCGTTGCATCAAGTCTTCCTCCAAGACCTGTTTCAACTATCGCTATATCCACTTTTTCCTCAAAAAGAATTACCATGCCCATGGCATAAAGTATCTCGAAGAATGTAGGATGCGGCATGCCATCTTTAAGCATTGAATCTATTACTTCTTTTACTTTTATAAAAGCATTTACAAATGTTTCTTCCGGACAGTTTTCACCGTTAATCCTAATTCTTTCAAGACAGGATATTAAATGCGGCGAGATAAAAGCACCAGTCTTTTTGCCCGCGTTTAAAAACGCAGATTCTATCATGGCACAGACCGAGCCCTTGCCGTTAGATCCTGCTATATGTATTACCTTTAAGCTTTCCTGCGGATCGCCTAATCTATGTAAAAATTCTCTTGTATGTTCAGGCGTATTCTTAGTTGAAAACTTCTGTACATCCTTTATATAATTCCAGACTTCATTTAAGTTCATTATCTTTATGTCCATATCCTTTAATGCAAAAAATGAGCAGGCATAAGCCTACTCATTTATAATATATCCGATATGCTATTTTTTCAATAGTTAACGCACTTACTTATAAGGTAAGTCTAAAATACTTCAGGTGCACGCTCCATATGAATCTTATCGCCCGCCTTTACGAATACAACCTGCTCCTGCATATCATTTACCGGATGTGTTATCTCGTCTATCTTAATTATAACTCCCGGATAAACATTTCCATATGCCGTAACGCTTGCACCCTTTGCACGTTCCACGATCTCTTTTAATTCTTCCATCTCTTCATTATCTTTACTGATCGTGGTCGATTCTTTAACCTTCATACGAAGAAGCGATACCTTTCTCGGATCTGACTTTGGTCTTTCCACTACCGAGCGATTGGCTTCTTTCATTTCTATTTCTTTAATCTGCGTTTCAATAGCTGTAATATTCTTCTTTGCAGTCTGAACTCTATTCTCGATAAACTTCATTCTTCTGTAGACTTCTGCCTCTGCACCGACAGCAACTATTGTCTTGGCTTCTATATCATTACCGATGGCATTGGCTTCTACACCGCCTATGGCTCTCGTGAATCCACCTACTATATAGCCTTTTGTACCCGAAATTATAACTTTCTCGCCGCATACCGTATCACAGTTAAATAATACTTCCGCATTTATCGTTCCCGTTATATCTAGTGTCGCGTACTCGACGAATTTTGCATAAAGATTTCCTTTTGTACGGATAACTGCTTCAGAGTTACCCATAAGACCACTCTTTAATACTATGTCTCGTCCCGCTGTGATAGAAGCATTTTCTACGACACCGTCTATTACAACTCCGCCCGTCGATCTTATCATCATTCCGGTCTTAACCATACCGTGAATTACAACATCGCCGGTAAAATCTATATTACCTGTCTGCACTCCGATATCGGATGATATCTCAAGTACGGGGCTTATGGTTATCTTATTATTACTGTCGCAGGTAATCTTACCTGAATACTCTGCTGTATATGTATCTTCATCGGCGCCGCGAACAACGCCCTTTCCCACGAGCGGTGCAAGTTCTTTTACACGCTTGCAATTTTGCGGAACACCTTTAACATTTATACCGTTCTTACCCGGTATTGCATGATGATATATGGCAATCACTTCGCCTTCCTGAACGATTGCCATAGTGTTCATTGAATAATAGTCCGCCGTTCCGTCAGGCAATATCTTCGGCGCCTTTGAAAACTCGCGGTTAAACTTGAATTCATAGTAACCATCGGTTCCTTCCTCGCAAGGCACTCCTACAGCGATACGGCGTTCCTGAGAATACTTTTTATCTGCAACCATCTTCTCGATAAGTTCTTTATCAACGCCTGCTTTGACGCCCTTTATCTCTAAAGCGCGCACAACATCATCAATGGTATATTCAACACCATCTGCCGGAATCGGAAGAGACATAAATGCCTCCATCGAATCAAACGATATTCTGATCTGTGGCCCCTTATCGGTCGAAATACTCATAAACTCATCCTTTGAAAAATCTGATTATTGCGCAGTTTCTCAATAAATGTATCGGACAATTCAAATTAATAATTTATACCTATACATATGTATTGTATACTAATTAAAACACAACTACAAGTATTCACAAAGAATTCAGGATTTTTAATCAGGAAAAAGTTCTCACGCATACATAATAAAAAAGCGGGAAAGAATTACTCTTTTCCCGCTTAAATCAAACTACTTTAAAGCTGCCAAACGCTCTTTAACCTGTGAAAGCTGCTGCTCGTACTTTGCCTTCTTATCTTTTTCCTCCTGTAATTTTGCTTCAGGGGCCTTCTTTACGAAGTTTTCATTTGAAAGCATCTTTTCCGAACGCTCTAACTCTTTATTCAAGCGCTCTTCTTCCTTAAGAAGACGTTCACGCTCTTTTTCTACATCTACAAGTTCCGCAAATGGTATGTAGCATACAACGTCTGATGTAACTACGGATACCGCATCATCTGCAATGCCTTCCTTATCGCTTCTTAATTCGATATCGGATGCAGATGCAAGATTCATCATAAACGGTTTAAATGTCGTAAATGCTTCTTTAACCGCATCATCCTTTGCAACGATTATAAGTGACGCCTTACGTGAAGGCGGTACATCCATTGATGTTCTCATATTTCTTATACCGCGGACGAGCTCTTTAACTTCTTCATACTGCTTCTCGTACCTTTCATAAGATGCGTTAACCATTGACGGCCAAGAAGAAAGCATTATGCTTTCTGCATCTTCGTTTAATGTGCAGTAGATTTCTTCCGTAACGAACGGCATGAACGGATGAAGCATTATAAGGCTGTTATTTAATACCTGCTTTAATGTATAAAGCGTAGCATTTGCAGTAACAGGATCAGCTTCCTTATTCCAGAGTACCGGCTTACTCATCTCAATGTACCAGTCGCAGTACTCATCCCATACGAAATCATAAAGCTTTGATAATGCTATTCCAAGTTCGTATTTGTCCATGTTCTCCGTAACTTCGGCAATAAGCTTGTCGCATTTTGCAATCATAGCTTTATCAAGAGGTGAAAGCTCGGAATCCGAAGGTTTCTTAAGCTCTACACCTTCTAAGTTCATCATAAGGAATCTTGATGCATTCCAAACTTTATTTGCAAAGTTTCTTGCTGCTTCTACCTTTTCATCGTAGTAACGCATATCGTTACCCGGTGCATTACCTGTCATAAGTGACATTCTTAAAGCATCGGCACCGTACTTCTCAATGATTTCCATCGGATCAATACCGTTACCGAGCGACTTACTCATCTTACGACCCTGTGAGTCTCTAACCAATCCGTGTATAAGTACCGTATGGAACGGGCACTTTCCTGTATGCTCATATCCCGAGAATACCATTCTTATTACCCAGAAAAGAATGATATCATATCCCGTAACAAGCACATCTGTCGGATAGAAGTAATCAAGTTCTTCAGTCTTTTCAGGCCATCCCAATGTTGAGAAAGGCCAAAGTGCTGATGAAAACCATGTATCCAATGTATCAGGGTCCTGTGTAAAGTGTGAACCACCGCACTTAGGGCACTTATCCGGTGCGCTTTTGCCTACTATTATCTCACCGCAGTCATCGCAGTAATATGCAGGGATTCTGTGACCCCACCAAAGCTGACGGCTTATACACCAGTCGCGCATACCCTCAAGCCAGTGGAAGTATGTCTTACTAAAATGCTCCGGAACGAATTTCAAATCTCCGTTATCTATAGCTGCCATTGCAGGCTTTATAAGCTCGTCCATCTTAACGAACCACTGCTTTTTGATCATCGGCTCGATAGTTGTATGGCATCTGTAGCATGTACCTACGTTATGGCTGTGATCTTCAATCTTAACAAGAAGACCCATCTCGTCAAGCTCTTTAACGATAGCTTTTCTAGCTTCGTATCTATCCATTCCTTCGTACTTGCCGCCAAGTTCATTAATGGTAGCATCATCGTTTAAGATGTTGATCTGCGGAAGGTTATGTCTTACACCTACCTCGAAATCGTTAGGATCGTGTGCAGGAGTAATCTTAACTACACCTGTACCGAATTCCATATCAACATAAGAATCCTCAACTATAGGAAGAACTCTTTCAGCGATAGGAAGGAATACTTTACGTCCTTTAAGATGTGTATATCGACTGTCATCAGGGTTTATAGCAACTGCAGTATCACCGAGCATTGTCTCAGGACGCGTTGTTGCAAACTCCAAAAATTCAGTCTTTGAAGGATTACCGTTCTCGTCGATGAGCGGATACTTAATATGCCAGAAGTGGCTTGCCTGCTCCTCGTGCTCAACCTCGGCATCGGATATGGATGTCTTACATACCGGACACCAGTTGATTATACGGTTACCTTTATAAATAAGTCCCTTCTTATGAAGGTTTATAAATACTTCCTGTACTGCATGTGAACATCCCTCATCCATTGTGAAACGTTCTCTCTCACAGTCAGCTGCGGAACCAATCTTATGAAGCTGATTTACGATTCTTCCACCGTACTCCTTCTTCCAGTCCCAAGCCTTCTCCAGGAACTCTTCTCTTGTGAGGTCTTTCTTATCTATTCCCTGCTCTTTTAATTTTTCAAGTATCTTAACTTCCGTAGCTATTGCCGCATGGTCTGTACCCGGCTGCCACAATGTATTAAATCCCTGTAACTTCTTGTATCTTATAAGGATATCCTGCATTGTATTGTCAAGCGCGTGACCCATGTGAAGCTGTCCCGTGATATTTGGTGGCGGCATAACAATAGTAAACGGTTTCTTATCTCTATTGACGACGGCATGGAAGTATCCTTTATCAAGCCATTTTTGATATAAGCGATCCTCGATCTCGTTCGGATCATATGTCTTTGCAAGTTCTTTACTCATATTCGACACTCCATTCCTTTATTTTTTATATTTAAACCCTGCATTTTGCATGATTCAATATCAATTAAGTGTACCACAAAGAAGAAAGTTATACAATATTTAAGGGGAATTTTAAGCGTTCGCAGAAAACTCCCCTTTTCGTTAATTTTTAATTTTAGCTTTTGCCTAATGATTACTGCATAGTTCCGACATTTAGATTAAATATCTCAACCTTATCATATAAGAAATTATAGAGTTCCTCAGGGTCGATTTCTATATGCGAAAGTACCGTAAGCGTAAGGATTGCTTTTCCATCAGGAAAAAGCTCGATATTATGCTCTACGACCTTCACATCGTTAATCCTGAAAAATACCTCAAGTGCTTCTCGTAATTCCGATGATTTTCTCGCCACAACCTTAACTCGCTGCGCAATCATTGCATCCGGTCCAAACAAGAACCTATGCATCAATACCTGAATAAGCATTATCACTGCAGTTACGGTGATACCGATTATGTACATTCCGGAGCCAAGCGCGAGGCCGATACCTGCCGTTGCGAATATACCTGCTGCCGTAGTAAGACCTTTGATTGAATTACCGTTTTTAAAGATAACACCCGCGCAAAGGAAAGATACACCGCTTACAACGCCTGCCGCAAGGCGGGCCATATCTGCATCATACGGCATATGAAGCATATAATAGCAATCTAAGAATCCATACTTTGAAACTATCATAATGAGGGCCGATGCGACACACACGATGATATGGGTTCTTATTCCCGCTTCCTTATATCTTCTGCTTCTTTCATATCCTATTCCCGCACTGCAAATGACCGAGACTAGAATTCTTAAAAGCAATTCCACGTATTGCCAGGCCGTTAAGCCATTAAGCAAAACCATTTCCCATGTCATAATTTAGTCCTCTCTTCTTACTTTTCTTTTATTAAATACATAATACAGACACGGTACCACGAAAAGTGTAAGCAGTGTTCCGTATGTAAGACCGCCTATAGTTACAACTGCCATCGGCTGTCCCATCTCGGCACCCATTCCGACTCCAAATGCAAGTGTAGACATCGCAAAGATTGTTGTAAGCGCCGTCATGAATATTGGGCGAAGTCTCGTGCGTCCCGCTTCGATTATGGCGTCTCTCACTGCCATTCCGCCATCTATAAGCTGATTCATATAGTCTACAAGGACGATACCGTTATTGGCTATAACTCCCGCAAGGATTATGAATCCAAGCATCGAGATAACGCTTATTTCCATTCTCGCAATAATAAGTCCTAAGAATCCTCCGGTTACCGCCAACGGAATCGTAAACATTATGATAAACGGTGACTTTAATGACTGGAAGGTTGCAACCATTATAAGATATATAAATGCTATCGCAACTATAAGCATCATCATAAGTTGCTTTATCGCATCTTTGATTGCGTAATCTTCACCGGCCATCTCAATCGAATAACCTTTTTTAAGCTTTATCTTATCAAGTTCTTTCTGTACCTTTGTCGACAAAAGCCCGATATTATGGTCTTCGTCAACTCCCGCTTTAACCGAGACGTATCTCACCTTAGAGTCGCGGCTTATCTTTGAGAAATTCTCGGTTCTGTAAATATTTGCTATATCCTTAAGCTGAATTTCCGTCATTCCGACAAGTGGGTCTTCGTATTCAAACGAAAGAGCTTCTAAATCTTCTTCTTTAAGTTTAACCGTTTCTGCAGGTTTTACAAACACATCATAATTATAGCCGTCATCGGTTATACTTGTCGAGCTTTTAGTTGTACTTAGTTTATCGGCAATCTTTAAATAAACCTGCGCTACCGTAATGTTATATTTACTTGCTTTTTCCTTATCAACCTCTATCATTATACCCTCTACGGTATCATCCGCATCAGATGTAATATCTATAAGGCCGTCCGTTTCCCCGACTATTTTTTTTACTTCACCGGAAAGCCTGTAAAGCTCATCAAGGTCAGGACCTTTTATATCTATCTCCATACCGCTTGCGATATAACTTGTAAGGTCCATTACGGATGCCTCGACATCTATCGCAAACGGAAGGTCTTTACATTTTTCGGCAATTTGCTTTGCGATCTCTTCATTAGAAAGAGTCTTGTCTTCACTGACAAGAATGTACATGCTTACGGCGTTTCCACCGCTTCCGAGCGACATTATCGAGCTATACGAACCCGATCCGTAATTCGCACCGACTGCCTCAACGCCATCAATTGTAAGAATGCGCTTTATAGCCTCATCGCAGGCAGTTGATACGTCTTCTATGGTCGCTTCTTTATCATTCATCGTTATAGTCGCAGACATCTGCGTCGAATCCATAGAAGGCATAAACGCCGTACCGTTTGAATACGCAAGATATCCGGAACCGATAAGGATTGCAATGGAGCTTACGAAAACTATCCACTTATGATCCAGGAAAAAGCTCAAAGCCTTACCGTAGATATCTTTTACCTTGTCTGAGGTCTTATGATTTTTGTTACGTATATTTTTCATCGCAACCTTAGACATCATAGGCACGAATGTCATCGCAATTATAAGTGACGCGAGGAGGGAATACGCAATTGTAAGTCCCATATCAACGAATAACTGTCTCGTTATTCCTTCGGTAAATACGATTGGAAGGAATACACATGCTGTAGTTAATGTCGATGCAATGATAGCGCCGCTTACGCCGTTCGCACCTTCAATAGCTGCCTCTTTAATGCTTTTGCCTTCTGAACGAAGACGGTAGATATTCTCCATAACAACAATTGAGTTATCTACAAGCATACCGATACCAAGCGAAAGTCCCGAAAGCGAAATCGCATTTATTGTAACGTTACTAAAGTACATAAGAACCAGAGCTGTTACAACCGATACCGGGATTGAACATGCAACAACAAGCGTCGGCTTTAAATCTCTTAAGAAAAGGAACAATATGATTATAGCAAGTATTCCGCCGACTATCATATTGTTGACGAGGGTATTTACGATAAACTTAATGTAAACGCCCTGGTCCATTATTGTTATAAGGGATAACCCTTCCGTTCCTTCCATCATTTCATCGAATTTTGCAAGGACACGTTTTGTGACATCCGCGGTAGAATAACCTGTCTGCTTCTGGATTGAAAGGATTATTCCGGCTTCTCCGTTTATTGATGTATAACCGTTAGCAGAATCGTCTTCTACGGTTATATCTGCGATATCCTTTAAATATATCTGATTTCCCGAAAGATTAAGAATTATAAGATCTTCGAGATTCTTAATTCCGTCTATATCTTTACCCACGCGAATAAGAAGCTTGTCTCCACCGTTTTCAATATAGCCTGCAGGCATATCGAAATTTTGCGCATTTATGATGTTGGAAACTGTTTCCTCATCAATCATGGAATTAAGGTCAAAAGTTATTCCGTATACTGCATACTGCGCATTTAAAGCATCGTTTAATTCTTTTATCTTATCGTCATTAAGACGCACCTCAATTCTTGAAGTAACTCCACCGGACATACTTACTTCGCCGACGCCCTCAACACTTTCTATTGCAGGAATTACTTTATCTTTTACATACTCTGTAAGCTCGTCTATAGGCATACCTTCCATGGAAACAGAAGATATTACTATCGGAAGCATATCGGGATTAATTTTTATAATTGTAGGATTTCCCGCACCGTCAGGTAATGATTCCTTTAAGATATCCAGGCTCTCACGCATGTCGATAGTAACCGCATTCATATCTGCGGTTCCCGAAAACTCAAGTATTACAGCCGAATAATTGTCATATGACATTGATTTGATATTCTTGATATCGGTAATTGATGTCATTGCAGATTCTATCGGTGCAGTGACAGTCTTTTCAATTTCTTCCGGTGTAGAACCCGGCATTGTAGTCATAACTATAGCATACGGGATATTCATACTAGGTAAAAGGTCACTCGACATCTTTGTAATCGAGATAAATCCTAAGATAAGAATAAGTAATATACCCACTACTACTGTATATGGTTTTTTTACACTAAACTTTGCTAACATATAGATACTCCATTAAAAAAATAAAATGCCCAACATAAGGATTGTAGCAAGAATAAGTGTTTATTTTGCAAAATAAACGTGCGCGTTTTATGAACTTAAAACGCATCGTCTCCAAAATAAAAGCCCCACATATGTGGAGCTTTAAATTAATGTTTCACAACCGTGACTGCTGCGTGATTAAGAAGGTAATCTCTCCAAAGCGGATAATACTTTGCATATAAATGCACGCCGTCGCCGGTATACTCTGACGGAAGATGATCTGTACCGTCATTTAAGCAATCATTAACTTCAAGATAGAAAATATCTTCATCGTTCGCCATCTCTTTAAGCTTTGCATTACGAGAATTTACTCCGTCTGTCTCAAGATCGTGATACTTCTTCTCGTAATTTATCGTCGCATAAAGAATGCTTTGGATATAAATTATCGCATCAGGCTGATTCTTCCTTACAATATCGACAAACTCGCCGAACTTCTTGATATACGCATTTTCTTCATATCCGTATTCATTGGTACCGAGCATTATATATACCTTACCGAATTTCTTTTTTCTCAAGAAATCGAGCAATCCGTTATAGCCCTTAACAAGGTCCTTGTCATCCCATATCTTAAATACACTCATTCCCGTCGCGCATACATACGTTGCGCCATCGAACGAACCGTATGCACGTAATCCGTCGGTTCTTGAGTCTCCTATGAATAACGCATCCTTAAAATAATCCTCATCAACCTTATCAAGAATTATCTCGGTTACTGTATTATTTATTACCGTACCCGGTTCAATAAACTCATTTATTAACTCTACAGGTACGTCCTTTTCAAGTCTTTTCGCGCTTGTCCATCCGGAATTTCTTAATTCCTCATCGATACGCTTATTTTCTTCTTTCCTTAACCGCTCTTCTTCCAATGCTTTTGCATCGGCAGATGCCATTTCATCAAGGCTGTCTAAATAGTCGCTATCTTCGGATATGCCTAAAATATTCCCTTCCACCTTCGCTATGACATCAGTTTTTATTCCCGCAGCAAATATGACTGCGCCAAGCAAAAGCGAGAAAAACAAAGGCATCTTTTTTATATTAAATCTCTTTATTCTTTTCATAATAACACCTAGAAATTAAGATACATAAACGGATTGTTGCCGTTTCTTATAACCTCAAAAACCGCAAAATAAAATACTACACTTATTATAATCGATACTATCCATTTTCGTCCATACTTATGAAGGAGCATATTCGGATATGGCAGGCAAAAGATAATTCCGCCGATTAAATACGGCGCAAAACTCTTTAAATATTCCACATAGTCATTCGGGAACTCCGCCACATATCCCGTTAGCATCGGAAAAAGTCTCGTGATATATAAAACAAGACTATTAAGGTCGCCTATCATAAAGGTAAGGAAAGTAAACGGTATATAGAAAATAACAAATATATGACCGAGCACTTTAGCCTTATCAAAGGCCTTCCTTAAAAATAAACGATCCAGGACGACAATTATTCCAAGTGAGAGACCCCAAAGTACATAATTTACCGAAAATCCGTGCCAAAGTCCCGTCAAAAGCCAAACAATAAGTATATTTCTTATTGTTCTAAACACACCTTTTCGGTTTCCGCCAAGCGGAATGTATACATAGTCCTTAAAGAACCGCATAAGGGTTATATGCCATCTTCTGTAAAACTCACTCACAGTATGCGCCATAAAAGGATTATCGAAGTTTTCAGGCAATGTTACACCAACAAGGCTTGCAATACCTATGGCCATCGATGTATACGCAATCCAGTCCATATAAAGCTGCAAGGTGTATCCGAACATTCCAAGCCATGCCAGTGGTGTCGAAATTGATTCATATCCAATCTTTAAAAGCTCATGAGGCAAAATCGCAAGCTTATCAGCTATCAAAACCTTTATGATAAAGCCTAATGCAAAACTTTCAAGTCCGTACTGAACTCTTTTTAAATCAATGCGAAGGTCGTCAAGGTTATCACTTACTTCTTTATATCGAGTAATCGGGCCCATTAAAAGCTTCGGAAAAAAGAACGCATACGAAGAAAACTTTACTATATTCTTTTCAGGTGCGATCTCTTTTCTGCCCACATCTATAACATATGATATAAATCCAAAGGTATAGAAACTAAATCCTACGGGCATGATATTTACTGCTTTAAAAACTATTAAAGCAGTAAGATTTAAAAATGCAACGAATTTCGCGCAGTTTAAGGGATTATATTGATTTACTATCCATCGTGCAAAAAGGAAATTAATAAGTGTAACAACAGCAAGTACAATAAGTCCGTATATAGAATTAAATGCAGTAAATATAAGCCCCGAAAGTATAAGAATATATCTTCTGTACTTTGCAGGACATATAAAATAGACTGCTATAAATGCTATTAAGAAATATAAAAAATTGATACTTGTAAAACTCATAACGCACTTTTCCCTCTAAATAAAGCCATAGGAATTATAGCACCTTAGGGGTACTTTGTGAAGATATAAAGAACATGAATATGATTCTTATTCCGTTTTTATAAATAAAGTGATATAATATATAAACCTTCCGGTAACGGCGGGGAATACACAAGGATGTGGAAAGGAGCGGTGATTATATGGATATAGCAGGACTTTCAATGGCATTAAGCTCGGTTAAAGTGTCGAATGAGATCTCCACAGCTGTGCTTGATATGCGTCTTGACGATGTAAAGCAGGCCGGAGAGAACATGAACAAAGTGCTTGAGAGCTCGGTGACGCCGCATTTGGGTCAGAATATCGACATAAGAGCATAAGCCCAAATTACAATTTAACATTGAAAGGCGGTGCATATCATTCGATATGCACCGCCTTTTTCATACTAACTAATTGAGCACGCAGAGATATGTATGTACGCGGACGTTCGCACTCAATCTTGTAACATCGCGTTACTAAACTCGCATAAATGCTCGTCAAGTAACAACGTTCCAAATTGCCGCTCTACATACATTTTCTCTGCGTGCTTCTTGGCTAACTTAGTTACCACTGTAATTTGTATCTACAGTTATTGCTACATATACATTTTTCTCATATTTAAAAAGTTCGTCTTGTATCTTTGCGCGAAGTTCGTTGTCACTTGTATGATAACCTGCGGGAACGACTACATCGTATACGAGATTCGTGTGCGTTTCACCCGGAACGATTCTAAAATCGTGGTATTTGAGCACAGGATCGATATCATGCAGTATCTTTTCCGTAACCTCCAAGAAATGAGCTCTACGCGGATCATTTACATCTATAGGGTCCATATGAATAGTTGCTTCAATCTGAAGCTTATAGTAAATTTCAGCTTCGACGATATCAATCATATCATGTATCTTATAAATATCTCCGTCACCCGGGACTTCCGCGTGAAGCGAAAGCATTCTACGACCAGGACCGTAATCATGCACCACAAGGTCGTGGATACCGATTATGCCTTCATGTGACATTACTATTTCTTCTATTTCATCCACAAGTTCCTTATCAGGTGCCATACCAAGAAGCGGTGCTACAGTTTCACGAGCAGCACTTATACCGGCATAGATTACGAGTAACGATACCGCCGCACCGCAGTATCCGTCCACCGGGAGTGGCGTAAAGTTCGCAAGCACGGTTGCAATTAAAACTACCGCTGTAGATAAAACGTCCGATAACGAATCCGTAGCAGTTGCCGTCATAGTCGCGGAGTCAATCTTTTTACCTGTTGAGCGATTATACATACTCATATAAAGCTTAACCAATATCGAGATTATTAGTATCACAATAATAAGAATGCTACTTTCTACAGGTTCAGGATTAAAGATTTTAACCACCGAGTCTTTAAGCAATGTAACACCGGTATACAAAATAATAAATGATACGATAAGTCCTGCGATATATTCTATACGTCCGTGTCCGAAAGGATGTGTAGGATCAGGCTTTTTACCTGCTAATTTAAAGCTTACAAGTGTTATAAGTGACGAACCCGCATCAGATATGGAGTTCATTGCATCAGCGATTATTGCGATAGATCCGCTTAAAGTACCTGCAACATACTTTATCGCAAAAAGTATCACATTAAGAATAATACCCACTATCGCGCAAAGCGTTCCGTACTTACGACGCACAACCGTGTCCTGATATTTCTCATAATCTTTTATAAAAATTCTCGCAAGAAGTGATATCATTATACTTCCTCCATTTTCTGCTTAACTTTTCGCCATACTATCATAAGGCATATAAAATGAACCGTAGCGGTAAGTGCCCAGCTTATAGGATACGAAATGTACAGTACTTCCAAAGTATGCATCTGTCTGAATACCGTATAAATCCATAAAATTCTGAATGCACAGGCACCAAGGAGCGACACTATCATCGGCATAACCGAGTATCCAAGTCCTCTTATGATTCCGACGAGCGTATCCATAATTCCGCATAAGCAATACGTCGTACAGATAAAGGACATTCTAAGCGTTCCGTAACGCACAACTTCTTTTACAAGTGCAGGATCACCCTTGGTATATAATCTAAGAAGCGGATCTGCAAGTAGGTATGCTCCGTTACCGACAACAAGACCTACAATGGTTACCATTATAAGACAATATATTGCTGTCTTTTTAATACGCTTTATCTTCTTTGCGCCAAAGTTCTGGCTTACTATACTTACAGATGTCTGATGAAATGCGTTCATCGATACATATACAAAGCCCTCGATACTGCTGCCGGCGGTATTTCCTGCCATAACAGTCGAATTAAAAGAGTTAACGGACGACTGAATAAGGACGTTTGATATTGAGAAAATGCACCCCTGCAAACCTGCAGGAAGTCCAACCCTTAATATCATACCGACTTTGTTTGCTGAAAGCTTAAGCTTTTTTAATTCAAGGCGGCACATTCCTTCTTCACGAAGAAGAGCCGCAACTACAAGACCTGCAGACAAAAACTGCGATATCGTAGTCGCAAGTGCAACACCTACAACACTTAATCTCAACGGTATTACAAATATAAGGTTTAATACTACGTTTAATATTCCCGACAAAGTAAGGTATATCATAGGGCGTTTCGTATCACCCACCGCGCGAAGAATCGCAGCGCCGAAGTTATATACCATCATCGCAGGCATACCAAAGAAATATATCTTTAAATACACTGCCGAAAGAGGTAAAACATCTTCCGGCGAACCCATAAGAACGAGAAGCGGTCTTGTAAAGAGCAATCCCACAAATATAAGAATCACACCGCTTATAAGTGCCAGGCATATAGATGTATGAACCGTATCGGATACATCTTTTTCCTTGCCCGCACCGTAAAATCTTGCTACAAGTACATTCGTTCCGACGGATAATCCAATAAACAGATTAACCAACAGATTTATCAAGGATGAAGTAGATCCAACCGCGGCAAGTGCTTCCTTCCCCGCGAATCGACCTACAACAACCACATCCGCCGCATTAAAAAATAGTTGCAATACACCTGATAATACAACCGGTATCGCAAATAAAATTATCTTAGATAAAAGCGGTCCATTACACATGTCCACTTCATTCTTATGTGCCCTTTTTTCCATTTTCTCACCTTTATCGCAAAAATCGCGCCTATAAGCTACTACCTATAGGCGCAATTATCTCACACTATTAAAGTTAATGCAAGGTCTTACATCTTAAACTCTGCTATAAGATTATATAGATTTTGTATATTCTTTAAGCCATATCTTTTCATCACTTTCAAGATATGGTGATATTACCTCATATACTTTCTTATGGTACTCATTTAATCTTGCAATATCTGTCTTTGTCATCTCATCTTTATCAACGAGATCCAAATCAAACGGAACAAATGTCATGTCCTCAAAGTACATAAACTGTCCGTATTCATTCTTTGCACCCTTTCGACAGATAAGTTCGTTTTCAAGTCTTATACCGTACTTTCCTTCCAAATAGATTCCCGGCTCATCCGTCGTACACATTCCTTCTTCCAACGTACCGGAATCTTTTCTTTCAGGAACAATCTTCCATCTGAAACCGTTCGGGCCTTCGTGGATGTTAAGAAGATATCCTACGCCGTGGCCTGTACCGCACTGATAATCGATATCCATATCCCACATAGGTCCACGGGCCAATATATCAAGATTTAATCCACTGCATCCATAAAGGAATCTTGCATGTGAAAGATTCATATTTGCACGAAGTACTGCTGTAAAGTGCTTCTTTTCTATATCACTTACAGGACCCAAGGCAAAAGTTCTCGTTATATCGGTTGAGCCTTCCAAATAGTGTCCGCCTGAATCCACAAGAAGCATGCCTTCCGGTTTAAGTGTAGCACAGTTATCCTTGGTTGCGGAATAATGCATCATAGCTGCATTCGGTCCGTATCCTGCGATAGTTCCGAATGATATATCTATAAAGCCTTCCTGTGCCGCACGTAATTCTCTTAAATACTCAGCAACGGAGTATTCTGTCATTTCAATCTTGCCGACATTTTTCTTAAGCCAATACATAAACTTAGTCATCGCAACGCCATCTTTAATATGTGCGTTTACGAGATTTCTAAGCTCTGTCTCATTCTTACATGACTTCATAAGTTCCGAAGGATTAGCTTTATCGATTATAGTAATTCCTTCCGGAAGTGAGCCTGTAATGCGGCTATTAACCTGTGCCTTATTAAGTAATACCTTATCAGAAGCGGATAACTTCTTTACGTCATCATATATAGCTTCGTAAGGTCTTAAGGTCACATTATTATTCTTAAGGTAATCTCGTACCTTTCCATCTACATCCTCTTCGTTAATGTAGTAATATGCTTCATTTTCTTTTATGAGGGTAAAGCAAAGATTTACCGGTACGTGCTCGATATCGTCACCTCTAAGATTATAAATCCACTCGATATCAAAAAGGCATGTCGCGATATGAACGTTTGCACCTTCCTCTTTCATCTTATCGCGCACTCTCTTTAATTTTTCAGGAATGGATGCACCGGAGAACTTCTCTTCCAAAATCCAGGCTTTGCTCTTTGGTAACGAAGGTCTGTCCTTCCAGATTGGATCTATTAAGTCCTCGGATGAATAAATCTTACCGTTTTTATCCTTTGCGATTTCTTCAAACTGTTCAAAGAGTCTTGTATTAATAACTCTTCCGTCAAAACCTATAGTTCCGCCGTTTGGTAAATTCTTCCTTAAATATTCATTAATTGTAGGAACGCCTTCCTGCCCCATTTTAAAAAGCGTTACAGTCGAACCTTTTAATTGCTCTTCAGCCTGAATAAAGTATCTTCCGTCAGTCCAAAGTCCCGCTTCATTTAAACCTATAACAGCAGTTCCTGCAGATCCGGTAAAACCTGTAATCCACTTTCTTGCTTTAAAATATTCACCAACATACTCGGATTCATGAAAATCAGATGTAGGAACAACATAATAGTCAATATTGCGTTCCTTCATCGCGCTTCTTAAATCCTGTAACCTTTCCTTAATCATCATCAAATCCTTCTTTCGTAAAGTATTACAAAATACATATTATCACTCGGTATTTTTAAGGTAAAGTCCCTACACAAAATTTACATCTAGTTTTTAACAAATCATCAACGCACAAAAAAGATGCCGAAATTCTTCGGCATCTTTTATCATACTATCTGTTGTTATCCTGTGTTGTATTCTCTACCTTTTTCTGTAATGTAACTTTAAACTCTTTTTCCTCATACTGACCGTTATTTAAAGTCTTTACAGTCACGGTTACTTCTTCGCCTGCTTTAAGGTTTTGCAACTGACTTTCAAGCTCTGCCATTCCTGTAACCTCGGCACCGTTTATTGCAGTTATTATATCACCCTGACGAATTCCCGCTTCGTACGCAGCACCCGGACGGACAACATCATATACATATATACCTCTTGGCATATTGTAGATTGCCGCAACATCCTCAGTTACGTCCTTACCGTATATTCCAAGATATCCGCGCTCTGTCTCAGGAATCTGTTCCTGCTTTATAATTGCTTCGATTATAGGCTTTGCATCTGAAATCGGAATTGCAAATCCCATACCTTCAACACTTGTATCCGCATACTTTGCAGATGTGATACCTATTAAAGCACCCTGGGCATTAAGGAGTGCACCGCCGGAGTTGCCAGGATTAATAGCAGCTGATGTCTGCATTAACTTATAAGTATTGTCATCTATCGTAACGCTTCTTTCCAATGCGCTTATAATACCATTTGTAACTGACTGACCATATCCCAAAGCATTACCTATAACTACTACAGGTTCACCCAAACGACACTCTGTTGAGTCACCGAGTGTTGCAACCTTAATTGCGCTTAATGTATCCTTATCGATATCAGAAAGCTTTACTGTTACTACCGCAAGATCTGTTCCCGGGTTTGTACCTCTGATTTCAGCTTTGATAGTCTCGTTATCTACGAATGTTACGGAAAGTTCAACTGTATCTGCAACTACGTGGTTATTTGTTACAATATAAAGGTTTTCATCATCTTCACCGATTATGACGCCCGAACCTGCAACAGGCTGCGTCTCTGTGCGTGTTCCGAAGAAAAATGACTGAACCTGCACTTCCATGTTACCAGTAATAGCAACTACCGTCGGCATTGCGGCATCAACAATGTCAGATACGTCTGTAGCGCCCTGAAGGTCGCTTACATTTGAGCTTATCTTATCTGCAGTATAAGAAACGACTGTATTTGTAAGCTTATCACCTGTGTCCGTTACTTTAACAGTCACAGCAAATATAGCTGACACTATAAGTCCGAATACAAGTGCAGCTACAGCGCTTTTGCCTATAATTGAACCGATTCCGGATTTCTTCGGTTTGTTATTGTGATTATCGGAATGATTCGGTGTATTTAAGCTGCTCTGAGTGTAATAATATGTCTGTCTCTCGCTTTCAGAGTTGTTATCGCTATATTCATTAGAATCAATTTCTATAATCTGCTCTTCATTATTATTGTTGTCTCTTCCATAAAAGTTATCATTCATTATATATCCCTCCTGTCCTCTTATCTAAAAGACAAGCACATTGTAAAAATACAATGTGCTTAGTAAGTGTTCTGTATGTGATTGCTATGTGAGTAATTCTAAATTATTTATAATATTTTGATTATAAACCTAGAGTAATGCCTTACGCTCTCTTAAGAAAACTCTAACCTGATCGTGGGCTTTGTGCTTCTCCATTGATACCTTTCTCGAAAGAAAGTTATAAACGGAAACTATAAGTGCTGCCGAAATCTTCGCTACCTTATATGAAACCTGTATGTTATCAACAATTACGTACATAAGGAAGTTATTAAGCAGAAGTCCAAATGCGCTTAAAACTATAAATATCACGAAAAGCACCTTAGGTGACATGTCCGTACGCTTCTTATAAACAAAGTGCATGCTGAAAATATAATTAAATACCGTCGCAATGATAAATGATAAAGTTGCCGACGTTAAATAATACATATTAACATATTCAGTTAAAAGGACCATTAACTCATAATCTATGAGAAACGCAATCGTGCCTATCACTACGTGACGGGAAAACTGCTTACATATTACTTTCAATTTTAAAACCTCTATATATCCTATTACCCTGAATCTCAATTCCCTAGTTTGAGCCTTCATCCGGCTTCGGCGCAAGACCCGATTCCTGGATTATCTTATTACTTATCTGCTGAAGCGTTACAGACGGTACATACTCTTCATCATCAAAAAGAAATGCATGAAGTTTCTGTACGTTTGTAAGAAGGCTTATCGGTATTATACAAGAACCTGATCTACCCATACTCTTACCGTCATTATCTTCAGGAAATCCCTTTGTAGCAACAATATCATAAGATACTACATCACCGAGCATACCTAAAATCTCAGTCTTTGAGAAATTCGTCGATATCATCGGGAATACTTCATCCATGATATTATTCAAAGTACCTATACCGCATTTTTTCATCTTAGCGAGCATTTTCTGAATAACTTCACGCTGTCTCTCGGTACGCTTAAAGTCATCACCTACGCCCTTTCTTATACGGGCATACGAAACCGCCTGAACACCGTCTAAATGACACGGTCCTTCTACCGCTACATTATCTGTAGTATATCCGGTAACTTTCATGACGTCTTTGTTAACATATTTATTGACCTGCTGCGCTTCTTTGGCAGTAAGCTCTACATCAATACCTCCGAGAAGATTAATCGTTCTGGCCAATGCTTTCCAGTCAACCGTAACATAACGCTGTATATCAAGATCAAGATTTCGGTTTAATGCTTCCACCATACCCATAGGGCCGTTACCCCTTGAATATGCAGAATTTATTTTACTGTACTTACCATCTTCCGTAACCATAAGATATGTATCTCTATATACGGAAGCAAGCTTTACTTCTTTTGTATCGTTATCTATACTCGCAATTATTATAGAATCCGCATTACCTGTTTCATAAGATCCGTTCGATCTGTTATCTAGACCGAGTAAAGCTACCGTTGTATACTTACCCATCTTTTCCAAAGCATCTTCCGAAAGATCTTCATTGGTCTTCGCCGCATCAGTCTTCTCGGTATTAATCTTTGAAAGCTTTATCGCTCCCCAGAATACAACAAGCAAAATGCATAATAATACAAGCTCAACAGCAAATATGACAAGTTTACGCTTATTCCTCTGCCTAGCACTTGCTCTCCTACGTGGTGCCATTTTTTCCTCCCCTTAAAAGGTTTAAAACCATCCCTTTTAATCAAACAAAACCTATCTTACAAAAACGCCTGCACTTTATCAATAGCAAAATTGTTTACAATTTTAAAACAATTTAAGACATAACTTCTGTGATAAGATCTGCAAGTCTTTCTGCATCCTTTTGAATCTCATTAAGATCCTTACCCTCTATCATAACACGAACCAAAGGCTCTGTTCCCGAAGGTCTTATAAGCACTCTGCCTTCGTCTTTATATTTCTTCTCAAGATCCGCAATTGCATTTGATATAGCAGAATACTCCATGTACTTTGACTTTATCTCGTTATTTACATGGGCATTTACAAGTGCCTGAGGCAAAACTTCCATAACAGAAGCAAGTTCTGACAACGGCTTCTTTGTTTCAACAAGCACCTGAAGAAGATGAAGCGCTGATAACAATCCGTCTCCTGTCGTATTCTCATCAAGGAATATGATATGACCCGACTGCTCACCGCCGAGGTTATATCCTTTACGCTTCATACACTCAAGAACATATCTGTCACCGACTACAGTTCTTTCAATGCTTATACCCTTTGCTTTACCGAAGAGCGTAAATCCTAAATTTGACATAACCGTTCCGACGATTGTATCGTTTTTAAGAAGACCGTGCTCTTTAAGGTAAAGGCCGCAAATCGCCATAAGCTGATCGCCGTCAACAAGATTACCCTTCTCATCAACTGCAAGCATTCTATCCGCATCACCGTCAAATGTAACACCGAGGTTGGCATTTTCTTTAACGACGCGCTCTCTTAACTCTTCCATATGAGTAGAGCCACAATTTCTGTTAATATTAATTCCGTCAGGACAGATGTGAATCGGCACAACTTCTGCACCCAGTTCCATAAGTGTTCTTATAGAAGTGATGTAGGATGCGCCTTCAGCACAGTCAACCACGATCTTAATCCCGTGAAGGTCTACAGGAACTGACGCCTTCATGAATCTTATATACTCATACAAAGCCTCAAGGCGGTACTCGATTTTACCTACCTTGGCACCTATCGGCATAGTTACACCCATCATATTGGATGAAATAACCTGCTCAATCTCATCTTCCAATTTATCGGGAAGTTTATATCCCTCACGGTTAAAGAACTTTATACCGTTAAATTCCGCAGGATTATGCGATGCCGAAATCATAACGCCGGCATCCGCACGATAATATCTCGTAAGGTAAGCAATTGCAGGTGTCGGAATCACACCGACATAAACAGCATTTGCCCCGACAGAGCATATACCTGCCATAAGAGCATTACTTAACATTCCACCCGATATTCTTGTATCGCATCCTACAATTATCGTAGGCTGATGTGAAGTCTCCTTAGTTAAAACATAGGCTCCCGCCTGTCCAAGTCCCGTAGCAAGCTGTATAGTAAGTTCCGAACCGGCCACACCTCGTACGCCGTCTGTTCCAAACATTCTACTCATTATACTTTCCTCCGAAAAAACTTATTCGCCGTTATCTCCTCCGGTGCTCTCATCAACGATATCTACGTTAACATAAGTAACATCGATTACCGTAACACCCGAAATATTTCGTATATCAGGCTTAACTCTGTATGAACCCGGACTGTATCCCGAAAGATCAAGTATCAGAGTAAAGTGACTGCTGTCAAGAGTGCTTACTGTATGCTCACTGCCCTGTACCGTCACTATAAACGTCGTCTGATTATAATCAAGTCTATATCCTTCACCAAGATTTATAACCGATATGTAAGATACCGGAATCTCTATGGTCTTGCTTACCTTCTTACCGACCTCTGCTCTTATGATGCAGCTTGCCTGATCAGGATCTACAAGGTATACGCCTTCCGGCAGGTAATTCGTTATATCTATCGGAAGCTCATAAGTATCCGTCTTGTTACTTAAATCAAGTATCTCTGCAGGAATCTCAATCTTATCTATTGCAGCAAGAACGCTTCTCTTTCCTTTAATCTTTACCGTAGAAGGAAGAACTGAAAGTGCATCCAGTGCATATCCTTCCGGCAACTCTCCGAAGTAATCGATTATTACAGGAACTGTCTTTGTTTCCAAGATTACCGCAGTAACTTCAACCACAGACGGCTCTATCGTAATATTCTTACTCTCTATGCGATCTCCCGAAGCATTATATAACGTCGGTCTTATAGATTGTGTACGATCGTCATACATTCCTTCGATATCTATAGTCGCTACAACTTTTTCTATCTCATTCATAAGAGATTCAGGACCGGTTATAGTAACAGTTCCCGGATAGCACGAAAGCTCACCTTCGGCATATCCCGTCTTAGGCTTACCGCTAGTCGCAGTATTTACCGCAAACTGCTTTGTTACAAGTTCCTCAACCTCAATCTTGATATTAGGGTTAACTATCTTTACCGTAACATCATTCTTATATCTGAGCGGAGTTACGCTTACCGCAACTACACCATTATTCCAAATAAAATTATTCATATCCGCGATAACCGAAAAATCCGTCGCGGTAAGACCCTTAACTATAGTTCTCGGACCTGTTACTTCAAACTTTATAAGATCGGAATTGTCTTTAACTTCATATACCTGGTTCTTTTCCGTGATTATATCACCGTTTGTAATCGTTGCCACAGCAGAAAACGTAACCGTAGTCTGCGGATTTTGCACATTTACTACCACAATCCACGTAAGCGCGGCAATAATAACGGACAAAAGCTTAAGTCCGATATTCTCCGTGAAGAAGCGCTTTATACTATTCAGCATTCTCTTGATCATCCTTCTGCGCCCTCCTTCTCCACTTTCCGAGT
The DNA here is from genome assembly GCA_017442585.1 of Lachnospiraceae bacterium. Lineage (GTDB taxonomy): Bacteria > Bacillota > Clostridia > Lachnospirales > Lachnospiraceae > XBB1006. The sequence continues at coordinate 28,912 of JAFRZM010000036.1, read as the reverse complement.
TTTCTTTCTTCCGAAAAACGCTTCTGATTAGCCAATAATCTCTCACGTAACTCTTCCGGCTTAAGATCGCGCGTAAGTACTCCGCGCTCAGCAATAGATACGTTACCCGTTTCTTCGGAAACTACTATAGTCATTGAATCATTAAGTTCACTGACGCCCAAAGCGGCGCGATGTCTCGTGCCGAGTTCTTTGCTTATACTGAAATTATCCGAAAGCGGCAAGTAACATGTTGCCGCAATTACTCTGTCTCCACGCACGATAACGGCACCGTCGTGCAACGGTGTATTCTTCTCAAATATATTGATAAGAAGCTGACTTGTAAGTCTTGCATCAACTTCAATACCTGTTCTTGCATACTCGCCAAGCGCAATCTCCCGCTCAACGCAAAGGAGTGCACCCGTTTTAACCTTGCCCATATCGAAGCATGCTTTAACGATTGCATTTATAGTCGCATCAGAATATCTGTCAACATCGTTTCTCTGAAAATCTGAGAAATTAAACCACGCGAATATACGCTTTTGTCCAAGTGACTCAAGTGCTTTACGAAGTTCCGGCTGGAATACGATAAATATAGCAATGATACCGTAGGTAAAAGCTTTTCCCGCAAGCCACAATATAGTCTGCATATCAAAAATAACCGCAAGCACGCAAAAAGCACCAATAACGGCAAGGCCCTTTAAAAGCGCCCACGCTCTGGTGTCTCTAAACCATTTTAATATACTGTACACGGCCACGGCGATAATAAACATCTCTATAAGATCCGTAACGCCGATATCCGGCATATGCCACTGCGGTGTACCATTTTTAGTCAAAAATGAAACTATATTGCTGAATACAGTCTGCAAGCTTTACCCCCCCTTTCGATATCACATCAACTCACAAATACGACTTATTCATTAATATCCTTATTATTCTTAAGATGCTTAGGATCGATATCAAATTCCTTCGCTATCTCTTCTTCAATTCCTTCTTCTCTCTTGACCTTTGTCTCATTAAAAGTCTTAACCTTAACGTCTTTAACCGGTATTAATACCTTCGGAACCGCTTTTACATAATAATAATAATTCTCATCCTCGAACTGTACATGCTCAATTCTCTGATAATCAAGATCAAATGCAAAAAACCGGAATATAAGGCAAATAAGACCCGAAACAATAGATCCTATCATAAGTCCTACGATTCCGTACGGATTACCGAGTAAAAGCTTGCCTATAAGAATTATAAGAAGCTGTACAACAATACCGGAAACTATTGCAATACGCCATGAATTCTTTATCGCAAGGCGTCTTATAAAATAAACAATAACACTCGTAAAGAAAAATGCACCAAGAATGAGCCACATTTCTTTATTTGCAATTATCTGTTCAACTGCTATGTGTAATTTCGTCGTCTTTAAATCTTCCGAAGCAAGAAGAAGATCCGCATTAGCCTTAATACCCTTTAAGAACCCGAAAATAACCGTTCCCATAAGCACTCCGACTGATGACGCAGGCTGATACTGTAATCCGGTAATAACCGGAAGTGCATACGGTACCCCTATAAAATTAGCGACAGGTGAAAGCACCAAAAGCATTCCCTTATCCCTGGTAAATCTAAAATACAAAAGATATGTAAGAATTAAAAGTGCAAGAAATACACCCGCTATCTCAATACCGAGTCCGTAAAGATTCGCTGCCGTATATAACCCAAGTACCACCGATCCGAGACTCAAAGGCAAAAGCGCACAAGCTACAGAAAGTATTATCGGTATAAAGATTACGTTTATTTTCGAATAATACGAAATATTAAAATATACCATAAGGTATGCCGTCAACATAAGCACAAATCGAGATGCCGGCTTAACGTAGGTTTCGTATTTCTCAACAAACGTAACTATCCTGGTTTTTATCTCAAATAAATTGTCCATAGTCTACCAGTTCTCCAATTTCTTTAATGCTTTTTTATAGGATTTCAAACTCTTAATAGTCTTCCGATATTTGTATTCACTAACAAGGTAACACACCGTAAGATAAAGCACCATAAAAACAGCATATCCTACTATCACCCCAAATACAATACGTCCGAAATCTATGGTAAGAAGCTTTTCTACCAAAACTTCTTCATTGTATACAGCCCAAAATCCAAAGCCAATCGCATAAGCAATTGTTCCGGCAATAAAACCGAATATAAGATTCTTACTTATGAAATCGCTTTTATAGTAATCTCCTATATCAAACGGTCTACGACCTTTATTTTCTTCAAATACGGTCAGCTTAGTCATTAAGCGTACTTTATTTTCGTTAACCATAACCTCACCCTAATTTGGAAAAAGCTACCCATCTTCCTGGGTAGCTTTTAAATTTTCGTCTGACTTTAGTGGGTATCAAGGAAACGCATTCTATCCTTGTCATGAGAATTCTTTGCAGGTTCAGGCGTAGGTGCCTGCTTAATACCTCTTGCGAGATTACTCTGCATCTTATTAACGCAATTAGGGCAGAATCTACCCGATCTGATAGGCGCACCGCAGTTCTCGCATTCGATCGTGATATCAGAATCCTTCGCGAAAACAAGTCTTTCCTCGCGTACCCACTGCTTAATCTGTTTGATATCTACATCATTCTCATCTGCAATTTCCTGAAGTCCTGCTTTTCCGTGCTGACGGATATATTCCTTAACCTGCTGGAACTTTTCTTCAAGTTTCTCTTTACATGATGGGCAAATCTGCAACCCGCCCATATAATTAAACAATCTTCCGCACTGTTTACAATTCTTTACATCCATGTGTAAATCCTCCAATCTTCACGGCTCTATCTAACATCCCTTTCCAATGCACACTGTCATTGAATATACATCCTTTACTCCGGCACATTTAAGCGCCCTTGCCGCATAGCTTAGTGTAGAGCCTGTAGTATATATGTCGTCAATCAGCAATATTCTACCAAATTTTTTATCATTTTGCACTACCTTAAACGCATTTTTCATATTATTTTTACGTTCCTGGTCATTAAGCTCCTTTTGAGGCATTGTATCCTGCTCTCTTATAAGATAATCATGCAAAACCTTTATATCAAGCGCTTTTCCCATATGATCGGCAATCACCCCCGCCTGATTATACCCTCTTTGCTTAAGCCTCTTTTCATGTATCGGAATAGGCACTATAGCCTCTATATCAAGAGCTTTTATATATTTTCCGAATCGTTTCACCATAAGGCAGGCAAAAGCATATGCATTATCACGTTTATTCGCATATTTAAGATCGTACATTGCGTTTTTAACTTCACCCTCATATAAAAGAAGTGCCTTGTTTTCAACAAATTCACGCGTTCTTTCTTTGCAGTCGTTGCACAATACTATTGCCTTATGTTCAACCGCCTTACCGCATTTAACGCAAACAGGCGGATTTATAATTTTTAAACTTCTCATGCAACCGTCACAAAAAATCTCGTCTTTTGCAATAACCTGTCTGCATAACGGGCATCGCCGCGGATAAATAACATCTAAAAGATTAATGCTCCATTACCTCCCTTATGCGAAGCTTTAAACCACTGAAACGTTCCATCTCGTTTTTATTCCGTATCATCGTACCAAAAACCTCTTCATCACCCACAAGCGCCACGCATCGCTTTGCACGTGTAACAGCGGTATATAAAAGATTACGGTTCATAAGCGGTCGCGGTGCGGGAAGCACCGGGATTATCACTGCCGGATACTCGGTTCCCTGCGATTTATGAACAGTTACTGCATATGCAAGTTCCAGTTCGCTCAAGTGCTCTCTGTCATAAATAACTTCTTTATTATCATCAAATACCACTTCAACATAGTCGTTTTCCGGATTTATTCGCTTTATAATACCCATATCACCGTTAAAAACGCCCTTCCCTTCCTCGACAGTAATGCCGAGCGATGTGGCAATCCTATAGGTTATATCATAGTCATTTTTAATCTGCATGACCTTGTCACCTTCACGGAAGACGGTATTTATGTACTTATATTCATTTTTATTGTCCACAGGCGGATTTATATATGCCTGCAATACAATATTAAGATTTTCAACACCCGTATTTCCTATTCTTGTAGGAGTAAGAACCTGAATATCCTTTATATCGACCTTAAAATGGTTAGGAAGATGTCTCATTATAAGGTCTATCACGACATCCGTGACGGCCTTTGAATCATAGCGCTTTAGGAAAAAGAAATCTTCCGTTTTGTCTTCGACGGAAACGCTTTTGCCTTCTATGATGCTATGAGCATTTGTTACTATGGCACTGTTTTCTTTCTGTCTGAATATAGTTTTAAGCTCTATCGTCTTAATGTACCCGCTGCCTATAAGATCCGAAAGAACAGCTCCGGGACCTACTGACGGAAGCTGCGCGGCATCTCCCACCATTATAAGTCTTGTTCCCGGAACGATTGCTTTTAAAAGCGCAAGGAAAAGCCTTATATCGACCATCGACATCTCATCCACAATTATCGCATCAACTTCCAATGGATTCTCTTCGTTATATTTGAATTCAAGGCGCTCTTCATCACCACGAGAATATTCGAGCATTCTATGTATAGTACTTGCCTCATATCCCGTAACTTCACTCATTCGTTTTGCCGCACGTCCTGTAGGAGCGCAAAGAAGAAAGCTTATAGCCTTTCTCTCAAAATAACGAATCATCGCGTTAATTATAGTAGTCTTTCCGGTTCTGGGTCCTCCCGTTACAATTACCGGCGTCGACGTAATAGCGGCCTTTATCGCTTCTTTTTGAATATCGTCTAAGGTCTTTCCTTCCTCTGACTCGAATTCCCTGATAAACTTATCGATATCACTTTCTTTTGCAATCATATCACCGGTAAGCTCAGAAAGAATTCTGGCCGATAAAAGTTCCGCACCGTATAGATACGGAAGATAACAACAAGGGGCCCCATTTTCATCATTTTTAATCGTAACTTTTCTGTCTATGCTTAAGTTCACTATCTGCGTCCGTATAATTTCCTCATCGACGGACAAAAGTGCGGCAGATTCTTTTACGAGATTGTCAAGCGGAAGATATGTTGAACCTTTGCCTTCCGCAATTGTCAGCACATACCTTATACCACAGCGCACTCTGTAATCGGAATCAACATTAATTCCGATATTTGCAGCTATCTCATCCGCCCTTTTAAAACCAACACCGTCTATTTCTTCCGCAAGTCGATAAGGGTTTTCTTTTATTATCTTATATGTCTCGAATCCGTACTTCTCATAAATTTTTGCCGCAAGCTTATTACTTATTCCGAATTTCTGCAGAAACATCATGACTTCCCTGTTGTCACGCCTGTCACAAAACTGCTCTGCAATTTCCATTGCTTTACGTTCGGAAACACCCTTTACTTCCGCAAGGCGTTCAGGCTCTTCTTCTATAATTCTGAAAGTATCGTCACTAAATCTTTTGACAATCCTTGCCGCCAAAGCAACTCCTACGCCCTTTACCGCACCGGATCCAAGATAACGTTCCATTGTAAGTGCATCTCGTATCGGCATAAATTCAGCCTTCGAAAAGCTAAACTGCTCACCATACAATGGGTGAACCACCATATCTCCGGTAAGCTTAAGGTTCATACCCTGCTCTATCATATTTATAACGCCGACGCAAGGAACTTTTTCCTCATCAACCATAAGGTCAAAGATTGTATATCCCGTCTCATCTTTACGCCATCTTATTCCAACAACATATCCTTCTATATCTATCAAGTTAAACATCCTCCGGACCGGTGTCAAAAGTCTTTAACACAGTAAAATTCGATATACAAATGATACCACGATTTTTAACAGTCGGTAAAGACTTTCAATTCTTAAATTTCTATAAAAAGAAAGGCGGCGAAAGGCATTCGCCGCCTCAATTATTAAATTTTTATAAAAAGAACTATATATCGTAGTTTCTCTTCATTGATTCATAAAGCATCTTCGCTATTCCAAGCCCCTCGCCTTCGGCACTTGTCTTTGCATAATTCTGAAGAAGCTCACCCTTATAGAATTCTTTGAGCTGGTTATTTCCGCCATCAATATAAGTTTCTTCCGGAACCATCTTGTCCATTGCCTTAAAAACCTGCTCTGTAAAGTATGCTTCAAATTCCTTACATACGCTCATAAGCTCTGAATCCGTAGCCTTAGAAAGATCCGACTTTATAGAATTCTCTAACTTCTTATCGCGTGGGTTCTGTATATTATTAATATTATTATTAAGATATGATGTAATCGGATCCATAACAATCCCTCCGTTTATCTTAAATCTCTTAACTCACCTGCTATCTGACTATTACTTATCTCTTAAGCTGATTAGCCTGACCGAGCATATCGTCTGCTGCCTGAATAGCCTTACTGTTCATTTCGTAAGCACGCTGTGCAACGATTAAGTTAACCATTTCATCAGCAAGCTTAACATTGGACATCTCGATGAAGCCATGCTTAACTGCACTCTTCTGTAATCCCGGAGTATCCATTTCACTCATTGCAGGGCCTGATGCTGCAGTTTCAACATATCTCGTACCTGCTATCTTCTCTAAGCCCGCCGGGTTATTAAACTGCCATAATCCTATCTGCTGATCGAGGCTTACGTAATTACCGTCTTCTCCGACATATCCAAGCTCACCCGTTGTTGTTGTCCAAAGCACATTACTTGTACTTACATCATCAGGCAAAACAATCGGATCACCGTTTGTATCAAGAACCGGATAACCGTCTTTAGTAGCAAGAGTTACACCGTCAGTTCCCATGCACCACTGAAAATCACCGTTTCTCGTATAGTAAACCTGTCCGTCTTCACCCATTACACCGAACAAGCCCTGGCCCTCTATAGCGAACGCTGTAGGTGAATCAACTTCATTTATAGATCCCTGAGAGAAGGAAGTAGTTACTGCGGCAAGTCTTGTACCTAAACCTACCTGTGCAGGAACCGGCTTTCTTGCTCCGTTTGCAGTCGTAGTTCTTGCCTGCATTGTCTGATATAAAAGAGACTTAAACTCTGCTCTGTCTCCTTTAAAACCTGTTGTATTTACGTTAGAGATGTTGTTTGCTATTGTATCGACGTTAGTCTGCTGGGTTATCATTCCGGATGCAGCTGACCATAATGCTCTCATCATAAGCGTCTCTCCTTATATCTTATCTATGTTATAATACATTCGTTACCATTTTACAGGGACAAGACCCCATATTCTTTTATATCGGTAATTTGTCTTTAAAAATTTAGAGGAGAATTAAAAAATCCTCCTCCTTGAATGCATATTATACTTTACCCAAATTAACGGCCTTTTCAAGCGTTGTATCTATAGACTGGATAACCTTCTGATTTGATTCATATGCACGTGTAACATTAATCATCTGAACCATTTCATTAACAACGTTAACATTTGACATTTCAAGAACACCCTGGTAAACCTGGGCTGTACCGTCAACAATCTGACCACCGTTATGTAACTGATAAAGATTCTCGCCGAAATGCTCTATATAATTATAGTCTGCAACGTCAATAACTCCGATATCGGCAACCTGTACATCGTCCTGATATATTCTGCCGTATGAATCGACAAGAATAGGCTTTGTCGGATCTACACGAATATATCCTGCCTCACCTGTATTACCATTAAGTGCGGCATTTCTGTTTAATACATAGTCACCGTCTTTAGTCACAAGGTAACCGTCTGTATTAATTACAAATCCACCGTCACGGGTAAACTTCATCGAAGTCTCGCCTGCTTTATTAGTATATGCTATTGCGAAAAAACCTCTGCCACCCAAAGCGAAATCTGTAAGATTCTCCGTCTCTCTAAACGATCCCTGATCAAAATCGGTATAATTTTCACCGATCTTAGCACCAAGGCTCATTGAACCGATACGGCGGGCAAGATTATAGGACGATTCGTCCTTAATTCTAAAGGTGTACATTGCATCAAATGACTGCGTGGTTGCACCTTCTTTTTTAAATCCCGTCGTTGCGGAGTTGGCAAGATTGTTCGTAAGAACATCCAGCCTATTCATCTGGTTGATCATTCCGGTATAAGCTGTGTATAACCCTTTTACCATATTGTCGCTCCTTTCCTTTTACCGCCAGGTAAAACCGCGACCGTCCATAGTCTATAAATCAGCCATTTTTCCTGTCATGACTTCTACGTACGCACCTGTACCTTTAGCAACACATACCATTGCATCTTCTGCAACCATGGTGTTGATTCCGGTCTTGGCCTGGATAAGTTCATCCAAACCTCTAAGCATAGCACCGCCACCTGTAAGAACGATTCCACGCTCTGCTATATCTGCAGCAAGTTCAGGCGGAGTCTTCTCTAATACTGAGTGAACAGCCTCTACTATCTGTGTTGTTGTTTCTCTTAATGCCTCTTCAACTTCTGAAGAAGATACTGTAACTGTCTTAGGAAGACCTGTAACTAAGTTACGTCCCTTAACGTCTCTTGTCATATCCTCTGCGAGTGGGAAACATGTACCTGCATTAATCTTAAGATCTTCTGCAGTTCTGTCACCGATAAGAAGATTATGCTTCTTTCTCATATAACGAACGATTGCCTCATCGAAATCATCTCCCGCAATCTTAATTGATGTACTTACAACTGTACCGCCGAGCGATATAACTGCGATGTCTGTTGTACCACCACCTATATCAACTATCATGTTACCACATGGTTTTGATATATCTATACCTGCACCGATAGCTGCCGCAATCGGCTCTTCGATAATGAATACTTCCTTAGCGCCGCAGTTAACTGCTGCATCTTCTACGGCCTTCTTCTCAACTTCAGTACCGCCACTCGGTACACATACTGCCATATTAAGCTTACGGAATACCTTTCTTCCCAAAGCTTTCTGTATAAAATGACGGAGCATTCTCTCCGTTACTGTATAATCGGAAATAACACCCTGTCTAAGTGGTCTAACTGCTGTGATATTGCCCGGCGTTCTACCAAGCATAAGTCTCGCATCTTCGCCGATAGCCTTTATCTTCTGTGTATCACGATCAAAAGCAACGACTGAAGGCTCTTTCAAAACTACACCTTTGCCGCCGATATAAACAAGTACACTTGCTGTACCTAAGTCTATACCAATATTAATTGCTGCCATAAGTTTCCCCTTTCGATATATATTATATCGGATTACAGACTAATCCAATTTATGTTTACGTAATAATACTCATATATTATACGATAGACTTAAGTAATTTAAAAGATGAAATTTTAAAAAAGTTTTTCGATTTTTCGTCAATCTTCACATAGTTATCACATTGGCTTTTTATAATGCTATGATGTACTAGCTGATAGGCTAATATATTTTTCATAACTCACGCCAAGCGTTTCTTTGAAGCGCTTGGCACTCCCCGTAAACAGCGTGTTTTCGAACACTTTGCTTATAAATTTAACTTAAAAATCCACCGGATATCCGGTGGATTTTTTGTATGCTTCTTTCTTAAATTCTTTACGTTTTCATTTCATTTATTGCATTTTTCCTTTAAGAAATAAATTTTATGATTACAGAATCATTGCAAATATTTTTTTAAAAACTGTCCCGTATACGAGTTCTTCACTTTAACTACATCTTCAGGCGCACCTTTTGCAATGACGGTTCCACCGCCGTCTCCGCCTTCAGGTCCCATATCGATTATATAATCCGCAGTCTTTATAACGTCAAGGTTGTGCTCTATTACAACAACAGTGTTTCCGTTATCTGCAAGGCGATGTAATATCTCCGTAAGCTTATGTACATCCGCAAAGTGGAGTCCCGTTGTAGGTTCATCCAAGATATATATTGTCTTACCTGTACTCTTCTTGCTTAATTCCGTAGCAAGCTTGATACGCTGCGCTTCACCGCCGGAAAGCTCTGTAGAAGGCTGACCCAGACGTATATAGCCAAGTCCCACATCGTAGAGGGTTTGTATCTTATTCCTGATTGACGGTACATGTTCAAAGAAGGTCAAAGCCTCTTCCACCGTCATATTAAGGACTTCGTAAATGTTCTTACCCTTATAATGCACTTCCAACGTTTCTCTATTATATCGCTGACCGTGGCACACTTCACAAGGGATATATACGTCGGCAAGGAAATGCATTTCTATCTTAATGATACCATCACCGGAACATGCTTCACATCGTCCGCCCTTTACGTTAAAACTGAATCTGCCTTTCTTATAGCCTTTGGCCTTTGCATCCTGCGTTGCTGCGAAAAGATCCCTTATAAGGTCAAATACGCCGGTATAAGTTGCAGGATTTGAACGCGGTGTGCGTCCTATAGGCGACTGGTCAATATCTATTACTTTATCTAAAGCCTCCGTACCTTCGATTCTGTCATGTGCACCCGGAATAATCCTTGCACGGTTTAGTTTTCTCGCAAGTGCTTTATATAATATCTCATTTGTCAAAGAGCTCTTACCCGAACCCGACACACCGGTTATCGCTGTCATAACACCAAGCGGAATGTCTACGTCTATACCTTTAAGATTATTCTCTCTGGCATTTACCACTTTAATATAACCCGTAGGAGTACGGCGCTTTTCAGGTACAGGAATCTTTAATTTGCCGCTAAGATATGCACCGGTGAGAGAATCCTTACATTTCATGATCTCTTCTGCCGTTCCTGCACAGATTACTTGACCGCCGTGCTCACCCGCACCCGGTCCTATATCAACTATGTAATCTGCGGTAAGCATTGTATCTTCATCATGCTCTACAACTATAAGTGTATTTCCAAGATCCCGCAAATGCTTTAAAGTACCAAGCAGTTTCTCATTATCACGCTGATGAAGTCCTATACTTGGCTCATCTAAAATATATGCTACACCAACCAATCCCGATCCTACCTGTGTGGCAAGACGGATACGCTGTGCCTCACCACCCGAAAGCGATGCAGTCGCACGAGAAAGCGTAAGATAATCAAGACCTACATCGTTTAAGAATGATATACGTCCCTTTATCTCTTTTAATATCTGGTCACCTATTGCCTGCTGCTGCGATGTAAGTTTAAGCTCATTAAAGTAAGTCATAAGTTTCTTAACCGACATCGTCGTAGTTTCAAATATGTTCTTGTCACCTATTGTTACAGCTAAAGATTCGCGCTTTAACCTCTGACCGTTGCACATCTTGCATGGTGTAAAGCGCATAAATTCCTCATACTCTTTCTTCATGTAATCGGAACCCGTTTCGCGATAACGTCTCTCCTCATTCTTTACAAGGCCCTCGAATCGCATAGGATAACTTCCCTCACCACGCGAACTCTTATAATGTACCGTAACTTCCTTGTCAAAGCCGTGGAGGAACATATCGTAAATCTCATCGCTCCACTTTTCTATAGGCTCATCCAAAGAAAACTTGTATTCTTTCGCAAGTGCCTCCATTAACGCATGTGTGAACGACTTCTCATCGGAAGATGACTGCCATCCCATAGCTTTAACCGCACCCTCATTTATCGATAATGACTTATCCGGTATCATAAGATCCGGATCAAAATCCATCCTATATCCCAGACCTACGCACTCAGGACATGCTCCGAACGGATTGTTAAACGAGAAGCTTCTAGGCTCAACTTCCGGTATACTTATACCGCAATCAGGACACGAAAACGACTCGGAAAACATAATAGGTTTATCACCTATAACATCCACCATAAGTAAGCCTTCCGACAGCATAAGAACATTTTCGATGGAATCGGTAAGACGCTTTTCGATTCCCGGCTTTACTATAAGTCTATCAACAACTATCTCAATATTATGCTTAATGTTTTTATCAAGCGGTATATCTTCGGAAAGTTCATAAAGATTACCGTCTACTATTACTCTGACATATCCGCTTTTTCTTGCTTTTTCAAAAAGCTTTTGATGTTCACCCTTACGGCCTCGAACAACCGGTGATAAAAGCTGTATCTTTGTGCCTTCAGGCATTGCCATAATGGTATCTACCATCTGATCTACGGTCTGCTTATTAATAACTCTTCCGCATTCAGGGCAGTGCACGATACCTATTCTCGCATAAAGAAGCCTTAGATAATCATAAATCTCCGTAACGGTACCGACTGTAGATCTCGGGTTATGGTTCGTAGACTTTTGATCTATGGATATAGCCGGAGAAAGTCCTTCGATACTTTCTACCTTCGGCTTTTCCATCTGTCCCAAGAACTGTCTTGCATACGAAGAAAGCGACTCCATATAACGTCGCTGTCCTTCCGCATATATAGTGTCAAAAGCAAGAGAAGACTTACCCGAACCGCTTAATCCCGTAAATACTACGAGAGAATCGCGCGGTATATCGATATCGATATTCTTAAGATTATGCTCTCTGGCTCCTCTTATTTTAATAAGTTTATGATTACTAGGCATAATATACTCCTAACTTCAGGAAAAAGTTCCCACAATCTATATCTATAAAAACTCAAGGAATGACTATTTTTCTTCGTCTTCCAACATCTTCTTTAACGAAAGCATCTTGTCACGAAGCTCAGCCGCAATTTCAAAGTTAAGATCTGCTGCCGCATTGTTCATCTTAAGGCGCGTCTCTTCTATAAGTTTCTTAAGCTCATCAAGATTAAGTTCTTCCGGAGTGCGTAAGAACTTGTCTTCTTCTTCCGCAATCTTACGACTTATAGATATAATATCGCGGACAGACTTACTTATAGTTGTCGGTGTGATGCCGTGCTCTTTATTATATGCTTCCTGAATACGGCGACGCTCCATAGTGGTATCAATGGCTTTCTTCATCGAATCCGTCATATTATCTGCATACATTATAACGTGACCGTCCGAGTTACGCGCAGCACGTCCGATAGTCTGAATAAGCGATGTCTCGGATCTTAAAAATCCTTCCTTATCCGCATCAAGTATTGCAACAAGAGTGATTTCCGGAATATCAAGGCCTTCTCTTAAAAGGTTGATACCGACAAGAACATCAAATACGCCAAGACGAAGATCTCTTATTATCTCAGCACGTTCCAAAGTATCTATATCAGAGTGTAAATACTTAACCTTAACACCCGCTTCTCTTAAGTAATCTGTTAAATCTTCCGCCATCTTCTTGGTCAACGTCGTAACCAAAACTTTATTACCCGCGGAGGTTTCTTTTCTAATCTCTCCCAAAAGGTCGTCTACCTGCCCGGCAATCGGTCTCACTTCCACATTAGGATCAAGTAATCCCGTAGGGCGGATTACCTGCCGAGCACGTAAAAGTTCATGATCTTCCTCATATTTAGACGGGGTCGCAGATACAAAAAGCATCTGGTTAATCTTACCTTCAAATTCTTCAAATTCAAGAGGACGGTTATCCATCGCAGACGGAAGTCTGAATCCATAATCAACAAGCGTAGTCTTTCTCGAAAGATTACCTCTGTACATACCGCCGATCTGCGGAATTGTAATATGTGACTCATCGACGATTATAAGGTAATCCTCCGGGAAATAATCCATCAAAGTATAAGGCGGATCACCCGGATTAAGACCCGATAACTGTCTTGTGTAGTTTTCTATACCGGAGCAAATACCGGTCTCTCTTATCATTTCAACATCAAAGTTCGTACGTTCCTCGATACGCTGTGCTTCCAAAAGCTTACCTTCAGACTTAAAATACTTCACACGCTCATCGAGCTCCTCCAATATCTCTTCTGTAGCTTTACCAATCTTTTCAGGCGGAACAACATAATGTGATGCAGGGAATATTCCGACGTGATTAAGGTTATCCTTAATCTCACCGGTCAACGCATCGACTTCTACAATTCTATCTATCTCATCTCCGAAAAACTCAACTCTAACGACACTTTTATCTTCATCTGCAGGAAAAATCTCTAATACATCGCCGCGTACTCTAAACGTTCCGCGCTTAAAGTCTATCTCATTTCTGTCATATTGAAGGTCTATAAGTTCACGGATAACTTCATCTCTGTCTTTCTCCATTCCCGGACGAAGCGATATCATCATGTTCAAATAATCCTTCGGGCTTCCGAGTCCGTAAATACAGGATACGGAGGCAATAACGATCACATCCTTACGTTCCGAAAGCGACGCAGTCGCTGAAAGACGAAGCTTATCTATTTCTTCATTTATCGAAGAATCCTTTTCTATATAAGTATCAGTCGAAGGAACGTAAGCCTCAGGCTGATAATAATCATAGTAAGATACGAAATACTCTACCGCATTCTCAGGGAAAAACTCTTTCATTTCAGAATAAAGCTGACCTGCCAATGTTTTATTATGAGAGATTATAAGAGTCGGCTTATTAAGTGCCGCGATAACATTCGCCATGGTAAAAGTTTTACCGGATCCCGTAACGCCAAGCAAGGTTTCAAACTGGTTGCCCTGTCTGAAACCCTCTACCAATTCCTTTATTGCCTCGGGCTGATCACCCGTAGGTTTATATTCCGAATGTAACTTAAAATCCATTCTCTTGCTCCTACATAACAAACACTATATCCGTAGTATAACATCTTTAAATTTCTATGTCTATAGTTTTTATGAACATTTGTTCGTTAATTTATTTTAAAAAGAGGATAAGAATTTCTTCTTATCCTCTCGTAATTTACTTCTTCTAAATTATTTTACTACTCGTTCTTAACTGCCATATTTCTTATATAGTTAAATGCCTTTGCAACTGCCGGAATAAGTAAAAGCACAACAGTCAATGCTCCCTCGGCATAGATATAACCTGCATTATAAGCTACGCTGTACATAATCGGATTCCAACCTTCCGGAGCCCACTCTCCGAAGAATACATATCCTGATAATGTAGCAAATACAAATCTTCCCGTGATGGCGGTAAGATATGCCATAATAAGCGAATACTTGCTCTTATTCTTTGACCAAAGTCCTGAAAGACCAAGCGCGCCGAATGCAAAAATGTAGTCAATAAGCATCTGTGGAACACTTAAGATGTACGGATCAATCATAAGCTGTAAGAGTCCGTATGCAAAAGCGGTAGTAAGACCTGCCCTAAGTCCAAACCAGTATCCGATAATAGAAACGAATAACATACTGAATACAGTAACAGAACCGCCCATAGGCATATGGAACAGCTTCAAGAATGAAGCAACAACGCCAAGTGCAAGTGCCATAGCAGCAAACGCAAGACGAGTTGCATCGAATTTCTTTCGCTCACTTAAAAGAGCATTGCCGACAAGTAACAAAACTACTGCAAGCAAAATGAGAGCTACATAGCCCCCGGTTGTCAGATCATAAGAACCTGAATCTGTTGTCTTAACGAATAAAGACATAAATGATGACATAAAAAAATCCTCCTTTTGTCGCTTAGGGGATTAAAGTAACGCTTCCCTACGCAGGCATTATCCTGGACAGGTATAAGGGTTGGCATAAAGCCATCTCAGCAATAGACCTTAATCTATATTAGCGCCCCTAGCACAGTATAAAAATGATGTAGGTGTTTTTAGACACCTACATCATTATATTAAAGATATTCTGTAAATACAATAGTTTTAGTTGAAAATATGTGCTTTTTCCTAAGAACAATTAATCAATCTTAAACTTCCTTACGAAATCGCCGATACTTGTTGCTGAATCTGCTACAGTCTTAGCACTCTGGTCTACGTCGCGGCTTCCGGATGCAACGCCTTCAGCGGTTTCAACTACCTGTTCAACCGTTTCCGCAACTTCTACAGCACTTGCTGACTGCTCTTCGGAAATAGCTGCTACAGATGAAGCGATATCGTTAACTTCGTTCATCTTAGAAATCATATCGTTCATTGTACGACCTGTTTCTTCAAGATCCTTAAAGATTGCAACGAATGATTCACCCGCTGCACCTACTGCCTTTGTACCTTCGGCAATCTCTTCAACGTTCTGCTTGGACTTATCGGATAAGGTACGAATCTTCTCCGTAATATCCTGAATGATTGCAGAAATTTCTGTCGTAGCGTTAGCACTTTCATTTGCAAGGTTACCGATTTCATCAGCAACTACTGCGAAACCTCTTCCTGCCTCACCTGCACGTGCAGCCTCGATTGAAGCATTAAGAGAAAGAAGATTTGTCTGTGATGAAATGGAGTTAATCATTTCAACGATTGAGTTAATCTTCTTTGCAGCTTCATCAACACTTACAACAACGTCGTTCATATCAGCCATAGATGTTTCAACTTGTGACATGCTTACTCTGAGGCTTTCCATATCTTTCTGACCCTGATCTGCCTGCTTTAATAAAGCAACCATCGTCTCATTTGTCGCATTACCCTTACCGGTAAGATCTGCAACCGCCTGTGCAAGAGAAGTTGCATTCTCTGCAAGTTCACCAACAGAATCCGAAATACCGCTCATGGAATCTCTAATGAATCCCATTGAAGTACTCTGCTCTGACGCCTGCTTATTAAGATTACCGGATACGCTCTGACTCGACTCCGCTTCATTTGAAAGCTTTGATGTAATGGTTCTCATATCACCGAGAGTCGTACGCATGCTTTCAACGTATTCGGCCATGCACCTATTCATAAGGCCGATTTCGTCATTGCCGTTCTTATTGATAGTTGAGGTAAAATCACCGTTTGTAATTGCTTCTATATTCTTTGTAACTTCATTGACAGGCTTTGTAATGTACTTTCTCATAAGAAGATATACAACTATAGCTATGATAAGGATTACAAGAACCATAATTATGTAGCATAAAATCTGGAAAGTGTTAAGCTTTCCTAAAATCTCGTCCCTATTAACCGATGCAACGAGCAACCACGGAGTTCCCGCTATCTTTGCGGATGCTACATAGTAGGTATCCGATCCGTCGCTTAATTCCCAAGATCCTTCTTCACCGTTTATAATATAGCCTTCAGTAGCCTTTAATAATCCATTGTCTAAATGATCGCCTACTTTTTCACCGTTTAAAGACGCATCATAAAAAGCAAGGATTATATCGCCCGAGAAAAGCATTGCAGTACCTTTGTCAAGCGGCTTAATCTCTGCCATCTTTTCTACAATGCCGTTAAGATACATATCGACACCGGCAACACCTTTCTTACCGTCTGCAAGCTTTATCTCACGTGAAGCTGTAAGACATACTTCACCGGTCTGGCTGTCGACATAAGGTTCACCAAACACGAATTCCTTACTTCCTACTGCCTGCTGATACCAGTCTCTTTCAGCCGGCACATAATCCGCATCAGGAACCCATCCGGAAGCATCAACCCACATCTTATCTTCGAATCCTGCATAAACACCGTATAAGGTCATAGGATCCCAATCAAGTGTCATTGTAAAATATTCTTCTATCTCATCTCTATCTGTAAGTCCGAGCTTTTCAACAGTTGCGATATACTGATCATAACCCGAGAACAGTCTTGTAACCATAAGACTTATCTCTGCAGCATTCTTCTTTGTATCGCCTTCAAGCTCATCCTTAGCCATATCGCTTATTATGGTCTTAGCCTGAAGCGATATGAATAATACGATAAATGCGATAGACACAGCAACCATAGGAAGCAATACCCTAAGGAGCTTAGTACTGATATTTACTTTGACTTTCTTGTCCGTCTTTGTTTTAATCTTCTTGTCTTTCATAAGCCCGTCTCCTTTGTTGTTTTTTACAAATTCAGAGAAATTTTAACATATATTTAAGACCAAACTGTGAATTGACAGGATTTTTAATATATCAAGCAAAATAGGAACAATAAAAAAAGAGCCTGCAAAACAAGCTCTTAATCTTTTTAATCATCTGTTCTTCTGTCTTTTATTACCGGGAACTTGGACCGCTTAAGTTCGATATCATCTTCAATATCGCATATTAAAAGCCCTTTTTCATCTCCAAGTTCTGCCACCGCATCTCCTTTAGGAGAAAACAATACCGACTGTCCATTATATTCGATTCCGTCCTGATTACCCACGCAGTTTATACCTGCAACGTAATACTGATTCTCTATAGCACGCGCAGCAAGAAGCGTTCTGTACTGCGATATACGTTTCTTCGGCCAATTCGCCGGAACTATCATTAAATGCGTCTTCTCCGCCATCTTATAAAATGATAACGGGAAACGAAGATCAAAGCATATCTGCACTGCCATCGCAAATCCGTCAATTGAAATCACCGGTATCTCATCACCGCCTACGAACTTCTCTCCCTCACCGCCGTACGTAAAAGGATGCCTCTTGGCATAGTGAAGGATTCTTTCGCCTGTTTTCTCCACTATATCATAATAGTTCAATCCTTTGCCGTTACTGTCGGTTTCAACGCGTCCGAATCCTATCGCTATTCCATGATGTTTCGCCAAATCTTTCATGGCATCAAGCGTCGACTCGTCGTTATCATTTGACTTGTCGGTTTCCATGGAAAAACCGGTCATACTCATTTCAGGAAAAAGCACAAGACGTGCATTACTTTCTGCCGCTTCAGCTATAAACCGTTTCGCTTCTTCAAGATTATGCGCTTTATCAAGCATTTTTATGTCTGTCTGGGCTAAAGCTATCTTCATAGGCTATCCTTTCAAAAAAGCGCGCATGGCGTTAACCTTACTTGCTTCGCTGAAAATCGTTGTCTGCTCATTCTTCATGTATTCTTCAAGGAGTTTAACTTCGCCGTCGTTAAAGCCATTGTTCTTTATTATCTTGCAATCGGGAACTTTGCCCTCGGCGGAGCGTTTTCCATCGTCAAAAGTGACAAAGACGTACTTGTCTTTGTCTTTCGTTCTGAAAATCTCGGTGACACTCATCTTCATCTCTTCACTCATGGAAAATCTCCTCTCTAGTTGGCTGAAAACTTTACAAGTTCCTACCGCAGCATTGCTTGTATTTCTTTCCACTACCACAAGGACAAGGATCGTTAGGATAGATTTTCGCAGCCTCTCTCTTTTTCGGAGCGCGGGTTGCAGTATCATCCTTATTTGTTCCCGTAGCCTTCATAACCTGCTCACGTTCAACCTTCTGCTCAACTTTGATATGGAATAAAAGCTTAACTATCTCTTCCTGGATAGCTGCAGTCATCTCATCAAACATATCAAAACCGGCATTTCTGTATTCAACAAGCGGATCCTTCTGACCGTATGCCTGCATTGAAATACCCTGGCGGAGTAATTCCATGCTGTCAATATGGTCCATCCACTTTCTGTCGATAACCTTAAGAAGGAATACACGCTCTACTTCACGAATGGTTTCCTCATCCGGGAATTCTTTTTCTTTTGCCTCGTATAACTTAAGAAGCTCATCCTGCATCTTCTCGATAAACTCAGGCGCCTTCATATCCTTTACATCCGCGGATGTAATAGGCTTTATCGGGAATATCGGAAGCATTACTTCATTCAATTCCTTAAGATCCCAATCATCGGAATTGGCTTCATGGCCACAAACCATCATAATCTTTGATGCCACAACTTCCTTTATCATCTCAAGAATTGAATCACGCATTGATTCACCGTCCAATACGCGACGACGCTCACCGTAAATAATCTCACGCTGATCGTTCATAACCTGATCGTACTCGAGTAAGTTCTTTCTGATACTGAAGTTATTATTTTCAATCTTCTGCTGAGCTTTTCTTATAGCAGAGGACAAAGCTCTATGCTCTATAGGTGTATTCTCCGGAACACCTATTGCATTAAACACGCTCGTAACTCTTTCGGAACTGAAAAGTCTCATAAGATCATCTTCAAGCGAAATGTAGAATACAGATTCACCCGGATCACCCTGACGTCCTGAACGTCCTCGTAACTGATTATCGATACGACGTGATTCATGGCGCTCTGTACCAATTATCTTAAGACCGCCCGCAGCACGCGACTCATCATCAAGTTTGATATCGGTACCACGTCCTGCCATGTTGGTTGCGATTGTTACCGCACCGTGCTGACCGGCATCCGCTACTATCTGTGCTTCAAGTTCATGGAACTTAGCATTCAATACGTTATGCGGAATTCCGCGCTTCTTTAAAATTGCACTTAATTCTTCCGACGCTTCAATCGTTATCGTACCCACAAGAACAGGCTGTCCCTTTTCATGAGAACGGATAATTTCTTCAACTATCTCATGAATCTTCTCTCTATGGGTCTTATAAACAAGATCCTCATGATCGACTCTTATCATCGGCTCGTTTGTAGGAATCTCGATTACATCCATTCCGTAAATTTCACGGAATTCTTTCTCTTCAGTAAGTGCGGTACCTGTCATACCTGCCTTCTTCTCATACTTATTAAAGAAGTTCTGGAAGGTAATGGTGGCTAAGGTCTTACTCTCACGCTTAATCTTAACGTGTTCCTTAGCTTCTATAGCCTGGTGAAGTCCGTCAGAGTATCGACGTCCCGGCATAATACGTCCGGTAAATTCATCTACAATCAAAACTTCATCATCTTTAACAACATAATCCTGATCACGGAACATAAGGTTATGTGCACGAAGAGCCAGGATTATGTTATGCTGTATTTCAATATTTTCAGGATCTGCGAGGTTTTCAATCTTAAAGAACTGCTCAACCTTCTTTACACCTTCAGAAGTGAGGTTTATCTGCTTATCCTTTTCATTAACTATAAAGTCGCCTGTTTCATTCTGAACAACACCCATTAACGCATCAAGCTTGGTGTAATCTGCCAAGTCCTCACCACGCTTCATCTGACGGGCTAAGATATCACACGCATCATAAAGCTTGGTGGACTTGCCACTTTGACCTGATATGATAAGCGGAGTTCTTGCTTCATCGATTAATACGGAGTCGACTTCATCGATGATTGCATACGCAAGACCGCGCTGTACAAGATCCTTGCCGTAGATAACCATGTTATCACGAAGATAATCAAATCCGAGTTCGTTATTTGTAACGTATGTAATATCGCAGTTATAGCTTTCGCGACGTTCTTCATTTGTCATAGAGTTCAAGATCTTACCTACCGTAAGTCCCAAAAACTCATGTACCTGGCCCATTTCATCGGCACCGACAGTAACGAGGTAATCGTTTACGGTTACTACATGTACGCCCTTACCGGTCAATGCATTAAGGTAAGACGGAAGCGTTGCAACCAATGTTTTACCTTCACCTGTCTTCATCTCGGCAAGGCGTCCCTGATGAAGGACGATACCACCGATAAGCTGAACCCTGAACGGTTCCTTGCCTAAAACACGACGTGCTGCTTCTCTTACCGTTGCAAATGCCTCTATCAAAAGGTCATCCAAAGTTTCACCGTTTTTAAGACGTTCCTTAAACTCAGGTGTCTTGGCCTTTAATTCTTCATCCGACATTGCCATCATTGTAGGGCGTAACGCTTCAATCGCGTCAACAATCGGCATAATTCTTTTCAATTCACGCTCGGAATGGGTTCCGAACACCTTATCAATAATACTCAATTTAAACTCTCCTCTATATTAATTTCTTTAGGTTTTCACATAAAAATACACTCCATGATATGATAACACATTTTATCGATTAGTGCAAAAAAGTTAATATTGAAATCCATTGCAAAAATTAAGGGTTATCGGTATAATTCAATTCATATAAATCACAATTGATGGCGTAAAAATCTGCCATCGCAACAATAGGAGGAAAAATCATGCAGCACTATTCTTACACAACACAGGGTGTATGTTCCCGTCAGATCGATTTCGATATCGAAGGCGGAAAGATTTACAACGTATCATTCTTAGGCGGATGCAATGGTAACTTAAAAGCCATCAGCAAGCTCGTTGAAGGAATGGACGCAGACAAAGTATGCGATATACTTCGCGGTAATACTTGCGGAGACAACACAACAAGCTGTGCAGATCAGCTTACTTGTGCCATAACGGAAGCCATATCCAAAGCTAACGCATAGCAAAAATACGCTTATAATAAAACTGCAAAAAGGAGATGGGACAATCCCATCTCCTTTTAATTAAATGCTTCTGCCTTAGTATTCCCTATATTACAGGAACTTATGAGTCTCACTGTTAAGCTTCTCGAAATTCTCTGCATTCGAGTTACTCGAATCTATGATATTGGTCATTGAAGACACAAGGCTTTCAAGCGAACTTGCGATATTCGATGTTCCGGTCGTTGCTTCATTAATATTCGATGTAACTCCACGGATTGATTCTGACATTCTTTCCATCGAATCCCTAATAGCTGACGCATCATCATTAAATTTATTGAAGAATCCCTGAACCTTTTCCGCGTCGTCATAATAAGCCTCAGACATTTCATGGAAACTATCGTAATCCGCATCAATTACAGTACCCATATTGTCAATAAGTTCGGATGCGTTGCTCATAAGGTTTTCAACCGCAGTTACAACCTCATTTGAAATCTCCTGAATGTTGCTTGCAGTCTCTCTTGAATTATCAGCAAGCTTACTGATCTCTTCAGCAACTACCGCAAATCCGCGGCCTGCTTCACCCGCACGGGCAGCTTCAATTGATGCATTAAGAGCAAGAAGGTTGGTCTGCGAAGCAATTGAAAGAATATCGTTTGTAAGTGTTCCGATCTCTTCAACCTTACGCGCATCTTCAATCGCCCTATCAAGGACACCCTTTCTGTTATCAAGGTCCGTCTTGATATTGTCTTTCTTGGCAATACACTGCTCCTTTGTCTTGGTGGCACGCTTTTGCATCTCATTAACGTAATTATTACCTTCTGAAGTCTCATTAACAATCTTGTCAAGATCTTCTGAAACCTCGTCAGAAGCTGATATCATATCTCTTGTTGTATTATTAACATCTTCCATTGAGGCATATAACTCTTCTACCGCTGCGGAAATATTAGTCGCATTGTCATTAGAATTCTGTACAGCAGAGGTAATCCTGCGGCTTGTCTCCGATACATCGCCCGATACATTCTTGATCTTACTGATAATACCGGCCAGTACATCAATGAACTTATTGACACCGTTACCAAGCTCACCGACTTCATCTGAGCTGCTTACAAGAACGCTCTTACTGAAATCACCCTTATTATTCTCGATTGAAGTAATGATCTCATTAAGAGAAGCAGTAGACTTCCTAACAGGAATGATAATAACAAACATTATGTAAATTATCATTACTATAAGTGCGATAATACCCACTATTACACTTAATAAAGTCTGTTTCAATACTGACGCTCTCGCGAGATCGTCTACAGTCGCCGAGTCAACCTTAACACCTATATTAACGGCACCTGCAATCTTTCCATCCAACGTAAGAGGAGTAAGAACGTCCAGAACCAGACCATATGTATCAGATGTATAATAATCGCAATACTTAACACCGTCACGTGCCGCTGCTATAGATCCTGCATCATCAAGCACAAGACCGACTCTGTCATGATTTGAATGAGCAAGTGATGTAACCTCGCCATTAATATCCGACATAAAGAGCACATATGCAAAATCATTTTCCGAAGCAAGTTTATCAATAAAATCCTGGAACGCCGGGACCATTGAATCTCCCGGATTCTCTTTGGCAATAAGCTCAAATGATAATCTGTACGCTTCAACGAGCTTTGCATCTTCTTTTGAAATCTGATTTAAAATCTCATCCTTTAAAGTCGACCTCGCAACCAGGATATTGACCAGACTCAAAACTATCATAACGACAGCAATTGCCGGAATAAGCTTCAACGCAAGAGTTGTTTTCTTACCCGTTGTCTTTTTCATAGTGTAAGCCTCCATTTCACTATTACATTATTTGATTATATTGCGCCGCATAAAACAAACCGTCTCTAATGTCAAATCGGCAGCATATTTGCTACAGCACGTCTCTCATTATATTGATATTAAAATCAATTTTAAAGTATCTTCACAAAATATACTATTTCAGGACACAAAGACGCCACATTTACCACTTTCCTTGGCAAATGCGACGCATTTAGTCATATTAATTTACGATTTAATTATTAGTGTGCTTTTTCAAAAACTGTTCTGCCTGACGAGCGATAAGTTCCTCATCATCGAAATAATTTATGCGCATAGCTGTCTTTACCTCGGAAAGGGTCTTCTGTCCGACCTTACGCGCATACTCCGTACCTTCACGTAATATATCATATACCTTACGGATATCCTTCTCGTAATATGCACGGCGCTCTCTTATCGGTGCGAGTTCATCTTCAAGTACGTTTATAAGGAATTTCTTAACCTTAACGTCACCGAGTCCGCCTTTTCTGTAATGAGCTTTTAACTCATCAAGGTTCTTATATTCAGGTAAGTACTTCTCAAACATTCCAGGCTTCATAAACGCATCAAGATATGTAAATACCGTATTACCTTCTATCTTACCCGGATCCTCTACTCTTATATGGTCAGGGTCCGTATACATGCTCATAACTTTCTCTTTAACTTCCTTCGGGCTGTCCGAAAGATAGATGCAGTTACCGATTGACTTACTCATCTTGGCCTTGCCGTCAGTTCCCGGAAGTCTTAAACATGTCTTATTATCAGGCAAAAGCGCAGTCGGCTCAACAAGTACACCCTCGCCATAAATATTGCTGAATGAACGTACAATTTCACGTGCCTGCTCAAGCATAGGAAGCTGATCTTCTCCGACCGGGACCGTATCTGCCTTAAAGAGTGTGATATCGGCTGCCTGGCTTACAGGATAGGTTAAAAATCCTGCCGGAAGGCTCATCTCGAAATTCTTCTGTGCGATCTCTGCCTTAACGGTAGGGTTACGCTGCAATCTCGCTACAGTTACAAGATTCATATAGTAGAATGTAAGCTCTGTAAGTTCTGAAATCTGTGACTGAATGAAGAGATGCGTTTTGGCAGGATCCAAACCTGCAGAAAGGTAATCCAATGCAACCTCAATAATGTTCTCACGCACCTTATCAGGGTTATCATAGTTATCGGTAAGAGCCTGAGCGTCTGCAATCATGATAAATATCTCATCAAACTTACCGCTGTTTTGAAGCTCTACTCTGTTTCTCAATGATCCTACATAATGTCCGATGTGAAGGCGACCTGTAGGACGGTCACCGGTAAGAATAACTTTTCCCATAATTTTAGTTCCTTTTTTAGATTAACTTATTCTTGTTTTCAACTTATAATTGCTTAATTATAGCATATCTCGTGGAATTTTCAACTTTTCTTTTATTGATCCGGTATCGGCTTTTAACGCAATATGATCATCGTTTATCTCATTACTTATGCGCTTCGTTTCTTTCTCGAATTCGCGCGAAGAAATAAGATTGCATCCGCTTCCGATGATAATAACCTGCTCAAGGCCATCCGACGTAACACAGGTTACATCATGCTCGTCACGCATGGAGTAAGCACATTTTTCTATATATTGATCTGCCGTCTCCGCAGTTGCGGTATATACTATATGGATATTACGGTATTTTAAAACTTCCGTCTTATGCTCTTTTAACTTATAAGCATCAAATACCAAGATTACATGCATTCCGGTATATGCGCCGTAATTACATAAAATTTCGGCAAGAGCATCTCTCGCACCATCCATATTGGTACTTACGATATCAGCCAGACTTTTCCATGCAAATATTACATTATAACCATCGACAAGAAGATAGCGATTCTTTTTCGTATTACTTTTTAAGGCTGCGTCATGTTTGTGTCGCTGTTCTTTATCGTAGTCATAATCTTCCGGTTTTTCACGACGTACAGGTCCCTTTTCTTTTACAGGTGTAGGCCTTCCATTCCAACCGTATCTAAGATTATCGTTTTCCAATGAATCACTATTGAATTTTGTTTTTATGGTTCCGTACGTCGATTCAAATATCGACTTTAATTCTTTTTCCTGCTCTTCAGGCGAAAGCTTATTCTCTTCCTGTCTTATAGTACGTATAACTTCAGGCTCTTTTAATCCGCCCTCTTCACACATTGGAAGATGCATATAGTCCTTCACTTCATTCCATGGTATATTCGTTCCCGCACCATGCTGACAAAAAACTGATGCCGAAGGATTTCTCATATCGCGCTCCGGATCGTAACCAATACGTTCAATTACTTCCTCTTCGTTATGGCAATCAAAGTAACCTATAACAGATGCTGCAAAATCCCCGTTTCCACCACAAGTCTTATTCAGCTCCATCTTAAAGCCGGTCAAAGTACTTACAGGGCCCGTTCCCTCTATCGTACTCATCCCGTTACGGGATGTCGGTGCTTCAAACTTAGCTGCGCGTTCCGTAAGCATAGTCATTACATGGCCTATTCTTTCATCAGGAACAGTTATCTCAAACTTGAAGTACGGCTCTAATATCCTACTTTTGGCATACATAAGTCCATGGCGTACCGCTCTATAAGTCGCCTGCCTAAAATCGCCACCCATAGTATGCTTAAGATGAGCCTTGCCGGAACAAAGCGTAAACTTAACATCTGTAAGCGGGCTTCCTGTCAAAACTCCTTTATGAACCTTCTCTTTTAAATGGGTCATAATTAAGTTCTGCCAGTTTTGTGCAAGATCATCGGTAGAAACAATAGAATCATACTCGATGCCACTGCCACGTTCCAAAGGCTCTATTAAAACATGTACTTCTGCATAATGACGTAAAGGTTCAAAATGCCCTACGCCCTCTACCTTATCGTCTATAGTTTCACGATAGAGAATACGGCCTTCTGTAAAGTCTACGTTCACCAAAAATCTATTTCTTAAAACTTCTTTTAATATTTCTATTTGAACTTCTCCCATAAGGGATACCTTAATCTCACCCGTCTCTTCATCGAAGGTTACGTGAAGTGCAGGCTCTTCTTCTTCCAAGGATTTAAGATACGAATACATCTTAACCTTATCTGTCGTTGACTCATAATGAACAGCGTAAGTGACTACAGGAACCATCATCTCTTCGTAATGATTCTCTTCCGTTCCAAGCCCTGCTCCGATAAAGGTGTTTTCTAACCCTGCAACCGAACATACCTGTCCCGCTAAAACTTCATTTACTGCTTCTTTCTTATCACCGGATAAAATATAAAGACGATTTACTTTTTCTTGATATTCATTGCCTTCTCTATCAATTCCGCTTATTACATCCTTTATCTTAAGGCTGCCTCCGGTCACCTTCATAGTGGTAAGCCTACCGTCATCCGCATCCTGGGTGATCTTAAATACACGAGCGCCGAAAGTTACAGGATACTCTTTATCCTCGGCAAAAAACGATACTGCATCTATAAGCTTATCTACACCGGAATCCTTTAAAGCTGAGCCGTAAAGAATAGGGAATACTTTTCTCTCCGCAAATGCTTTCTGCAATACTTCATTCGGCAATGTTGCATTTATTAAATACTCATTTAACAATTTCTCATCCGTCTGGGCACATGTCTCAAAGAATGCTTCGCTTATGTCGCCCGCCGGTGCATATAAAGTTTCCGCATCGCTTGAAAGATTAGTTCTTATTTCGTCTCTTAAGGCTTTTGCATCTGTACCGTCCTGGTCCATCTTATTTACGAATATAATTGTCGGAACGTGAAGACGTTCAAGCATCGACCATAACGTCTTACTATGCGACTGCACACCCGACGCACCATTAATTAAAAGTACGCAAAAATCCAGGACAGATAACACTCTCTCCGTTTCCGGAGAAAAATCTACATGTCCCGGTGTATCAAGTAAGGTATACGAGCGACCGTTTAACGTCATATTCGCCTGCTTTGCGTATATCGTTATACCGCGTCGCCGTTCCGCCTCAAAATTGTCGAGATAAGAATCCTTCTTATCCACTCGGCCCATTTCCTTAATGACACCCGCATGATATAAGAGGCACTCCGAAAGAGTGGTCTTACCGGCGTCAACATGGGCCAAGATTCCCATACATAAGTTACTCTTCAATATGCTCTTTTCCCTGGTCTATTATTGTTTTAACATGTGCATCCGCAAGGTAATACATTATCTGCTTGCCCTCGCGGTCACACTTTACCAGCTTGCTTTGCTTTAATATCTTAAGCTGATGAGAGATTGCAGATTGCGTCATATTAAGTGATTCTGCCAGATCTCCCACGCACATCTTATTTTCAAAAAGGGCATAAAGTATCTTAATTCTGGTCGAGTCGCCGAACACTTTGAAAAGTTCGGCCAAGTCATAAAGTTCGGTTTCTAAGTCCTTAACCATTTCCTGCTCCTTTAACTATACACGCTTAACAAATAATGCTCTCATGGCATTAAGTACGCAGATAAGCATTACGCCCACATCCGCGAATACCGCAAGCCACATGCTTGCAATACCGGTACCTGCAAGAACCATACATAAAATCTTTACTCCGATGGCAAAGGTGATGTTCTCATATACAATTCGCATAGTTTTCTTTGCTATACCGATTGCATTTGAAATCTTTGCAGGGTTATCATCCATTAATACTACATCTGCTGCCTCAATTGCCGCATCTGCACCGAGACCGCCCATGGCTATACCGCAATCCGCTCTGGCCAAGGTCGGTGCATCGTTTATTCCGTCTCCGACAAAGAGAAGTGTTCCCTTACCTTCTTTATTATTCAACAATTCGTCGACTTTTCCAACTTTATTCTGAGGTAAAAGCTCCGCAAATACCTTGTCTATATGAAGTATCTTTGCTACATTTTCCGCAACTGATGCCAAATCTCCCGTAAGCATTACAGTTTTTCCTACACCCTTGTGGTAAAGCGCTTTCATAGCGCTTTCTGCATTATCTTTAATCTTATCTTCGATAACGATATGACCTTCGTAAACACCATCTATTGCAACATGTAGAATTGTTCCAAGATCATTATCGCAGTTTTTGATATCTATATTATTATTTGACATTAAGCGCTTATTACCTATAAGTACAAGCTTTCCGTCATATTTTGCTGATACGCCTTCACCTGATATCTCTTTGTAATCAGTTACAAGTTCTGCATTTATATCATTCGAAGCCTTTGCTACGCATGAAGCTATCGGATGATTTGAGAAACTCTCGACTGATGCAACTATATTGATAAGCTCTTTTTCCTCGCGGATTGTATGATGCACGCCCGTTACGTTAAATGAGCCTTCGGTAAGCGTTCCCGTCTTATCGAATACTACTGTATCCGCCTTCGCTAATACCTCTATGTAATTTGATCCCTTAACAAGTATTCCGACACGGCTCGCTCCGCCTATGCCCGCA
>JAFRZM010000035.1 GCA_017442585.1 Lachnospiraceae bacterium | reverse complement strand
TGACTCAGGAGCAATGTGCGGACAAAATGGGTGTTGCCAGAACTACGGTAACAGCCATGTATGACAATGCTCGAAAGAAAATAGCGAAAGTACTTGTGGAAGGCAGAAGTCTTATCATTTCCGGCGGTAATGTAAGTTTTAACATTTCGGAAGGCGAAAGCATCAAAAATATAAGAGAAAAAGGAGATAGTGAAATGAGAGTTGCGGTAACTTATGAAAATGGCGAGGTTTTCCAGCATTTCGGACATACAGAACAGTTTAAGGTATATGACATTGAAGACGGAAAGATCGTGCATGAAGAAATTGTGGATACAAAAGGTCAGGGACATGGCGCTCTGGCAGGTTTTCTGTTTGGAGGGAAAGTGGATACTCTGATCTGCGGCGGCATCGGTGGAGGAGCACAGGTTGCACTCAGTGAAGCAGGCATCAAACTCTACGGAGGTGTATCCGGTAATGCAGATGAAGCAGTGAAAGCGTTGATTGA
This sequence comes from Lachnospiraceae bacterium, assembly GCA_017442585.1. Classification (GTDB taxonomy): domain Bacteria; phylum Bacillota; class Clostridia; order Lachnospirales; family Lachnospiraceae; genus XBB1006. Next base: position 92,529 of record JAFRZM010000035.1, on the reverse strand, counting down.
AGGAAGACTTGATTATAACCCTGATGTAAAGTGTGATCATCATGGTGAAGGTCATAACTGCAGTGATCATCACGATGAAGATCATCACTGTGGAGGTCACTGTGCTCATTGATTTGAAAATTATGCCGGTTTTGGTAGAATATAGTTGTATATCTGTAATCGGATATTTGGTTGTGTGTGGATTGGCTTTTTGGATGATAAAAAAGAAAGACTAACAATTAGAAAAAGTTTGTAAGGGGAGATGGTATATGAAATACAGTCAGAAGGTTATTTTAAAGAACGGAATGGAAGTGCTGCTTAGAAACGGCGATTTTGAGGACGGAGAGGCAGTTTTTCATGCATTTAACGTTATGCATGGGGAAACAGAATATTTGTTGACATATCCTGACGAGAATAGTTATAATCCTGAGCAGGAAGCAAAGTTTTTGGAAGAGAAAACCAAAAGTGAGAATGAAATTGAAATCGTCGCCGTTTTGGACGGAAAAATAATCGGACTTGCGGGAATAGAGGCAGTCGGCTCAAAATATAAAATACGGCATCGCTCGGAATTCGGTATAAGTATTTTGAAGGAGTACTGGGGATTAGGTCTTGGGAAAGCTCTTACCGCTGCATGTATTCAATGCGCAAAAGATGCGGGATACCTTCAGCTCGAATTAGATGCGGTTGCTGATAATGAAAGAGCAATTGCCATGTATAAAAGCTTTGGTTTTAAGGAATTCGGGCGTAATCCACTTGGGTTTAATTCCAGAATAACCGGATTTCAAGAAGTGGTATATATGCGTTTGGAATTATAAGTAACTAAGGTTTATGAGGAGGATGTTTATGGAGTATTTATTTATTCTTGACGGATTATTCAAGTCGGATTTTGCCATATTTGCGATAGGTGGATTTTTTATAGCATTGATTGTTGGTTGGTTAATGAAAAGTGTTAAAAAATCACTTATATCTGCAGGAGTTGCGTTTGCTATAGCTGTGATTGGCGAAGTTATTTTACATTTCGCATGGAATATGGGGGTTGAGTTTATAGGAATGATAGTTGGGACAGTAGCCATTGGCTGTTGTGTAGGCTTCTTAATTACAGCTCTTTTTGCTGTGCTTGGAATAGGATATGATAAGCTTGTAAGTGCGATAAAAAGGAATTAACTATGTTTTTTTTCTTTAAAAGCTGTGCCTATTTTAGTATAATTTATTTGCTAGGTATTAATACTAGAATATAGTTTGGAGGAGAAAGTTTAATATGAGAACGATATGCAGTATTGTTATTATGGTTTTAGCAGCGGTAGGAGGGTTGCTTTTGGGATCCCTTTTGGAAAATCCTGTTGGGGGAATGATATTGCTTGCTGTGATTTCCGGAATCGCATGTATTATTTATACATTAGATAATCCTATAAAGAAAGACTAATTAAATTATTTGAAGGAATGATATTATGTATCAACCGGATTATGATGCGGCAGCGTCGCATTGGGTAAAGCGTGACAGTGAATCGGTGCATATGGAGTCGGCAGCTTTAAAAGAAAAGATAGAAGAGTTTATCGGAGCACATAATACGTGTGCGTTGGCTACGGCATTAAGCGATTTTGTACGTAATACTCCAATTGAGTATAATTATCTTGAAGGCTGTTTTTACTTTTTCTCTGAAGGTGGATTAAAGTTCAAAGGTTTAAAAGAGAATAAGAATGTAGGTGTTGCTATTTTTGAATCTTATGGCGGATTCGGACAGTTGAAGAGCTTGCAAGTGCAGGGTACGGCATCTTTTGTGGAACCTTTTTCGGAAGAATACTTGAAACTTATGGAATATAAGAAGATTCCGGTGGAAGCTATGAAGAAACTGCCACAGGCTATGAATTTAATAAAGGTAGTACCGACAGCATTCGATTATCTTGATTCTGATTTAAAGAAGGATGGCTTCGGAACCAGGCAGCATATTGATTTATAAAACGGAGGAATAAAGTTTAGGGGGTTAGAATGGACCTATGTCCATTCTAATTTTTTTATAGTTTTTAAGTAGTTTTTCTTTAGATCACGTGTATTGCCAAAGAATGCCATTTCCGATTTTGAAAGCATGTTATTTTTGAGCTTTAATTCTATAAGTTTCATTGTACATATAAAATCAGCAACTTGAAAAAGCTTGTAGTCTTTTGGCATTACCTTTTTAAACATCGAATTTGGTAATAAGGCATTAAATACGGAAGATAGTATCTTGCTTACTTCAACTTGACCGTTGTCATAATATATCTTAATTGCGTCATATAATAAAAACTCGTCATAGTTAGCTAGAATGAATAAAGATATTTGTTTTGATAATTTTCCGGTTGCGTCTACAATGTTGGTCAAATGCTTCTTTTCAATATAGAATGTCTTTGATTTGATGTTGAGTTGGCGGATGAAAGCGACCATCTTGTTAAAAATTTTACGTCGTTCTATGATAGACATGTCTTTATATACTTCTTCTTTGCGAATAATTGGTCCGGTGTGAATGCAAAGGCTTTCAAGATTAAGAAAAGATAGTTCTTTGTTAAGATTGATTATGGAACTATTGATTTCTTTATTTTGATTATGAAAAATCATTGTAATTATATAATAAGGTGAATGAGAAGAATACTCGCCGAAATCACCGGATTCGTCAATAAATATGCTCAGTTCGTTCAATATTTAATTACCTCAATGTGGAAAATTTAAAATAGCGGGGAACTTCCCCGCCAAAGATGGACCTGGGTCATTTGGCCAGCCCAAAGAATACTTAAATTTGTGATAAGTATATTGCAATAAAAAGAAAAAGTCAAGATAAAATATTAAGATGTTGCCCTGTGTTGGCACGATATTTTTTTGCTTTAAAAATAATGTCTGTTTTGGTAAAATTTATATGTTAGATATTATTAGAATAAAGATATGGAATATGTATGTATAGAGAAAAAATGGCAGGAAGCTTTTGATAGAGCTTAGTTCTATAAATCGGAGAAAATTCAAGTATCTGGTACTTTTGAAAAGTAGCGTAAGAAGAGAGGAAGAGTTTATGAGCAAATTAGAGTTGATTCAGGGTTCGTGTGTTGATCAAAACGTTGACGTTGTGGTAAACGCTGCAAACTCCGGACTTCGTGCGGGCGGCGGTGTATGCGGCGCCATCTTTGCTGCTGCAGGTCTTGAAGAACTTACCGCAGAATGTAAGAAGGTAAAGCGCCCGATTCATGATGGTGGTGTTGCAATTACACCTTCCTGCAAGATGACGAACTGTAAGGCTATAATACACGCTGTCGGCCCTGATTTTTCATACACTCCGAAGGCATTTAATGAGTTATATATGGCATATTTTAATTCGCTTTTATGCCTTAAGAAAAACGGATATCACTCAATAGCTTTTCCGCTTATAAGCTCGGGCATCTTTGCAGGAAATCTTAAGCATCCTGTTATGGAATCTGTAAAGCAATGCAAGAGAGCATATAAGATATTTACAAATGAAAACCCTGACTATGATATAGAGGTTAAAATCTGTGTATTTGACGCGAAGGACTTAGACGAGGCCAAAGCGGCATACGAAGGAACACTTAGCATTCACCAGGTAGAAAAGAAAGAACGTGACCTTCTTTATAACATCAATCAAAAGTATCTTTATGAGATGACGAACTTCTACGATGACCCGATGGATGAAAAGGGTAATTATCACTACGGTCACTTTGATGAGTACTTTACGGATCAGAAAAGATCTGCATATTTCATCTATAACGATGATGTGATTATCGAATTCGCTATGGTTAACCCGTATTCAAATATAGGCGGAAGTCCTGACTTTACAATGGCAGAATTTACTATCTTTCCGCAGTATCGAAGAAAGCATTATGCGTATGATGCTGCAAAGATAATACTGGACTTTTGCCCGGGTAACTGGGAGATTAAGTTTAACGAGAAAAACGACAAGGCAAAAGCGCTTTGGGAAAAGATTGCGACACCATACAATCCTGAAAAGTATCATCTTAATGAAGAAGAGACGGTACTTGCTTTCTGTACGAAAAAATAAACTGAACATATCTTAGAATAGTACTTGTAAAGAGTGGTATTAAAGTATAAAATAATTGTATTCCTCAGGAATAAAGGTTTAAACTTAAGCTTATTGATTCGAGAAATTGACGAGGCAGTATGTACGCGTATAAACTTCAGGCGGGAGCCATTATGTGTTCCCTTTATTTTATTGTTGCATATGTAAGAAGTGTGGCTCCGGGTAAAAGAACGCTCGGAGACCGTTTATTTGCGTATATTTTATTTATGTCACCGATTGCTATATTTTTTGATGGAGCGACGGCGGTTACGGTTAATATGCTGGATACTGTTCCTGCATGGGTAAATTTACTATTACATGCGTTATTTTTTATTACTATGGATTCAATTATCATAGTTTTATTTGCATTTATCGCATATCAGACAGTCGGTATTAAGACGATGAAGCACTTGTGGTTTATTATGGCACCGGGATTGGTTACCAGCGCCTTAGTCATATACTTTATCAAAGATCTTTATTATATCCACGGCGTTACAACTAATTATTCAATGGGATTATCCGTATACATAAGTTATGCGGTTATGATCTTTTACTTTATCTTTATTTGTCTTCTTTTCGCATTTAAACATAGAACATTAGCTAAGACAAAGGTTAAGGGCGTAGTATTTCTTATGGCATTTTTGGGAACAATGCTTACCATACAGGTAGTATTTCCGGAATCGCTTATTACATCGCTTTTACCTATTGCAGCTACGACTGTGTTATATATAAATTTTGAAGATCCTGCACTTGTAGAACTTAGACATTATAACGAAGAGATGATTACGGGATTTTCCGCGCTTGTTGAAAGCCGTGATGCTTTAACCGGCGATCATATCAAGCACACAAGAGGATATGTTGAGATTCTTTTAAATGAGATGAAAAACAATCCTCGTTATAAGAAGATTTTAACTCAGGATTATATAGATAATGTGCTTAATGCTGCGCCTATGCACGACATAGGTAAAATCGCCATCCCGGATAAGATTTTGCAGAAGCCTGCAAGACTTACTCCTGAAGAGTATAGCATTATGCAGACTCATACTACGGTCGGCTCAGAATTGTTAAAAGAGACTTTCGCAGATATAAATGATGCGGATTATAAGAGAATAGCATACGATGTTGCAAAGTATCACCATGAGAAATGGAATGGAATGGGATATCCGGAAGGCTTAAAAGAAGAGCAGATTCCGTTGCCGGCACGTATAATGGCGATAGCGGATGTATTTGAAGCTACGACAGCTAAGCGTTGCTATAAAGAGGCGTTTGATATTGATACCTGCTTTGAAATAATAAAAGACGGTGCGGGAACTGATTTTGATCCGGAGTTGGTAAGACTTTTCTTAAATGCAAATGAGAAGATAAGAAGGTATTATAATTCTGAAAGAGGCTTTGCAGGTTGATCTTGCTTTGATTATAGGGGCACTGCAAATGTTTTAATTTAACTGCAACATTTTAATAATTCCGTTTGTATTATGTTATGAAGGGCAAAAGCCCTAGGATTTTTAGAAAAGAGAGGAAATAAATTATGAAGAAATTACTCAGCTTAGTACTTGTATTTGTTTTGGCACTTTCTTTGGTTGCATGCGGAAGCGGTAACTCGGGAAATAACACTAATAACAATACTAATAACAACACAAATGAAAACATAGATGACAATAATGACGATGTAAAAGACCTTACAGTTAACGATATCCTTGAAAAACTTAAGGAAGCTTTGGGTGACGGTTTCTATGCTACAGAGACGGTAGCAGAAGAAGATTTGTATACATGTGCATTAGGCATGGGTGAAGAAGATACCGACATGTCAAAGATTGAAGAATATGTTGCGTTAATTACGAAGGTTCCGTCTGTAAATCATGATCAGGTTGTTATTGTAAAACTTAAAGATGAATCCTACGCCGATACAATAGTTGAGACATTTAATGCGGCATATAATCAGTGTGTAAATTATACAAAGCTTTATCCAATCGGTGCGGCAAAGGTTTCGAGTATAAGAATTTACAGAGAGGGAGCTTTCGTAATCTATATCTGTGGAGGAGCAGATCTTCCTGACAGCGATGCATCGGAAGAAGATATAGCTAAGAATGTAGAAAAGGAATACGAAAAAATCGATAACGCTATTAAGGAGATTTTTGGATCATTACCTGAAAACCTTGCAAAAATTAACGAGGAATAATTTATTACACGGGGAGTAACTTAATAAATGGTATTTTCAAGCCTGACCTTTTTATTCTTGTTTTTACCTATATGCCTTTTGTGCTATTTCCTGGCACCGAAGAACTGTAAGAACGCGGTATTATTTGTATTAAGTCTTATATTTTATGCGTGGGGAGAACCTGTATACGTAGTTTTAATGATTTTCTCTACGGTTTTGGACTATACCTGTGGGCGTTTAACAGAGAAATATAGGGGTACAAGATTAAAAAGGTTAGGTCTTTTTATATCCGTAATCTGTAATCTGTCATTACTGTTTTTCTTTAAATATACGGATTTCTTTATTACAACAATAAATGCTGTGTTTAAGACGAATATTCCGCTTTTAAACTTGCCGCTTCCTATCGGTATATCTTTCTATACCTTCCAGACTATGAGTTATACAATAGATGTATACAGAGGCAATGCGCCTGTGCAGAAAAACATCATATCGTTTGGCGCGTATGTTGCACTTTTCCCTCAACTTATTGCCGGCCCGATAGTGCGTTACAAAGATATAGCGGAAGCGTTAAATGAAAGAACGCATTCTTTTGAGAAATTCTCTAAAGGTGTCCTTAGATTTACAGAAGGACTGGGTAAAAAGGTCCTTCTTGCTAATAATGCAGGACTTATATTTACTACGATAGTTGATTCGGCACCGGCCGAAAACTCGATATTTGCGGTTCCTGCTTTATCTGCGTGGATTGGTATAATTGCATATACTTTTCAGATTTATTTTGATTTCTCGGGATATTCTGATATGGCGATAGGTTTGGGACACATGCTTGGATTTACATTCCCTGAAAACTTCGATCATCCGTATATTTCAAAGTCGGTTACGGAGTTTTGGAGAAGATGGCATATGTCGCTTGGTACGTGGTTTAGAGACTATGTATATATTCCACTCGGTGGAAACAGAAATGGTTTGTTAAAGCAATTACGCAACATCGCGATAGTGTGGCTCCTTACCGGTATTTGGCACGGTGCAAGCTTTAATTTCCTGTTCTGGGGAGTATACTTTGGTATCTTCCTTATAATCGAGAAGATGGTATTGAAACGCTTTGCGGACAGGATTCCGAATGCATTTAAGCATATCTATCTTATGCTTATCGTAATTATAGGATGGGTGCTTTTCGCATTTGATGATATGGCGCAAGGAGTAGGATATTTCTTATCAATGTTTGGCGGTGGAGGTGTATTTGCAACTAATGAAGCTTTATATATTTTGCTTACAAATATCCCGTTACTTATAATTTGCGTATTATTCTCGACTACGTTGCCTATAAGATTGCGAGAGACGGTAAGAAATAAGGTAAATGAAAACGTCTATACCGCATTTGAAGTTATATTTATTGTTGCAGTATTTATGGTCTCGGTAAGTTACCTTGTGGCGGGTTCATATAATCCGTTTCTTTACTTTAGATTCTAGGGGTGTCTGTTATGAAGAATAAAGTTTTAACCATTGTATTTTTAATATTGGTATTCGGCATAGCTTTATTGCAGATAGTAATCCCTGATAAAGTATATTCTAAGAGCGAGAAAAGAATGCTTAGTAAGCTGTCCGAGTTTAGTTTTGAAAATTTTTATTCGGGTAAGTTTACATCTTCCGTAGAAGATTATATTTCGGATCAGTTTGTCGGTCGAGACGGATTTGTTACTGCAAAGACTATGATGTCCATTCTCATGCAAAAAAAAGACTCGGGAGGAGTTTATTTTGCAAAAGATGGGTATTTGATAGAAATACATAAAAATGTCAAGGAAAGCCAATATAAAAAGAACCTGGCGCATATCGAAGAATTCGCAAAGAAGATGAAAGAGCTAAGGCAGGATAGAAGGGTAACGCTTTTACCTGTACCAAGTGCGTCATGGACATTAAGAGATAAATTGCCGAGATTCGCTGCAAATGTAAATCAAAAGGCTTTGATAGACCTTGCAAAAGAATATGATATTGACGTTCTTGATATAACAGATGCTTTATATGACAAGAAAAATGAATATATATATTATAAAACCGATCATCATTGGACTTCATACGGAGCATATCTTGGATATGTAGAATACATGAAGCATGTCGGAAAAAAACCACGAAGTTTGTCAGATTTTACAAAAGAAACGCTTTGTACGAACTTTAGGGGGACAACTTATTCAAAGGTTAATCTGTTTTTTGCACCTTTTGATGAAATTGATGCATATTATATGGATTTATTTTACAAAGTGTCGTATAATAGCGATACGTATGTAACGGATTCGATATATGAAAGATCGTATCTTGAGGGAAAAGACCAGTATGCGGTATTTTTAAATTCGAATCAGGAGCTTACTCATATAGAAGGTAACGGTACGGGCAGTATACTTATACTAAAGGATTCGTACGCAAATTGTTTTGCACAATTTTTGCCGGAAGAGTATAAGGACATATATCTGATAGATCTTCGATTCTACACGGGGTCAGTTGAAGAATTTGTAGAAGAGAATGATATTGATGAGATACTTTTCCTTTATAACGTACCAAACCTTGCAGAAGATAAGAATGTTATAAGGTGTACAAAATAGTTAACGGAGAGTAAAATGCAGGAAGAAAGCGTTACGAAAAAAAATAGCGACAAGCCCTCGAAAGGCCTGATAGCTACACTTATCGCACTTTGCGTGGTTTTGTTTTTGACTATATCGTATTTGTTTCTCATATACACTGAGACACCATTTATTGCTAAGTGGAGAAGAATATATATAGAAACTGCGATGTCAACTAAGACACATCAGTGGCTTGCAGAGTGGTTTATCCCGGAAAGCATTATTGATGAAGTAATGCAGGAAAAATGGGATGAAATCGAAAAACAAAAAGAATTACAGTCTGATTGGGAAGACAAAGAGATCGACGACGGTGATGAAAAACTTGAGAATGAGACAGAGTTCTACAACACCTTCTATGAAGTCAATAATGACGAATTTAAGATCTTTTTAAAGAAGCATTCGGAATTCTTAAAGGACGGATACGATAATATTGTTATCGAAGATTTCGATAAGAATTATGACCTTAAAACTATTTACGGAGATCCGATTGTTGTATTAAATGCCAAAGAAAGAGTAATAATAATCGAGGTATCAGGTAGCGGTTATGTAGGTAAAATGGCTATTGCAAAGGACCCTTCAAGAGTATCGCTTGCAAAGTCCGAGATGCTTGGAAGCTACGGTCAGGAAGTAGAGACTTTTGCCAAAAAGTATAATGCGGTAATCGCTATTAACGGATCAATGTTTGCCGATGCGGCAGGACACGGTACCGGTGGTATTGTTAAAGGCTGTCTTGTTATAGACGGTAAGGATTACGGTGACCCTAAGGGTGACGACTGGCGCTTTATGGGCATGAAAGAGGATAATAAGCTTGTCATAACGACGTATAAGCAGTCACTCGTGTCTGAATTTAGATGGGCTATTCAGTGTTATCCGGCTTTGATAGTGAACGGAGAATCAATTGTTGACGGTACATTTGGGCTTGGTATTCATCCACGTGCTGCCGTTGGTCAGAATGAGCGAGGAGATTTCTTCTTCCTCGTAATTGACGGACGACAGGTCGGATATTCACTTGGTACGACGGTATCGGAATGTGCATATCATATGTCAAAGTACGGTGCATATCAGGCGATAAATATTGATGGCGGAAGTTCTGCTGTTATGTATTACATGGGAGAGCAGATTACATCTTCATCATCTGCAACGGGACGCGGAAGATACATTCCAGATTCAATAATGCTTCTTCCAAGGGGCGAAAATGATTAATTTGAGAATTAATTGATAAAAGATAAGCCGCAGGTTTTCCTGCGGCTTAGTTTTTTAGGTAAATTACAGGTTTTCATCAGGATCAAGGTCTATATCAGGATCAAGATCGTCATCGGGATTTTCAACTCCGGCAAAGGCTCTTGCATCAAGTCCGTTTATTGTAAGATGAGAATCAATAGCAATTACAAGACAGTTTCTTCCGTCGATTACTTTGGTCTCTATAAGGTCTGTGCGTTCAGGGTTAACAGTAATCTTTATATCGTTGGTTTCAATCTTAAAAGAACGCTTATTTAAAAGGTTTGTTGCAAGCATCGTCTTGTTCTCGCCGACAACATCGTTGAATTCTTTTTCGAAATTCTCCATCTTGTTATCTGAAGCACCCGAATCATAAAGGATTTGTTTTAATTCGTCTTTAGTCACCATAACGGGATCGGGATTATCTTTGTTAAGATCAACAAGTTCTTTTATATTGTCGTGGATGTTCTTTACGACTTCGAATTCGCATTCTTCACTTAAAGTTTCTGCGATAAGCTCGTTAAAGGTAGCTTTTTCCTCGAGATTTGTACGTATCGGTTCTGAATGCAAAATGTTGTCAACGAATTCCTTATGGTCCTCTTTGGCAGACTTAGTGAAGTAAAGTACTGAGTGAAGGTCAGTCTGTCGTTCGTTAAATGCAGGGAACATGAATGCGGTCATCGGCTTATCCACAACCCAGTCACGGATACGGTCTGACATCATGTTTTCTTCGGCATTGTAGCTCAAACCGGCTTTCGATAATGAAACCGGACAAATCATAAAGTTAAGATAGGAGTGAACCATATCCGATGAATCGTCAAGATCGAGTCCATCTTTGGTCTTGCCCGGAACATCGTACTTTGAATGGGTAAGGACCATGTAGTAGTTCTCGCCATAATCGTAGGAGGCGATGACTTTATTAAAGAATTCGCCGATGAGTTCGTCGTCTTTGAGTTCTGATTGGAGAAGCTTATAGAGAAAATCCCATTCGCCGCCTTCTTTTTCGGCATCGATTGTAAATTCCATAGTGTAAAGGTTGGCACCTATAGAACCTGACATTGACTTTCTGAAGAGGTCATAGTATTTTAATTCTTCTTCTTTTTGAAGAGAGGCAAAAGCGTCTACGTTAGTAAAACGTATATTTTTATCGCTATCAACATAGCAGCTTGCAATTCGACCGATAGTTGAACGGTCTTCGGAAAACTGCTTTTTAATCTCGGCTATTTCTTTTTTGTTCATTTTTTAGAAATGCTCCTTTTTGTTTTGCTTGTTTTCGTAAAATATTATATAATAATAGCGGATAAAAATTAAAGTCTTGACTTATTGGAGTTTTTGATGTTTGACGATCTTACAAAGAAAGATATTGAAAATATTGAAAAAGAAATAGAATACCGAAAGACGGAACTTCGCCCGAAGCTTATAGAGGCGGTTAAGGAAGCACGCGCACAGGGCGATCTTTCGGAGAATTTTGAGTATTATGCGGCTAAAAAAGAAAAAAATCAAAACGAGAGTCGTATAAGATATCTGGATCGAATTGTGCGTACGGCCAATATTATCGAAGATGATTCAAAAGACGACGAGATTGGAATCAATACGAATGTTACTTTATATATTCCGGAAGATGATGCGGAAGAAAAGTATAGGATAGTTACAACTATACGAGGCGACTCGTTGCAGGGTCTTATAAGTATAGATTCGCCTATGGGTAAAGCACTTCTCGGACATAAAACAGGCGATACGGTATCAATCAAAGTAAACGATAATTACAGCTATGATGTTGTCGTAAAGGAGATAAATAAAGATTCGGACGAATCAGATGATATCATAAGAAAGTATTGAGGTATAAGATGAATAATCTTATTAAAAAGCACCTTATTATTCATAACAGAGAAAAGATGATAAATAACATGATATCGAAGCTGTTTTTCTATGCTTTACCGACAGGTCCGATTATGTTTATTATTACAAGGCTCGGGATATTTGATATCCCGACCTGGTTTTGTGTGCTTTTAACATTTCTCCTTACTTGTGCCGGTGTAGGTATGCACTGTCTTACAAATTTGGCGAATTTTGATAAATTTGCCATGTACTACGGAATAATAGCAATAGAGTTGATAATCGGTCTTTCGGCAACTCAGGCTTCTGTAGGTATATATATAGCATATTCGTTTGCTATAATCTTAAGCTGTCTTTATATAAGTTATCCTTTAACTATAACGGTTAATATCATAAGTTATCTGATTCTTGCGGTGTCTTTGTATTTTAGAGCACTTGATCAGGTGAGAAAGAACTATATCCTTATAACTGCGGAAGAATATTTTATTGAGTATCTTCTTGGTTATACAATCGAATGTATACTGTTACTTTTTATTTCGATTACGATTATAAGATATGAGAAAGTTCTTGTGAAAGATGCACTCGATGAGATAGCACTTCGTGAAAAAGCAGAAGAAGACAATAAGAAAAAGGGAGACTTCTTAGCACAGATGTCTCACGAGATAAGAACGTCCATAAACGTTGTTATGGGTATGAATGAGATGGTTATTCGCGAAACAGATGATTCACTTATTGAAGGATATGCCGAGTCCATTAAATCCGCGGGTAAGTCATTACTTAATATAGTTAACGATATACTTGATTATTCAAAGATATCACAGGGCAAAATGGAGATTGTGCCGGGCGAATACGATACATTCCTTGTATTTTTGGACTTGGTTAATCAGTACGGAACGCAGGTCGTTAACAAGGGCCTTGATTTTGAGGTTATGGTAGATGAAGAGATTCCGGAAATGCTTGTCGGAGACGAGTATCGTATAAGGCAGATTACCGGTAATCTTATAAGTAATGCAATAAAGTATACGAAGTCCGGTTTTGTAAGCATAAAGGCTGATTTTGAAAAAACTGCGGATAATAAAGGTGACCTTACAATATCTATAGTTGACTCCGGAATGGGTATTAAGCCTGAGGATATTCCGAAGTTGTTCAATGATTATTCGAGAGTTAATTTAAAAGAGAACAATAAGATTGAAGGCACCGGTCTTGGCCTTAAGATATCAAAGCAGATTGCAAATATGATAGGTGGAGATCTTACCGTAACTTCAGTTTATGGTGAAGGCTCTGTATTTACGTTAAAGGTAGAGCAGGAGATACGGTCGGAAGTACCAATCGGCAGTTTCGAAGACAGAATGTCTAAGAGTTCGGTCAAGAAAGTGTCTAAGACAAATAAGAAAGCCGTAGTTACATGCGAGGATGCAAGCATTTTAATTGTTGACGACAATGAAATGAACATTCAGGTTGCGGTTAATCTTTTAAAGAAATCGAAGGCATCCTTAACAACTACGCTATCAGGTAAAGAATGTATAAAGATGGTGCAAAATGCTCACTTTGACCTGATTCTTTTGGACCATATGATGCCTGAAATGGACGGTATAGAGACACTAAGACATTTAAAGGATGAATATGCCGACTATATTGAAAATACAAAGATTGTCGTACTTACCGCAAATGCCATAAAGGGAGCGAGAGAAAAGTATATAGAGGAAGGCTTTGATGATTATATTTCTAAGCCTATCGCGATTGAAGAACTTGACAGAGTTTTGACCGAGAATCTTCCGGCGAAATATGTTAATATCGTATATGGTGATGAAAAGGAAGAAGAGAAGCTTAAGCTTCCGGATCTTTCCACGTACGGTATTGATACTAAGAAGGGACTTGAACTTCTTGATAATGAAGAGGAAATCTATCTTGATATGGTTAAGGTCTTTCTTGGTGATAAAGACGGTAAGGCAGAAAAAATGAATGCACTTATAACAGAGCATAATCTGCCGGATTTTACCATTATGGTACACGGATTAAAGTCGAATGCCAGAACGCTTGGAGCGGATGCATTGGCAGACCTTGCATACGAAGAAGAGATGATGGGTAAAGCGGGAGAGTATGGCTCTATTGTTGCACATTATCCTAAGCTTTTGGAAGAATGGGATAAGGTAGTAAAAGGCTTTAGTGTTATAGTTGCGGTTTCAAATCTTTCTTCTGTAGGTGAGCCGCAAAAAGATAATAAGAAAGATGTTAAGAAAGAACCTGTAAAGAAGGTATTTCTTGATGATTCATTATGCGAAGATAAGCTGTTAATGGTTATGGCTTGTCTCGAGGAATTACAGTATGATAAGGCTTTCGAACTTATACATGAATTCGAGAGCTATGAGCTTAATGATGCTTTGAAAGAATGTGTTGATGACGTATCTAAAGCTCTTGAAAAGTATGAGTATAACAGCGCATTTTCATTAATAAACGATTATCTTACCAAGTATGGTGAGGAATATGTTAATAGGTAAAGGTGATTTATAATGGGGAACGAAAAAAGAAAAGTATTATTAATTGCAACAGGAGGTACTATAGCTTCATCTGCATCAGAACATGGATTAAGACCGAGTGTATCTTCTTCGGAGATAATTAAATTTATCCCGGAAGTTACAGATTATGCCGATGTTTCAACGATGCAGCTTTGTTCGGTTGATTCTACGAATATGAAACCTGAGATATGGGTTGATATAGTAAAGACTATAAAAGATAATTATGACAAATACGACGGTTTTGTCATTGCACACGGTACGGATACAATGGCATATACGGCTGCTGCTTTGTCCTATCTTATTCAGAATTCAAAGAAACCTATAGTTCTTACCGGTTCGCAGCGCCCGATAGAATTTAAGGAAACGGATGGTACCAGAAATCTTCTTGATGCCTTTATATATGCGGCAGATCCGCGATCACAGGACGTGTCTATAGTATTTGACGGCAAGGTAATAGCAGGTACGAGAGCAAAGAAAGTGCGCTCAAAGTCATTTAATGCATTTGACAGTATCGATTATCCGTTTATCGCTATTATTCAGGGCGGACAGATAATGCGCTATATAGAGCCTAAAGAATTCTCAAACGAAGTCACATTTTATGAACATGTTGATGATAAAGTATATCTTATGAAGTTAATTCCGGGCATGAAAGTGCATGATATGGAATCGATTTTTAAGTATTATGATGCAATAATAGTTGAAAGTTTCGGTGTCGGCGGTATACCTGATACCGTAGAAGATGATTTTTATAAGCTTGTTGCAAAGTATCCTGATACGGTTATTATAATGTCCACGCAGGTAAGCCATGAAGGTTCGGATATGACTGTATATGAGGTCGGACAGAAGATTAAGTCAGAGTGTCATTTCCTTGAGTCATACGATATGACACTTGAAGCAGTAATTGCAAAGACAATGTGGATGCTTGCAAATATAAATATTAAAGATAAAGCGCTTATAGAAGATGTTTTTTATGCACATATAAATTATGATCTGATCTTCGGAAAGAACAGAGAAGCAAAATAAACTGACAAGAGGTGATATCTTGAGTCCGCATATCGATAAAAAAGATTTCTTCAAGTCAATAGCAAAAAAGAACGCCAACCGGGCAATAAGGTTGTTTGAAATTATATTTGTTATTGAGCTTTTTATGTTCATTTTGCAGTGGAATACCGATAAATTCTTTGGAACAGGAAGAATTGTTTTTCGTAATATGTATATTACGATAATGGTTTTATCTGTTTTATGTATTACTATTTTGCATTTTTTGAAGAAAAAAGCGGAAGAAAGGTACAAACTTATAAATGTCGCCATTGTAATAATGGGAATTATAATGATTGGCTGGAGTGAGTTTGTCGTATGCGTTGACTACAGACATTTGGGCGTATTTGATGTCACGTGTTATATTGCCATAACGGTAGGCTTTCTGTTTTTTATGATTATTCCAAACCAGGCTATCGCGCTTGTTATTTTGATAAACGGCGGCAGTATGGTTTTCCTTAGTTTTTCATTTGCAATTAGAGACGGAAGAACGCTTTCGCCTTCCGCAAACCTTGTTCTTTATATCATAATTGCTACTTTGGGTACAATTACAAAGTATAGGATTGAAATGTCTGATTTTGAAAAGCAACGCGTTATTACAAAGCGTAATAACGAGCTTTTCGATGCAAACGAGCGAATTCTTACAATGAAGGACGCTGCCGAGACATCGAACGTCGCAAAGAGTCAGTTCCTTGCCAACATGTCTCATGAGATAAGAACCCCTATAAATGCCATCCTCGGTATGGATGAGATGATATTAAGAGAAAGCTCGAATCCTGATATTATTAATTATGCTGCAAATATTCAAAGCTCGGGTAGGAATTTATTGCAGCTTATTAATGATATTTTGGACGTAAGTAAGATAGAATCAGGTAAGCTTGAGATAGTGCCTACAAACTACGATCTTGCTGAACTTGTAAGTATTATCGTAAATGAAATGAAGGCTCGCGCCAAGGATAAAGCGATAGAAGTTAATTTCGAAGTTGCACCGACGATGCCGTATAAGTATTTTGGCGATTCGGTACGAATTAAGCAGATTATCACCAATATTATGACGAATGCCATTAAATATACCGAAAAGGGAAGTGTTACGCTTTATCTTAACGGTATTCAGTCGGGAGATAATTATCTTATTATGATTTCTGTTATTGATACAGGTATAGGTATAAAGCCTGAAGATATGGATAATCTTTTTAAGAAGTTTACGAGACTTGATATGGAAAAGAACCGTACGATTGAAGGTACGGGACTCGGACTTTCGATTACAAAGCAACTTGTAGATCTTATGGATGGAACAATTGACGTACAGTCCGTATATGGTCAGGGTTCAAACTTTGCGGTTACAATCCCGCAGACAATAGTTGATAATGAGCCGATAGGCGACTTTAAGGAACGTTACGCAAAGACAGTAAATGAGAGAGAAGTTTATAAAGAGCAATTTATAGCACCTACGGCAGATATTCTTGTAGTCGATGATAACGAGATGAACCTTCAGGTTGTAAAGAGCCTTCTTAAAAAGACAAAGGTACAGCTTGATATGGCTTCGTCCGGTAATGAAGCTCTTAGTCTTACATCGAAGAAAGTATACGACCTTATTCTTATGGATCACCTTATGCCTATCATGGATGGAATTGAGACATTCCATCATGTTAAAGAAGATGATGATTCATTAAATCACGATACGCCTATAATAATCCTTACGGCGAATGCTGTTCTTGGAGCAAAGGACGAGTATTTGAACGAGGG
Organism: Lachnospiraceae bacterium; assembly: GCA_017442585.1. GTDB lineage: Bacteria > Bacillota > Clostridia > Lachnospirales > Lachnospiraceae > XBB1006. The sequence continues at coordinate 75,377 of JAFRZM010000035.1, read as the reverse complement.
ATTTTCGGGTTATCTTTCAAAGCCGATAGACGGATTAACACTTGAATCGACGATTATACAGTTCCTTCCTGATGAGAAGATTGCATACATAAATGATGAGCTTCGCGAGGAAAAAGCTGCTGACAAGGGACTTAAAGATTCCATTGCGGAAAGACTTGCAAAGTCAAATGTAAATCTTGATGAAGGTTTAAGGTATCTCGACCATAATCTTGATAATTATTTCGATATGGCAGACATTTATATCAAGACGGCTAAAAAGCTCGGACCTTCAATGGAAGAGTACTTGGCGGAAAATGATTGCGATAATTTCAGAATCAAGATTCATGCCGTAAAGAGCAGTTCCAAGAACCTGGGTGCAATAGCACTTTCGGAAGAAGCACAGCGTCTTGAGACCGCTGCAAAGAACATGGATATAAATAAGATTATGGTCAATTATCCAAATTTCAAAGAAGAATGGCAGAAGGTAGTAGAAGCATTGGAAGATGTCCTTCCTAAGAAAGATGAAGAAAGCAGTGATACTAACAAGGAAGATAATATCGATAAGGTTATGGAGCTTGTAAGAATTATGAAGAATGCTCTTTCTGAATACGATCTTACGGAGGCGGAGAATATGTCTTCAACATTGAAGAATTATGTCATTCCTAGTGACAAAGAGAAAATCTTTGATGATGCGCTTGCAGCAATGGATGAATTTGATTATGATACCGCGATCGTTAAACTTGATGAGTTTTTAGCTTAATAACAGTAATACTTAAGCCCTTCCGTTAGGAAGGGCTTTTTTTAAGCTTCTAAAAGCAGTTTTATAAGTTTATCGTTATCTTCTTCTTTCATAAAACAGAATCTTATGAACTTATCTGAAAGGAATGGGAAAGAATCACAGTTTCTTATCATATATCCTTTTCTTATGGCTTTGTCAAAGAGAATAGAAGCATCAAGGTCATCTTTTAATATCTTTAAAAGGATGAAGTTCGCATCGGCTTTATATGGTTTATATATTTTAGAATCTTTAAATATATCGTATATACGTGTTTGTTCTTTATGCATAAAGTCTTTCATCATCTTAATGTATTCGAGATCGTCGTACATTACGGTACCTGCAAATGCAGCAACAGAGTTCACACTCCATGGATTTTGTTCTTCTTTAATCTTTTTTAATAAAGCTTCATTTTTAGTAATTGCATAACCGAGACGTAATCCCGGTGTTGCAAAAAACTTTGATGTACCGCGAAGAACGATGAAATTATCAAAACGTTCTGTGAGTGAAGCGGCAGAAGATATATCTTCGTTTGGTGAAAACTCCATATAAGTTTCATCAATCATTATAAAGGTATTAAGATCTTTACATAACTGCATTATGAGAGTAAGGATATCTCTCGGGATACAGGTAGATGTAGGATTATTAGGATTACAGATGACCAAAAGATCGTAGTGGGTCTTCTGCAATGTAACAAATAATTCGTTTATATTAAGGATGAAGTCATCGTTTTCTTTTAATTCGAAATATTCAATATCGCCGCCGGAAAGACCGATTTCGTGACCATACTCAGAGTAGGTAGGACCTATTATTAAAGCCTTCTTCGGAGTGATGGTCTTGGCCATTAAAGATATGAGCTCTGTCGAGCCGTTACCGACTTTTATATATTCCGGATCGCATTTGACGTATTCCCCGATCTTTTTCCTAAGGTTGGTATATTCGCGGTCAGGATATGTTTCTATAACGTGTATGTTTTTGATTAAAGCATCACTTAATGTCTTGGAAATTCCGAATGGATTAACATTTGCTGCAAAGTTAATTATGTCTTCTTTTTTTATGTTATATTCTTTTTCTATAAGCTCAAGATCTGAGCCGTGAAAACTCTTTTTCTTTTCCATTTTATACACCCTTTAAAGTCCCTTTATTTCTTGCATGACGCCATGCAATTGTATATAATTATTATAGCAATGAAAGCATAAAAATCAATAACAGACTGGTTAAGAAGGATATGAAACAAAAACTTAAGGACCTGTCTCTTGGGATCTATGAATACGAGGGGCCTAAGCTTTCTTTATCGGACGAAAGACTTATTATAACCGCATTTGAGGGCGAAGATGCTGAAGGCTTTTTTACGGTAGAAAGTACGAATGATATACCAATGCGTGGCATCGTATATTCCAACAATCCGAGAATGGAGATTAAAGATCCTCAATTTAGCGGTACCGAAGTTAAAATTGAATACAGGTTCAAAACCTATGGGCTTTTAAACGGCGATATTCAAAAGGGCGATTTTTACATAATCTGCAATAAAAATGAATATAGCCTTCCTTTTGTTGTACAATCAAAAAGAAAAGCGCATATGGTTTCGGGTATAAGTGTTTCTAACCTTGAAGAATTTGCCGAATCCTGTAAGAAGGACAGTGAGGCGGCTTTTAGGTTCTTTAGATCACCGGGATTTAAAGATATAATAGATCAAAAAGATTTAGAAAGCGTCATGTATGCGAAGACGCTTTCTTATGAAGGTACTACGCTTCATAACATGGAGGAGTTCCTTAAAGCGTTAAATCTAAAAGAGGATATGCATCTTACATCTTCTTTTGAAGATGTATATTATGAAAACCCTACTGAGAATATCAGAGAAGTTATAGAGATAAAAAAGAGCGGATTCGGTTTTGCGGAACTCGATGTAATGACGGATGTGCCTTTTATTGGTATACAAAAAGGCCATTATAACAATGAAGATTTTATAGGTTCTACGCTTAATGTACCGTTTTTCTTGTTAATTGACAGACTCCATGAAGGAATGAACTACGGCAGAATTAAAATAGTGTCGGGTGAAACTGTATTTCTTTATAACATTATGGTACATGTGAAGATTTACGATAACGAATCGAGAAAGTTACATCTTGATAAGCAGGAGACTAAGGCATCCATTATAAGGACATATTTGGATTACAGACTCGGTATAATCAAGAGTGCATCGTTTTCACTTGCGATGCTTCAACTTATAGATCATGCACTATCTATAAGTGACGAGAAATTGTTTTTGTGGCTCTTAAAGGCACAGGTCTTTTTCCTTTCAAACAGAGTTAAAGAAGCAGAGTGGGTTTTGTCTCAGTATAAAGAGGAGTTTTTTGGCGCGTCTAAAGAAATATACGGATATTATCTTTATGTAACGACTTTTTTAAACAGAGAGCCATCATATATTAAGTCTGTAAATGAAAAAATAAGAGTAATGTATAAAGAATCCGATAATGATGCATTGCTGTTTTATTGCTTATTATTTATTGACGAATCATATCAGACGTCGGCGGTAAGAAAGTATAGAGCAATTAAGGATAAAGTTTTATCCGGAGTTAACTCACCGCTTTTATTTGCGGAAAGCTTTCATATTGTCCGAGAGAATCCGTCGTGCCTTGAAGAGGTTGGACCATTCGAAATCAGATTGTTTTCGTTTATAAGAAAGAACGGCATAATGACCGAAAGCATGGTTTCGGTATTTTCTGATCTTATCGTGTTCTCGAATGTTTACGATAAGAATCTTATAGAGCCGATTATTGAGGGATTTAACAGATTCGATAAGGATAATATGCTTATCGCGCTTTGTACACTCCTTATAAGAGGCGGTTTTTATACATTAAGAGCCAATTCGTTTTATAAGATAGCAATAGAACGTGAGCTTAATATTGCGGGTCTCTATGAGGCATATATTATGTCTACGCCGGTAAATTCTGCAGAGAATTACCCAAAGATGGTTTCGTACTATCTTCAGTACAAGAATAATTTGCCGTATAAGTTTAAAGCACTTTGCTTTGCGAAAATTATTAAGAATCGCGAAAAGCAGATGTCTCTTTATCTTAATTGCAAGCCTGAAATTGAGGATTTTGCAATAGAGCAGATATATCAGGGACATTTGGATGAGAACCTTGGCTATATATATGAGCATTATTTAAAAGAAATTACCATAACGCATGAATTATCACGTGCCCTTGCACCGCTTTTGTATATTCATAAGCTTATAATTGAGAATAAACCTCACTTAAAGCGAGTTATAGTTAAGCATTATCAAACAAAAGAAGAGTCGGTATATCCGATTATTGACGGAGTTTCGTATTTCCCGATTTATTCAAAGGATCATTTGATTCTTTTTGAAGATGCATATAATAACAGATTTGTATATAAGGATGAGTATGATATTCAGCTTTTAATACCTGCAGATTCGCTTACCAAGAAGTGTATTAAAGCGGCACCGGAGCAGATACCGTATCTGATTCACTATATTGATTCAATATGGAAGAACAGTCTGGTTATTGATTTTACAGAGAACGATTTAAGCTACCTTAATATAATTCTGGCATCGCCGGCAATAACGGACTCATATAAAAAACTGCTTAGACCGCAGATTGTTTACTTCTATTACAGGAGCGAACGTATAGAACTTCTTGATGAGTATTTAAGGTCTTTATCTTTGGACGGTTTAAATGAGCAAATCAGGATACTTGCATGTGAGCTTTTGATTCAAAGAGGATTTTATGAGAAGGCATTTAACATGATAGTTGAGTACGGTTGCAACCAGGTTGCACCGTCGTTGTTGCTTGTTTTATGCGATACAATAATACGCCTTAAGAATTTTGAACCTGACGATAATCTGATAGGATTATGTACCGGTACGTTTTTACGAGGAAAGTACAATGAAACGGTGCTGTCTTATCTTTGTAAGTTTATGTACAGCGGCACGGATACGCTTTATGATTTGTGGATTGCAGCCAATGAATTCAAGCTTAATACGTATGATCTTTCCGAGAGGCTCCTTGTACAGATGATATATTCGGAAAGTTATATAAGAAACGACGAGGAGATATTAAGGTCATATATTGAGCAAGGTGGCAAAAAGCTTTTGCTTGATGCATATATCTCATACTATGCGTATAATTATTTTGTAAAAGATGCACAGTTTAACAGTCTTGTTAAAATGCAGTTATTTGAAATGTATGAGAGAAATATGCACCTTAATCTTTGTGAAAAGCTTGCGATTCTTAAGTGTCATGCAAAAGAGCACATAGGTGATATTTCACTTATGAAAGCCTTGTATGATGAAATGGTTTTACGTGGATTTATCTTTTCTTTCTATGATGAGCTTGAAGATGAGGTTACTTTTTCGTATCCGAGGATTGGAAAGAAGATAATTGAATATAGGACCAATCCTGATAGGGACGTATATATTAAATACAGGGTTTTAAGAGGTAATAAGGATGAGAATATCCCATATGCAAAGGAACAGATGACACATATGTTTGAAGGCATCTATGTAAAAGAGTTTACTTTGTTTTATGGTGATTCTGTTCAGTATTACATCAGTGAGAATAAGGATTATGAGATTGAGATTAAAGAAAGCGGAGAAATATCCAATATGGATATAAAACCTTTGGCGGGAAGTTCGAGATTCGAGCTTTTAAATGATCTTATAATTGCGGAACAGCTTGGCGAGGTTTCTTTATTTGAGACAAAGATTGAGCGTTATGATAATGTATTGAAACTGGCAAATATGAGTCTTAAGAGGAAATAGTATGGATGACATTACATATTTTGGTATAGATATATCCGAATATTACAGTCAAATATGTTATTTTAAGGATACAATGGATGAACCGGTATCTATAAGTGCGCATGCCGGTACCAAAAAGTATCTTATCCCGACCGTTGTTGCGAAAAGAACCAATTCGTCGCTTTGGTATATCGGTGACGATGCGTTAGATCTTGCTGATCCTGTCAAGAATATCTTAAGTAAGGCGTTTAGAAAAGAGAGCGTTAACGTTGACGGTGAAATGCTTGATTGCATCGATCTTTTGACGATGTTTATACGTAAAGTACTTGCACTTGTTACGGAAACACCTTGTGATAGGGAGAAAGATCACTTTATATTCTGCATAGACCATGCGACGCAGATGCAGACTGATACTATACTTTTAATCTGTGATAATTTAAAAATAAATCGTGATAACGTAAAGGTTATAAGCAGACAGGAGGCATTTTGCTACTATGCAATGAGTCGGGAGCCGATTCTTCGTACGCATGATGTAATGCTTATGGATTACTGGAAGAATACTTTTAGGGTCTATGAGCTTGTTAAAGACAATAAGACGATGCCGATGGTGGTTTCGGTAAAAGAGCTTTTGTATCCGATGTTAAATCACTTAAGTGATAACAATAATATGACAATCGACGAATTTAAAGATCATAAAGACAGTGTATTTTTAAAGGCGTTGGATGAAGTGTTGGCGGATAGAATTATTTCTTCGGTTTATCTTGTGGGTGATGGTTTTGACGGCGACTGGATGAAGAGGTCTTTGGCGAGAATCTGTGCAGGAAGAAGAGTTTTTTCCGGAATGAATCTTTATACCAAAGGTGCATGTTATTACGGTCAGATGATAAACCGCAAGTTTAAAAACGAGCCGGAATACATATACCTTGGCGCAGGCAATATGCTTTATAATATCTGCCTTAAGGTTATGAATAAGGGAGAGCTTGTCTATAAGGTACTTGTTCCGGCAGGATATAATTACCAGGATGCTTTCGGCATGATGGATGTTATTGTGAGGCCGTCCGATGATCAGTCAATTACATTTTATGCAAAGCCTTTAAGAGGAGATAATGTACAGGAGTTTACTTTTACCTTAAATGGTCTTGTGGCGGATCCGGAACTTACTACCAGATTAAGAATTAAGGGAAGAGCGGTTTCACCTGAAAGAATAATTATTGATGTTGCAACTACAGGATTTGGTGAGATTGCAAGAACAAAGCATCAGTCATGGCAGTTTGAGATGTTTTTAAAGGGAAAGGAAGAGGAGAATGTCTGAATTAATTTTCTGTCCGATTCCTATGGCAGATCATCCGTATCATATGAAATCAATTGATTATGATTTTTATTCTTTGGAAGAAATGGTATATTATTTCAGAAAGAATCAGGTGATGATTGACAGCTCCATAATGGATGAAGAATTCGTATTTTTCATAAAAGAGCAGGGTGAAGTCGGGCTTGCCGATAAATTAAAGCAAATCATTCGTGCGAAGGGCACGGTTGATATGTATATGGAGACGATACTTTCTTATGTCAATACGATATCGTCTGAAGAAAAGAAAGAGTTCCTGGATAGTATAAAGCGCCTGGAGAATAAGAAAGAGATCGAAAAACGAAAAGTCCTTGCGGATCAGATGCTTGACAGGGAAAAGTATGAATCGGCGATATTTGAGTACAATAAAATAATCGAGCTTGCAAAGGATAAATACGGAGAGGAGATGTTTATTTCTTCGATTTATCATAATTTGGGTATAGCATATTCGTATCTGTTCTTGTTTGATGAGGCAAAAGCGGCTTTTAAGGAGTCGATATCGTATTATGATTCAAAAGAAGCAAGAGATGCATTGGTTTTTGTTGATGAAGCAACAGAACTTGTAAGTAAAGAACCTGTCGCAAAGGAAGATAATTTTGTTTCAATGCTTAAGGATTCAAAGGAATTGGCATTGAGAAAAGAAGAGATTTCAGAAAGAGTTAAGCGTTTCTTAAGGAGCACAAAATAATGTTCAATCTGTTCAAAAGACATAAGAATAAAAAGAAGTTTAAAGAAGTTACTGAAAAGTATGATGCTGACGTCTTAATGGAAGAACGCCTTAAAGACGGGGATTTTGTTAAACGTTATATTGTTGAGCAATGCGAACAGATGACGAATGCTGCGACTGAACTTGCAGATTTAAAAATCGAATATAAGAACCTGACGTCGTATCTTACTGATATTCAGATAATTGATAATATGGATACAGAGGATCACGAAAAGCTTCTGGATCTTGCAACAAACATACAAAATATTACTAAAGCAAAAGAGAGCATGCTAAAAACCGTTAATAACCTCCCGGATTCAAGATATAACGAACTTGATATGATGGGAGAAGAGGTTTTAAAAGCAGTAAGCCGTCTTAGGGACAATGAAAAACTTAAAGATGTTTTTGAAAAAGATTTAAAGTACCTTGATGGTGAAAAAATTGAATGGCAATACGAGAAACATGCAATTGAGGGAGAACAAAAGACTTTAAGAAAGTTAATTGTTGGTCTGGTTTTTGGAATTGGACTTACTGCAGCCGGATTTTTTGGATTGAAACTGGGGTTAAATGATCAAAGAAGTAATATTTTATTGATAATACTCTTGATTTCAGGACTTATAGAATGTGGATTACTTCTTCGAATACAGAATAATAAGCGAGATATTGTTCAGTGTAATGTAAATTATAATAAAGCTGTATCAATACAAAACTCGATTAAATTTAGGTATGTTAATATTACAAATGCGGTTGATTATGCGCACGATAAGTATCATACAAGATCTGCTCAAGAACTTGAAAACGACTGGCAAAAGTATCTTGAATCAAAAAAAGAGCGAGAAAAGCTTTTGGCAGCGAATGAAGATTTGGAGTTTTACAGAAGCTCGATGATCCACTTGCTTCGTTCTTATAATCTTTATGATGCATCAATCTGGCCGTATCAGACGGTTGCACTATTAAACCCGCGTGAAATGGTTGAAGTTAAGCATTCGGAACTTGAGAAGAGACAGAAGGTCCGTAACAGAATGCAGGAAATGGCTGCACAGGTTGACGAAATCAAAACGGTTGTAAAGAAACTTTCGGAAGAGAAGGACATACTTACGAATGAAGTTAACAGCATGATAAGAACTGTAGAGAAAGTCACCGGTGATATTTAAGCGAATGAGGTGGTAGAAATGTTAAAAGATAAATGCGTAGTTTTAGGTGTGACAGGTAGTATTGCGGCATATAAGATTGCAAGTCTGGCAAGTGCATTGGTTAAGTTACATGCGGATGTTCATGTTATAATGACTAAGAATGCGACTAATTTCATTAATCCGATTACTTTTGAAACGCTGACAAAAAACAAATGTCTTGTAGATACGTTTGACAGAGATTTTTCCTTTGATGTAAAACATGTATCTTTGGCTAAAAAAGCGGATATTATGATGATTGCGCCGGCATCTGCGAATATTATCGGAAAGATAGCAAACGGAATTGCGGATGATATGCTTTCTACTGTTGTTATGGCGACGAAAGCACCGATTTATATATCGCCTGCGATGAATACGGCTATGCTTGAGAATCCGATAGTTCAAGATAATATTAAAAAACTTGAAGGATACGGAATGCATATAATTGATCCTGCAAGTGGGTTCTTGGCATGTAGGGATACAGGAAAAGGCAAAATGCCTGAACCTGAGCAGCTGCTTTCGCATATTTTATACGAAATAGCCTGCAAAAAAGATCTTGCGGGTAAAAATGTCCTGGTAACTGCAGGACCAACGATGGAAGCAATAGATCCGGTGCGATTTATAACCAATCATTCATCAGGAAAGATGGGGTATGCAATAGCAAAAAATGCTTCTTACAGAGGAGCCAATGTATATCTTGTAAGTGGTCCGACGAACCTTCCTGATATATTAAACGTAAATATGATAAGGGTTAATTCTGCCAAAGAAATGGCGGATGAAACGTTTGCCTTAATGGATAAAATAGATTACTTCTTTTTGTCTGCGGCAGTTGCTGATTTTACACCAAAGGAGGTCGCCGATTCAAAGATTAAAAAGGGTGACGGTACGGGAATGAGTATCGAACTTCAAAGAACGACTGATATTCTTAAGACTCTCGGTGAAAAGAAGCGTTCCAATCAGTTTTTGTGCGGTTTTTGCATGGAAACTGAAGACCTTGTTAAGAATGCAAAAGAAAAGCTTGCAAAGAAGAAGGCCGACCTTATAGTCGCAAATTCATTAAAGACGGAAGGAGCAGGATTTGGAACCGATACGAATGTTGTAACGCTTATAAGTTCAGACGCTGAGAATGAATTGCCTATTCTGACTAAGGACGAAGTGGCAGGTCGTATAATTGATAAAGCTTTAAGTATGCATCGTTAATTAATATTATTGAAATACGTTTCAGATTAATATATACTGATAGTTAGTTTTTTATGAATGGAGATATGATATGAAGATAAGAACAAGATATGCACCTTCTCCGACAGGTAGAATGCATGTAGGTAATTTAAGATCTGCTCTTTATGAGTTTTTGATAGCTAAACATGCGGGCGGAGACTTTATGCTTCGTATAGAAGATACGGATCAGGAGCGTTTTGTAGAGGGCGCTGTTGATATTATTTACAGAACAATGGAAAAGACAGGTCTTAAACATGACGAAGGACCTGATAAAGATGGCGGATACGGTCCATACGTTCAGTCAGAGCGTATGAAGACAGGTATTTATATGAAGTATGCAAAGGAACTTGTTGAAAAAGGAGAGGCATATTATTGCTTCTGCGATAAAGAGCGCCTTGATACTTTAAAGACCAGTGTGGTTGATGGTAAGGAGATTACCGTATATGATAAGCATTGCCTTCACTTATCAAAAGAGGAAGTTGAAGCCAATCTTGCTGCAGGCAAGCCATATGTTATAAGACAGAATAACCCTACAACCGGCACAACGACATTCCATGATGAGTTATACGGGGATATAACTGTAGATAACAGCGAACTTGACGATATGATTCTTATTAAGTCTGATGGCTATCCTACATATAACTTTGCCAATGTTATCGATGATCATACAATGAATATAACTCATGTAGTCCGTGGTAATGAGTATCTTTCTTCATCGCCTAAGTATGTAAGACTTTATGAAGCATTGGGATGGGAAGTACCTAAGTATATTCATCTTCCTTTGATCACAGATGAAAATCATAAGAAGTTATCAAAGCGTTCCGGACATGCTTCGTTTGAAGATCTTTTGGAACAGGGATTTATTTCGGAAGCTATAGTAAACTATATAGCGCTTCTTGGATGGAGTCCGGAAGACAACCGTGAAATCTTTTCCCTCGACGAGCTTATTAAAGAGTTTGATTATCATAGAATCAATAAATCTCCGTCTGTATTTGATATTCAGAAGCTTAGATGGATGAACGGCGAGTATATAAAGGCAATGGATTTTGATAAATTCTACGAAGAAGCATTGCCATATATAAAAGAGGTTATAAAGAAAGATTTGGATCTTAAGAAGATTGCAAATATGATAAAGACAAGAATAGAGACATATTGCGATATAAAAGATCATATTGATTTCTTTGAAGAACTTCCTGAATATGACATTCATATGTATGAACATAAGAAGATGAAGACGGATCTTGACTCTTCGCTTAAGGTATTGGAAGAAGTTCTGCCTATATTAGAGGGAATAGATGATTATTCCAACGATAATCTCTACAAGACATTGCTCGAGTATGTTGAAAAGAACGGTTACAAGAATGGTTTTGTAATGTGGCCTATAAGAACAGCTGTTTCCGGTAAGCAGATGACACCGGGAGGAGCAACGGAACTTATGGAGATTTTAGGTAAAGACGAGTCCTTAAAGAGAATAAGAAAGGGAATAGAGTTACTTAAAAATAGATAATAATATGAAATATAACGAATCACAAAGCGAGGCCATCCGTCATAAGGATGGCCCGATGCTGGTGATCGCAGGCCCGGGGTCCGGTAAAACTTCGACGCTTTGCCGCAGGGTCTATAATCTTAATTATTCTTATCAGATTCCTGAAAAGAAAATCCTTGTATTAACTTTTACTAAAAATGCTGCAGAGCATATGAGACAGGAGTATCTTAAATTAAAAGGCGAAGAAAGGTGCGATGTAATGTTTTGTACAATTCATTCGCTTTGCTATAAGATTTTAAGTGAAAACCTTAAGACAAAACTTAATATTATAACTGAAAGAGAAAAATTAAAGATTATAAAGCGATTATTGGCATCAACATTTAAAAATGATGATATTGATATTACCATGGCAACTGATGTCGGTGACCTTATTTCTTTTACAACATCAAATAAAAATAGGGTGTTTAACGGTAAAAAATATGAAAATGGAAATATAACTGCATATTTTGGCGATATGGAGACTTTTTTGAATTTCTATAATAAATATACAGCTTACAAGGAAAAAGAGAGAATTTTCGATTTTGATGATTTGATTTTTAAAGCATATGAATTATTGTCTGAAAAGGTAAATCTTAGATTGCGATGGCAAAACGAGTTCTCATATGTTTTGGTTGATGAATTTCAGGATACAAATGATCATGAGTTTGACCTTATTATGATGTTGGTCGAGAATAGCATGAATATATTTGCGGTAGGCGACGATGATCAATCAATATATGGATTCAGAGGGGCAAATCCATTAATCATGAAAAGGTTTTTGAAAGAATATCCAAAGAGTAAAACGGTATATTTGGATATTAATTATAGAAGTACCAAGGAAATTACTGATATCTCAAATAAACTTATATGTAAAAATAAGACACGAATGGAGAAGACTATGCATAATGCAGTGTGTTTTTCCAAGGGGAGAGTCTTGGTAAAAAGATATGCTGATGCTGAAAAGCAATATGAAGAACTGATTGAAGATATTAGTAGGAGAATAAATGAAGGAACGCCTAAAGAAGATATTGCTGTATTGTTCAGAACAAATTATTTAAAGAATGCTTTCCTTGAAAAAACAAAACGGCTTGAAACAAATGGAGATAATTGCTATAGTGCCATTAAAACTGAAATGATAGAAGAAATTATATCTTTATTTAAAGTTGTTTCGGGAGAATTTACGGCAGAAGATGTAATTAAATCAATGAATATTTTTGATGAAAAAGTAACCTCGTACTATATGCCTAAAAATACGAAAGAACTGTATTTGTGGGCGGATATTGTGGAAAAATGTGATGATCGTGATGAAATAGCCGGGGTTGAAGAGTATTTATCATTGATTACTACACTTAAAAAGGTACCGCCATATGTCGGAATTAATCTTGTGTTAAATAATTTGAAGTATAAAGAGAAAATTAGAAGACAATATAGAACATATGCTGAATCCTTGGATAATTATCGAAAAATAATTTTTGGATTTAAAAATTTAATAAATGAAAATTTTACTTATAATGATGCTATAATTGAGCTTAATATCGTTAGAAGTAGTAAAGATGATGCAAATTGTGGCAGATTTAATGTGCTGACATTACATGAAAGTAAGGGACTGGAATTTGATACAGTCTATATCCCGGATATAAATGAGGGGATAATACCAAATAAAAAGGCAAAAGGCGAAGAAGAAACGGAGGAGGAAAGAAGATTGTTATATGTTGGTTTAACAAGGGCAAAAAACAACCTGATACTCTCGTTCTCTACGAATAAATCCGGAAAGAATTTGAAAGCATCAGGGTTTATAAAAGAAATACTAAAATATTAGTCTTCGGAATTGAGATCGTCGTAGTATTGCTCGTCCAATAATTCGTCTATGCGGTCGGATACGGCTTCGTATTCTTCGTCATCTTCAATATTTTCGAGTCTGTAATCGCCTTCTTCGGTTTCGAAATATCTATATACGAATAATTCTGCATCCATACAATCAGGATCATTGTATGTTTCGGCAGGCTCTAAAACTATGTAGTCCTGATTGTTTAATTCGAAAATTGTAAGAATTTCACATTCGATTGTTTCACCGTTATCTAAGTTTAATGTAACACATACATCATTATCGATAGTTTCGTTATCTTTATCCTTGCCCATGTTAGTCCTCCTTTGAATGAACATACCTTATTATACGATAAAAGGAGCAAAAATAGAAGTATATATATTATTTTTAGTGATTTGACATGTACTCGTTAAAGTCGTCGGGAAGAGGAGCGTTAAAAGTCATATTTTTCTTTGTGATAGGATGCACTATTGACATTTCGCCGGCGTGAAGCAGCTGCCTTGAGTTAAAGCCGGTGGATTCGTCGCCATATAAAAAATCATTTATTAGGGGATGACCTATATGAGACATATGAACTCTTATCTGGTGAGTACGCCCTGTTTCAAGTGTAAGGCGGCATAATGAATAATTATAATTAGATTTAATAACGTCGTAATGAGTTATTGCAGCCTTACCGCTTTGGGTGTCAATGCATCGCTTTATAATAGAATCGTTTACTCTTCCTATAGGAGCATCTACAGTACCGCCATTAATTATTTCACCGTCAAAAAGACCGTAGTATATACGATGGATATGCATGGCTTTCATGTCTTTGTTTAAAATTGCAGATGATAATGGATTCTTGGCAATAAGCGTCAGGCCGGTAGTGTTTTTGTCCAAACGCGTAAGACATCTGAAAACAAATGGCGATGATTCGTTTCTGTAATAGTAAACGAGGGCGTTTGCAAGAGTATTTAAAGGATGATTTAATGAAGGATGTACAGGCATATAAGCAGGCTTATTAATAACTATTATGTCATCGTCTTCATATATTATGTCGAGGGGAATGTCCTGCGGTGCTATAGTAGGATTTTCTTCGGTTTCCTTAATGATTAACTCAAGCTTATCACCTTGATGAAGCTCGCGATTTAAAAACACTTCTTCGCTGTTTAACAGCACGCAGTTGGTGTCTTTTTTTAATGCGGTCAAAAGCGGTACGGAAATACCGATTTCTTTAGCAAGGCAAATGATTGTTTTTGGTAGCTTTTCTTTATATGTTATAAGCAAGTGTCTGTCCATGGCTTTCCTTTAATGTTCAGTATTTTATAAAAATTTAATAATTAAAAATGTTATCATTTGGATGATATTATGATATCATATTGGTATTCTTTTTGGGGATAACATTCGTTATCTTTTTTCACGTTTGCTTTAAAAAGGAGTTATTTTGCTTGGAAAATCAAATACCGCTATGCTTCACGGACTTGAATGCATCATGTGTAATGTAGAGTGTGAGGTGGCTGATGGCCTGCCAGTATTTAATATGGTGGGGTATTTATCATCTGAAGTTAAAGAGGCAAAAGATAGGATACTTAGTGCCGTAAGACAACTTGGGTTTCAATTGCCTGCAAAAAAGATCACTATGAATATTTCGCCCGGTTATATTCAAAAGAGGGGGACAGGATATGACCTTGCGTGTGCGATTGCTTTATTGCAAGCTTTTGAAATAATTAAATGTGCATTTATTAATGAACTGTTCTTTGTCGGTGAACTAAGTTTAACCGGTGATATCAAGGCAGTTAACGGTGTATTGCCTATGTTGATAGAAGCTAAAAAGAAAGGAATGCGATACTTTGTCGTTTCATCGGAGAATTATGAAGAAAGTAGGAGACTTGAAGGAATATATGTTTTTCCTGCAAAGCATCTGAAAGATGCCATATCTATGTTGATGTGTGATTCATTATGTACAGCTTTGAAAGATGGATACTTTTTACTGTCAGATAATAAATGCAGATATAATGAAATAATTAAGCCGGATAATGAAGCTGATTTTTCATATATAAAAGGTCAGAAGTTTCTAAAACGGGCATGTGAAGTTGCGGCTTCGGGAATGCATAATCTTTTAATGATAGGCCCGCCCGGGACAGGTAAATCATTAGTCGCAAAAGCAATAGGAACCATTTTGCCTGACTTGTCTGAGGGTGAAGCACTTGATGTTGCCAGTATATATAGCATAGCGGGACTTTTTAACGGGAGTGAGATTGCGGTTAAAAGACCATATAGGTCACCGCATCATTCAATCACAATGGCCGGACTTGTCGGTGGCGGAAACCCGATAAGACCCGGTGAAATAAGCCTGTCAAATCATGGTGTATTATTCTTGGATGAGCTCCCGGAATTTAAGAAACAAACTTTGGAAGTATTACGTCAGCCACTTGAAGAAAGGCGGATCCGTATAACAAGAGCAAACGGTACCTACGACTTTCCTGCAGACTTTTCACTTGTTGCTGCAATGAATCCGTGCCCTTGTGGTTATTATCCGGATTTAAACAGATGTATGTGCTCTAAAACAAAGATAGATAATTATCTGAATCATATAAGCGGTCCATTGCTTAATCGTATCGATCTTTGCGTAGAAGTGCCGGAGATTGCTTTCAAAGATATGGAATCGGCTGAAAAATGTGAGACATCGGCAGATATACGTAAACGAGTAACAAAAACAATTAATATACAGAAGAAAAGATATATTGATAGACCGTATAATTACAATTCTCAGCTTTCTGCGGAGGATATGCAGATTTATTGCAAGCTTGAAGGAGAATTATATTCATATATGGAGAAAATATATGAAAAGATGAAACTCGGTGCAAGGGCATATCACAGAATTCTTAAAGTGTCCAGGACTATAGCCGATATGGAAGGCCATGAGAAAATAGAGAAGGAAGATTTAAATGAAGCACTGCTTTACAGAGGAATTATGGACAGATATTGGAGTGATAAAAAATAATGGGTCTGAAAACTGAATATGAGATAAAGGAAGTTACAATTAAACAAGAAAGTTATCCTAAACGGCTTCGGCTTATTAAGGATCCGCCGGAAAAACTTTATTATATAGGTAATCTTCCTAATGAAAAGGAACGGATTATTGCAATAGTGGGCGCAAGAATGTGTAGTGCATACGGTAAAAGTGCAACATTTGATATTGCTAAAAATATAAGTCAATTTGGGGCTTCGATAATTAGCGGAATGGCGAGGGGCGTCGATGGAATAGCACATAGCGGGGCGCTTCATGGGAATGGTAGGACATATGCTGTATTGGCAGGAGGCGTTGACGTAATATATCCGAAAGAGAATAAAGAGTTATATTATGAAATTATACGTATGGGTGGCGGTATTATATCAGAACAGCCGCCTGGACAAGAACCGTTAAAGCAAATGTTTCCATCAAGAAATAGAATAATAAGCGGGCTTTCTACATCCGTTATTATAATAGAAGCAAGAGAAAAATCGGGTTCGCTTCTTACTGCAAATTATGCACTTGAGCAAGGAAAAGATATTTATGCACTTCCTGGACGTATAACGGATAATTTGTCATACGGTACAAATAATTTAATATCTGACGGAGCATTTTGTATTTCTTCTATAGAAAGACTGCTGTTAGACTTAAAACTCAAAGATGATATATCAAAAATCGGAGAATATAAACAAAAATTAAATCTTGAAAATGAAGAATCTTTGGTGTATAGTTTTTTAAGTCTTACCCCGAAAGGGGTAGATGAACTGTCTGTTGAGACAGGACTATCATTAACTAAGGTGATTAATGTATTAACTGCGCTTGTTTTTAAGGGATTTGCGGAAGAATACTTTATGAACCGGTATATCAGGAGAATATAAAGTGGCAAAGAATCTTGTTATTGTAGAGTCGCCTACAAAGGTTAAAACCATCAAAAAATTTTTAGGAAATTCATATGAAGTCGTTGCTTCAAACGGCCATGTAAGAGATCTTCCCAAAAGCTCCATAGGAATAGACATAGAAAATGATTACGAACCAAAGTATATAACAATAAGGGGAAAAGGCGATCTTTTGGCGAAACTTCGTAAAGAAGCAAAGAAAGCCGACAAAATATATCTCGCAACGGACCCCGATCGTGAAGGAGAAGCTATTTCGTGGCATCTTATATATGCTCTTAAGCTTTTTGAAAAGGATGTATACAGAATAAGCTTTAATGAGATTACTAAGACTGCTGTTAAAGAAGCAATTAAAAATCCTAGAAAAATTGACATGAATCTTGTTGATGCACAGCAGGCACGTCGTGCGCTTGATCGTGTTGTCGGCTATAAGATAAGCCCGGTTTTATGGGCAAAGGTTAAAAGAGGCTTGAGCGCCGGAAGAGTGCAGTCTGTAGCATTAAAGATGATATGTGATCGCGAGAAAGAAATCGAATCATTTATTCCTGAAGAATACTGGACGGTTTCTTGTGATCTTACCGTTAATAAAACTACTTTTTGTGCAAAACTTTCCAATAACAAGAATAATGAAATAAAGACAAAAGAAGAAGCTCTTTCGATTGAAAACACTTTAAAAAGCAATGATATAGTCGTAAAAGAAGTAAAAGTTGGTGAAAAGCATAAGAAATCACCGCTTCCTTTTACGACGAGTACATTACAGCAGGAAGCTGTTAAACGCCTCAATTATACGACGCAAAAGACAATGCGTGTGGCACAGCAGCTTTATGAAGGAATTGATATAAAGGGACAGGGTACTATAGGTCTTATTACTTATCTTCGTACCGATTCCGTAAGAATATCAAATGAAGCTGTAGAGGCGGCAAGAGTATATATAGAAGAAACTTACGGAAAAGAATATATTTCGGATGGCAAAAGTGTTGAGAAGAAGGGTAATAAAATCCAGGATGCGCACGAAGCTATAAGACCGACAGATATAAATCTTACACCGGCTAAGGTTAAAGATTCTCTTGCAAGAGATCAATTCAGACTTTATCAGTTGATTTATGACCGTTTTCTTGCAAGCCAGATGGCAGAAGCAGTATACGAAACTATTGCAGCTAAGCTTGCATGTAAGGATATAGTACTTTCGGCATCGACTTCTAAGTTTAAGTTTAAAGGTTTTGAAGCGGTATACAGCGATATTGATGAGACATATGAAAAGTGTGATGCCGTATCACAGTTAAAAGAAAATGATAAACTCAAATTAAAAGAAGTTCATCTTGATAAGCATTTTACGCAGAGTTTGCCACATTATACAGAAGCATCGCTTGTTAAAGCGCTTGAAGATAACGGTATAGGAAGACCAAGTACATATGCGCCTACGATTTCAACAATTCAGGCAAGACGTTATATTACCAAAGAAAATAAAAATCTCTTTGTTACCGAGCTTGGCCTTGTTGTAAATAATCTTATGTCAGATGCATTCCCATCTGTTGTAGATAAGACATTTACTGCAAATATGGAAGACAAGCTTGATAAGGTTGCTGAAGGACAGATGGATTGGAAGAATATCATGCGTGATTTCTATCCGGACTTCGAAAAGACGGTAAATATAGCTGAAGAAAAGCTTGAAAAGGTTGAAATATCTGACGAATTGTCAGATGAATTCTGTCCGTCTTGCGGCAAGCAACTTGTAATTAAATACGGACCTCATGGTAAATTCCTTGCATGCCCGGGATTCCCGGAATGCAAGTTTACGAAGCAGTATTTTGAAAAGATCGGCGTTAAGTGTCCTAAGTGCGGTAAGGAAGTAGTAGTAAGAAGAAGTCAGAAAGGCCGACTTTTCTACGGCTGCGAGGATCTTCCGAATTGTGATTACATGACATGGGCTAAGCCGTCTAACGAGAAATGTCCGAAATGTAAGGAAATTCTTTACATAAAGGGCAATAAACTTGTGTGCGCAAACGAAGATTGCGGTTATATCTGTGAAAAAAGTGTAAATTCTGACTAAATAGTCCATAAATTGTGAAAGTTCTTGAAATTTTCAAAATTATATGCTATTATTTTTGACATCTATCGCAGGCATAGTATAACGGAGGTAATAGGATGAGCGTACAATTACTTGATAAAACACGTAAGATTAATAAGTTGTTACATAACAATAATTCCTCTAAAGTAGTATTTAATGATATATGTCGTGTTCTTACAGATATATTAAATTCAAATGTTCTTGTTATCAGTAAAAAAGGTAAAGTTTTAGGAACTTCTTTAAGCAATGCGTTAGATGAGATTAAGGAGCTTATTGACGATCAGGTGGGCGGTTTTATCGATCCTGTTTTAAATGAGCGCCTTTTGGGAATACTCTCCACAAAGGAAAATGTCAATCTTGAGACATTAGGATTTGTTTCAAGTGGAATTTCCGATTATAAGGCAATAATAACTCCGATTGATATTGCGGGAGAAAGATTAGGTACATTATTCCTTTATAAAAAGAGTGAATCGTACGATATAGATGATATAATATTAAGTGAATATGGTACGACTGTTGTCGGACTTGAAATGATGAGATCGGTTAATGAAGAAAACGCTGAGGAAACAAGAAAGATTCAGGTTGTTAAATCGGCTGTATCAACATTATCTTTCTCAGAACTTGAAGCTATCATTCATATTTTCGACGAGCTTGAAGGCATGGAAGGAATACTTGTTGCAAGTAAGATAGCTGACAGGGTAGGCATTACAAGATCGGTTATAGTTAATGCGCTTAGAAAATTCGAAAGTGCGGGTGTTATAGAATCTAGATCGTCGGGTATGAAGGGCACATACATTAAGGTATTAAATGATTATGTATTTGAAGAACTCGCCGGTATTAAAAAGCAAAGCATGAAGAATTAACAAATGCTTTTCATACGGAAGTGATATTTTAAAAGGACTTATAGAGCATTCTATAGGTCCTTTTTTGATATAATAAACAACAAGATATTGGGGGTGATTTAAAAAGCATTAACTAATTTATTCGTGATTTTATAAATGGCAAAAACACAAAAACCACAAGATATTGGGCGATGAGCATAAATCATTTTAAATCAAGAGATTGTGCTCTGGAAAAATAAATACACAATATGATGTTAAAAATGATGAAAAACTACTTGTCTTTTTTACAATTATCTTTATAATAGATAAAGAGATAGTATATCTATATTTTGTGGTGAAAGGAGTAAGAAATGATAAAATCAGGCATTTATGATTATATTGATGTCCTTGATAAGGCTGCTGATGCAAGCTATCTTCGTAACGAAGTACTTGCCAACAACATTGCCAATCAGGATACTCCGGGATTTAAACGACGTGATGTTGACTTTGAATCTGTTTTAACCAGGGAATTGGGTAAGTCTAAATATGAATATCTCGATGATAAGATCAAGGATATTCATCTTAATCACTTGAATGTTAAATCAAGAATAGACAGGGAAGCATATGATTATTCATACAGACTTGACAGAAATAATGTAGACCCGGAGACGGAACAGGTGGAACTTGCTGCCAATCAGTTCACTTATAAAGGATTGATTCAGAGTATGGGTGATGAGTTCTCAAGAATTAAATCTGCAATCAAATAGTTTTATGAATAATAAAGGAGGCATTTTATGTCAGTATTTCAGTCTTTGAATATATCTGCCTCGGGTCTTACCGCACAGCGTTTCAGATCCGATGTAATAGCGGAAAATATAGCAAACGTTAATACTACAAGAACGGCTAACGGAACACCGTACAGACGCCAGGTAGTTACATTTACCGAAAAGGATACACTTCCTTTCCATCATCATCTTGCCCGCACAAAGTATGGCGCAATAGGTAACGGTGTAAAGGTATATTCTTTAACAGAAGATTATGAGTCTGATTTCATCATGACTTATGATCCGTCTCATCCTGATGCGGATGAAAACGGATATGTTTCATATCCTAATGTTAATATAGTTACAGAAATGACCAATCTTATTGATACAACCCGTTCTTATGAAGCTAATGCTACTGCATTTGAAGCAAGTAAGAGTATACTTACGACCGGCCTTTCACTTGGTCAGAGTTAAGGAGGTTTTTAAATGGATGCCGTTAATACTTTAAAAGGTATATCAGCACAATATAACAGAATGGCGACAGGCTCATACAAGAATGTAAGCCGTGATAATGGCTTTGATGTTGTGTTGCAGTCTGCAAAAGATATGCTTCAGGAGACATCCGATCTTCAGAATAAAGCTGAAGAGCAGGAGATTAAGTTTGCCTTAGGCTTATCAAACAATACTCATGACCTTCAGATTGCACAGCAGAAGGCGACTATAGCACTTCAGTATACTGTTGCGGTCAGAGACAGAGTAATGGATGCATATAAAGAGTTAATGAACATTTCGGTATAAATTTTTAGTTATCTTTTTAATGGAATAAGGAGAGAGTCATGCCGGAGAGAATTAAGAAGATCTTAGATAAGATCGTCGAATGGTGGAAAAAGTTCACAAGGAAACAACAGATAATGCTTGTAGGTATAACCTTAAGCGTTATTTTGGCGCTTACCATTTTGGTTGTTGTACTTACAAGACCGAAGATGGTAGTGCTTGTTACCGCCGAATCTATTAAGGAAGCTAATTCGATAAAGGAATTATTGGATTCGGATACATCTATCGATTATACGATAAGCGAAGATGGTCTTACCTTTAAGGTTAGAGACGAGGACAAAACTACAGCCAGATATCTTT
This sequence comes from Lachnospiraceae bacterium, assembly GCA_017442585.1. Classification (GTDB taxonomy): domain Bacteria; phylum Bacillota; class Clostridia; order Lachnospirales; family Lachnospiraceae; genus XBB1006. Next base: position 53,398 of record JAFRZM010000035.1, on the reverse strand, counting down.
TGGGTGTAAATAAGATTCAGTCGGATGCTTACACTATAGAAGATGTCACAAACAGAAGCTTTACCACCACAGAATCCGATATGACGAAGAAGCATGCTTACTACTTGGAGCAGCAGTTAAAGAAAGATCTTGAAGGCTTTGACAATATCGAAGAAGCAACGGTCAATCTTCATATTCCGGTTGACGACGGTACGATTCTTGCCAGAAATCAGATAACTTTTGCCTCGGTTAAACTTAAGCTTTCAAAACCTTTGGAAGAAGGACAGGCAGAGGGTATAGCAAAGTTTGTCGCAACTGCTGTCGGTGATTCGACTACAGAAGGTGTTACAATTCTTGATTATCAGTCTAATGTGCTTTTTGCCGGTGGTGATGAGAATACAACTGCAGGTACATTAAGCAAGCAGGCTTCAGCCAAGAGCAGCCAGGAAGCATTCATTAAGAATCAGATTAAGGCTGTTATGCTTGGGACAAAGGTTTTTGAAAATGTCGAAGTCGCATTAAATCTTAACATGGATTGGACTTCAAAAACGATTACAGATACGGTTTATTCCGTAGCTGAAGGAAGAGAAGAAGGTTATCTTACGAATGAATCTGCGTACAACGAAGAATCGACAGGCGGTTACGCTGGAGTTCCGGGTACTGATAGTAACGATTCGGATACAACATATGTAATTCAGGACGGTAATAACACTTCAACAACTATTTCCGATATTACAAAGAATTATGCTTTAAACTCAAAGATTACCGAAACGGTTGATCTCGGAGGAACGATAAATTATAGTAGTTCAACTGTATCTTTGGTTGCAATTTCATATAAGTATTATGATGAAGATGTATTAAAGAGTACAGGTCAGCTTGACGGTATTACTTTTGATGAATTTAAAGAGAATCATAATGAAACTGTTCAGCTTGAGGTTTCGGATGAGTATTATGATATGATTGCCAATGCGACAGGTTTTGCAAAAGCGAATATCACCATTATAGCTTACGAAGTTCCTTGCTTTAACTATTCGGCAGGTCCTACAAGAACTGTAATGGATTATATCGAGATTGCACTTGCCGTAATAATCTTCTTATTACTTGGATTCGTTGTATTTAAGGCAACAAGACCTGTTAAAGAAGAAGAACTTGAACCTGAATTGTCGGTTGAGACACTTCTTGAATCCACAAAGGCTGCAGAAGATCAACTTGAGGATATCGGATATACAGAGAAGTCTCAGACCAGAATATTGATAGAAAAGTTTGTTGAAGAAAACCCTGAAGCAGCTGCAGCGCTACTTCGTAACTGGCTCGAGGAGGATTGGAATTAAGGTATGGGATCAAGCGAATTATCATCCGTACAAAAAGCGGCGATTCTTTTAATCGCTTTAGGACCTGAAAAATCCGCGCTCATATTTAAGCACCTTAAGGAAGAGGAAATTGAGACTTTAACCCTTGAGATTGCCAATACCCGTTCTGTATCACCGCAGGATAAGGAAGACGTACTTAATGAGTTTTATCAGGTATGTCTTGCTCAGCAGTACATTGCAGAAGGTGGTATCGGTTACGCAAGAGACCTTCTTGAGAAAGCATTGGGTGATGAAGAAGCACAGGCAGTTATTACAAGACTTACTGCGTCTCTTCAGGTTAGACCTTTTGAATTTGTTCGTAAGGCTGATCCTACTCAGGTATTAAACTTTATTCAGGATGAGCACCCGCAGACGGTCGCAATGATTCTTTCATATCTTGCGCCAAATCAGTCTTCAATGATATTAAGTGCGTTACCGCCTGAAAAGCAATCCGATGTTGCAAAGCGTATAGCTCTTATGGACAGAACCAGTCCGGATATCATTAAGGAAGTTGAGTCTGTACTTGAAAGAAAGCTTGCATCACTTATTAACCAGGACTACACGGTTGTCGGTGGTGTAGATGCTATCGTAGCAATATTAAACTCTGTAGACCGTGGTACAGAAAAACATATCATGGAAACATTGGAAATCGAAGAGCCGGAACTTGCAGACGAAATCAGAAAGAAGATGTTCGTATTCGAGGATATCTTGTTGCTTGATGACCGTGCTATCCAGCGTGTACTTCGCGATGTTGATAATAAAGACCTTGGAGTTGCACTTAAGGTTGCTAACGAAGAGGTTAAGAATGTTGTATTCAAGAACCTTTCAAAACGTCTTGCTGCTATGATTCAGGAAGATATGGAATACATGGGCCCTGTACGTATGAAGGATGTTGAGGAAGCGCAGCAGAAGATCGTTGGTATAATTCGTAAGTTAGAGGACAGCGGAGAGATTGTTATTTCTCGAGGCGGAGGTGATGAGATAGTTGTATAACTTATACAGATCACCTAACGGAATGTCCGGTAGCTTAAGTAAAAGAGTTATTGATTCCAACGAGAGAATGAAAGAAATTCAAAAGCGTAATGCTGAAAAGAATGCTTTTAAACCGGGAATTAATGTATCGAAGGAACCTGAAGAAATCCCGGAAGAAAGGATTCCGTCCGATGAGGATGCACTCTTTGAGGATAGGGACAGCAGCGCGCTTTTCGAAGATAACGGTGAGGAGACTTACTCCGATGAAGCACATAATAATGCCGATTCAGGATTTGTGCCGGGATTAAATGCAGAAGAATTATCTCCGGATAGCCTCCATGACTCATTGGGAGATGAGACGACTGAGTATTCAAAAGATCCATATGCCGATCCGCAAGAATCGTACTGTGGCGAAAAAGACCAGGGTATGCAGTATGACGATGTCCCGCCAAAGCTTTCGGATGAAGAAGTTATGGCATCTTTAAGGGAACGCGCCATGCAATATATCGAAGAAGTCAAGGAGCAGGCCAAGCGCGAATCCGACAGTCTTTATCAGGAGGCATACAATAAAGCATTAAATGATGCAAGGCAAGCTTTTGAAGCTGAAAAGGCTGAAGCATTGGATTCTATAAATGCCAAGAGACAAAACCTTGAAGAAGAATACAATGCTCGTTTTACTTCAATGGAAAGCGAACTTGTACCAACACTTCTTTCGGTATTTGATGAGGTGCTTGGTGTCGGAATTAAAGATTATAGTGATATAATCTTTTACCTCATTAAAAAGACAATCCTTGGTATGGAGAGTCCGAAACAGATTGTAATTAAGGTTTCAAAAGATAATTTTGATTATATTAAAGAATCAATTGATGATATTCGTGAACTTGTGGGAGCGGATGTTTCTATTGATGTTCTTCGTGAAGAATCATTTACGGAGAAAGATTGTAAGATTGAAACCGAGTATGGAATATTCGATTGTGGTTTTGATACTGAACTAAATGGTTTAAAGAAGAAGATATTGATGCTTTCCAGAAATAATTGATAAGGAGATAATCAATTGGATATCGCAAAGTACGAGGCCCTTAAGGCGGAAGACTACTTTTTAAGACTTGGTAAAGTTGTTAAGATAGTAGGACTTACAATTGAATCGATCGGTCCCGAGGCTAAGCTTAATGATATCTGCAAGATTAAAGCAGGCGGCGAAGACGGAGATGAAATATACTGCGAGGTAGTAGGATTCCGTGACAACCGCCTTATTCTTATGCCATTTGGTAGGGCTGACGGTATAGGAATCGGTTCTATAGTTGAGAATACCAATAAACCGCTTATGGTTACGGTTAGTGATGAACTTTTGGGTCATACATTAGACGGACTCGGCCGCATAACCGATTCCGACACGACTATAAATGGTGGTGAGGCGTTGGTTGAGGCGATGCCGCCTGATCCTATGAAGCGTAAGATTATAAGTGACGTATTACAGCTCGGTGTAAAAGCTGTAGACGGTCTTATTACAGTCGGCAAGGGGCAACGTATCGGTATATTTGCAGGTTCCGGAGTAGGTAAAAGCACTTTGCTCGGCATGTTTGCGAGAAACACTAAAGCTGATATAAATGTCATCGCTCTTATCGGAGAGCGTGGACGTGAGGTTAAAGAATTCATTGAACGGGATTTGGGTCCTGAAGGTATGGCGAGGTCGGTTGTAGTTATTGCTACATCAGACCAGCCGGCGTTAATTCGAAATAAAGCAGCTAAGACGGCAACCGCTATAGCCGAGTATTTCAGAGAACAAGGAAAAGACGTCCTTTTGATGATGGATTCGCTTACCCGTTTTTCAATGGCCCAGCGTGAAATCGGTCTTGCGAGTGGTGAGCCGCCTGTTACAAGAGGATATCCGCCGTCGGTTTATGCTGAGATGCCGAAACTTCTGGAACGTGCAGGAACCTCGGAAGTGGGGTCCATTACGGGACTTTATACGGTTCTTGTAGACGGTGATGATTTCAATGAACCGATAACCGATACGGCAAGAGGTATTTTAGACGGACATATAGTTTTATCAAGAAAGTTGGCACAGCGTAATCAGTATCCTGCAATTGATATACTGGCAAGTATCTCCCGTGTTATGTCAGCTATAGCGACACCTGAGCATAAAAAAGCTGCGGGAACGTTTAAAAATGTGCTTTCCGTATATAATGAGGCGGAAGATCTTATTAATATCGGCGCATATAAGCGAGGCGCAAATCCGGATATAGACTATGCGATAGATAAGATTGGTAAGATTAAAGATTTTATTATGCAGTCGACTGCCGACAGGTTCGAATTTGATGAAGAAGTTAAGATGTTGGAAGATATATTTGCGTAAGTTTGGTAAAGGAGGGAAATGCAAATGAAAAAATTTAGCTTTTCCCTGCAAAGTGTTTTGAATCTTCAGCTAAAACTTGAAGATCAGGAAAAACAAGCTTTTAGAGAAGCAAATCTTAAACTTTCTGAAGAAGAAGATAAGCTTCGTGAACTTTTAAGGCAACGTGAAGAGTATGAGAACGATCTTCGAGAGGCTTTGTCGGGTACTTTGGATGTTCAAAACGTCAATAATATAAAGCATTCGATTGATATAATGAAAAGCCGCATAAGAACACAGATGATTGCTGTTCATGTCGCGGAGAAAAATGTCGAAGCCGCGCGTATCCGTTTGCAGGAAGCAATGGTTAATCGTAAGACGTATGAGATAATGAGAGAAAAGGCCTTTGAAGAATATAAAAAAGAGGCCGAATATGAAGAAAGTAAAGAGATAGATCAGTTGGTAAGCTTTAGGCATGCCGGGGAATCGTAAATAAGGAAATGGTGGTGAGCTAATGGCAGAAGAATTCGAAAATGAAGAGGGCGCGTTAGACGAAAAGGAAATGAAAAAGGCTGAAAAAGCCCGAAAGAAAGAAGAGAAAAAACTTAATAAGCAACAAGCCATGATGGAAGAAGATGATAACGAAGATGTGGGCAAAGGAAGCAAAGTATTGCTTTTTATGGTCGCTGTAGTTCTTATTGCATTATGGTTACTTTTGTTTGCGCTTCTTATCAAATGGGATATCGGAGGCTTTGGATCGACAGTGCTTTATCCCATTTTTAAGGATGTGCCTTATGTCAAAGAGATTTTGCCTGAGGTAAAAGATCCGCTCGAAGAGGATCCGTATGCTTTTGCAACAATGGAAGAAGCAATTGAACGTATTAAGGGTCTGGAGCGCGAGATTGAAGACCTCAAGAGTTCAAAGGGAGAAAATCAGGAATTAATCGATTCTCTTAATGAAGAAATCAATAGACTCCGTGTTTTCGAGCAACAGCAGACTCAGTTTGAAAAAATTCGAGAAAATTTTTATCAAGAGGTTGTTTTTTCGGATGATGCACCCGATATAGAAGAATATAAGAAGTACTATGAGGAAATCAATCCGGAAAATGCGGCAACAATCTATAAACAGGTTATAACCAAAATCCAGGATCAGGAAGAATTGGATGACTACGTTAAAGCATATTCGACTATGAAGCCGAAGGCAGCTGCGGCAATCATGGAGAAGATGACTAACGACCTGCCGCTTTGTGCAAAAATTCTTAAGAATATGAATGCGCAGGCGCGTGGTGAGATATTGGCCGCCATGGACCCGACGATAGCAGCTAGTCTTACGGAACTCATGGAACCTTAAGTTACTTTAAAGTTGTATTGCAACTTTTTAAGTATATAAACCGGATATCCGGTAATCTTAAGAAAGGAGGATGTATCTTATGACAGACGCGACAATTTCTATGCTTGTATCTCAGCTTGGGAATGCAGGTGCTAGAATTTCTTCGAATAAATTTGAAGATTTAAATCAGTCCGGACTACCAGACTTTGGAAATATCCTTTCCAATGCGGGCAAAAAGAATCTCGAGTTTAAAGTAGAAGACAGGGGAGCGAGTCAGTCATGGATGAAGAAAAACGAAGCCGGCTACTCCAACACAGCAGTTTCTAAAGCGTCTTCAAAGGAAAAGGCAGAAGCTATGTTTAATGCAGTAAGCACTTCTGAGGTAAACGGTTCTTCCGATGAAACAGGAGACGTTACAGAAGTAGAACCTGCAGATGAAGTTGTTAATGATGCTTATCCGCATGATGAAGAAACAGCTGTGGAGGAGATGGCTGATTGCTTGGTTTATCTCGCGTCCCAGATGATGACAATTCTGACGGAACAGTTAAATGTTACCGAAGAACAAGTTAATACCGCACTTGACAAAAACGGTTTCCTTATGACGGATCTTTTGGATTCATCAAAACTTTCGGAAGTATTTATTGAACTTTCGGGAAAGAATATTGAACCTGTTGATGTTGTAAGCGATGAGAGTTTCAAAAATCTCTCAAATCAGTTTGCAGACATCGTAAAGGAAGTTTTTCCTGAAGGAACGATTGATATTTCGGAAATGATGACAAAGTCACATGATTTTGTTGAACTTGGTGTCATTGATAAGGCGTTTACCGAAATTAATGTTGCATCACAGGTTGAAAGCGATGACGATTCAGTATTGGAGGTATTTGATGATTCTTTAGTAAGAGCAGATGATACTTCAGGTTCTGCAAATAATCGTGTCGAAGATGTGATTTTTGATAATGATGACGTTAATAATGTAGCTGTCGTTACCGAAAATAAAACTGTTGAAACCAATGATCGTGTTAAAGAAAATCTCTTTGACGATGTTGATTCGGATGAAAACGAAGAATTCAATGATGAAGAGATTCCTGATTGGTTCAAATCCGGTGACAGCGATGAACTTAAAAAGCTTGTTGATCAGTTTATTAAAAGGCACAGACATGGAGCATTAGGTTTAAAGGATGATGATCCGATAATCATTAACCATAATCCTACAAACGAAATTCCTGTCGGAGAACTTCCTGTAGTTGAATTAAACCAGGTTGTTAACCAGCTTACAGAGTACATCGAAGTAATGTCGAAGGACAATAAGATTCAGGAGATTTCATTCCAGCTTAATCCTGCAAATCTTGGTAAGGTTACTGTAGAAGTGGCAACCAAGGACGGCGTTGTAAGCGCTAAGGTAATAGCTCAGACAGAAGCGGCAAAGAATGCTATCGAAGCAAATCTTTCACAGCTTAAAACAAATCTTGAGCAGCAGGGAGTTAGAATTTCAGACGTTGAAGTTACAGTTGAAAGCCATGCTTTTGAACAGAATCTTCAGCAACAAGGATCAAGAGAGCAGGAGCAGTTAGCTCAGGAAATGCAGGAAGAAACAAAGAAACATTTCCGCTCAATAAACGGAATCAATCTTAATGAACTCGATCTTAACGGATTAAGAGGCCTTATGTCTGAAGAAGACATGGTTGTTGCAAAGATGATGATGGATAACGGAAACGTTTTAAACATCAAGGCTTAAGTAGTAAAGGAGATTAGAAGATGGCACTTACAGCGATAGTAGATAATGGAAAAATTGTTGATACCGGCGCAACTACATCTTCCAATAGCAAGAGTGAAAATAAGAATGCCGTTAATGAGGATATGTTCTTATCACTTCTCGTAGCCGAGATGAAGTATCAGGACCCATTGGAACCGACATCAAATACAGAGTGGGTTTCACAGTATGCGACATTTACGCAGATTGAGCAGGGAACCGAAATGCAGAAATCAGTTAAGCAGCTTGAAGCAGCTCAGCTTGTAGGTAAGGAAGTTATCATGAAGACAACTAACGAAGTTACGGGCGAATCAAGTTATTTCAGCGGTATAGTTGATTATATGTATGTTGAAGAAGGAGAAATCTTCCTTTCAATCGGCGAACAGCTTTACAACATAAAGGACCTTGATACAGTTGTTAATTCGCAGTATATGGCTGCAGTCCAGGCAGCAAAAGATTTCCAGACAATGATGGATCAGTTGCCGCTTGAAAATGCTTTGACTTCTCAGGATGCAAGTCTTGTAGAAAGCGTAAGAGCTGCTTATAACAAGATGAGTGATTACGAAAAGGGCTTTGTTCCTAAGGATTACGTAGAAAAGTTAGAAAAGTATGAACAAGCAATCATAAGGCTAAAGGGAACAGACAATACTGACGATATAGAAGATGTAAATGAAACGGAAGATGAAAATTCTGAAGAAGTTACTGAAACAGATAATACAGATGAGGCTTCCGATTCAACAGAAAACAAACCTGAATAACTTGAAGAAACTCAATGAATTTCTTTCATAACAAGAAAGGGTGAACGAAATGGATTTCAACAAAATTCAAAACCAGTTTGCTTCAATTGAACAGGTAAGAGACCAGTATTTAAATTCGAATAAGAAGGCAGGCGTTAGTAATCTTAACAAAAACGGGCTTTCATTCGAAGAAGTACTCAGCTCAAGAACAAGAGAACTTACGGAAGTAAAGTTCAGCAAGCATGCTGAGAACAGGCTTTCAGAAAGAAATATTAATCTTTCACCTGAACAGATGAAGCGATTAAATGAAGGAACTTACAAAGCTTCCACAAAAGGAATTAACGAATCGTTGGTTATGGTTGATTCACTGGCATTCATAGTTAATACCAAGAACAATACAGTAATAACCGCTATGGATTCACTTGATTCAGAAGAAAATGTTTACACAAATATCGACGGGGCAGTCATAATGTAGTTGGACCTTATGGAAACTAATCTCTTTGAATGACGGATAAGAGAAATGAATGCCCCCTCTACAAGGAGGGTATGTCCTATGATGAGATCTCTTTACTCTGGTGTGGCAGGTCTTAAGACTCACCAGACAAAGATGGACGTTATCGGTAACAATATCGCTAACGTTAACACTATTGCCTTCAAAGGCTCTTCGGTTACTTTTAGTGACATTATGTATCAGACAACTTCCGCAGCATCCGGTCCTAATGCTTTAACCGGTGTCGGCGGTATCAATGCCAAGCAGATAGGTCTTGGTGTTACCATGGCTACAACAACTTCATCAATCACAACAGCAGGTGCTACACAGACTACAGGTTCTGCACTTGATTGTAAGATTAACGGTAACTCATTTTTTATCGTTAATAACGGTACAGAAAATGTATTTACAAGAGTTGGTTCATTCTACTTTGATGCTATCGGTAACCTTTGTATGTCTTCAACAGGTTACAACGTAATGGGATGGCAGGTAGACCCTGTTAACGGTGGCATTAAGAAGGATACAGTTTCTGCATTAAGAATTATGTCGGAAGCTAACCTTGTATCTCCACCTGAAGCTACTGAAAATGCTGTTGCATCAGGAGTACTTGATGCAAATGCTACTCAGGTTAATACAGATGATGGTTACATCATGAATCTTAACTTCTATGATTCACTCGGTTATCAGTATACAGCTAAGTTTAAAGTTATAACTGATAAGTCCGGTGAAGCTGGTGTATATGATGTATCTCTTTCGGATATATTGGATATTAATGGTAATTCAATCCTTACAGGACAGGTTACAGCTAAGGACCTTTGGGGATCAGCAGATTCTTCGGTTAAGGATTCAGGTACACTTCTTGCAGGTAGATATCCTAACAAGGCAGAAATTGCAATTGACGGAACTAATGTTACTATTGATCCGCCAGTTGACACAACAGCAAGACCAGATTTCAAGCTTTATCATTACTATTTAACAACTGTTGATTGCAGTGGTAAGACTGATGCCGAGATTGCATCTGCAGAAAAAGATAAGAAGGTTGCAGGCTCAGATCTTTATGTTGACGAACTTGGTAAGTATTATGCAAAACATGAGGAAACAGTAGGAAGTACAACTACAGTTACATATGTTCCGTTGTCAAATTCTGCTGATAAGTATTCACTTGATGTTGAAAACACTTCTCGTGCAATAAGAAAATACTTTAAAGAGAACTTTGCAAACATAGATCCTGATCTCTATGTAGACGCAAACTCCACATATAAGGATGCTACAGTTTATCAGGATATTTTAAAGATTGGCGGTCTTGAATTCAAGACAACACCTGGTTGGAGACTTGAACTTGCAGATCCCGGTAACCCTACAGATCCACCTACAAAATTACGTTTAAAGAATACGACAACAGGTGAAATTCTTCCTCAGAACGCAAATCAGTACTGGGAGAACTTATATGATATGGGTATTGAACTCGGAACTCCTGACTACTTCCAGACAACAGCAAGCCAGGATGATATAAATACAGCACTTAATCAGCTTAAGACAAGCGCAATTAAGCCTACTGTAGAACTTGATACGGATGAGAGCAGCAATAACTACACTGATTATATTGTTGACCTCGTAGGTACAAAGTATTATACACAGCTCCGTTTCAATACTGACGACGGTACTTTTAAGTCAATCGGTTCAGCTGATATAGCTACACTTGCTATGAAGAACCTTGACGGTAAGTTTGAGAATATTGCAATCGACTTTACACAGGTTACAATGTTCAATAACGGCGGTACATCAACAATGGGTATAACAAACGGTTCTATCGGCTCAACAGCAGGAGCAGGTAAGAAACTCGGTGCCATGACAGGTGTATCAATCAATAACAACGGTATGATTTATGGTTCATACGATAACGGTAATACGGTTCTTTTAGGACAGATTGCAGTTGCAAAGTTTGCTAACGCATCAGGTCTTGAAGCGCTTGGAGACGGTTGCTACAATACAACACTTAACTCCGGTGAGTTTGACGGAATCGGTATGGATATCTCATCTGACGGTGGTTCACTTACAACTGGTGCACTTGAAATGTCTAACGTAGACCTTTCTGCAGAGTTCACCGATATGATCACAACACAGAGAGGATTCCAGGCAAACAGCCGTGTAATTACTACATCTGATACACTGCTTGAGGAGTTAATCAACCTTAAGAGATAAAAATAATTAATTAAATATTGAAAATTTAGTGTATATTGGGGGATGGTGTATTGCCATCCCCCAATATGTGGTATAATTAATAATAAAATTGTAAATTATTTGTAGACAATAAGGTAAAAGTTTAGTAGAATAAAACTAGATAATTTTAATGTCTAAAAGTATGTTTATGCGTTTTTATAAAAATTACTAGATTATAGAAGAAGAGGGTTTTTAATTTTATGGATATAGCATCTTTACTCGGACTTGTCTTAGGTTTTGTAATGGTTGTATTCGGTATATTCTCATCCGGTGGTGTTGATGCATTTGGTAACTTCATTGATGCATCGTCTATTATCATCACTATCGGTGGATCTATCTGTGGTGTTATAGCGGCGAATACAATACCTGATTTCATCAATGGTCTTAAAGGATTTACATTATCACTTAAAGGCTCCAAGGAAGATCCTGAGGCAGTTATCAAATCCATAATCGATCTTTCAAACGTTGCGAGAAAAGAAGGACTCCTTGCTCTCGATGAGGCAAGTAACCAGATAGAAGATCCGTTCCTTAGAAAAGGCGTTATGCTTGTAGTAGACGGTACGGATCCGGAACTTGTACGTGGTATCTTGGAGACAGATCTTGTCTGTATCGAAGACAGACACAAGAAAGTTATCTCTGTATGGGACAAGTGGGAAGCACTTGGCCCTGCATGGGGAATGATCGGTACTCTTATCGGTCTCGTTAACATGCTTAAGAACCTTGAAGATGCATCAACCATCGGACCTAACATGGCCGTTGCTTTGCTTACAACTCTTTACGGTTCACTTATTGCAAACTGGATATGTAACCCTACATCATCAAAGCTTCGTGTTAAGAACTCTACGGAGATTATGATGAAGGAAATCATAGTAGAAGGACTTCTCTCAATTCAGGCCGGTGAAAACCCTCGTGTTATTGAAGAGAAGCTTAAGTCGTTCTTGTCACCTAAGAACCGCGAGAAGATGAGTGAGGGCGGAGGTGAAGAGTAATGGCAAAAAAAAGACAGGAGGAAGAGGTTAAAACCGGTGGATGGATTACAACATTCTCCGACCTTATGAATCTTTTGCTTTGCTTCTTCGTTTTGCTGTTCTCTATGTCAACCGTTGATGCACAAAAGTTCCAGGAAGTTGTAGCTTCCTTACAGAATTCATTCAGTATTCTTCCGGCAGGCGGCACTTCAATCGGTGAAGGACAGATGGTTGGAAGCGGTATAAGCCAGCTTAAAGAACTTGATGTGTATTTTAATCAGGTGGTGCAGAATAATTCCGACGGAGAGAACGAGGAAGATATAAAGAGCCAGTATGAAAAAGAAGCCGAGGCAGAATCCGAAAAGATTGCCGAAGAAATCGCAAAGGCTTTGGAAGATGTCGGTATGGCTGATAAAGTAAATGTCGAATTCAATCAGCATTATGTGCTTTTAACTCTTAACGGTGCAATACTTTTTGACTCGGGTAAAGCGGATATATTAAACGGAGCAAAGCCTATTATTAAAAAGATTGCACAGATTATTAAAAAGTACGATAAGAACGTCATAGAAATAGAAGGTCATACGGACAATGTACCTTTATCAGGTCGTTCAAGATTTGAAAACAATGATGTTTTATCATTTTATAGAGCATTGTCGGTTGCAAACTATATAAAGGGCATTGCAAAGGTAGACCCGAAGTTATTAAAATATGCGGGACGCGGTGAAAATGTTCCGATAGCAAGTAACTCTACGGCGGATGGCCGAGCCAAAAACAGGCGTGTAGAGATTAAAATATATAACAGCTTGTATTCAACAAACTAGAAGGAGAGATTTATGAAAAAGAATCTTATGTCGGTATTAATTTTAGCTTTGCTTGTGGTGAATCTTGTACTTACTGCAATGCTTACATTTACGGTAATGCCGGCGACATCCAATGCCAATAAGCTTATTGAGGAAGTGGCAAATGCCATACACTTGGAGCTTAATACAGGAAAGACTACAGGTCAAAACAATATCCCACTTGGTGATATTGAGACATATAAGGTAAATGACGCAAGTTCACTTACAATCGCTTTAAAGAAGAGTGATGACGGCAAAGATCACTATTGCGTAGTTGATGTATTCTTATCTATCAATAAGACACATGAAGATTACGACAAATGGAATTCGACCACACTTGCGACACAGGATAGTGTTATAAAGAATGCTATTATTAGCGTTTTATCCAGATATACAAAAGATGAACTTATGGATCCGGACAATCAGTATGAAGCAACACAGAAGATCAGGGATGACCTTGCTGCATTACTTGATTCCGATATCATTGTAAGCGTAGGTTTCAGTTCATTTATGTGCCAGTAAGCACTTTTACCTGTAATAAGGGGTTACGGGTATTAACGAAAGAGAAAGATTTTAAAACGACGGGTGGTGAGAAAACATGGGAGAGGTCTTATCTCAAAATGAGATAGACAGTTTGCTGCAAGCCTTAAACAGTGGTGAACTGGATGTTGATGAGATAAAAGAGAATAACGAGAAACAAGCGAAAAACTACGATTTCGCAAGACCTGCCAAGTTTTCAAAAGAGCACTTAAGAACGCTTGAAATCATATTCGAGCATTATGGACGACTTTTATCCACTACGATGCCGGCATATCTTCGAAAGTCGGTACAGGTAGAAGTTATGAACTCCGAAGCAGTTACTTATTCGGAATTTTCAAATGCGCTTTCTAACCCGGTTATTTTGGGAATTGTTGATTTTGCGCCGCTAAACGGCAATATTATCATAGAACTTGCGACAAACCTTGGATATGCAATGGTTGATCGAATGCTCGGAGGTCCGGGTGAACCTTTGGAGCGAAGCAGAGAGTTTTCGGAAATAGAGCTTTTGATAGTTGAAAGAATTCTTTCGATTTCAATCGATCTCTTAAAAGAACCTTGGGAGAACGTTATAGATCTTAATCCGAGACTCGAACGAATAGAGACGAACTCACAGTTTGCTCAGATCATATCTCCTTCGGAAATGATCGCAATCGTAACTATTAACTTAAAGATTGGCGAAGTAGAAGGTCTTATGAATGTTTGTCTTCCGTATTTAACTTTGGAAGATGTTATGGACAAATTGAACACAAAGTTCTGGTATTCTAGTGTTAAGACTAAATCAGAAGAGGGCTTTAAGGAGAATATCGAAACACTTATAAACTACGCGCCTATACCTGTGAAAGCGGTCCTGGGCCAGAGCATTGTTTCGGTTAATGACTTTGTTGATCTTCAGGTCGGAGATATAATTCGACTTGATACCAAAGCTGATGATGAGTTATCAATCTTCATTGGTAATATTGAGAAGTTTAAAGCGCTGCCCGGTGCATCCGGAGAAAAATATGCAGTGCAGATTACAGAAATTTTGAGAGAGGAGTAGGGATATGGATGGAGTATTATCGCAGGAAGAGATAAATGCTTTGCTTGCAAATTCAGCAGGCGGCGATGTTGAGCCGGCACCTTCTTCTTCCGCAGATGACGACGAGAATACTTTAAGTAACGAAGAAAAAGATGCCATAGGGGAAATTGCCAATATATCCATGGGGACTGCGGCAACGACGCTCTTTTCACTCGTTAACAGAAAAGTAGAGATTTCGACTCCTGTAGTTTCTATTGCAACTTGGGAAGATGTGATAGAAAACTATGCTAAGCCGTGTGTATTCATAAGAATTGGATATACAGTAGGTCTTGATGGAAGCAATATCCTCGTATTAAAGGAATCGGACGTTAAAGTCATAACCGACCTTATGATGGGCGGTGACGGTACAAATACCGACGGAGAGCTCGGAGAACTTCATTTATCGGCTATTTCCGAGGCAATGAATCAGATGATGGGTTCAAGTGCCACATCACTTTCTTCAATGCTCAATAAGATGATCGATATTTCGCCGCCTACAGCAGATGTAATCGATTTGCAGTCGACTACAGACGGAGCGGAGATAGATGATTTCCTTAAAGGTAAGTTTGTTCGTATTACTTTTAAGATGGAGATCGGAGATCTTGTAGACTCTACGATTATGCAGTTATATCCATTTTCTTTTGCACGTGATATGTATAACAGTATCGCAAAGAATATGGAAATTGATATAGCTGGTGATGAAACAGCAGTTGCAGCTGACAGTGCACCGGCCCCGGCACAGGCACCGCCTCCACAGGCAGCCGCACCACAGGCAGCTCCTCAGGGAATGCCACAAGGTCAGCCGATGATGGGACAGCCTATGATGCAGGGAATGCCGATGCAGGGTATGCCAATGGGTTACCCGATGTATCCTGATCAATCAATGATGTATCAGCCGGTAAATGTCCAGCAAGCACAGTTCCAGCCTTTCATGGGTGATTTTAATCCGGCCCAGCAAAAGGAGAACATCGAACTTATTCAGGATGTTCCGTTGGAAGTAACTGTTGAACTTGGCAGAACCAGTAAATCTATTAAGGACATCCTGGAGTTTTCTCCTGGTACTATTATTGAACTTAATAAGATTGCCGGTGAGCCTATAGATGTACTTGTTAACGGCAAGTATGTCGCCAAAGGAGAAGTTGTCGTTTTGGAAGAGAACTTCGGTATCCGTATTACGGATATAATTAAAGAGCAGCCTAAATAATTTTTAATAAGGAGAGATGACAATGGCTAAGAATGTATTAATTTGTGATGACGCAGCTTTCATGAGAATGATGATCAAGGATATCTTGACTAAGAACGGTTACGGTATCGCAGGTGAAGCTGAAAACGGACAGATCGCTGTAGATAAGTACAACGAGACTAAGCCGGATCTTGTTCTTATGGATATCACAATGCCGGAAATGGATGGTATTCAGGCATTAAAGAAGATCCGTGAAGCAGACAGCAATGCAGTAGTAGTTATGTGTTCAGCAATGGGTCAGCAGGCAATGGTTATAGAAGCAATTCAGTCAGGTGCTAAGGACTTTATCGTTAAACCTTTCCAGGCAGACCGTGTTCTTGAAGCAGTTAAGAAAGTAATTGGTTAATAGGGGCATATTATGATAATTGGTTCTACAAGCGGTGAGAGTTTCATTCAGTTTCTTGTAGTCCTGGTCATTTTCGCATTTGTTCTTCTTATTGCGGTATTTACTACACGTTTTATCGGCGGCTATCAAAAGCTGCAGATGCAGAATAAAAACATGCAGATACTGGAAACAATGAGGGTTTCCAATAATAAATTTCTTGCTCTTGTAAAAGTGGGCAAGAAAGTTATTATGATAGGCGTTGGTAAGGATGAAATTAATCCGCTTGCGGAGTTTACAGAAGATGACATCCCCGATATGGTACTTCCGAATTATAAAGAGCCTGATAAGTTAACTTCAGGCTTTAAGGAAATACTTGACAGAATCACCAAAAAACAAGGCTAGGTGGAACAATTGAAGAAAGTATTTATGTTTACGTCTCTGGCAATAGGAACGATTTTCCTCATTTTGACACTTGGTCTTTTTATTGGCAGTCGTGCTTATGCAACAACTGATGATTCAACCAGGAGAGGCAGAAGAGAAAACACAGAGGACATAACGCCACAAGATCCCAGAAGCGATATTAATAACGGATTTTCAATTATATACAATAATGACAGCGGACAGATTTCCAGCACTGTAAAAATATTACTTGTACTTACGGTAATTTCATTGGCTCCGTCGATTCTTATAATGCTTACGTCATTTACAAGAATCATTATTGTACTCCATTTCTTAAGACAGGCTCTGGGCACGCAGACAGCACCACCTAACCAGGTTCTGGTTGGTCTTGCTTTATTCCTTACGGTATTTATAATGTCTCCGGTATTTACAGAGATTAATGAGAATGCAATCAAACCGTTTGATCGTGGCGAGATTACTCAGGATGAAGCTTTGGAAATAGGCTCCAAACCGTTAAGAGAATTTATGTATGGTGAAACACAGGAAAAGGATCTTGCATTAATGTGTGACATTGCAAAGATAGATTATCCTGTTACTGATGAGGAATTTGCTAAGGTTCCGATGACAACTGTTATACCTGCATTTATTTTAAGCGAGCTTAGAACTTCATTCATCATAGGATTTTTGATTTATATTCCGTTTATAGTCATAGATATGGTTGTTTCATCCATACTTATGTCTATGGGTATGATGATGCTCCCGCCTACTACAATTTCCATGCCGTTTAAGATATTATTATTCATTTTAGCGGATGGCTGGGATTTGGTTATCGGTCAGCTTGTTAAATCGTTCTATTGACAAAGGGGTGTAAGAAGTGATTACTCAGGGACAGGTTTTGGATATAGCAAGAGATGCCATATATACGATTATCGTAGCATCAGCACCGGTGTTGCTTGTTTCGCTTATAGTCGGACTTGTAATAAGTATATTTCAGACAGTAACTTCTATCCAGGAACAGACTTTGACATTTGTTCCTAAGATTTTAGCAGTATTTGCTACCGTAATGATCGGAGGTAGTTGGATGCTTAATCTGGTAGTGAAATTCACCGAGAATTTATGGATGAATTTCAGTAATTATATTCGATAAGGTACCAGAGAAGGATGAGTTTATACAGATTTGACTTAGCAACATTTGAATATTTTCTCCTGATCTTGGTGCGTATCACAAGCTTTATTGCGGTGGCACCATTTTACGGGATACAGTCTGCACCGGGAAGAGTTAAAGTTGGTTTTTCGGCATTGATATCGATGATTTTATATTCACTTATCATACCGAAAGCTGATTTAGTTTATTCCGGTGTTTTTAGTTATAGTGTTCTTGTTATAAGAGAGGCAATTGTCGGGCTTATAATCGGATATGCCGGATATATATGCAACACGATAATCCTTACGGCAGGTAAGCTTATTGATATGAATATTGGTCTTGGTATGGCATCGGAATTTGATCCTATGCTTCGTACCGAAAGTTCGGTTGTATCATCAATGTATAACTATTTCGTAATGCTGCTTCTTATCTTAAGTAACATGCATCATTATGTATTGAAGGCTTTGGTTGATTCATATGAGCTTGTACCGATAGGTGAAGTTAAGTTCATAAAAGATAATCTTCTTGCTGCGATGGTAAGGTTTATGACGGATACCTTTATCATAGCATTCAGAATATTCCTGCCGATATTTGCGGTTATTATGATTCTTAATGTGATTCTGGGCATCATGGCAAAAGTTGCTCCACAGATGAATATGTTCTCTGTAGGTATGCAGATTAAACTTTTGGTAGGCCTTGCGGTTATGTTTATAACCATATTCTTGTTGCCGCGTATTGCCACGTTTATATTTAATGAGATGAAGTTTATGATAAATCTTTTCATGGAAGGATTTACCACTTAAAAGTGATAATCGGGGTTAGTATTATGGAAGATAGTTTACTAATATTTAGTACAATTGATCTTCAGTTTTTCGCACAGGACGGACCGGGTGGAGAAAAGACCGAACCCGCAACCGCCAAAAAGTTAGAAGATGCGAGAGAAGAAGGAAAAGTTGCAAAGTCAAAAGAGATTAATTCTGCTTTTGAGCTTTTAGGACTTTTTCTTATGTTAAAATTTCTTACCGCATATTTTGCTTCGGGTTTTATAGCAACGTTTAAAGAAGTTTTCGGTAAGATTAGTGATATAGTCAGTGATTCGATAAGCGGTTTTTCAATTAATCAGGCACAATCTTTAATGAATTATTCATGCCTTAAGATTTTGTCAATTGTATGGCCGGTGTTACTTGTCGGTGTTTTAATATCATTTGTGGTAAGCCTTGTTCAGGTTAAGTGGAAGCCTACAGGTAAGCCGCTACAACCTAAGTTTTCAAAGATGAATCCCGCACAGGGATTTAAAAAGATAATATCTAAAGATTCGTTATTTGAACTTGTAAAGTCGGTTATTAAAATCTTCTTTATCGGTTATATTGCATATTCAAGTGTTAAAGATTATGCAGATGAGATATTTATACTTTACGAAATTACTCTTTACCAGGCAATTGCATTTGTCGGTAAGATAATAATAGATACGGGTATTAGAATTGCTATCTTTTACCTGGTTATAGGTATAGCGGATTATGCGTATACCAAGCATAAATTTAATGAAGATATGAAAATGACCAAGCAAGAGGTTAAGGATGAATTCAAGAACAGTGAAGGTAATCCTGAAATCAAAGGTCGTCAGCGTCAGATAATGCGTCAGGCATCTCAAAAGCGTATGATGGCAGATGTTCCTAAGGCAGATGTTGTAATCACGAACCCTACGCATTTGGCTGTCGCAATCAAATATGATACTGAAATCGCCACAGCTCCGATAGTCCTTGCAAAGGGAGAGGATTATTTGGCAATGAAGATTAGGGAACTTGCCAAGGAAAGTGGTATTGACATAGTAGAGAACAAGCCTGTCGCACGTATGCTTTATACTAACGTTGATGTAGGACAGGAAATACCGCCGGAGCTTTATCAGGCGGTCGCAGAGATCCTGGCAGAGATCTATAAAAAGAAACAAACTGCTTATTAATGAGAAAGAATCAGTCGGAAGGGAGGAATAAGGCTTGAAAAAGGGCGATATAGGTATAGCTATATACTTGCTTTGTGCGGTTTTATTCTTTATTATTCCTATTCCGAATTTCCTATTGGATATAATGCTCGCATTTAACATAGCAATTGGACTTATAGTACTTTTTAATGCACTGTTTGTTAAAGAAGTCCTGGATATGTCATTTTTCCCGACATTGCTTTTGTTTACGACTATTTTCAGAATTTCGCTTAACGTATCGTCTACAAGACTTATCCTTACAACGGGTAATCCTGGTAACGTCGTATCTACTTTCGGTGGATTCGTAGGCGGTAATAACTTAGTAATCGGTGCGATTGTATTTATCGTACTTGTAATCATTCAGTTCGTTGTTATTAACAAGGGTTCTGAGCGAGTTGCTGAAGTAACTGCAAGATTCACCCTTGATGCTATGCCTGGTAAGCAGATGGCAATTGACGCCGATCTTAATACCGGAGTTATAAACGAGGCGCAAGCGCGTGAAAGGAGAAACAAGATCCAGCAAGAGTCGAGCTTCTTCGGCGCTATGGACGGTGCTACCAAGTACGTAAAGGGAGATGCGACCGCCGGCCTTATCATAACGGTTATAAACCTTGCAGGTGGAACCGTTATGGGTGTTATGAATCAGGGCTTGGATGCCATGAGTGCACTTCAAAAGTATGGTGTGCTTACAATAGGTGACGGACTTTGCTCACAGATTCCGTCAATGCTTATATCACTTGCGACAGGTATTTTGGTCACGAAAGCCTCCAAGGAATCGGATATTGGAGATATTTTGGTATCTCAGTTATTCGGAATACCGAAGGTTTTGTATATTGTCGGTGGAACAATGATTATATTAGGCTTTACACCACTTAATTTCTTCTTGTTCCTGACTTTTGGTATTACGTTTATAGTTGCGGGATACAGCATACAAAAGAATTCCGAGGTCAAAGCTATCGAGGAAGAAGCAGAGGCTGCGGAAGAGGCCGAAGGCGAGGAAATACGAAAACCCGAAAATGTTATATCGCTTTTGCAGGTTGACCCTATTGAGCTGGAATTTGGTTACGGTATCATACCGCTTGCGGATGCAAATCAGGGTGGTGACCTGTTAGACCGAGTTATCATGATAAGGCGTCAGGTTGCGCTTGAACTAGGAACGATAGTTCCTGTTATCCGTATGAGAGATAATATTCAGCTTAATCCAAACCAGTATATTATTAAGATTAAAGGAATTCAGGTTACTGAAGGCGAGATTTTATTCGATCACTATATGGCGATGAATCCGGGAACGGTAGAACAGGAAATCTCAGGTATTCCGACGATTGAGCCTTCGTTCCATTTGCCGGCAATATGGATTACCGAAAGTCAGCGAGAGCGTGCTGAGAGTTTTGGCTATACCGTTGTAGATCCACCGTCAATTATTGCAACGCATATTACGGAAGTTGTAAAGACACATATTGCAGAACTTTTGTCGCGTCAGGATGTACAGACGCTTATCGACAATTTGAAAGAATCAAATTCGGTACTTGTCGACGAGCTTGTGCCTAAGTTACTTGGCATCGGCGAGATACAGAAGGTATTACAGAATCTTCTTCGTGAGCAGATATCCATCCGAGATTTACTTACGATATTTGAATGCCTTGCCGATCACGCACAGACAACGCATGATACAGATGTTTTGACGGAGTATGTTCGTCAGAGCCTTAAGCGTTCAATTTCCGCAAAGTACTTTCCGGCAAATGAAACCACATCTGTTGTCACACTAGATCCGAAGGTTGAACAGGATATTATGGGATCCGTTAAGCAGACGGAACAAGGGGCATATCTTACAATAGATCCTGAAAAGACCAAAGCGATTATGAATTCTGTGGAAGAAGAAGTGGCAAAACTTGAAAACCTTGGCAATAATCCGATTATTGTAACGTCTCCGATAGTTCGAATGTATTTCAAGAAGCTTACGGAAGACTATATTAAAGACTTAATAGTTGTTTCATATAATGAGATTGACAACAATGTTGAATTACAGTCAGTGGGGATGGTGACTTATAAATAATGAAGATTAAGAAGTTTATAGGGAAAACTGAAGAAGAAGCAATTAATAAGGCAAAAGCTGAGCTTGGGATGTCTGCCGTTATAATGAATACAAAACAGATTCAGCCGAGTGGCTTTTTTAAGGCTTTTAAATCGGGAAGCGTGGAAGTAACTGCGGCTATTGACGAAAATGAGTACAAACCTACTGCGCAGGAAACGATTAAGTCAAATAATCCTAATACAGGCAGAATCAATCTCGAGGCAAATGATGAGATTGATATTAAGAGCATATCAAATACAACTTCTTCGGATAATGACAGAGCTGTTTACTCGGCACCAAGACCGATACAACAAGCTACTCCGATTAAAAGACCTACGCCTGTTATTAAGGCAAGTAATGTTGTTATGACTGATAACGAGCGTATTACTGAAGCAGAAGAAAGAGTTAAGAAAGAAGATACGATTAACGGATTCGAAAAGAAACTCGATAATCTTCAATCTATGCTCGAAGAGAATTTGAAAGCAAACAGTATTAAGGAAGAGCCGGATGTTGAAGCGGCACCTAGTATTGAACGCCAAAAAGAAGGCGTTAAAATGGCTAAAATGATTTACAATACGCTCCTTGATAACGAAGTTAACGAAAGATATGCCAATATTCTTGTTGAAGAAATGGATAAGACTCTTAATCATTCTTCAAATATTGAGCTTATGCTTTCAAATGTGTATCAGAAGATGATACTTAAGTTTGGGGAACCGAGTATTATTACATCTGCAAGAAAGAAACCGAAGATTATATTCTTCATTGGACCGACAGGCGTCGGAAAAACTACAACTATCGCGAAGATAGCATCAAAACTTAAGATTGAAGATGGAAAGAAAATTTCGCTTTTTACTGCAGATACATACAGAATTGCGGCTGAGGATCAACTTCGCACGTATGCCAATATTCTAGATACTCCGCTTACAATAATCTATTCGGCAGATGAGCTAAACGCTGCAATCGAAAAGGTACATGACAGTGATTTTATATTGGTAGATACAGCAGGATTCTCACATAGGAGCATCCAGCAAAAAGAAGATACAAAGGAACTTATAAACAGCGTGTCTTCAAATGTAGAAAAGGAAGTCTATCTTGTTTTAAGCGCGACAACAAAGTACAGAGATTTGCTTGAGATTGTTGACGCTTATAAAGAAATGACCGAATTCAAGCTTATTTTTACAAAGCTTGATGAGACATCTGCATACGGAAATCTCTTTAACATTAAAATGTATACCAAAGCGGATATGTCATATGTAACAACCGGTCAGAACGTTCCTGATGATATCGAGGTATTTGATACTCAAAGGATCGTTAAACGACTTCTTGGAGGAAAGTAAGGGAAATGGATCAAGCACAGGCACTAAGGAATATGGTTATGGAGTCTAAGGGTGGAAACTTGAAGGCCAGAGTTATTACCATAACCAGCGGCAAGGGCGGTGTAGGAAAATCGAATACTTCGGTTAATCTTGCACTTGCGCTTGCAGATTTAGGTAAAAAGGTCATCATATTCGATGCCGATTTCGGACTGGCTAATGTTGAAGTAATGTTCGGGGCTTTACCTAAATATAATTTGAGCGATGTTATATACAGGGGTAAAAAAATAGAAGAGATAATTACAACGGGGCCTAACGGTATCGGGTTTATTTCAGGAGGCTCCGGTATTGTCGGTTTAAGTAATTTAAACAGAGATCAGATTGCTTATCTTATTCATAATTTAAATAATCTTGATAAGCTTGCTGATTTCGTGATAATTGATACGGGAGCAGGCATATCGGATCAGGTTTTATCTTTTGCGATGTCAAGTCCGGAGATAATAATGATAACGACACCGGAACCAAGTTCCTTGACGGATTCATATTCGCTTATTAAAGCGCTTTATAAGAACCCGCAGTTTAATAAAGAAGGAACCTCCATTAAAGTACTTGCAAATAAGGCAATTTCTTTTGATGATGGCGAGATTGTTTATAAGAAACTTTCGTCAGTTGTAAGTAAGTTTTTGCAGGGAAGGCTTGAGTATCTTGGAATGATACCGCAGGATGTTAATATTGATAAAGCAATAAGAGCACAAAAACCCGTATATCTTTCGTTCCCGTCGGCTAAGTCTTCAAAGGCATATAAAGCAATAGCAGAAGATCTTATAAACGGAACACATTTTGCAAATAATGTAAGACATGGTATATCAGACATTTTTTCGAGCTTTATGTTAGGTAAAAGGCTCTAAATATACTTATAAAAAGGAGGTGTCACACTTTGGCTGATGTAATTAAAGTAGGAATGCGAATAGAAATCAAATCCGATGATAATAATGATGAATTAGCCGGTGATGCTACATTTGTAAGTGAGGTATTTGATATCTTTCCTAACGGGGATATCGAAATAGCAATGCCTATTTATAAAAATCGTTTGATTCTGTTACAAAACGGAGCAAGATATTCGTTTATGTTTTGCGAAACAAAGGTTTTTTATGAGGCAAAGGGCATTGTAAAAGACAGATACAAGTCAGATAATCAGTACTTATTAAGAATAAGACTTTTGACTCAGCCGGCAAAGATCCAGCGAAGAGAGTATTATAGATGCGAAACATCTTTTGAGGTTGATCTTCAGGATATGACGGTAGAAGAAAGAACTTCAGATCAGATTCAAAAGATACTTATCGATTATGATATAAATTCAAGAAGAGAAGATTTAAAGCATGGACTTGCCGTGGATATAAGCGGCGGCGGTATAAGGATAATGACGAGATTTATAAGTGATAATCTGTCATACAAACGCATAATCTTTGATCTTCCTTTGGAAAACAAAATGCAACACTTTAATCTTTGCGGACAGGTATTATCGTGTATTGCAATAAAAGATTCGGTTTCAAGATATGAAAACAGGTTTAAATTTGTCGGAATAACTCCGGAAGACAGAGAACGTATTATCAAGTTTATCTTTGAAGAAGAGCGAAAGATAAGAAAGATTACCAGAGGTAACGAAGAATGAAGAAAAAAATTATGGTAGTTGATGATTCTGCACTCATGAGAAGAGCCTTCTGTGATATAATCAACAAAGATGAATTCTTCGAAGTAGTTGATCAGGCTAAAGATGGTGTCGAAGCATACGAAAAAATTAAGAGTAATAAGTTCGATGCTGTCATACTTGATATCAACATGCCAAGAATGAATGGTCTGGAATTACTTAAAAAACTTCAGAACGAAAAGATCAACGTCGTTATTGTTGTTGCAAGTACTATAACAAAGGCGGGATCTAAAGAGACCTTCGAAGCCCTTTCGCTTGGAGCGGTTGATTTTATCACGAAGCCGGAGAATATTATTGAGGCTAAAGGATCTGCTTTTACCTATGATATATTAGGTATGTTAAAGGCAGTTTTAAAGCTTGATATTGATACTTCAGCCAATGCTAATAAACCGCAGACGAATAAGACGCAGGAAAGTCAAAAGAGTACGGAGGCTGAGAAAAAGCCACAGACAGAGTTTAAAAAGACGCCGGAAGTAAAGCCGGTAGAAGCTAAACCTTCAAAGCCTTTGAATGTCGAAGAAAAGATTACACCTACTCCGGCACCTACTCCTTTAAAACCTACAGGAACTCCGAAAGTAAGTCCAATTAAGTCGGACAACAAATTAATTGCTCTTGCTTGCTCCACAGGAGGACCAAAGTCCTTGCAGGAAGTCATTCCATTTTTACCTAAGGGTATGAATGCACCGATGGTACTTGTTCAGCATATGCCGTCGGGGTTCACGAAGTCTTTGGCCGAAAGGCTTGACGAAATATCTAAAGTCTCTGTTAAGGAGGCTGAGGAGGGAGATGTTCTCGAAAAGGGACATGTTTATGTTGCACCGGGCGGCAAGCACCTTATGGTAGTAAAGAAACCATCCGGAGAGCATATGATACATCTCGATAATTCGCCGGCCATAGGAGGATTGAAACCGTGCGCAGATATCATGTACGATTCGTTGATCGAATCTTCATACGATGAGATAGTCTGTGTGGTTTTGACCGGCATGGGCCAGGACGGAACCAAAGGTATCAATGATCTTTCGCGCAGCAAGAAGATTTTTACCATATCGCAGGATGAAGCTTCATGTGTAGTATATGGTATGCCGAGGGCAATTAAAAATGCAGGGCTTTCTGACATAGTAGTTCCATTAAAAGAAGTAGCATCAACAATCATTACGAATGTGGGGGTACGATAAGTATGGATGTAAGTCAGTATCTAGAGATCTTTATTGATGAAACAAGCGAACATATCCAGAACCTTTCAGATTGCATTATGAATCTTGAGCAGGAACCGGATAACAAAGACACTATTAACGAGATTTTCCGAGCAGCCCATTCATTAAAGGGTATGGCAGGAACAATGGGATTTAAGAGAATGCAGCATTTGACCCATGATATGGAAAATGTATTCTCTGAAGTTCGTAACGACCAGATCAAGGTTAACAGCGCTATGATAGACGTTTTATTCCAGTGCCTTGATGCTATCGAAGGTTATCTTGATACTATCAAGAGTACTTCCGACGAAGGTACCGAAGAAAATGAAGCTATCATTAAGAGCCTAAACGACATCTTGGCTTCAGCAGGAAAGGGCGACGCAGCGCCTGCGCCTAAGAAAGAAGAAACTCCTGCAGAAGAGAAGAAAGAAGAAGCTAAATCTTCCAATTACGAAGAGAAGTTCTTAAACGGTGAATTTACAGATTCCGATAAGGCTGCTTTTAAAGAACAGGAAGATGCAGGACTTAAGATTTACGGCATGACAGTTTATATCGAGCAGAGCTGTCTCCTTAAATCAGCCCGTGCGTTCCTTGTATTTAAAGCATTGGAAGAATTAGGTACCATTATTTATTACAATCCTTCATCACAGGATGTTGAGGATGAGAAATTTGATTTTGATTTTAGCCTCCTTGTTGCAACAAACAGCTCACTTGATGACTGTATTAAGGCAGCAAAGGGAGTATTAGAGATAGAAACAGCTGTCGGCCGCGAGGTTAAGGCTGAAGAACTTTCGAATGAAGGTGCAGAAGAATCTGCTCCGGCAGAAATAAAAGAAGAGGCAAAAGCACTTCCTGAAGCCACAAAGGCACCTGCAAACAACAAGCAGTCTTCAGGCGGAAACGGAAAGCAGGCTGTTACATCAAGAACCGTTCGTGTAGATATCGAGAAACTCGATACTCTTATGAATCAGGTATCAGAGCTTATTATTGCCAAGAACTCTCTTGTATCTATTTCAAGTGCAGATGGTTCGGGCGCACAGAGCCAGTCATTTACAGAGCAGATAGAATACCTTGAAAGAATCACAACACTTCTTCATGAGTCAGTCATGAAAGCAAGAATGGTACCTATCGAGAGCGTAGTTAACAAATTTCCTCGTATGATCAGAGACTTATCCAAGACTCTTGATAAGAAGATGGAACTTGTGATGACCGGTGAAGACACAGAACTCGACCGTACTGTAGTTGACCAGATCGGTGATCCGTTACAGCACTTACTTAGGAACTCGGCTGACCATGGTCTTGAAGCCAACGATGTCCGTGTTAAACGCGGTAAGCCTGAAGTTGGTAAGATTTTCCTTAATGCTTACCAGGAAGGTAACAACGTTGTTATCGAGGTCGGTGATGACGGTAACGGTATCGATACAGCTTCTGTTAAACAGAAGGCTATCGAGCGCGGTTTAGTTACAGCGGATCAGGCAGAAACATTATCGCAGAAAGAAATTATCGATTTCCTCTTTATGCCGGGATTCTCAATGGCAAAGAAGGTTTCCGATATTTCCGGACGTGGTGTCGGACTTGATGTTGTTAAGTCGAATATCGAAGCTCTTGGCGGTGATGTTGAAGTTAAATCAACACTCGGCGAAGGATCAAAGTTCATTGTAAGATTACCTCTTACATTGGCTATTATCCAGGCTTTGATGGTAGAAATAGAAGACGAAAAATATGCTATAGCACTCGGATCTATCCAGAATATCGAAGATATTCCGGTTGCTGACGTTAAATACGTACAGGCTAAGGAAGTTGTTACTCTTCGTGGTTCGGTTATACCTCTTATCAGACTTGATAAAGTTTTGGATGTTGAGCGTAAGGATCCTGAAGCAGAAGCTAAGAAGACATCGCTTACAGTTGTTATTGTAAGAAAGGGCGATAATTATGCAGGTCTTGTAGTTGACAGACTTATGGGACAGCAGGAAATCGTTATTAAGTCTCTTGGCAAGTACATCAATAACAATAAGATGATCAGCGGTGCAACAATCTTAGGTGATGGCGAAGTCGCTCTTATCTTAGACGCTAACACATTAATTTAGGAGGGTTAGGCTATGGCAGAAAAATTATTAATGACAGAGGCAGATGCTAAACAATATATTGTTGTTAAGATTGGTGCTGAGCAGTACGGTATCGATATAAGCTTTATCGATAATATTGTACGTATGCAGAAGATAACAAGAGTACCAAAGGCTCAGGGTTATTTCAACGGAATAATAAACCTTCGTGGTGAGGTTGTTCCGGTTATGAGCTTACGTGTTCGTATGGGTCTTGAACCTGATGAATTTAATAATGATACAAGAATTATCATTCTTAAGTTTGAAGAGCACGGTACTCTCGGAGTTATAGTTGACCAGGTTAAAGAAGTTGTTACACTTTTGCCTAACGAGATTGACCCTTATATCCCTGATACACGAGATGACAAGAGCCAGTTCATTAAGGGCATCGGAAAACAGAGCAATCAGCTTATTTCTTTACTTGAACTTAACTCTATCATCGAAGAAAAAGAAGCAATCTAACAAATAGATTGGCAGTAGAGGGACCTTTTAATTTGGTCTCTCTATTGTCATAAGAAGGAGGAAGTATGTCATCACCGTATAGTTTGGAAGACGTTAATAATATATATTTTGACGTTTTAAAAGAAATCGGCAACATTGGTGCGGGTAATGCGACGACTGCGATTGCATCTATGTTACAGGTTAAACTTGATATGAATGTTCCGAAGGTACAGTTACTTACTTTCCCTGAGCTTGGTTCCGCAATCGGCGATGAAGAAGATCAGGTTGTAGGTATATTCCTTGAAGTAGGTTCTGATATTTCGGGAAGTATGATGTTTATTTTGACGCTTGAATCTGCTAAATTCCTTGTTAATAAGCTCATGTACAGAGATGAGAATACGCCGGTTTTGTTTGATGAGATGGAATTATCGGCATTAAAGGAAATCGGCAATATCATTACAGGCTCTTATCTTAATGCGCTTGCATCGATGACAGGACTTACAATTACACCGTCAATTCCGTATATTTCAATCGATATGGCGGCTGCAATTCTTTCTGTTCCGGCAATTGAGTTTGGTCAGTACGGAGATCATGCGCTTTTAATTCAGACAGAATTTGGCGACAATGTAATGATTGACGGTTACTTTATTCTTTTACCTGAATTGGAATCTTATTCGAAAATATTGGGTGCTCTTGGAATTCAAATGTAGGAGATTATTAAATGCTCAGTGATATGATTAAAGTCGGAATGGCTGATCTTAAAACAGGCCAGGGCAATGATGTAATCACTACTCTGGGACTTGGATCATGCATCGGTATTGCACTTTATGATCCGATGAAGAAAATCGGCGGCCTTGCACACGTAATGCTTCCGGATTCTACAGCCATTAAAAATAATACGAATATTGCAAAATTTGCCGATACGGGCATTACAGAACTCCTTAATCAGATGCTTGCGATGGGAGCCTCAAAAGCACGTATAGTTGCAAAAATAGCAGGCGGAGCCAAGATGTTCGAGATGAAGGGTTTATCTAATATCGGTAATGTCGGCGAGAGAAATGCAGAGGCTTCAAGGGAGACATTAAAGAATCTTGGCATAAAGCTTATTGCAGAAGACTGTGGTCTTAACTACGGTAGAACTGTTGAGCTTTATTGTGATACAGGTAAATTTCTTATAAAAGCTGTAGGAAAAGATATTAAAGAAATTTAAAATGTGTTATTATAATATATGGAGGAGTTTTTGATGAAGACTAAATATGTTCCTCCTGTGGTTATGCTGTGTGCAGGGCTTATCCGTGCGGTTTTCGGCATTTTATATAAGCAGGATATCAAAGATTTCCTGTGGGCGGTTCTTCTTGTAATGGTCATTTTTTATATTTTGGGTTCAATTGTTAAAGTTGTTCTTGATAAGATGATCATAGTTACGAATGAAGAATTTGATGAATTAAAAGAATTGACGCCAGGTGATGAAAATCTTGATTCTGATAACTTGGATCAAGAGAATTTTGAAGAAAATGCCTTTAATGAAGAAGATTCATTCGGCGTAACCGAAAAGACTGATGAGGATAAGTTATAAGGGTAGTAAACTTTGACTTTGGAGGGTGTAAATGAAGGCGGATGAAAAAGAAATGCTCTGGCTTAAGTACCGTAAAACATCTACGGCCGAATTAAGAGAGCAGCTCATACTTGAATATGCGCCACTTGTCAAGGTTGTTGCGGGTAGACTTGGAATGTATCTCGGCGGTAATCTTGAATTCGAGGATCTTGTAAGTTATGGTATATTCGGACTTATAGACGCGATTGATAAATTTAACCTTGAAAAAGAGGTTAAGTTTGAGACGTATGCAAGTCTTAGAATTAGGGGAGCCATATTGGATCAGGTACGTAAGATGGACTGGATTCCGCGTACCGTTCGTCAAAGACAGCGCAAGATTGACGAAGCAATCAAGAATATAGAACAGACCAAAGGACACATTGCGACCGATGATGAAATAGCTGCAGAGCTTAATATTTCTAATGAAGAGTTTGCAGACTGGCAGAATCAGATGAAGGTCACGAATGTTGTGTCCTTAAATGAGTTTGTGGATCAAGGCCCTGAACCTGTTATGGATGCCAGAAACAACAGCCATTTCATCGAGCCTGAGAAGTCAATTGAAAAGGAAGGCTTAAAAGAGGCATTAAAACAAAGCCTCGATGCTTTAACCGAAAAAGAAAAACAAGTTATTCTTCTATATTACTATGAAGAAATGACATTAAAAGAGATAAGTTTAATATTGGAAGTGACTGAATCTAGAGTTTCTCAGTTACATACAAAGGCCCTGGGCAAAATGAAAGAGCACATGGGTGATTTTATGGATCTGTTGTACGATTAGGAGGAAACTATGGCCGGCAAGAATGGATATGTTCAATTAGTTGTAAGAGGGGACGATACTTATTGCGTTATCAATGCGCCAAAGGACGGTGGAGAACCGTGTAAGGTATCGGATGTTGTTGCATATTTAGACAGACAACAGCTTAAAGAATATGATTTAAAAGCATTGGCTAATGCTTGCGCAAACAGAGAAGCCAATACTGAATTTCGTGTTGGTATGAAACCTTTCAGACCATATAACGAAATTATGGAAATCGATATTATGGAAGACAGAATGTCGGCAAGATGTCGATTCTATCCGGCGTCGGAAGGCGGTTCACTTATGGATGAACGCGAGATTTGCATTCAGTTGCAGCAGGCAAAGGTTGTCTATGGTGTTGATCCTGAAGCAATCCATGATTTCTTAAATAATCGTCAGTTTAATACAGATTATGTCTTTGCAAAAGGTAAAGAGCCACGTCAGGGACATGATGGTAAGATTGAGTATTTCTTTAATACAAATCCTAATACAAAGCCTAAGAAACTCGAAGACGGTACTGTTGACTATCATGATCTAAATACAGTATCAATGGTTCAAAAAGGTCAGAAACTTGCTCGTCTTATCGCACCTGATCACGGAGACCCGGGTGTGGATGTTATGGGTAATGTTATTAAGCCTTATAATGTTCGCGAGTTTCATCTTGATTTTGGTAATAATATTGTTGCAAATGAAGATAGAACAGAGATTTATACAGAGGTTACGGGTCATGCCACATTAACAGGCGGTAAGGTATTTGTATCCGATGTATTGGAAATACCTGCAGATGTAGATAACTCTACAGGTGATATAGAGTATAACGGTGCAGTTTTAATAAAAGGTAATGTTAAATCAGGCTTCAAGGTATCTGCTAAGGGAGATATCGTTGTTGAAGGTGTTGTTGAAGGTGCGTATATTCAGTCTGAAGGTCAGATTGTTATTAAGCGTGGTATTCACGGCATGAATAAGGGAGTACTTGAAGCAAAGGGTAACGTTATCAGTAAATTTATTGAAAGCGCCAGAGTATCAAGCGGTGGATATATTGAAACTGAAGGTATTATGCATTCAAAGGTTGCTGCAGCTACCGAAGTACATGTCGCAGGTAAGAAGGGCCTTATTGCAGGCGGTGTTGTACGTGCAGGAAACCTTATAGAGACTCAGATTTTGGGATCCGAGATGGGTGCTCAGACTCAGGTGGAAGTTGGTTCAAGCCCTGAAAAGAAGGCAAAATACAATGCTTTAGCTGATGCAATCAAAGAAAAGAAAAAGGAACTTGATACAATCAAGCCTATATTGGAGAATTTCACAGCAAAGATTGCATCCGGTGAAAAGATCCCTCAGGATAAACTTTTATATGTTCAGAAACTTGCTGCTTCATATAAGGTCATGCAGGCTGATCTTGAACCGTTAAGACAGGAATTTGATGCACTTCATCAGGAGATTTCTTCTGAATCTGACGCAAGAGTTAAGGTATATAAGAATGCATATCCGGGTGTTACGGTTGTTATTTCTGAAGTTAGCCTTACAACACGTGAAGCAAGAGGCTTTTGCCAGTTCGTCAGAGAAGGCGGAGATGTAAGAGTCAAGAATCTGTAGTTGAAAGGAAGGTGCTTATATGTCAATAAGTCCTGTAAATTTTAACGGCATGATGCAGCGAAGCCAGGATGTAAGTACCGTAAAGCAGAATGAAGACAATCGTCCGGTTGTTGAGCAACAGCAGATTGGCCGTGTTGAAGAGAAAAAAATAGAGGAAAAAATGCATAAGGTCAATGATTCGGATAAAAAGGACGAAACATCGACCAAACATGATGCAAGAGAAGAAGGACGCAATAAATATATGGCGTCAGGCAACAAAAAAAATAAAGCAAACGAACCGAAAGATAAAGTTACAAAGAAGAATGCTCCGTCTTCCGGTTTTGATATAAGAATTTAGTTTAAAGGTTTAAATATGGGAATATTAGAAGCGGTTTTAATAATTCTTGGAGTTGTATTTGTGTTTGCAAGCTTTTTTGTTCCGGAAAAACTTACAGATAAAGAAGTCGAGAAGATTTCAAGGCTTTCTGAAGAACAATTAAAGGTTATAGTGGATACAAAGCTTAAGGAAGCAGAGAAGAATATTGATGCGGCTGTAGACAATAAGGCTGATATTTATTCCGAAATGGCGTAAAGAATGCTTGAACGTGAGACTAATGAGAAGATTAAGTCGATAAGCGAGTATTCTGACGGCGTATTGGAACAGATAAATAAAACGCATAATGAGATAGTTTTCCTTTACAGTATGCTTAATGATAAGCATGATGATATTGTTAAAAGCACCAATAATCTTACGGCTTTAAAAGGCGAGATAGATGCATATAAAGAAGAAACCAATGCATATCTTGATAAACAGGTAAAAGATCGCATTGAACAGGTTGAAGAAGTGATTGAACGACCTAAGCAACCGGAACCTGTTGTTTTGGAGCCTGTTGAAGATGACCTTACAGATGAAGAAAAGAATCATAATGACTTAATACTTGAGGCATATAAATCCGGCATGAGTGAAGTGGATATTGCCAGAAAATTAGGTCTTGGCATTGGTGAGGTAAGGTTAGTCCTTGGTTTATACAGAGGGGATAATATTAATGAAGTTTAAATACTATCTTAGAGGCGCAGGCGTAGGTATGATAGTTACGGCAATCATTTTAATGATTGCCTTTTCGCGTTTTAAACCTTCGTTGAGCAATGAAGACATTATAAAAGAAGCCGAAAAACTCGGTATGATAATGCCTGATGAAGATTCTAAAGATGATAAAGAGAATGAATCATCAAGTGAAGACAAT
This sequence comes from Lachnospiraceae bacterium, assembly GCA_017442585.1. Classification (GTDB taxonomy): domain Bacteria; phylum Bacillota; class Clostridia; order Lachnospirales; family Lachnospiraceae; genus XBB1006. The sequence continues at coordinate 19,715 of JAFRZM010000035.1, read as the reverse complement.
AAAGATGATAATAATGATACCGGTGAGTCTGACGATAATACAAAAGAAAGCGAAAGTGACCCATCTGATGATAATGACGACGGTGGTCAAAGCGATTCTGATGATAATTCAGGAGATAATAATGAGAATCCTGAAGAAGACGAATACGTTGTGTTTGTCATAAGAGGTGGGGAGTTTTCTGACGTAATAAGTAATCATTTATTTGAAAAAGGTCTTATAGACGATGCTGAAAAATACAATAAATGGCTTATGGACAATCACCTTGATGAAGATTTGCAGCCGGGAACTTATACATTGAAAAAGGGAATGACCTATGCTGAAATAGCTGAAATTCTTTCAACACGAACGGATTAAGCGTTTTATCCTGAAATAATTAATAAAATAATTGAAAGCACTTGAAAGTTTATGCGATTTGTGATATTATTTTTTAGTCTGAGCGCGTATGCATTTAAGTGCTTTTTGCGTTTGGATGAGTAACTATAATGAATCACATATGCCGACTTTAGAAGATGGTGCCTATGGTTTTTCTAAAGAATGACGCATATGGAAGTTTTAACCAATGGAGGTAAGTAAAATGGGCGTAATTTCTATGAAACAGTTATTAGAGGCAGGTGTTCATTTCGGACATCAGACAAGAAGATGGAATCCTAAGATGGCTCCGTACATCTACACAGAGCGTAACGGTATTCACATCATTGATCTTCAGAAGTCAGTTGGAATGGTTGACGATGCTTATAAGGCAATCGCTGACATCGCTGCACAGGGCGGTACAATTCTTTTCGTTGGTACAAAGAAGCAGGCTCAGGAAGCTGTACAGTCTGAAGCAGAGCGTTGCGGTATGTACTTCGTAAACGAGAGATGGTTAGGCGGTATGCTTACAAACTTCAAGACTATCCAGAATCGTATTCAGAGATTAAAACAGATCGAGAAGATGTCTTCCGACGGAACATTTGACGTATTACCAAAGAAGGAAGTTATCGAGCTTAAGAAGGAATGGGCTAAGCTTGAGAAGAACCTTGGCGGTATCAAGGAAATGAAGAAGATCCCTGATTGTATATTTGTTGTAGATCCTAAGAAGGAGAGAATCTGTATTCAGGAAGCTCATACATTAGGAATTACACTTGTGGGTATCGCTGATACAAACTGCGATCCTGAAGAACTTGATTATGTAATCCCGGGCAACGACGACGCTATTCGTGCCGTAAAGCTTATCGTAGCTAAGATGGCTGATGCTGTTATCGAAGCCAACCAGGGTGAAGCTGTTTATACTGAAGAAGTTGAAACAGATTCAGACAATATGTCAATGGAAGAGATTGCATCAGAGAACTAATCAATCAAATATACTAATAACGGAGGATTAAATATATGGCTATTACAGCAGCAATGGTAAAAGATTTAAGAGAAATGACCGGCGCAGGTATGATGGACTGCAAGAAGGCTTTAAATGAGACTAACGGAGATATGGATGCTGCCGTTGAGTACTTAAGAAAGAATGGTCAGGCTAAGGCTGAGAAGAAGGCAAGCCGTATCGCTGCAGAAGGTCTTTGCTTCGTTACAGTTGTAGGCAATAAGGCCGCAGTTGTTGAAGTTAACTCAGAGACAGACTTCGTTGCAAAGAACGAGAAGTTCCAGACATTTGTTAAGGAAGTTGCAGATCACGCATTAAATACAAAGGCTGCTACAATCGAAGAGTTCATGAATGACTCTTGGGAAGCAGGAAAGACAGTTAACGACAAGCAGGTAGAAATGATTGCTGTTATCGGTGAGAAGTTATCTATCCGTCGTTTCGAAGTTGTAGAAGAGACAGAAGGTTGTGTAGTTTCTTACGTTCACGGTGGCGGTAGAATCGGTGTTATCATCGATGCTAAGTGCGACAACGTAAATGATGATATTAAGGAAGCTCTTAATAACATCGCTATGCAGACAGCTGCTATGTATCCGAAGTATATTGACAGAAGCGAGATTTCTGCTGATTATATTGCACATGAGAAGGAAATCTTACTCGCTCAGATCATGAACGATCCTAAGGAAGCATCAAAGCCTGAAAAGGTTATCCAGGGCATGATCGAAGGTCGTGTAAGCAAGGAATTAAAGGAAGTTTGCTTAATGGATCAGGTTTATGTTAAGGCTGAAGACGGAAAGCAGACAGTTAAGCAGTATCTTGATGAGGTTGGCAAGAAGGCCGGCACTACAATCAAGATCAACAAGTTCGTTCGTTTTGAGACCGGTGAAGGTATGGAAAAGAAGAACGAAGACTTCGCAGCAGAAGTTGCTGCTCAGATGGGCAATTAATTTTAAGTTATTCAATACCCCGGTTTTTACCGGGGTATTTTTGCTTTTACCTAATAGACAATTGTTTCACATTAATTTGGAAGGTTTTGAAAAATGATCTATTACTTTGCGGCGCTTTTATTATCTATTATATTCACTACGATTTATGTAACCAGGTACAAGAAATATTTTGATGCCAGAGTTACGGTTATCTTTACGCTTATTCCTGTCGCTCAGCTTGGATATGTTATGATGGCAAGAGCAACTACCTTGTCGGAAGCACTTATTGCCAATAGAATCACCTATATGGGTGGAATTTATCTGCAGTTATTTATTACATTCTATATTATTTATATCTGCGGAATCAGGCTTAAAAGATGGATTTCGTTTTTATTATTTGCATTAAATACAGCGTTTTACCTGTTTGTAATATGTAACGATATGTCTAAGTTTTATTATAAAAGTGCGGATATTACATCAAATGGTGATGTAACGTACCTTATAAAGGATTATGGACTCGGACATACAATATTTTATGGAATCATAATTGTTTATCTTATTATAGGGCTTACTCTAATTCTTGTAAATTACAGGAATAAGAGTGTTCCGAGAGTATTATTAAACTATGTGCTTATAATGGAAACGGTAACGGTTGTTTTATATTTTGCTACGAGATTGCTTAAGTCAACGTATGAAACTGCGCCGTTACAATATGTAATATTTCAATTTATACTTATCATAATGTCTGATAGAACAGGGCTTTATCAGATTGAGGATTCTGTTCTTGAATCTGTTATAAAGAAAGGCGCAATGGGATTTTTCTCTTTTGATATGCATAGACGCTTTTTAGGTGCGAATGATGAGGCAAAAGTGTTCTTTCCGGAACTTATCGGAATAAGTGTAGATAAGAAACCGTCCGAATGCGTGGATGTATCGGGAGAATTCTTTAATACCCTTGATAAATGGATGGGTGAAACGGATTATAATGCTCATAAAGAGTTTCTTTATGAAAAAGACGATCATATATATAAGATTACACAAACTGTTATAAGGTTTGGAACAAGGCCTAAGGGATATCAGTTCTTTGTTTTGGATGATACAAAAGAGCAAAAGTATATAAAGCTTATCAATGGTTATAACGAAGAACTTGAGAAGGAAGTAGAACTTAAGACAAAGCATATTCAGGAAATTCAGGACAAGATGGTCCTCGGTATGGCGGATATGGTTGAAAGTAGAGACGTTTCTACAGGTGGTCATATTAAAAGAACAAGTCATGTGATTAGGCTTTTGGTTAATGAAATGGAAAAAGATGCTTCTTTAATTGTGCCGGAAGGTTTTTATGAGCGTGTTGTAAAGGCGGCATCTATGCATGATTTGGGAAAAATTGCTATAGATGATGCAATTTTGCGTAAACCGGAGAGGTTTTCCGAAGAAGAATTTGAAATCATGAAGAAGCATTCCATGATGGGTGCAGGAATTGTACGTCAGGTATTATCAGGTATTGATGATAGGGAATTTGTTAAGATTGCTGAGAATATGGCGCATTTCCATCATGAAAAGTTTGATGGAACGGGATACCCTGAAGGTATAAGCGGTGATACTATTCCTTTTGAGGCAAGAATAATGGCTGTTGCCGATACATATGATGCATTGGTAAGCAAACGTTGCTATAAGGAAAAAATGCCATTTTCGGAGGTCTATCGTATCATAGAAGAGAATATGGGTACGCAGTTTGATCCGTCATTAAATAAATATTTTCTGGCGGCGAGAAGTAATATAGAGGAGTTTTATAAAGATGTCGAGTGATATAGCATATAAAAAATATCAGAATAAAGACGAGTATTCTTATACCCTTGGAGCCTTTCCGACTATAGAATTGTTAAAAAACAAGCCGCAATATGTACGCGAAGTATTTGTACATCCGGATATGGACAGCGCTGAACAGCGTGAAATACTTACATCTCTGTGTAAAGATAATAATATAAGTTTGTCTGTAAGCAAGAAGATAGTGGAAAAACTTCGAGACAAAGAAAATATATTTTGCATAGGTATATTTAATAAATATAATGAAGAATTAAGTAATGGTAATCACGTGGTGCTTGTCAATCCGGGTGATATGGGAAACCTCGGAACGATTATCAGAACATGTATCGGTTTTGGTTTTAACGATCTTGTAATCATAGAACCTGCTGCCGATATTTTTAATCCTAAAGTAGTAAGAGCATCAATGGGAGCTCTTTTCCAACTTCGATTTAAAAGATACAGCTCTTTTGATGAATATGTAAGCGGAAACAAACAAAGAAATATATACCTGTTTATGCTTAAAGGAGCGGAAAATTTGCAAACATTAAAACGCGATAATTCCGAGTGCTTTTCCCTGGTGTTTGGTAATGAGGCGACAGGACTTCCTGATGAGTATGTAAAATACGGGAAAAGTATACTAATCAAACATAAAAACACCATTGATTCGCTGAATCTGTCGATGGCATGCGGAATAGCACTTTATGAGTTCTCAAAATAAACGGATATTTTACTAAAAATTAAATTTAAATTAATAATTGCAGTTTTTTCTGTATGTGGTAAAATGAAAAAGGAACTTTTTTGGAGGCAATTATTTATGAGTAACGAACCAATTTCAGGTTTAAGAGAAAGAGAAAGACGCCGCAGAAGAGTTAACAGGATTAAGAAAGTCATTATTGGTTTGATATCATTTTGGATGATCTTTTCTTTGACTGCAATTGTTATACTAACTATATCCATAACCGCTGCAAATAAACGTATCGACAACGTAGAGCGGCATAATCAGGCTGATGCGACGGGGGATTCTGACTCGAAAAAGAATGACGTCGATAATAATAAAGATGATAATATCGGAGAAGATGACGAGCCTACCGATGATCCGATTGATGATACAGGTGAAGACGAACCGATAGATGAAAACGCCATTAAGGTATATCTTACATTTGATGATGGTCCGTCGGAGAATACTGAGAAGATACTGGACATCTTAAAAGAATATGGTGTAAAGGCAACATTTTTTGTAATAGGTAAGACAGATGATTATTCAAAGGAGCTTTACAAGAGAATTGTTGATGAAGGTCATACTATAGCTCTTCATTCGTATTCGCACAGATATAGTTCAATCTATAAATCTGTAGAGGATTATGCAAAGGATCTTCAAAAGATTTCGGATGTTGTATTTGATGCTACGGGAGTAAGATGTAAGTTCATAAGATTCCCGGGCGGAAGTTCAAATACCGTCAGTGCTGTATCGATGAAAGACATCATTAAATATGTTACCGAACAGGGATATGTATACTTTGATTGGAATGTGGTTAACGGAGATGCCACAGCCAAGAATTATACAGTAGACCAGCTTGTGGATAATGTAATGAAAGATGTCGGCAAGTATCAAACAAATGTTGTGCTTATGCATGACGCTAGAGCAAAGACTTCAACGGTAGAAGCATTACCTACGATAATTGAGAAAATTCTTGAAAAAGGATACGTAATACTTCCTATCGATGATAATACAACACCTATTCAGCATATTAAGGTTGAGTCGGTTGTTACTCAATGAAAAAGCGGAGGATTAAAAGATGAGTTTTTTTAAAGATTTTAAAGAGGATCTTTCTACAGCAGTTAACGAAATGATGCCGGGCGAAGAAAAGGATGCCGGATATCTCGAGAAGAGCGCTGCCTTAGATTTAGATGAAGAAAGCGAAAACAGAATGGAAGAACTTACAAACGAGCTCAAGAATGCGGTTCCTGAAGAGGAAGTTCCTGAAGAGTTTATACTTCCTTCCTATAACAAAGAGACTACATATCAGACACAGTCACAACCTGCACCTCGTGCGGCAGCAAATTACAATTCAGCTACAAATGAGAATGCGGTAATTACTGAAGGCATGACAATTACAGGTAACCTTGAGTCAACAGGTTCAGTTGAAGTACGTGGTGTATTAAACGGTGACGTAAGATGTAACGGTAAGCTCGTTGTATCTGCAGGCGTTATTAACGGTAATTCACAGTCTGCCGAATTCTTTGCTGATTCTGCAAAGATCAACGGCGAAATAATTGTTGAAGGATCTGTTAAGGTTGGTGCAGGTTCTGTTATCGTTGGAAATATTTCTGCTACATCAGCGGTTATTGCCGGTGCTGTTAAGGGTGATATTGATGTTCAGGGACCTGTTGTAGTTGATACATCAGCTGTTATCATGGGTAACATTAAGTCTCGTTCAGTTCAGATTAACAACGGTGCAGTTATCGAAGGATTCTGTTCACAGTGTTATTCTGATATTGATATTCAGGGACTTTTCAATAACTAAGGAGTTTTACTATGAAGAGAGTATTGCTTAAGTTAAGCGGCGAAGCATTGGCCGGTGAGAAGAAGACCGGTTTTGATGAAGCAACTTGTATAAATGTTGCAAATCAGGTTAAAGCTCTTACCGATAAAGGTATCGAAGTCGGTATAGTTATCGGTGGAGGTAATTTCTGGAGAGGCAGAACATCCGAAAGAATGGAGCGCTCTAAAGCCGATCAGATTGGTATGCTTGCTACGGTGATGAACTGTATTTATGTATCTGAGCTTTTTAAGTCCGTGGGTATGAAGACAGCAGTTTTAACTCCGTTTGAATGCGGTTCATTTACAAAGTTATATTCTCTTGACAGAGCCAATAAATACTTCTCAAAAGGTATGGTTGTATTCTTTGCGGGAGGTACAGGTCATCCTTACTTCTCCACAGATACAGCAACTGTACTTAGAGCAGTAGAAATACATGCTGATGTTATTTTGCTTGCAAAGGCAGTTGACGGAGTATATGATTCAGATCCTAAGACTAATTCTGATGCAAAGCGTTATGATGAGATCAGTATTGAAGAAGTACTCGAGAAGAAGCTTGCTGTAGTTGATCTTACTGCATCCATTATGTGTATGGAGCAGAAGATGCCAATGTATGTTTTTGCTCTACAGGAAGAAAATTCTATTGTTAAAGCAATCAGTGGTAACTTCAACGGAACAAGAGTAAAAGCATAATCGGAGGATTAAACAATGGACGAGAGAATAGTTGTATATAAAGATAAAATGGATAAAACTATCCAGAATCTTATCAATGAATACGGTACTATCCGTGCAGGTCGTGCCAATCCACACGTACTTGATAATATCAAGGTTGATTATTACGGAACACCGTCAAACATTAATGCGGTAGCAAATATCCAGGTGCCTGAAGCAAGACTTATTCAGATTCAGCCATGGGAGCCATCTCTTTTAAAAGAGATTGAGAAGGCAATTAATATGTCTGATCTTGGAATTCATCCGACTAATGATGGAAAGGTAATACGTCTTGTATTCCCTGAGCTTACAGAGGAACGCCGTAAAGAGCTTTCAAAAGATGTTAAGAAAAAAGGTGAAGATGCAAAGGTTGCTGTACGTAATATAAGACGTGATGCAAACGACGCAATGAAAAAGCTTAAGTCTTCCGATATCTCCGAAGATATGATTGCTTCTTTGGAGGAAGAAATTCAGAAGCTTACAGATAAGTATATTAAGAACGTTGATGAGCTTATCGAAGAGAAAACAAAAGAAATCATGACGGTTTAAAATTACGGGAACAGGCCGTTAAAGCCTGTTCCTTTCTTATTATGAGGATTATTATGAAAGAGTTAGAGCATATTGCGATAATACTTGACGGAAACGGCAGATGGGCTAAAAAAAGAGGGCTGCCTAGAAAGGCCGGTCATATTGAAGGTGCTAAAACACTTGAAAAGATTTGCCGTGCTGCGTATAAAAGAGGCATTAAATATCTTACAGTTTATGCATTTTCTACCGAGAACTGGAATAGGCCGGAAGATGAAGTAAGTGCTATAATGAAATTATTCGGTACTTATCTTGATAAATGCATAAAGGATTCTAAAAAAGACAATATGGTCGTTCGTATGATTGGTGACAGAGAACGACTTTCAGATACTTTAAAGGATAAAGTTAAAGAGCTTGAAGATGTTTCGAAGGACAATACAGGATTAAACTTAACAATTGCAATAAATTATGGCGGAAGGGCCGAAATCCTTAATTCCTTTAAAGAGATATATAAGAAAATCAGTGACGGTGCATTGGCTGTTGATGAGATTACAGAGGATGTAATATCCGAAAATCTTTATACTAAAGATATCCCGGATCCGGATCTTATTTTAAGAACAAGCGGAGAAATGCGTTTGTCAAACTTTCTTCTTTGGCAGGCAGCATATTCGGAATTCTTATTTGTGGATTGTGCGTGGCCTGATTTTGATGAAAATGAGCTTGATAAAGCTATCGAAGAGTATAATAAACGCGACAGACGTTTTGGCGCTATTAAGGAGGACAAATAATTGTTTTGGAAAAGAGCTTTAAGCGGTGTGGTAATGATGATCGCTTTAATATTTCTTTTACATTTCGGCGGTTTGCCGTTACTTTTAATGATATTTGGATTGTCGATTGTGGGAGAATTTGAATTCTATCGTGCAATAGGTATACAGAAATCAGTATTTGCATATATAGGTTATGTGTTTACTGCAGGATACTATTTAAATCTTTACACAGGAGTCATTGATGACTTCTTGTTGTTTATGATGCTTATTTTGATTGTATTTATGATTTTATATGTGATCAATCATACAAAGTATCAGATAAAAGATGTTGCGCTTGCATTCTTTGGAGTGTTCTATGTACCGATTATGCTTTCTTTTATTTACAGAATCAGAATGCATGGTGAACATGGTCTTTTCTTTGTGTGGCTTATATTTATAGCCTCATGGGGTACCGATACATGCGCATATTGTGTGGGTATGCTTATCGGTAAGCATAAAATGGCACCTATTTTAAGTCCGAAGAAGTCTATTGAAGGTGCTGTTGGTGGTGTTGTCGGAGCAACACTCATAACATTGATTTATGCTTTTGCCATGAACAATTTCATAGTTCTTTCAGATAAAGAGCTGATTATAAGTGCTGTTGTTACGATTGTGGGTGCGGTTATATCAATGTACGGAGATCTTGCAGCATCAGCTATTAAGCGTAATTATAATATCAAGGATTACGGTAAGCTTATACCTGGACATGGTGGAGTGCTTGATAGATTTGATTCCGTTATATTTACTGCTCCGTTAATGTATATTTTAGTATTTTATCTTACATAAGGTGTTTTAATATAATGAAAAATATTGCAATACTTGGCTCTACGGGTTCCATAGGAACCAAAGCATTAAAGATAATAGAGAATAATTCCGATATGAGAGCGGTTGCGCTTTCGTGCGGAAGAAATATTAAGCTTTTGGAAGAGCAAATACGACGTTTTAAGCCTTATATTGTGTCTTGTGAGCGTAAGGAAGATGCTGATTGTTTACGCGCATCTGTTAAAGATATTGATTGTAAGGTTACATATGGCATGGAAGGCCTTATTGAGTGCGCAACATACGATAAGGCAGACATGGTATTGACTGCCGTTGTCGGAATGATGGGTATTTTACCTACTATTGAGGCTATAAAACATAAGAAAACTATTGCGTTGGCAAATAAAGAAACGCTTGTCACAGCGGGGCAGATAATAATGCCGCTCGCAAAGGATTATGGAGTTTCGATTCTTCCGGTTGATAGTGAACATTCGGCAATATTTCAGTCTTTACAGGGAATCGGTGATAACAAGATATTTAAGATACTACTTACTGCATCAGGTGGGCCGTTTAGAACTTATACAAAGGAACAGCTTGAAAATGTAACATTAAAAGATGCTTTAAAGCATCCAAACTGGGCCATGGGCAAAAAAGTAACCATTGATTCGTCTACAATGGTCAATAAAGGCCTTGAGGTTATGGAAGCAAAGTGGTTATTTAATGTTCCGTTATCTGATATAAGGGTGGTGATTCACCCCGAAAGCATACTTCATTCAGCTATTGAACTTGATGATGGTGCAATTATCGGACAGATGGGAATACCGGACATGGCACTTCCTATTCAGTACGCTTTTACCTATCCGGAAAGAAGAGAGGGCATAACAGATAGACTCGATCTCTTTAAGGTTGGTAAACTTACATTTTTCGAGCCGGATCTTGATTTGTTCAAAGGATTGCGTCTTGCATTTAAGGCTGCAGAATGTGGCGACAATATGCCGACAGTGTTTAATGCTGCAAATGAAGAGGCGGTAAAGCTTTTTATTGACGAAAAGATTAAATATCTTGAGATACTTGATATAATCGAGAATGCCATGGAAAATGTTAAAACTAATAATGCGGATTCTCTCGATAAGATATTAAGCACTCAAAATGAGACGATTGAATATATTAATTCAAGGTGGAAATAATGAACATAGTAAGTATATTAATTGCAATTCTTATATTCTCATTTATCGTGTTATTTCATGAACTTGGACATTTTTTATTTGCCAAGCTTAATGATATTAAGGTAAATGAGTTCTCTTTAGGTCTTGGACCTACAATTATAGGAAAGACCTTTGGAGAGACAAAGTATTCTTTAAAGGCGCTTCCGTTTGGCGGAGCTTGCATGATGGAAGGCGAAGACGAGGATTCTTCGGACAATCGTTCTTTTAACAAGAAGAACGTATGGCAGAGAATGAGCGTGGTTTTTGCAGGTCCGTTATTTAATTTTATATTGGCATTCATACTTTCTGTTGTAGTTGTAGCTATTTCAGGTTCCGTAACGTCTACAATTGGTGATGTCATGGAAGGATATAGTGCCGAAAATGCCGGTCTTCAAAAAGGTGATGAGATAGTAAAGCTTAACAATAAAAGAATTCATCTTTTCAGTGAGATAACCTTTTATATGTACGTCCATGCAGGCGAAGATGTTGATGTAACATTTATACGTGACGACAAGAAGCTTACAACAACATTAAAACCTACATATAACGAAGAATATGGACGTTATATGCTTGGAATTTCAAGCATGTTGCCGGTTAAGGGAAACATATTAACAATACTCAAGAATTCGATATATGAAGTGAAGTATTATATAGATACGACTTTCACAAGCCTTAAGTTATTAATAACCGGCAAAGTGTCTGTAAATGAACTTTCAGGTCCGGTAGGAATTGTTTCGGTTATAAGTGATACGTATCAAGAATCCGAGAAAAGCGGAGCTTTAACGGTGTTCTTATCTATGTGCTCGATGTGCATTTTATTATCGGCAAACCTTGGCGTGATGAATCTTTTGCCTATTCCCGCGCTTGACGGAGGCAGATTATTCTTCTTCATAATTGAAGCTGTACGAAGAAAGAGAATAAATCCGGATCTTGAAGGTAAGATTCATCTTGCAGGTCTTGCGGTACTGTTATTACTCATGGTTGTTGTTATGTTTAATGATATTAGAAAACTTTTACCGTTTTAAGTATTGAGGTCAAAATGCGAAGATATTCAAGAGAAATAAGAATTGGTGATAAGGTAATAGGCGGTAATAATCCTATACTTATTCAATCAATGACAAATACGAAAACAGAAGATGCTAAGGCTACAATCTCTCAGATCTTAGAGCTTGAAAATAAAGGCTGTGAGATTATTCGTGTTACGGTCCCGACTGTTGAAGCAGCGAATAACTTACCGGAAATTAAGAAGAATATTCATATTCCGCTTGTTGCAGATATTCATTTTGACCACAAGCTTGCGTTACTTTCTATTGAGAAAGGCGCAGATAAGATTAGAATTAATCCGGGTAATATCGGTTCTATAGATAATGTTCGCGCCGTTGTTAATGAAGCAAAAATGGCTGATATTCCTATAAGAGTCGGTGTTAATTCGGGTTCTTTGGAAAAGCATTTAATTGAAAAATATAACGGCGTTACTGCTGAAGGAATAGTTGAAAGCGCACTCGATAAAGTTCACATGATTGAAGATATGGGATACGAGAATCTCGTGGTTTCCATAAAAACATCGGATGTTATGATGTGCGTAAAGGCCAATGAGCTTATAGCTGATAAAATGGATTATCCGTTGCATATAGGCATAACGGAGACAGGTACGCTATATTCCGGAAACTTAAAATCCGGTATAGGTTTAGGTCTTATACTTTCTAAGGGTATAGGTGACACTATAAGAGTTTCTTTAACAGGAGACCCTGTGAATGAGATTATTTCCGCAAAGACTATTCTTAGGACATTAGGTTTAAGAAAAGGCGGCATAGAGCTTGTTTCGTGCCCTACATGCGGAAGAACCAAGATAGACCTTATATCACTTGCAACGGAGGTTGAAAAGCTTATTGCAAATTACGACCTTGATATAAAGGTTGCAGTTATGGGCTGCGTTGTAAACGGACCGGGAGAAGCCAAAGAAGCAGACCTTGCAATAGCCGGAGGAATCGGAGAAGGTCTTCTTATTAAACACGGTGAAATAGTCGGTAAGATTAAGGAAAGCGAGTTTTTAAGTACATTAAAAGCAGAACTTGATCATTGGAGTTAGTTTATGAATTTGTTTATGGAAGTTTTTCCGGATTTAAATTTGCCGGATGATATAAAGCGGGCTGTAAAAGATGCCGTAATTGAACGAATTACAATGAATTCGAAGAAAGATGCGGTAAAGATTAGCTTACAGTCCAACCATATAATTGAAAAACAGACAATCTATGAGCTTATTCGAATCTTAAAGAATAAGCTTTTTCCTAATGTTCCAAACGCGAATGTTATAATAATCGAAAAATTCAAGCTTTCATCCCAGTATACCGCAAGGACATTTTATAAGGAATATAAAGACAGCATTTATACGGAATTAAACCGTAATAATGCTTTGCTGTTTTCGTTATATAACGGAAGTGATGTATCATTTACGGACGATAATTCAATTGTAATTACTACATCACAAAACGTTATTGCAAAAGAGCTTGAAAGTGAGTTAATTGGATATTTTCATAAGGTTTTTGCTGAACGTGCGGGCCTTACATGCGATATTTTAATAGACTACGTAATTACCGATAACACTGAGAAAGAGCTTAAAAAAGAAGCGCTGTTCCGCGAGAAGGTAATTAAGATTGAGAATAACTTAAGAAAAATAGAAGACGATAAGCTTTTAAAAGCGGGTAAGGATATAATTGATGATTTAGGTTCCGACAGCAAACCTTCCGAGGACAAAGTGTCTGATAAGAAAGAAGTTGTTAAGAATACAGATAAAGAAAAGAGCTTTAATAAAGATAAGTTTTACAAGGAAAAGGCTTCCAAATCAAATAATCCGGATGTGGTTTACGGTAGAGACTTTGATGAAGAATCTATATTTATCAAAGATATTGAAGGTGAAAATATCGATATCGTAATTAACGGTATGGTATTGAGTACGGACAGCAGACAATTAAAGTCCGGAAATTATCTTTTTATCGCGAATATTACGGATTTTACGGATACAATCTCGTTTAAGATATTTGTTAAAGAAGAGCAGTTCCCCGAAATAAACGAAGCAATAAAAGTGAATGCATTTTACAAGGTAAAAGGTCTTGTCGCTCTTGATACATATGACAAAGAGCTTACAATATCCCATATTTCCGGCATCAAGAAATCAACGGATTTCAGAGTTAAACGTGTAGATAATGCTTTGGATAAGCGTGTTGAGCTTCATTGTCATACCAAAATGAGTGATTCTGATGGTGTAAGTGATGTTGCGGATATAATTCAACGTGCGCGTGAATTTGGACATAAGAAAATCGCAATAACGGATCACGGAAATGTGCAGGCATTCCCGCTGGCTTTTCATTACCTTAAAGATCACAGTATAGATGATATACAAGTAATATATGGTATGGAAGGTTATATTGCCGATGATTCAAAGGGTATAGCAGTAAATCCAAATAATAAAAGCCTTGATGATTCGTATGTTGTATTTGATATAGAAACTACCGGATTAAATCCTGTAACCGAAAAGATAATAGAAATCGGTGCTGTAAAGGTTGTTAACGGTGAGATTGTAGACAGATTTTCGACGTTTATAAATCCTAAGGTACCTATACCGTACAGAATTACCGAACTTACTTCAATAACTGATGAAATGGTTATAGATGCGGATCCGATTGAAGTGGTTTTGCCTAAATTTATTGACTTTATAGGAGACAGTGCACTTGTTGCTCATAATGCTGAGTTTGACACAGGCTTTATTGGTGTAAAATCAAAAGAACTTGGCATTAATAAAGAGTACACGATAGTTGATACAATAAGCATGGCCAGATGTCTTATACCGACTATTGCAAAATATAAACTTGATCAGGTTGCAAAAGCATTAAAGATATCTCTTGAACATCATCACAGAGCGGTAGATGATGCCGAATGTACTGCACTTATCTTTATTGCGCTTGCTAAAAGATTAAAAGATTTAAATATAAATACGCTTAATGAAGCAAATGATTTTGCGGCAAATGATGATGCAACAATTAGAAAATTACCGCATTATCATATAATCTTACTTGCTAAAAATGAGATAGGAAGAATTAATTTATATAGATTGGTTTCGGAATCTCATTTGAAGTATTATAACAAAGTTCCGATAATTCCTAAAACGCTTATTGAAAAATATCGAGAAGGCCTTATTTTGGGATCTGCATGTGAAGCCGGCGAGCTTTATCAGGCAATTATAAGGCAACGTTCGGATGCTGAAATAGCCAATATAGTATCTTTTTATGATTACTTGGAGATACAGCCGCTTTGCAATAATGAATTTATGCTTCGCGGTGATAAAGCGTTATTCCATTCAAGAACAGAACTTGAAGATATTAATAAATATATAGTGAAGCTCGGAGAAGACTTTAATAAGCCTGTATGTGCGACTTGTGATGTGCATTATCTTGATCCTGAAGATGAGATATATAGAAGAATTATATTAGTCGGCAAGGGATTTGAGGACGAGGATTCTGCGCTTTTTCTTCGTACGACTACAGAAATGCTTGACGAGTTTTCATACCTTGGTGCGAAGAAAGCAGAAGAAGTTGTCATAAAGAATCCTAATCTTATAGCAGATATGTGCGAATATATAGAGCCTGTACGCCCTGATAAGTGTCCGCCTGTTATTCCGCATTCGGACGAAATGCTTAGAGAGATTTGCTATAATAAAGCGCATTCGATGTATGGTGATCCGTTGCCGCCTGTTGTTACAGAGAGATTAGAGCGAGAGCTTAATTCTATAATCAGTAACGGATTTGCGGTTATGTACATAATTGCGCAGAAACTTGTTTGGAAATCAAACGAAGATGGTTATTTAGTAGGTTCCAGAGGATCCGTTGGTTCTTCTTTTGTTGCAACAATGGCCGGTATTACGGAAGTAAACCCTCTTAGACCGCATTATTATTGTGAAAAATGTCACTACAGTGATTTTGACTCAGATGAGGTAAAAGCATATGCCGGAATGGCCGGTTGCGATATGCCTGACAAGGCATGTCCAAAATGCGGTGCGCCGCTTTTGAAAGCCGGTTTTGACATTCCATTTGAAACATTCCTTGGATTTGAAGGTAATAAAGAGCCTGATATAGACCTTAACTTTTCAGGTGAGTATCAGTCTAAAGCCCATAAATATACTGAAGTTATTTTTGGAGAAGGACAGACATATAGAGCCGGTACAATAGGTACACTGGCTGATAAAACCGCATACGGCCTTGTGAAAAAGTATTATGAAGAACGAGGAATTCATAAAAGAGAGGCTGAGATTAACAGACTTGTCGGTGGCTGTACCGGTGTAAGACGAACAACAGGACAGCATCCGGGAGGTATTGTTGTATTGCCTTTGGGTGAAGAAATCTATTCTTTTACGCCTATACAGCATCCTGCGGATGATATTACGTCTGATATTATAACTACACATTTTGAATATCACTCTATAGACCATAACTTACTTAAGCTTGATATTTTAGGACACGATGATCCGACCATGGTTCGCCGCCTTGAAGATCTTTCGGGTGTGGATGCGATGAGCATACCATTTGATGACAAAAGAATTATGTCTCTTTTCCAAAGCACTGATGCGCTTGGAATTAAACCTGAGGATATTGATGGATGTATGACGGGTTCACTTGGTATTCCTGAGTTTGGTACTGATTTCGTAATACAGATGCTTCTTGATGCGAAACCAACGTGTTTTTCGGATCTTATAAGAATTTCCGGTCTGTCTCACGGTACGGATGTATGGGTAAATAATGCCCAGACGGTCATTGCGGAAGGCAAGGCTACAATTTCTACTGCGATTTGTACGAGAGACGATATTATGACTTATCTTATAAATAAAGGCCTTGATTCTGAAATGTCTTTCAAAATCATGGAAGATGTACGTAAGGGTAAGGTTGCCAAGGGTAAGTCTCAAAAGTGGGAAGGATGGAAGGAAGAAATGCGTGCACATGATGTGCCGGATTGGTATATCTGGTCATGTGAAAAGATCCAGTATATGTTCCCTAAGGCACATGCCGCCGCATATGTTATGATGGCATGGCGTATTGCATATTGGAAACTTTATTATCCGCTTTGCTATTATGCGGCATATTTTTCGATTAGAGCACCGCTTGATTATGAAATGATGTGCCAAGGCAAGGAAAAGCTCAAATTCACGATGGAACAGATACGTGCCAAAGAGAATCCTACAAAGAACGAAAAGGATATGCTTAAAGATATGCGTAGTGTTCTTGAGATGTATGCACGCGGATTTGAATTTATGAAGATTGATGTCTTTCAGGCTGACGCCAGAAATGTTAAGATTATCGATGGAAAGCTTATGCCACCTTTAACTTCGATAGGAGGCCTTGGAGAAACTGCTGCAGATTCTATTGCGGAAGCTGCAAAAAATGGCCCGTTCCTTTCAAAAGATGATTTTAAGGAACGAGCTCATGTAGGTTCTACGGTTGCAGATCTTTTAAGTGATTTGAAAATACTTGAGCTTCCGGAGAGCAATCAGATATCGCTGTTTGATACGTTTTAATTATTATTTTCGATTCCCGGCGAGAATTTGGTCATTACAATCTTGCCGGAAGTCGGGATCATATAGAAACTGTCTTCAACGTCATATAACGAAAAGTATACGTTAAATGTTGTGACATTGATGTTGCAGTAAACACCGGAGGCAATCAGTTCTTCGTTAGTTCCGTCAAGACGGATGCGGTAAAGGCCTTCCTCACCTTCCCTATTCTTTTGGTAGAAGATGAAGTTGCCGTACATATTGAAGCAATCTGCACGTGCGTGTGTTATGTCGAACTTTTCATCTGTTGAGAGGTTAAGGCTTGTAATGTGATAATCGTTTTCGGGATCCATATAATATACGTAATTATCAATGATTATTGGATTGTAGAATTCTCTTGTTGAAACGATCATCTTTGATTTACTTTCGGTATCGAGTTTGTAAAGATGGTGATCCTTTTCGACACCGGTATAGTAAATGTATCTTTCGTTTGCATATACGGCAATAACGGGTTCTTTCATTACCATTTCGCGTTCTTTACCGTTGATTTTAATCTTATAAAGGGTAGAAGCGTTATCTTCATCATAATGTATGTAATATATGTAATTGCCGACGAGGCAGGAATACATACAAGGGTCGTGATCGATTGCTGTTTCTTTCTTGCCGTTATGCTTTACGCGGTAAAGTGCACATCTATCGACTTGCAAGAAGGAAAAAGCGCCGTTGCCTTTGCGGTCTTGCTTTGAAAAATAAACGTAATTGTCGTCGGCATTGATGTATGCAACAGAATAACCACTTATTTTTTTCAAATCGTCAAAATTACGCGATGCGCTGTAAAGAGACATTTTATCATCAGGGTTTGCAAAGAAAAGCGTGCCGTTATGTTCACAAAAATAGCCGCCGTTATAAAGATTACCGCCATAATTACCGTTAACGTATGAATCGTTAAGCGTAACGTGGTTGTTGATTCTGTTAATGATTATAAATGTGGTAACTAATATAATTATAATTCCGAGAATAAACCATTTTAAGTTTTTGATAAAGAAATCTTTGACATTCATATTCTCACCTTCCTCATATTATAATTATAAGAAATATAGATGATAACTTCAATATGAAAGGATATAAATGAATAAAGTAAAATATATATTCGTCGATCTTGATAAGACGCTTTTAAACGACGAAAAGAAAGTGTGCGATAAAAATAAAGAGGCAATAGATAAGGCGTTATCTAAGGGGCATAAGGTGATAATAGCTACCGGACGCCCAAAGTCTGCGGCAATAATCGGTGCGAAAAATGCCGGTCTTTACAAAGATGGGTGCTTTATCCTCTGCTATAATGGCGGAATGATATATGATTGTACGAAGGAGCAAGTTATCTTTGAAAAGACTCTTTCAATGGATGAAATACATAATATCGAATCGGAAGCTGATAAATATGGCATACATGTCCAGGCTTACGAAAATGACAAAGTTATCTGCAAGAGCGAAGATGAAGAACTTAAGTTTTATTGCAAGAACGGGCAGATGGAGTATGAGATAAGGGACAGTATAATCAATACACTTAAAAGCCCATCTTTGAAAGTGCTTTTGATTTCTTTTGATAACGAAAAGATAGTACGTTTTAGAAATGAACATCCAGAGTTTGAAACAGGTAGTTTACATTCCTTTTTTTCATGCGAAGAGTATCTTGAGTATATGCCTAGCGATATCTCAAAGGGAGACGGTATCGTAAATATGTCAAAGATATTCGGTTTTGACATGAAAGATACTATTGCAATAGGCGATGAACGCAACGATCTTACGATGATAGAAATGGCAGGCCTTGGTGTCGCGATGTGTAACGGTGCCGACTGCGTGAAAGACATCGCAGATTACGTAACGACACTCAACAATAACGAAGGTGGAGTTGCTGAGGTAATTGAAAAATTCGTGCTGAATTCTTAGAGTGTACGATGTACTTATAATAATTGATTTTTTGTTAAAAGAAAATTTTTTGTTGTTAGAGTTTTAGCAAAATGGTATATTAATAATAGTTGTACGTTATTATGAGGAGCAGGTGAACTATGAAGATGAAGTTAAAAAAGGTATTGGGCATATTATTAAGTGTTATACTCATTTGCACGATGACACCTCAGGCAAGTATTAAGGTAAAAGCGGTAGATAATACGGTGAAGGCATTGCTTACTAATGATGGTACTATGTATGTTATCTATGATGCGAATTCGTATAGTGCAGGCGGAACATACGCCGGAAAGACTATTACTAATGTGTACGATTGCGATGGCGGAAACGGAGCGATGGCAGATTATAATGAGAATGTCACTCCCGCTCCTTGGCATGGCAATCGGGATAATATATCAGCTGTAGTAATCGGATATGGTGTGACCCATATAGGTGACTATGCCTTTGGCAATGGGTTTGAGAAGTATTTAAATATAGTATCTGCTATGCTTTCAAGTACAGTTACAAGTATAGGAGAGGGTGCGTTTTGTGCTTGCGAAAACCTTGCAACAGTTAATATCGAAGCAGGATCTGTGCTTCAATCAATAGGTATG
>JAFRZM010000034.1 GCA_017442585.1 Lachnospiraceae bacterium | reverse complement strand
ATTCAACCTCGCAGGTTTACAGACATCAAATATCATCATATTTGATAAAGATTTGAGGGAAAAGTTCCAGGCGGAACTTGATAAGCTCTCGGTTGGTATGATAGGACCGATGGGAATCGCGGCATGTGAAGCAGCATATCGACACGGCGACAGATGGCTTAAGAAATTAAAGAAGACAATAGAAGGTAACCGCGATTACATGGCAAAGTTTATCGAAGATCATATCCCGGAGCTTACAATGTCTGAGCTTGAAGGAACATATCTTGCATGGGTTGACATGAGCGGCCTTGCAATGACAAATGATGAATTAAAAGAATTCCTTGCGAAGAAGGCACGTATATGGGTAGACGACGGAGATATGTTCGGACCTGAAGGTGAAAACTTTGCAAGATTCAATCTTGCGTGTCCGTTAAGCGTGGTCGAGCGTGCATGTAAGCAGCTTGAAGACGCCGTAATCGGTAAGATGAGCTAGAGATAGTTTTAATAATATAATCAGTAAAGGAGCATCGGGAAGATGCTCCTTTTTGTGTGGCGATGTGTTTGTCAAATTTGTTATTGAAAAAACAAACAATTTTGTTATAATTAAAATGAACACGTTCATAAAGGAGTTCATATGCCTAAAATACTTGAGAATTTAAAAGAGACAATTATAAATGAGGCAAGAAAACAGCTTTTCGAAAAAGGCTACGCCGGAATGACGATTAGAAGCGTCGCAGAAGGCTGTAATATCGGGACCGGAACAATGTATAATTACTTTAAATCCAAGGATATCCTGATATCTGCGATTATCCTTGAGGACTGGTGGGAGTGCACCGGTAAGATGAAGGAAGTAAAGCTAAATGATAAGGTCACCTTTATAAAAGAAATCGGTGAGAATCTAGCTGAGTTTACACGTAAGTATGATTTTCTCTTTAAAGATGAAAAGGTAAGAACAAATTATGCGGTAACTCTTGCAGAGCGACACGTGCAATTAAAAAAAGTTATAGCGAATATCCTTCTTCCTGCATGCGAGGGGGTTAAGGGTGTAGATAGCATTATGCTATCAGAGCATATCGCCAATACGCTTCTTACCATGACATCGGAAAACGCAGAGTTTAAAGATATACAATGCATTATTGAGAAACTTGTTAGTTAATTATTTGAATTATAATAAATGGAGGTATATTATGAGTAGTTTTGAGAACTTAAGGATAGTGGACAACTTCTACCAGACTTCCTTGTTTTTCCCTATGCCGACGGTTGTAATAAGCACACTTTGCGAAGACGGCACGACAAACCTTGGACCGTATTCACTTATTCAGCCTTATTACGTAGCGGGAAGAGATTATTACGCAATGCTTCTTAATTGCCGTAACTCATCCAACACCGCACAGAATATTTTGCGTACAGGTAAATGCGCAATCAATTTCATCGATGACAACCCGAAAAACTTCAAGGAAGCTGTTAAGCTTTCATGGCCGGGAGATAAGCCGTCTGAGAAAATGCCTAAGTGTGCATTTAAATTGGAAAAGAGCTATATCGAGGAGCAGGATCCGTCTGACATCCGTCCTATGGTAATGACAGATGCGATTGAAGTTATAGAATGCACCTGGATGAGAGATTTGGACGGTGCAACAAACGATAAACCGGGATGCTTGGACGGATATGAAGGACCATATCATGATTTTAATGGTATAACATCACAGTTTGGCGCGCATTTTATCTTAAGAATCGACAAGATATTAATGAAGAAGCGTTACAGCGATGCGATAATTAACGGCGTAACCGCAAGAGACTTCCCGAATCTTCCGGTAGATTACGGTTACCGTGATTCGAAGAACTTCTGGTTCCATAAGAAACGCCGCTTAAGAGCAGAGCTTTTACCTATGAGAGCACAGTCACTTCAGTCGGTACGTTATGCGGCAGAGCGAGCTGACGACAAGATTAAATTCACAGATGAAGCATTAATGTGCATCGTTAACGTTCCTCGAGTATTTCTTTCTACAGTATTAAGAGGATGCGTTGAGTGGGCAAGAGAGAATAACGTGGAGCTTGTAACCGAAGAGCATATGAAGATGATTCAGGATAAGCGTTCAAAAGAAAAGAAAAAATAAAGGAGAGAAGATATGAAGGTTGTACTTGCAGGTGCCTACGGAAACTTAGGCAGTGATATTTTTAAAGCATTACTTAAAGAAGGACACAGCGTAGTAGCGCTTGATATGATTGAGAAGGACCTCGGAGTTACGGGAGATTTTAAATTCGTAAAGATCGACGTAACAAATCCTGAAACTTTAAAGGGCACATGTGACGGTGCGGATGTAGTAATCACAACAGTCGGCCTTACAAAGGGATCTCCGACAGTTTCAAATTACGACATTGATTATCAGGGCAACTTAAACATCTTAAACGAAGCAAAGCGTGCCGGAGTCAAGAACTTTACATATATCTCCGTAATCAAGGCAGATAAGGCTCCGAAGGTTCCGATGCTTCATGCGAAGTATCTCTTCGAAGAAGAGTTAAAGAAGAGCGGTTTAAACTACGTAATCCACCGCCCGACAGGTTACTTCTACGATATAGTTAAGGTATTTAAGCCTATGATCGAGAAGGGCGAAGTTACATTATTAGGAAAAAGCGCTGTTCACGCAAACGTTATCTCAACCGAAGACTTCGGTGAATTCATCGTTAAGCATATGATGGATCAGAATAAGACATATGATGTTGGTGGAAAAGAGACATATTCATACGAGGAAATCGCAAATATGTGCTTTGCGGCAGCAGGCAAGGAGCCAAAGATTAAGCGCGCTCCGGCTTGGCTTTTCGATGTACTCGCTTTTGTAAACAAGTTAAAGAAGAACGGCAAAGAAGCAATCCTTAGATTCTCTAAGTGGACACTTACTGAAGAGATGGTTGGTTCAACCGTTTATGGTGACATGAGCTTCGCTGAATATATAAAGGAAAGCTTTAAATAGGAGGTAGAATATGCTTTGGAATGAACTTCTTATAATAGCTATCGTATGCGCAGTGCTTTGCGCGGTAGGCTTTTATAAATATGTATACTTCCTGTCGATAGGATACGGATTCGCTATCGCAGGCGGCGGAATTACGGTACTTGTTTTATCAATAATGAATAACAGAGTGGGCGACCTTTTATGGCTTTGCATAGTACAGATGGTACTTTTCGTCGTATACGGTGCAAGACTTTCGGGATTCTTACTCGTACGTGAGATTAAAAATGCAGCTTACAGAAAAACATTAAAAGAAGCAACAGGTAACGATAAGAAGCTTCCGATTTTTGTAAGCATTTCAATCTGGCTTTGTGTTGCAGTGCTTTATACAGCACAGGTAAGCCCTATGCTTTATAGATATGCAAACGGCTCAAAGGATATAATTGTTCCAATCGTTGGAATTTGTATTTCTGTATGCGGTCTTATCTTGGAATCAGCAGCAGATAAGCAAAAGTCCGCGCAGAAAAAGGTTAATCCTAACATGGTAGCGACAAAGGGCTTATATAAAATCGTAAGATGCCCGAACTACCTAGGCGAAATCATCTTCTGGACAGGTGTATTCGTAGCGGGTGTTACAACTTATGCAAGCCTTGGCCAGTGGCTTATGGCAATCATCGCATATATCTGCATCGTATTTATTATGTTTAACGGTGCGCAGCGTCTTGAAAAGAGACAGATGGGAAGATATGGAAATGATAAAGAATATAATGATTATGCGAATAAGACACCTATAATCATTCCGCTTTTACCTATTTATCACTTAAACAAGCAGTAATCGGAGGATTTTTATGAAAAACTTTACCGTGCCGATGGCACTTATTGATTTTATTCCGGTTATACTTTTCGGTATCGCAGCGGTTTACATGCAGCGAGGACTCTATAACAAGATGAGTAAAGGTGCGTTCGCACTTTTTGCGGCAGGAACGATAGACATAGTTTGTGCCGGACTTTTAAAAGCATTGTATAAGCTTCTGTATGCTGCTAAAGTATGCGACTTTGAGCCACTTAACAGTCTCTTCTTCCCGTTGCAGTCGTTGGGATTCCTCCTTGCAGGACTTGGAATTGTAGCAATGCTTACACATAAGCAGACAGGTACAAAGTTAAACAGTGTTGCGCCTGTAGCGTTTTCCGGAACAGCAATCTTCGTATCCGCGATGGTCATCGGAATGGCACTTATCTATATAGGATTAAGCGTTATCTCCGTAAAACTTAAAAAGCCA
This sequence comes from Lachnospiraceae bacterium, assembly GCA_017442585.1. Lineage (GTDB taxonomy): Bacteria > Bacillota > Clostridia > Lachnospirales > Lachnospiraceae > XBB1006. The sequence goes on along the minus strand of JAFRZM010000034.1, from coordinate 8,611 downwards.
ATACTTATCGCAGTATTCGTAGTATCGCTCGTTTTAATGATGGGTATGGGATATCTTTCGACGAAAGATTTCAGCGAAGCCTATATGAACTGGGTTGCGCAGGGAATAAATATCTTGGCGCAAGGACTTCTTTTATACGGAGTAATAAGACTTAATAAGCTTGGTATGACGGAACTTGTTTTAAAGTAAAAAACATAAATAAAGAAACGCTCGATTCAATTTGAACCGAGCGTTTTTGTTTTACTTATTATGAGCTTTAACCTGCCTCTTAATTAGCAAGTAACCTTGCAGAAGCTCTTCTTGCCCTTCTTTACAAGAGGCTCATCCTTTAAGTCGTCTTTTGTGTAAGTTTTCTTAACGTCTGTAACCTTCTCGTCGTTAACAGTTACGCCACCCTGCTCAACAGCACGTCTTGCTTCGCTTCTTGTAGGGCAAAGACCTGCAGAAACAAGTATCTGTAAGATATCTATGCTATCCTCTCTAAAGTCATCATCGGAAAGCTTAACTGCAGGAACGTTACTCATGTCACCGCCGCCGGCAAATAAAGCGCGTGCGCCGTCCTGAGCTTTCTTAGCTTCTTCTTCGCCATGAACCATAGAAGTAAGTTCAAATGCGAGGAGCTCTTTCTTCTCATTGATTCTTGAAGGATCCCACTTCTCGATCTCTTTAATCTCTTCAATCGGGATAAATGTAAGCATCTTGATGCACTTATCTACATCAGCGTCACCGACATTTCTCCAGTACTGGTAGAAGTCAAACGGAGAAGTCTTATTAGGATCAAGCCATACAGCGTTACCTGCTGTCTTACCCATCTTCTTGCCGTGTGAATCTGTAAGAAGGGTGATTGTCATAGCGTGAGCATCTTTACCGAGCTTACGTCTTATAAGTTCTGTACCGCCAAGCATATTTGACCACTGATCGTCTCCACCGAACTGGAAGTTGCAGCCATTATGCTGGAACATGTAATAGAAGTCGTAAGACTGCATAATCATGTAGTTAAACTCAAGGAAACTTAAGCCCTTTTCCATACGCTGCTTGTAGCACTCTGCACGAAGCATGTTATTAACAGAGAAGCAAGGACCAACCTCACGTAAAAGTTCTACATAGTTAAGGTCTAAAAGCCAGTCTGCATTATTAAGCATAAGAGCCTTGTCATCTGAGAAATCGATGAAGCGTTCCATCTGCTTTTTAAAGCATGCTGCATTATGGTCGATGTCTTCGCGAGTCAGCATCTTTCTCATATCTGTACGTCCCGAAGGATCGCCGATCATTGTTGTACCGCCGCCGATTAAAGCTATCGGTTTATTGCCTGCCTGCTGTAATCTCTTCATAAGAGTAAGAGCCATAAAGTGTCCGGCTGTAAGGCTGTCTGCAGTACAGTCAAAGCCTATATAAAAGGTGGCCTTACCTGCATTGATAAGGTCATGTACCTGTTTCTCGTCTGTAACCTGAGCGATAAGACCACGCTCTTGTAATTCTTCATATATCTGCATAAAAACGCCTCCGTTTCATAGTATTTAGAGCTAAACATATAGCGATATCATACCACAAACGGAGGTTTAAGTAAATAATTATGTATATTTGGGGATTGTAATGGGGATTGTAATAAGCTTTTTATAATTCGCCGGTCTTTTTGGATCCGACTCTTACTCTTGGGTCTAAAAGGCCGTAACCTGTATCAAGTAATATACCGCAAATTATTGCTATTCCAATGAAGAGCATTGAAATTCCCAAGAATACATTATAATCCGGGACAACGCCAAAACCAATCGGTACTTCGAATTCTTTCTCGATTCGAATCAAGCGGAAATAAGAACGCATATAAGAAATTCCTATTCCCGGAACCGCAAATGCACGTTCAATAAGAATAGTATTAAAAGAGATGTTTATAACATTGGCAAGGAACACCGGGAAAATTGCAGGGATCGCGTTTTTAAAAGCGTGACGCCAGATTGCCTGCCCTTTGGTTAATCCTTTTACACGCGTGAGCAACATATAGTCGGAAGAATAGCTGTCTTTAAGGGCGCCGCGAAGATGAATCATATATCCGGCCATTGGAGCAAAGGTGAGAGATATTATCGGAGCAAGTGCAGAATTAAACATTTCCCATGAGAAAAAGTCATATCCGCCGACGAAGATAAGCGGTATGAGATTCAGCTTAAAACCAAAAATATATTGAAAAACATATCCGAGGATAAAGCCCGGAACGCCGGCAAAAGCAAGAGTAATAAATTCTACGATTCCGATGGCGGTTTTGTTTCTAAGGCTTGCTGTTAGTACACCAAATAAGATACCAAAGACTAGGGACAGCATAAAAGCAATACCCGTAGTATAAAGGGTAAATGGAAGTAAAGCCTTTATAAGATCTGTAACGGGAAGATATAAAGCGCCTACTCTTGTGCAAACACCCCAGTCGAATTTCGTAATAATTCCTATTAAAGACCTAATATATTGTTCTGCCATTGGATAACGGTATATATAGAACGTATTCTTGTCCGGAAGAAGACGTATCAGGACAAAGAGCATAGAATAGATGATAAAAAAGCATAAAATTCCGGCGACAATTCGCTTTAACACATATTTAAACATAATAAACCCCTTCCTATAAACCTTCCTAGATGAAGGACACAATCCCTTCACATTTGTTTATATCATGAAAGAACGTAGACTGTCAAGTAAATATATTGACGAAGGAAGGCACTCGGGATAAAATTAACCTGTAGTTAATTTAAAATTTGCCAAATAGGTATTGTTGATACATTCCGCACACCATTAAGTAAAAGTATAATGATCGTAAAGGCAAAAGAGCTTTTACCTATAGTTAATTTAAAGAGAGGAATGGATCAATGATTAAGAAGATATTTAAGAAAGAGAAGTACATTATAATAGGGGCTTTGCTACTGCTGATTATGAATGAACTCATGGAAGTGGGTGTAGTTATATTTGATCGAAGGCTTATTGATGCAGCGCTTACAGGCAGTATAGATGGAATCTGGTCGGCAGCAGGCCTTTGTGTGTTAGCCGGAGTTATCAGCATAACGGTTTTTGTCATATCCGATATAACAAACGCTGTGTGCGTAAATAGAATCGGATTATATCTTAGAAGCAATTTGTTTGATAGCATTTTCAGGCATGGACGAAAGACCGTATCGGAATTTGATACTGCAGATCTTATATCAAGGATGACAAATGACGTCAAGCAGTTTACCGGAAATTGTGTAAGTTTCGCATATTATCTTATAATGGGAGTTTTGTCGCTTATAGGAAGTGCAGTGCTTATGTTTTATTATCAGCCGATAGTGGCTTTAATTGCAATTGCGCTTGCTGCAACTATGTTGATAATTCCAAAGCTTTGCGCCAAAAAGGTGGAAGCTCTTTCCGAGACCCAGTCAGAAGGCGCTTCGAAATTTACTGAGAGTATTCAAAATATATTTGAGGGACTTGAGGTTGTATTCAATTATAATCTGAAAGATAAAATGAAGAATTCGTTTGAAAGAGAGAATAAAGAGTTAACAGCCAAGAGTCAGAGGCTCGATGTTTTAAAAAGCTTCATGAACATGGTGGGACAATCTTTTTCCTGTGTTGGAAATGTACTCCTTTTGATAGCTTCGGCGTATTTTGTATATGAAGGCAAGATGACGGTTGGTGCATTGGCGGTATTTATAACGCTTAATTCTTCGTTTACAAGTGCAACACAGATGATAATTCAGTTTTATCCTATAGTTATAGGTATTGCGATATCGATTAAAAGATCGACTTGAACTTTCTGAGGAAGAAGATATGGAAGGAAAGGCAGCGCCGACATTTGATAAGAGCCTTAAATTTGAAAACTTAAACTTTGGATACGAAGAGGATAAACCGCTCTTTTCCGATATGTCACTTAATATAGAGCGTGGAAAGAAGTATGCTGTAACAGGTAAAAACGGAACCGGTAAGTCGACGCTTATAAGGCTGTTATCGGGATATATTGATAAATACGAAGGTGAGATTTTCTTTGACGGCACTGAATTAAAGGATTTAAATCAGGACAGACTTAACGAAATTTGCGCAATAATAGGACAAAACGCGTATCTTTTCGATGATACGATATTGGAGAATATTACATTCGGTGAGAATTATTCAAAAGAAGAGATAGACAGGGTAGTTAAACTCTGCGGAATCGATAAGATTCGCGAAGGTTTAAATACAAACGTGGGCGAGAAGGGTAAGGAATTATCCGGAGGTCAAAGACAGCGCGTTGCAATAGCAAGAGCGTTAATCAGACATACACCGCTCCTTATAATAGATGAAGGCATGAATGCTATCGATGAAGAGGGCAATAACGAATTATGGGAGACGTTGCTTAACGATAAGGACCTCACTATCGTGTCGGTAACGCATGATCTGTCAAAGGAAAACCTTGTAAGGTACGATGAAGTATTGTCGCTTGAAGATAAGAAAATTGAAGTAAAGATGGCAGCATAAAGCGTTTAGAAAGGCGTAAAAATGAAGAGAAGCATTGGAGAAAACATAAGAGAATTAAGAAAGAAAAACAACATGTCGCAGGATGAACTTGCGGAAGTACTTGGTGTTACCGCACCTTCCGTACATAAGTGGGAGACTGACAAGATGCTTCCGTCTATAGATATGCTTCTGGAGATGGCAGCAGTGTTTAAGGTGTCGACAGATAGTATCTTGGGATTCGAGGTAAGCGAGAGCGAGAAAAAGGCCAAGGTAGATGAGATATTAGAGCTTGTGGTGGACAGGAAGTTTAAAGAAGCGATTACCTTGGCGGAAGAAGTGATAAAGAAGTATCCGAATGACTATGATGTTTTATATAATTCTGCGGTGGCATATTGTTTGTATGTAGAAAAGTTTGAAAAAACTGCGCGAAAAGAAAAATATATAATGAGAGAAGAAGAATTGTACCGTCGTGCATTACTTGTTGTACCCGAAGAAGGAAGGCAGGATAAAGAAACAGACCTCTGGTATAATATTGCACGCTGCAAGGAAGACCTCGGTGATTGGAAAGAGGCGATTAGAATAATAGAAGAGCATAATCATAGAGGCATATATAATATAAAGCTTGCGGAAATATATTTGGAACATGCACGTGATGTTGATAAAGCTGTTAAATACATAGAGAGTGTAGCCGATCATGCGGAGTCGGATTTGCGGCGCTGTGCCCGGGCAGCCATTATGGTATATAAGGAAAGAAAAATGTATAAAGAAGGCATCGATATGTGCGATTTCGAACTTGGATTTATCGATTCACTTAAAACAGGTTTTGACGAGAGAATTTCTTATGATATCATAAAAGCAGATGTGTATTTTAAGAGAGCACTGTTAAAGGCAGATTTGAAAGATTATAATGGGGCTGAAGCAGATCTTGATGAGGTTTTTAAATTAATCGAGCGATATGAAAGCATAGAGCGAGTGCCTTATTCCGGGCTTAGGTTTAATCTTGAAAAAGAGAATAAATCTATGATTATTTATGAATTTAAAGATAATAAGCTTGATGAGTTTGAGGAAATTGCCGTAAAAGACGGTGACGAGCGCTTTGCGGAGCTTTACAGGGAGAAGCGCAAGCAGTACAATTTAGAATTGTAAGAAAGAAAGGATATGAAACCTATGGATAACCTTTGCCAGACATGTGCATATCTAACATATGATGAAGAATACGAAGAATACGTCTGCGACGCAATGATGGATGAGGACGATTACTATCATATCCTGACATCCAAAGACAAAACCTGCCCATATTACAGAAACGGCGACGAGTACAAGGTCGTACGGAAGCAGATGTAGTATAAAGCATATAATTATTGACTTTTCCCTAAAATTAATGTAAGATAGGAAAAGTTACTGAGGGAGTAATTCGCGTGAATTCACGAGATTATGTCAACAACCGGCGTTAAGCCTGGCAGATCGTAAAGAATGAGACTCATGTACACGAGTTGTGTACATGAGTTTTTTTATAGGAGAAAGCGCCCCAAAAGATATTTAAAAGCATAAAGAGGTATTAATATGCTGTTTTTAAAGGTTCTTTTTACGGAATTTGTCGCGGAGATGGGCGATAAGACGCAGCTCATGCTCGTTGCGATGACATCAAAGTATAAGACGAAGGATATAGTCATAGGTACGGCAGCAGCGATCCTCGTGCTAAACGGCCTTGCGGTACTCCTTGGAGGACTCGTAAGCAACCTTATCCCACCGTATATCGTAAAGCTTGTAGCCGGCGCGGCATTTTTATTCTTTGCCGTAACGAGCCTTAAGATTGAAGACGACGAGGAAGAAGAGGCAAAAGAGAAAAAGATAAAGGTTGCGGCAATCGCAGTATTTTGTACATTCTTCGTCGCAGAACTTGGTGACAAGACACAGCTTACAGCGATAGCATTCGGAGCAAACGAAGGTCTTGGTAAGGCAGTTATTGTATGGCTTGCGTGCTCTATCGGATTATTCCTTGCAGACATGCTCGGAATGGTGGCAGGACTTTTGCTTAAAAACAAGTTGCCGAAGGAATTCCTTAACTTGCTCGCGTATATCATATTCGCAGTATTCGGTATGATTACGGTACATACAGGATTTACACTTCTTGTAGAAGCAACGAAGATTTCAGACATAACAGTCATTGCGACAATCATAGTGGGGTGCGTTTTTGCCTTATTAAGTGGCATCTTCTTATATAGAATGGTAAAGCGGTGGAAAAGCTTAAATAAAGAGAACTAAATCGGAGGAAAGATATGTTAAAAGTAGTAGCGTTATTTATAGTAGGACTTGTGCTTATATGCGTAGGCGGAGATAAGCTTGTTGATGCAGCGGTTGTAATTGCGAGAAAGCTCGGAATTCCGCAGATAGTAGTAGGTGCGACAATAGTGTCGCTTGGAACTACACTTCCAGAAGTCTTGGTTTCGACTACTGCGGCAGTACAGGGCTCAGTTGCGATAACAGCAGGTAATTCAATTGGCTCCATAATTTGTAATACAACACTTATAGAGGGTCTTTCCCAGCTTATCCGTCCGACAAAGGACGTAAACGTAAAGCCTCTTAGGTGGCGTGCGGCATTTTTCTTTGCCTCGATGATTATAGTAAATATAATCTCGTACTTTGCAGGCGGACTTTATATGGTTCCGGGAATCATACTTTGCCTTGCGTTTGTCGCATATGCATACCTTAACATCAAGTTCCCGGGCGATGAAGATGATGAAGAAGAAAAGCCTGAAGGAAATGTAATTAAAGAAATCGTAATCTTAGCAATTTGCGCAGCAGCGCTTTATCTCGGTGCTAAGCTTCTTGTAGATAACGGTGTAATAATTGCGGAAGCACTCGGTGTACCGGAAAGAGTTATCGCAGTAACATTTATAGCACTTGGTACATCGCTTCCTGAGCTTATGACATCAATTATAAGTTTGATTAAAGGATACGGAAGTGTTGGTATCGGTAACATTTTAGGTGCCAATATCTTAGACCTTCTTCTTGTGCTCGGTATTCCGGCTATGATAAGAGGTTACGAAGTATCAAGCCAGACATCAATGATTGATATGCCGATAGGCCTTGGAGTTATGGCAATTTTGTTCGTGCCGATCTTAATCAAGAAGCGTGCCTACAGATGGCAGGGCGCGTTGCTTCTTTTGATTTATGCAGGATACTGCGCAATGACATTTACGATGTAAGAAAATATAAGGAAAGGCGCTTTTAAACAAAGCGCCTTATTAAGTAGAATTATATTACTTAACTTGCAGATGATTTCCGGCGATGGTAATGTCCTATATTAACGTAAAAGACTCCATACAAGATGGAGTCTTCGCATAATAAATCTGTCTAATTAATGCCCTATAGGCACTGTTTACACATGTACTTTGTACGTATATCCTAATATACCGTATAGGATTTGTCAACCCTTTTTGCTATATACGTATAATTCTTTTAATCTTTCGTTTATTTTATCCATAACATCATTAGAAAACTTTATTCCGTGTAGTAAGTCACTACTAGTCTTCGGTTTATATATACGCATTTTACTCACAGTTGTAATTTGTTCCATTAACGCAATGCTGCCGGTTTTTAATTTGGATATCTCTTTTGCATATACTTCAAGTGCTGCCGCGTTTGGTAATTCTACTTCTGTATCCGTTATAAGCTTATTATACTTATTTTTCAATTTATCATATAATTCGTTTCCTAGAAAGACATCTCTATCGTGGACGCTTTCTTGATCGCCTGATGATAATGGAATTACTGTAATTACCGGCGAGGATTGTTTATTATCATTATCCAAGACAATGGCATAATGTAATCCTCCGTGTTCGCTTCCAATATTAAATCCGAAATTGATTAAAATAACATCCCCTCTTTTAAATTTCGGAATTGAAGAATAATCAAATCGTTCTTCTTTTATCAGATACGTGCTATATGCTTCTATCCAATACGCGATTAAATTAGCTTTTTTCTTATGTTTGGGATTTGAACTATTAATAAATGTCTCAAATAGATTATTCAAACACTTTATTGCATTCTTCTTATGCCTAACTATCTCATTATCAGTTATTTGTTGTTTTTCCATTTTTTCCTCTTAAATATGTAACTGTTAGCTCGGAATACTTTATCAAATCTCAAACATCTCTTCAGCCGT
>JAFRZM010000033.1 GCA_017442585.1 Lachnospiraceae bacterium | reverse complement strand
GAACTCTTTGAAAACCAAACGCCATTTGAATTAATGCAAAAAGAAGAACACAAAAAACTGCTAGCCGTACTCGCACTTTCTCCGATTCCACCCGATGAAGTGTGTTTAAAACCAAGGCTACTAAAGCGTAAATAATTACCACTTACAGGTCAGACAGCTACACCATAAATCCCGACGGCACAGAGGTCTCAGTTACTTTTACAAAAAATTAGGCCACTGCCTGTTTGCCATACTTAAAAACAGAGTATAACTAGCAGTTTTTCCATAATTATACACCTTTTTTAGCCTCACATATGCCTGTATTAAGAAGTTTTATAATTTACTCTTATTCTACCTTGCATTTAAATTTTCATTCAAATTTGTTTGAGAAAGTTGTTTGAGAAAAGATATATCATTTTCATATATAATATACAGCGGCCATCCGAAGATAACCGCTGTATATTATAAACTGTCTATAATTTCCCATAATGCTCAATAAGATAGTCTGCATGAAAATTATCGAGCTTCTCTTCTAATTCAGAGAGTTTTTTACCTTTAGTTGTCAAAGCAGATTTTGTACTTCTAATATCCTTTTTCAACGAAGCAACTAATTCTTCCGAATCCTTTATCTTTTTTTCCAGATTCGCAATTACTTTATTTAAGCACTCAATTTGTATATCTTTTTGTTTTTCTTCTTCCGTTAATTCCAACTGCAATTTTTGCATGTCTGATTCGACAATATTAATTAAAAATTCATTTTCTAGAATCTCTTTTCCAATCTTTTTCTTTTTTATAATAGCAATTAAAAATGTCTTTGCAAGAGAAGTTTCAAGTCTTTGCTTTGTCGTTCTAAGTTCCTCAATTCGTTTTTGAATTCTATCTATCTCATTCTGAATATCCGCTTTATTAGATTCGGCTATACTAATAATTTCTGTTTTTGAAGACTCATATTGGGTTTTAGCCATTTCTAAATTTAAATTAAGCTTTTCCAGTTTCTTGTCTTGCTTTTTCAGCGAAGAATCTAAATCTAATAGTTTATCATCTAATTGACTAATATCCGACATCAAGTCGTTATATTTATCTTCTATCAATTTCTTTGCTCTAGCCTCGCGCTGCCTATCAGCACTTTCAATATCTTTAGGAAGATCATCTATCTTCAATTCCCATTTGCTAATCTTAGACTTATACCTTACTGGAAGAGCACCTCGAGCTATTTCATATTCGTTAAAACTAATCGTTAACGATTCTCCATTATCCCAAATCTTTTCCATAACGTCGACAAGTTTCTGTTGGTTTTCCATTGAAATGCCTTTTTTATAAAAACGTTCTGCCGCCGTATCAACCTCATCAAACATTTGCTTTAAATTCTCAATATAATCCTTTAATATATTTCGCATATGATTCTTATATGGAGTCAATCTTGAATCACGTATGTTAGAGAAATGTTCATTTCTAATCAAGTCATATTCATAATTCAAATCACTCTTGTAAGTATTATTATAGCTTTCAATACTAGAATTTGCATATTCTACAAACCTACCAATCTCTGATTCCTGCGATTTATCAATATGATTCTGTCTACTATAATCTGCATACTTCGCCTCCAGCATATTTTCAATCCGCTTAGCCTCAGCAAACTTATCAGAATCAAGCAATCGCCTATCAGAATTACTATCTATTTTCTCAATATCATCATTAGATTTACCTTTCCGCATAGATGTAGTAAAAAGCGTAGTTTTTGCTTTATCTTTTGAAATTTGTTTATTATCTTGCGTAATATCCTCTTCGATCTCCTCAAACTTTTGAAACGCATCTACTATTGGATTCTTCGCTTTTTCAGCGCTGTCTATGCCTTTTTTATCTACTATAGTCGACCCAGAGTTTGATTCCATACTTTCACTATTCTTATTACCTTCTTCTTGTTTTTTCTTTTCTATATAAGCATATGGAACACGAATTACTGAATATGCAAAACCAAATACCGCAAGTATATAAAAAACTGCATTATTGCTACCCATTCCAGCTAATAGCCACTGGATACCAAAAATAGGTCCTGCAAACAAAGCAAATTGACCTCGAAATCCTATTTTTTCCAAAAATGCAAACGTGTACCCTGTTTTGTTCTCGATTACAATTATCCAACACATTAATGATAATATAAAACATAGCGAAGAAAAGATCACCCAACCTGCCTCTAACTGCCATGCCTCTGCCAAAAACTCACAAAACTTCACTGTCTCCACCTTCCAACTTATTAGATTTCAAAATCAAATCGTTATCATATAAATCACATAACTTAATCAAAGTTCGGAATATCTCTTAAAACTGAATTAGGAAATTTATCACTGTATATTTTTCGCATTTCATTCGCAAACTTATAAAACTTATCATCTGACCATAGTTTCTTTAGTTCATTATCAGAAACTCGCATGCCATTAAATTTCCTATTCTTTGCATCATAAATATCTCCGGTATATACATTTAACTTATACTTTTGGTCTTCTGAATGTAAATGTGGACATGACGGCGTAAAAAAATCAGTATCCGCATACTCACCATACCAAAACTGTCTCTTTAATCTAAAACGCGTTTTAAATACTGATTTCAAAAACTTCCGTTCAACGCATATTTCAAATGCTATTGTGCCTTTTATCCTTCTCTCTGCATTTAAACCTCTTATCCGTATCATACTCACCTACTCCAAATACTCCTCATACCCCTCAAGTGCTCTCGCCAGATAATCCAGCGCCCTTGGAATAGCATCATACCTCTTCAGCACATCCCTGTATTCATTAACCCTATCAGCAAAACCATCCTTCTCAACCGACAAAATCCTATTGCTAATACCGATCGCAAGTCCAATCGGCACCACTTCGCCATTAAAATCAATTGACACATAATCCCGTTTTTATAAATTATATCCAACAGTCTATCCAATTCTTAGGACTTAACAATAGAATATTAAATAGCAATTTAATCAACTCAGTGTACAGTGATAGTTTTACTCATCTCCAAATCCAATCTTAACACTTGCCTACTTTTATTTCAAACCAAATCCCGCATTTTCCTTTTATTTTCCACTGTTTTTCATCAGCCTCTCTGAATAAATGTTGCTAGTTTTTTCACTTGAATTCCTCTACCCAATATGATTGCTACTAAAATTCAATGGCAGAGTCGGAATTCTCCAACCCTGCCTTTTCACTATATGGCTCGATCAGTTTAAGATCGCATCGCACATAAAATCCTATAAAGACGACCAAGAATATATTGAATTTTTATCACGGCACCTGTAATTTCACGTTGCTTCCGCCTGCTCTATCTTTTGTTACTATAATCTGCTTATCAATTCGATCCTTAAGATCCGAGACATGGGAGATTATTCCCACCAAACGATTACCCTCGGTAAGTCCGGCAAGCGCCTTATACGCCATATCCAACGCTTCAGGGTCAAGCGAACCAAAGCCCTCATCAACAAACATCGTATCAATCTGAATTCCACCTGCAGAAGACTGGACTTCATCAGACAATCCGAGTGCCAAAGATAACGATGCCATAAATGACTCTCCACCGGACAAAGTCTTTACGCTTCTTTCAGAACCGTTATAGTGATCGATTACCGCAAGGTCGAGACCACTTTTGCCTTTTCCGCTTACAGCCTCTTTCATACGTGTAAGCTCATACTGTCCTCCGGACATTTTAATAAGTCTAAGGTTTGCGCGATTAATAATCCTATCAAAATAAGTTGTCTGGATATATGTTTCGAGTTCTATCTTATCTTTTCCTGTAAGCTTTCCGCTTGCAGTATCAAATAACGCTTTAACCCACTGAAGTTCTTTTTCGACATTACCCATCTCGTTACTCTTATTAATTATTTCAGAACGAGTTCTTTCGTTGCTTTCAAGCCTTCCGGAGACTTTTTCAGATTCAAGTCTTAATTCTTTCAGATTAGTATCAAGCTCAACTTTTCTGTTTGCATCTGCAGACGAGTCTTCAATTTTTGCAGATTCCACTGTCTTAGTGTTCTCTGTAATACTCGTTTCTAATTCAGCAATATACTTCTCCTTTTTTATTACCTGATTACTTGCATCATCATAGGCATTCTGCAATTCTTCCGCTTCTTTATTAAGCTTCTCTATCTCTTCTTCTGCAGCATCCTTACTAGCATATGTCAGAGATTCTTTCAATTCATTAAACTGCTTCGTCTTTTCTTCCAAAGTTGCGCCATATCCTGATAAGTTCGTATTAATTTCAGCCTTATTCTTTACAATCTCTTCAAATTTTCTCTCTAGTTCCGGAATTGCCGCATCTATTTCTTCTTTTCTCTTAACCTTCTTTTCTTCATCGCTCAAAGCATGCACTAATTCCTGCTTTTTATTCTCGCAAGAAATAACTTCATCCTTAACCCTTTCTCTTGCTTCCACAAGATTGTCCAAGTTAAGAAGTTCCATAGATTTATCCTTCAAGTTATTTTCAGTTACCCTTAAGGCCTCCAAAACTCCGTTTATAGAAGCTGATGCATCATCACGTTCTTTACGTGCTTTCTCGCTCTTCTTCTTTGCATCCTCTAATTCCTTTTCAGTTGGAACATTTTCTGTAAGATGTGCAAGCATCGGATGTGATGTTGAACCACATACAGGACACTTTTCACCATCTTTTAAATGACTCGCAAGTACACCTGCCTGACCATCACGAAAAGCCTGATCCATACGCTCAAATATAGCATTTAATTCATTAAAAGTAGCACGCTTAGCATCATACTCCTGCTGCTTAACTTCAGCTGATTCCTTGCTCTCAAAATACTTTCTCAGTTCAGATGAGAGTTTTGTTAATTCCTCGCATTTATTCTCTGCTTTTTCTTTTTCAGACCTAATTCTCTCTATTTCTGCACTTGAATCTTTATAAGACTCCTGCTCTTTCTTTAACCCATTAAGTTCATTACTGTTTTCCGTTTCTTTTTCAGCAATCTCTAGAAGCTTTCCTTCTGCATCACTTTTTTCCTTTTCTATTCTTGCTATCTCAATTTTCAAGTTATTTCTTTTCTCGTAATCACCTAACTTAGACGAAATAATATGCGCCTTTTCTTCAATAGAAGCCTTTTTACCGCGGTTTTTCTTTGCCTCATCAGCTACCGTTTGAAGCTTTTCCAGTTCCGGCTTTTCCATAGCAAGCTTGCCCTTGGCCTCAATTATTGCTTCCTTAGCTGTTTTAACGGTTTCTGCCGCACCAAGACGTTTATTAACTTCCGCAAGTTCAGCATTTAATTCATCTTGTTTTTGCCTTAAACTATCCTTTAATGCAGAATCCTGATTTGTTAACTTATCCAATAGTTCTACGACATCTTCCGTTGTCATTTCGCCACTTTTAGCTTTATCTACATACAAAGAAAGCGGATTGTCACTTTCTACCTGAATTCCTGCTATGAACTGCTCTATACTCTTTTTGCTATCCGCACATTCGCCATATAATTCTTTATATTTCTCTTCAAATTGTTTCTGTAGCGAGCGATAATTATGCGTCTTAAAGAGATTTCTAAATATTTCCATACGGTCATTTGTATCCGCAAGAAGTATTTTCAAAAAGTCACCCTGTGCAAGCATGGCTATCTGGCTAAACTGATCTTTGTTTATTCCCAGAATGCCCTCTATCTCAGTATTTACCGCGCCGATTTTAGTGATTACCCGACCATCCGGCATATGGAGTTCAGCATTTGCAACTTGCTTTGTGTATTCATCACTTTTACCCTTTTTAGGTCTTTCATATTCCGGATTTCTTTTAACGGTATACTCTTTTCCCGCATGTAAAAACTTAAGTTCTACTTCGGTAGGTGTCTCAGGATTCGCGTACTTTGAACGAAACATTGAGTTATCTCTATTCTTACCGCTTGCTTCGCCAAAAAGAGCAAAGCACAATGCATCGAATATTGTGGTTTTACCTGCACCGGTATCGCCTGTAATAAGATATAACCCCTGCCTACCGAGTTCTTCCATCGGTATTTCTGTGCAACCCGCATACGGTCCAAAAGCTGATATTTTTAAACTTAACGGTCTCATATCTTATTCCTCCCAAATAGCTTCAATCTGCTCTAATACGAACTTTCTTTGTTCGTCCGACATCTTCTGATTATTCTGCTTCTCGTAAAACTCATCAAAAAGTTCTATAGGTGTCTTTCTTTCGACATCTTCTACATCGGTAACAACCTGCTGCGTCTTAGTACGTTTATTCTCATAACTTAACTTCATAATGTTCGGATATACAACACGAAGCTTCGCCATTGCATCTATAACATCATTCTCATCCGTTAACACTGCATGGATGTAGTCATCTGTAGCCGTACCTTCGTAGTTCTTTTTATTCATCAGTTCGTCATAGGTACCTTTAATCTCTCTAAGATCATGCATCGGTTTTAACGGCACTTCATTGATTCTAATGTCTCCTTTTGCTCCGAATTCTACAATCGTTACAGATTTCTTATGATCTTTCTCAGAGAAAGAGTATTTAAGCGGTGTTCCCGAATATCTTACGGTTTCTCTTCCTATATGCTGCGGTCCATGTAAATGTCCGAGCGCCACATAATCAAAAGCGTCAAATACAGATACATCGACTCCGTCCAAACCGCCAACCGATACGTCTTCCGAATCGCATCTTGCAGAACCCACTATCATTTGATGCGCAATTAAGATGTTGCGCTCGTTCGTATCTACTCCCATATGATTAATAGCAACACGGCAGGCATCGGTATAATCATTTATTTCCTCGTCAGGAAAAAGTGCTCTTACATTAGCAGGTTTAATAAACGGAAGCATATAGATATTAAACTGTCCGTTTTCATCTTCCATAACGCATTTTTTAACATTCCCATCGTATTGAGGAGCAAGATGAATTCCCGTTGTTTCAACCAACGCTCCATGATCCGCAAACCTTATTACAGAATCATGATTACCGCTTATTGCAAAAACCGGAATCTTCTTATCAGCAAGTCTGATTAAAAACTCATCCCACAGTTTCATCGCATCTTCCGTAGGTATTGACCTGTCATATACATCGCCGGCAACCATAATGCCATCAGGCTTTTCATCATTAATAATTGACAGAATTGCTTTTAAAATAAACTTCTGGTCTTCAATCATAGAAAACTCATTAACTCGCTTTCCCAAATGAAGATCCGACAAATGCATTAATTTCATTATTAATCTTCCTCCTGCTATATATAATAAAAATCACAAAATTTGCTGCCTAAAACAGTTGTATTTTCCTTACGATTACGATTTCATTCTAAGACCTTACGATTCAAATACCTCAAATACGATTACAATTCTAGCAAATTGTCTGTCCAATAAATAGACCTGTTCTCAATGTGAATCTTTCCTTGTCGGAAGATGCCCCGGCATATAGCCGATTACGGACTTTTTGAGTTCCGGAACATATGTAAAATATACACGGATTAGATTACTTGCATCTTTTCCGGTCTTTACATGAAGGTCAAGCATTTCTTCTCTTTTTGTTCCATCATCTAAGGTAACCGTAATTGTATAGTTGTCCTTGTTACTCACAAATGAACCCTGGCCGCTGCTTGAAGGTTCTGCTTTAAGTCCCGAATCCTCAGGATCATATTCTCTTGCAGCATCCGAATTAAGTGCAACGCCACCTTCGTTACGATACTTTGTATATCCCGCTATGTAGTGGATTATCATGCAAAGCTTATGCCAGTCGATGCTTTTATCATCTGACATCAACGCTTTTTCCGCAGTCGGATGAACAACAAGAAGCTCATTATAAGAATCTTTAATCCATGAAATGATACTACTTCTTACATCCTTATCACACTGTGGCATCTTTAAAAGTGGACGAATACGTTCTTTCTCCGCACCAAACTGCGCCTTAAGGTTTCTTTCAAGTGTTGTTTTATCTCCTGTAAGTCCCTTATTCTCTTCTTGCAATTTTTTTACTGTATTTTCAAGTTCACCTATCTTGTTTTTAGATTTAGTAATCTCTTGAGAATTCAAAGCCTCATTAGATTTGAATGTTTTAATATCATCTTCAAGCTTATTTATTCTATCCTGCAATTGCTCATTATCCGCTTTATATCCGTCTCTTTCGCTCTTTAATTCCTTAATCTCATTAATTCTTTGCTCTTCTTCAGCAAGAATCCTACTCTCATCCTTACCCTTCTTCTCATTGATAAGGTCCTCTGCAGTCGGCTTAAATGTATACTCAAAGAAGTTGTATCTCTTTCGAAGCGGTTCTCTATGTACAACAGCTTTAATCATTTCAAGAGAGTCTGCCGTTGCAGTAAAAGGATTACCTACAGCCCTACCCGCTGCATCGGTTTTATAAAGAATAAGTTCTCCCTTTTCCGCAGTTTCCACGAATTCGTTGTTTTCCATTACATGCTCGAAAAGTTTCCTGCAAGTCTCCGTCCACACAACCACATGACAGTAGCCTACATAACTTACCGCTTTCTCATCCACTGCCTGCTTATTATTTTCGTAGAATTCACCCGGCACGAAAAGAATCGGCATCTGACGGTATTTTGAGTCAATAAGAACGTCGTATATTCTCTGCAATTATCCTTAGACTTGCCGTTTAAAATAATCGGAGTACAGGCAAAAGCGTTTTTAACACCGGTGTTATATTCGTATATGCATATATCATCATCAAATACCATATCGCGCACTATGCCCGGGCGCAGACCTTTTGCATCCTCGGTATTATCTTCCGGCTCTCGACATGATTCACGTATTCCAAATACAACCGAGTTATCTTTAAGATACAAAAAATACTCGGTCTTAAAAGCTCTTCCCGTTACGCTCATTTTTTCCTGACCGTTATCCGGCTCTTCGAGACTAAATAACCAGGCTTTCTTACTTGAAAGGTATCTTGTTTCAACATCAAGGAAGCCAAGACCCTCTATGTCACTGACTTTTTCGATGTCGAATTCTTTAAAGTTTTCAATTGCAGGGTAATCTGTTTTTAAAAAGGATATCTTTGGATTCTTTCTGAAAGCTTCCTCTCCGAGACGTTTTCTAAACCAGTTCATTATTCGAAGCACGACCTTAGAAAAGCAGTCTTTTGCCGTAATGTCGCCCTTCGGGCTTATCTCGAAAAGTGCCTGATATGTATCATATTTCTTGAAGAAAACAAGATGTGTTGTCTTACCGAGATCTGTCGGAATTATCTTTTCATTCGCTTCTTCTAAAGCTTCGTTTTCTATTGGTGTGTCCTCTGAAAGCGCATCTTCCGTTTCTTCTTTCTTTGGCTCATCTTGCAATAATTGACTTATCTTAGCGTTTTCTTTTTCCGTATTTTTATTCTTATTAAGTAACGGGTTATTCTTCTTGGTATTGTTAAAATACTTTCCGCGTCCGTTCTTTTCAAAACCTGCATTTACTTTTCTCATAAACCTTTATGCCCCTATGATCAATGATTATCTCTTAACTCTATAAGCTTATCTCTATCCCACATATGAACATGGAGTTTTTTCGCGTCTTCTATAGCCTGTCTTGTAAAGTAACTGTTGGTTAATACAACTGCGACATCTGTATCGTATATTCCTTTTCCTGAATATGCTTCCTGGATCGCATGATTACCGATATTTGTGCCATAGCACTTACACTGAATTGCATATGTTATATCATCTTTTTCTGCTAAGATATCTATGCCGCGATCGGCGCTTCCTTTTGTTATCTCAACGCTTTCAAATCCCGCATATTCCAAAACATATGCACAGTACTCTTCAAATTCCTCTCCGGTAAGCTCGTCAAAATCGCATTTTTCATAAGACTTTCGTTTTCTCTTTAAGATAACAACAAGGAATACCGCTAAAAATAGCGATATTCCCGCAACTATTATTATGCTTATTAAATTACCGTCAAGATTATTCATAGCCTTCTTCCCCTTGATTCGACCTATAAATCTTAGAATCTAAGCATAAGTTCTTTCTCTATAACCTTACCGCCTTTTATATACATACGCGGTACTCTCTTACTTACAGCGCAGGTAAGTTCGTATGGTATCGTCCCGGCAATCTTTGCAAGTTCGTCGATAGAATTCTTTTCACCGAATACTTCGACTTCACTTCCGACATCGACTGTCATCATATCCGTTATATCGATCATGCACATATCCATACAAATCTTTCCGCGAAGATGTGCAGGGCCTTCCTTTGTATAAAGGCTGCACTTATTTGATAACGAACGCAAGAATCCGTCCGCATAACCGTATGGCAACACACCGATTCTCGTCTTTTTATCGGTTACATATATTCCGCCGTAACTTATTGCCGTTCCCGCAGGATATATCTTAATCGTACTTACCGTAGTCTTTAATGTCATTGCCGGCTTTAAACCGAGCTCTCGTGCAAATTCACCGTATCCGTAAAGCAATAATCCCGGGCGCACCATATCAAGATACGTTTCAGGGAAACGCGCTACCGCACCGGTATTTGCACAATGGCGTATCTTAAAATGTACACCTCTTTTTCCTACTGCGTCTATCATATCAGTAAAAAGCTTGAACTGATGAGCCGTATATTCATCAGCCTTTTCGTCTAATTCATCAGCTTCCGCAAAGTGCGTAAAAATGCCTTCAGCCTCAAGTCCCGGAAGATTACAAGCTTCAACGATTCCGTCAACGCCGGTATCAAATAAACCGTTATCGCATAGGTATCCGAGACGCGACATACCGGTATCAACCTTAATATGTACCTTTAACACACCTGTGCATTTAACTGCTTCCGCACTGTATTCGTCAGCCTTCGCCTTACATGTTATCGCCTGAGTTATATTATATTCGATAAGCTCTTTTACCTGTTCTTTTGGTGTATGACCGAGGATTAAAATCGGCATCTTTATCCCATTTACACGAAGTTCAAGCGCTTCATCCGCAGATGAAACTGCGAGATAATCTGCGCCTTCTTCAGCTAAAAGCTTTGCAACCTGCACACTTCCGTGTCCGTATGCGTCAGCCTTTACAACGCCCAAGAACTTTACGTCCTTACCGATTTTCTCTTTTATCTTTCTGTAATTATAGGCTATAGCGTCAAGATTTACTTCTGCCCATGTACGTCTAAGATCGGATTCCATATCTATTCCTTCTTTATATTTCGAAATTTAAACCCTTAAACCAATTCCTTATACATCTCAGGG
>JAFRZM010000032.1 GCA_017442585.1 Lachnospiraceae bacterium | reverse complement strand
GATGTAAGGTACACCTACCTGACGAGAAAGAAGGATGTGCTCCTTTGTCTGAGCCATAACACCATCAGTTGCAGCAACAACTAAGATAGCGCCGTCCATCTGTGCAGCACCTGTGATCATGTTCTTTACATAGTCAGCGTGTCCTGGGCAGTCAACGTGTGCATAGTGTCTCTTTTCTGTCTGGTACTCAACGTGAGCTGTAGAAATTGTAATACCTCTTTCACGCTCTTCCGGAGCCTTATCAATGTTCTCGAAATCTACCTTCTCATTTCCTGCTACTCTTTCAGCAAGAACCTTTGTAATAGCTGCTGTTAAAGTTGTTTTACCATGGTCAACGTGTCCAATGGTACCAATGTTACAATGTGGTTTTGTTCTTTCAAATTTAGCCTTTGCCATCTTGAAATTTCCTCCTTAAAATTGTTCCCCCTCGGGACAAAGTATTGTTTTGTTAATTTGCTTTATAAAAGCTGTCACTATCCTTGATTATACTTAAAAAAATATATCTTTTCAAGTGAATTTTATATATAGGTAAAAGCTTTTACCTAATTATTTCGCAAGACCTGAAATGATCTTATCCTGGATGTTCTTTGGAACCGGCTCATACTTCTCGAAGAACATTGAGTAGTTACCACGACCCTGTGTTCTTGAACGAAGATCTGTAGCATATCCGAACATCTCTGCAAGCGGAACATAACCTCTAACGATCTTACCGCCGCCAAGATCATCCATACCTTCGATACGTCCACGACGTGAGTTGATGTCACCGATAACATCACCCATGTACTCTTCCGGCATAGTAACTTCAACCTTCATAATAGGCTCAAGAAGTACCGGAGCTGCCTGATTCATAGCATCCTTGAATGCCATAGAACCTGCGATGTGGAATGCCATTTCGGATGAATCGACTTCATGGTATGAACCATCGTATACTGTAGCATGTACGCCGACAACAGGGAATCCTGCAAGAGTACCTGCCTTAGTAGCCTCTTCGATACCTTCGCCGACTGCAGGGATGTATTCCTTCGGAATAGCACCACCAACGACTTCTGAATCAAACTTGAATAACTCTTCACCGTTTGCATCCATAGGCTCGAAACGTACTTTACAGTGACCGTACTGACCACGACCACCGGACTGCTTAGCATACTTGCTGTCTACGTCTACAGGCTTTGTAAATGTCTCCTTGTAAGCAACCTGAGGAGCACCTACGTTAGCTTCTACCTTAAATTCACGTAATAATCTGTCTACGATAATTTCAAGGTGAAGTTCACCCATACCTGCGATGATTGTC
This sequence comes from Lachnospiraceae bacterium, assembly GCA_017442585.1. Taxonomy (GTDB): domain Bacteria; phylum Bacillota; class Clostridia; order Lachnospirales; family Lachnospiraceae; genus XBB1006. Next base: position 37,895 of record JAFRZM010000032.1, on the reverse strand, counting down.
TGACCTGTTTCCTGGTTTGTATGAGCACGGAATGTAGGATCTTCTTCAGCAAGCTTAGCTAAGGCTTCACCCATCTTACCCTGACCTGCCTTTGTCTTCGGCTCGATTGCAAGCTCGATAACAGGCTCCGGGAATTCCATAGACTCAAGGATTACAGGATGCTGTTCGTCACAGATTGTATCACCTGTTGTTGTAACCTTAAAACCAACTGCTGCTGCGATATCACCGGAGTAAACCTTATCAAGTTCCTGTCTGTGATTAGCATGCATCTGAAGGATACGTCCAACACGCTCTTTCTTATCTTTTGTTGCGTTAAGAACATAAGAACCTGAATTCATTGTTCCGGAATAAACACGGAAGAAAGCAAGCTTTCCAACGAATGGGTCAGTCATGATCTTAAATGCAAGTGCCGAGAACGGTTCGTCATCAGAAGAATGTCTCTCAACTTCGTTACCGTCTAAGTCTACACCCTTAATAGCAGGGATATCTGTAGGAGCCGGCATGAAGCAAAGAATAGCATCAAGGAGCTTCTGTACACCCTTGTTTCTGTATGCTGAACCGCAGCATACAGGAACTGCTGTACATTCACATGTTCCCTTTCTTAATGCCTTCTTAAGATCGTCAATTGATGGTTCCTCACCGTCAAGGTAAGTCATCATTAAATCATCATCTAATTCGCAGATCTTTTCAACAAGCTCTGTGTGATACTTTTCCGCCTCGTCCTTCATATCATCAGGAACATCTACGATAGAAATGTCATCACCCTTATCATCGTTGTAGATGTAAGCTTTCATTTCGAAAAGATCGATGATTCCCTTAAAGGAATCTTCCTTACCGATAGGTAACTGTAAAACGATAGCGTTTTTACCTAATCGGTTACGGATCTGATCTACAGCTCCGTAGAAGTTTGCACCAAGGATATCCATCTTATTGATGAATGCCATACGTGGTACATTATATGTATCTGCCTGTCTCCATACGTTTTCAGACTGTGGTTCAACACCGCCCTTTGCACAGAAAACGCCGACAGCTCCGTCAAGTACACGGAGTGAACGCTCAACCTCTACTGTGAAGTCAACGTGTCCCGGTGTATCAATGATATTGATACGATGCTCGAGAGCACCCTTCTTAGGCTTGCACTGTTCCTGTTCTGTCCAGTGGCAAGTAGTAGCGGCTGAAGTGATAGTGATACCTCTTTCCTGTTCCTGCTCCATCCAGTCCATGGTTGCAGTACCTTCATGAGTATCACCAATCTTATAGTTAACACCCGTATAATAAAGAATACGCTCTGTTAATGTCGTTTTACCGGCATCGATATGAGCCATAATTCCGATGTTACGGGTTCTCTCAAGTGGATATTCTCTTCCAGCCAAGGATTTTACCTCCCTAAATTACTAAAAACAAAATGTACGGTCCTTACATTATGTAAGGTAAAAGCAAGCTACCATTCTCAGTCCGCGTAAGCTTCTATATAGAAGTTCACGCGATATTTTTACGATAATTAGAATCTGTAATGTGAGAATGCCTTGTTTGCTTCTGCCATCTTGTGCATATCTTCTTTTCTCTTAACAGCAGAACCTGTGTTGTTAGCTGCGTCTAAAATTTCGTTTGCAAGACGCTCTTCCATGGTCTTCTCGCCTCTCTTACGTGAGAACATTGTTAACCAACGAAGTGCTAACGCCTGACGTCTGTCCTGACGTACTTCGATCGGAACCTGATAAGTTGCACCGCCGACACGGCGAGCCTTAACCTCGAGTACAGGCATAATGTTGTTCATAGCCTCTTCGAATACTTCTACAGCCGGCTTGCCTGCCTTCTCTTCAACCTGCTCAAATGCTCCGTATACGATCTTCTGTGCAACACCCTTCTTACCATCTAACATGATATTGTTGATGAGCTTTGTGACAACCTTGTTGTCATACATCGGATCTGCTAATACTTCTCTTTTCTGAGTATGTCCTTTACGTGGCACGATACTTCCCTCCTTAACTATTATTCGTTAAATCATAGGTACTCACATGTCTTTCATTGTGTACGTGCGGTATATCCTAAAATAGTAAAACGATATTCCAACACTTACTTAATTAAAAACTTTAAGTGAACCTTGTTACTTTTGGCAGTTTAAAAATTACTTACCTGCCTTTGGTCTCTTAGCGCCGTACTTTGATCTTGCCTGACGTCTGTTTGCAACGCCTGCTGTATCAAGAGTACCACGGATGATGTGATATCTTGTACCAGGAAGATCTCTAACACGTCCTCCACGGATCATAACAACGCTGTGCTCCTGAAGGTTATGACCTTCACCAGGAATGTAGCTTGTTACTTCGATACCGTTAGAAAGACGTACTCTGGCGATCTTTCTAAGAGCTGAGTTAGGCTTCTTAGGTGTAGTTGTCTTAACAACTGTACATACACCACGCTTCTGAGGAGCAGATGCGTTTGTAGGCTTCTTCTGAAGTGAGTTAAATCCCTTCTGAAGTGCCGGTGCTGTTGACTTCTTTGTTACAGCATGTCTACCCTTCTTTACTAACTGGTTAAATGTTGGCATTCGTTTCACCTCCTATTTTAATATTTAAAATCTAAATGCCCCGTGCTATTATAATAGGAAAAAGCACTTATCGTAAAAATACGCATAGTACACCCCTAAACTAATGCACGCTAAAATATTATATAAGGGATTTTAGGATAAGTCAAGCGATTTTTTCATTGTTATTTCATTTAATTATGATATAAATAAACGTATAAATTCGGACAAAGGAGCGATTGAATATGACATTTAATATTGTTGCAGTGATTATCACTCTATTATACCTGGTTGTATTGGAATTATCGAAGAATACCATCGTGGGATGGATTGTTGCGGTTGTTTTATGCGCCGGAATGATTATCGGGAGATTGGAGCTTATAAAGCACGGTCTGACTTTGAAACGATACGGTGTGGCATTGTGGGCGGCATTTCTCGTTTTGATACTCGTAAATTATATAATAACCGCTCCTCCGGTAAAAAGATTACCTGCAGTTGATAATAAAAATCCTGAAGCAACTGATGTAATCAACATTGCTCAAGGCGAATTAACCGGTGTATATAACGAAGATAAATCCGTACGTGTATATGCAGGAATTCCGTATGCTGCAGCACCTATTGGTGAACTTCGTTTTAAAGAACCTCAAAAGGCCGAACGCTGGGAAGGTGTAAGGGCTTGTGATACTTTCGGGCCTATGGCGATGCAGGCAAGAACAATGCCATTTGTGGATTCACTTTTACATATATTCGGATGGCATGATTACAGGGTAAAGTTCGGCGATGAGTTTATAGAAGACATGAGTGAAGACTGCCTTTATTTAAATGTATTCGCGCCGGAGACAGAAAGCGATGAGCTTTTACCTGTATTGTTCTATGTGCACGGAGGATCGCTTACTACGGGACAATCTTCTTACAGTGAATATAGGGGCGAGGATCTTGCCAAGCGTGGCATTATAGTAGTTAATTTTGCATATAGGCTGGGTGCGTTTGGATACTATGCGGCAGAAGATCTGGCCGAAGAATCAAACAATCACACAACGGGAAATTATGGATTACTGGACCAAATTGCAGCTTTACAATGGGTATATGATAATATCGAAGCCTTCGGCGGCGATAAAAATAGAATTACCATAGCCGGTGAATCGGCAGGTTCATCTTCCGTAAACGCGATGTGCGTATCGCCTTTAACGGAAGGATTATTTAATTATGCAATTGCCGAGTCAAGTGGCATCGCTGTAAAGAAGCCTTTCCATACGTTCAGAAGCTTTGAAGAGGCTTTAAATGAAGGTAATAAAATGCGTGAAGAATTTGGAGTTAAAAGTTCTGCAGCGCTTCGTGATATCCCTGCGGAAAAACTTGCAAAAACATCTACTACGCATTCTTCAATGACAATAGACGGATATGCCATAACGGAAATGCCGTATCTTACATATGAAAAAGGATTGAATCACGAAAAAGCATTACTTAACGGATATAATGCGAAAGAATCCGACGTATTCATGATGACTACAGAAGCCACAGCAGATAACTATGTGGACCTTCTGGCAAAAGCGATAGGTGACGAATACGCCAAAAAACTTGCAGAAATAATCCCTGCAGATTCGCCTGCACGAGATCAACATTTTATGATAGATAAGCTTGGAGATGCAAAGGGCGCACTGAATACGGCGTATTCCGCACTTTGGTTCTCGTATTCGCACTTCGTATGGAATAGGTATATGGCAGAAGAGGGGCGCCCGACCTATGAATATTATTTTGCAAAGACCAATAAGTCTTTGTCCAATTTCCATGCCGGAGAGCTTCCGTACCTTTATGGAAATCTTTGGAGACACGGATATCTCTATGATGAAGAGGATTTTAAACTTTCCGATATAATGCAGCAATACGTTGTAAACTTTGTAAAGACAGGCAATCCAAACGGCGAAGGCTTACCGACATGGGACCCTGTAGGTGACGGTTTATATAAGGTATTAAAACTTGATACAGCGATTGAAATGATAGAGGATCCGAATATTGGTGCATATCTTGTAATTGATGAATATCAGAACGCTGAATAATATAAAATACCGGCTCCGTGATAAACCACGGAGCCGGTAAGCACCCCTTTACCCATCTATATTTTCAAATATAATTTATAGTAAGCATTAACATTTCAACGTAATCTTACATAGCATTGAATCAACACCTATCTCCGGAATATTTCTATGCGATACCAAAATCAATCCACGGTTTCTCTCTTCTATTAATGAAAGAAATCCCTTCTCACCGGCAGAATCCAAATGATTAAGCGGCTCATCCAATATCAGGAACGGTGCGTCTTTTAGAAGACTTCGTGCCAAGATAATCTTTTTTCTTTCTCCAGGCGACAAGTTTTCTCCGGCTTCGGCAACGACATAATCAATACTTTTCTCAAAACACAATACCTTAAGCATTTCCTCTGCGCGAGAACGATTCTCTTCTTCAACAAATAGATTATCAAAAACAGTTCCGGAAAAAATAGCTCCATCCTGTTCCTGGAAGCTTACGTTATTACGCAAATCGCTTATCGTTAAGGTCTCTCCGCGTTCATCAGTAAATACACCTTCTTGCGGCGCATATATACCGCTCAAAAGCTTAAGCAAAGTACTTTTACCCGATCCGTTTGGATCTTCTATTTGATACTTTATATCAGGCTTAAACTCTCCGTCCAAGTGTTTAATAATCTTCTTTCCTTGATCATAGGAAAAAGCGATATCTTTAAAGGTGATTTTTTCTACCTTCCTATCACACTGCGCACTTTCTTCCAAGTCATTCTCATAAAAAAGTGCTATTCTTTCACGGCATTCTTTTTCATGTTTCGAATTTTTCAACAAAGACTTTCCGTAGCCATACCACTTAGAAATACTAGGGTACAATAAAATCCCGCCAAGCAACTCACCTACGGATATTTTACCTATAGCCATAAGCAAACTACCCACGACTATTAAAAGTATCCTAATACCGTTATTCATAAAAAATTCCATCGTATCGGAAAGCGAGAGAAAACTAATCCTTCGTCTTCCGCTATTAGTAAAATACTCATCAAAAGCATTATCCAGTTTATTACAAATAAACTCACTTAATTGATAAAATAAATAAAACTGTCGCGATGGATATAATGTTTGCTCCAACGTTTTTCGCTTTTCATTATACTGCGAGTATTCCTTTTTAAAAGTTGCCTCACGTTTTCCCGAATAATTAGACCATAATAACGGTACCGCAGCCAGCACAAAAACAATAATCGTATAAATAACCGAGTAATCTTGTCTGTATACAATAGCAAAAAGCGATACCAAATATATAGTCATTACAACCGGTCTTCCACGCTTAAGAACCTGATAAAAACAATAAAGTGCCGAATCCTCTTCGAGTCGCTCCATAAGCTCGCCCAACTCTTTCTTTTGTGCGGAAAGCATCGGCATTCTGATAAAACGCTCAACCAGAAATGCATCATACGCAAAACCGTACTTTGTCAAAAAGAGATTCTCTATATAACCTGCAAAAGGCGTTACAAAAGCAATTAAAACAACAGAACACAAAAACGGAAATATCTGTGAGAGCACTGCAACTTTATTTCCGCTTAGTATCTGTTCTCCCATATCTCCTATTAAAAACGCAGTAAAACTCGGAATCAGAATATCAAGTAACTCTGCAAAGATAAGGGCTATAACCGGGAAGCGCATAAAACGGGCGCATTCTTTTTCTATGATACGATCTCGTTCGTTATGCATATACCTTACCCCCGTTCACCGTATAAACCCTATCCCATTCCATATTCTTAATTCTACTGTCGTGGCTTGATACCATAAGAGCCCCCTGAAATCCTATAAGCAATTTCAGCAAATAATCAATGCTATCAAGATCCAAATGATTGGTCGGCTCATCCAAAATCAATAACTCCGCATCCCTTGCCAGGGCAAAGCTCAAAAACACCTTTTTCTTTTGTCCTTCAGATAGTTCTGTAAAAGCGTGTTCCAAAATCTCTGTCCCAAGACCAAATCCGTTTAAGTGCTCTAAAAAGCCGCTTTCACCGATAGTTCCCTGGCGGATAAGAGCCTTAGACACCTCCATGACAGTACAAGGTAACGTTGCCTCCTCTTGTGAAACGTAAGACATTCTTAAATCCCTCTTTCGTAAGACGACACCTTCATCTGCAAATGAAAAAGAACTTAAGATGCTAAAAAGTGTAGTTTTTCCACTTCCGTTATCCCCCATAAAAAGTGAACGCGTAGATTTATCTACACTTAAAGAAACATCTTCCAAGACTTTCTTCTCCTCGAATGTCTTTACAATATGCCGTGCTTCAAGAAGCGTGTTTTCATTATCTGTAAAGCTATGCTCTTTTTCCTCGATTATTAATCTCTCATAAGCCTCTTTATATTCGATATGGGTTACACGCATCTCGTACAAGCTTGCTACGGAGGAAAAAATGTATTCGCCAAAAACAATTAATAATGGAATAGCTTGGAAATCTATTTTCTGCATAAACGCAAAAATTCCTACGATTAAATAATTACCGTAGGTGATAAAAACACCGATTGTTTCCTTTATTACAGTTTCCCACGTACTGACTTTCTCTGCTTTGATTCCCGAAAGAAAAACCTGTCGATTCAAAAATGAAAACCTTTTTACAAACCACGATTCTCTCTCATATGCTTTTATAGTCTGTAATCCCTTGAACCCTTCAACCAACCAGCTCTTATAAGCCTCTTCATCTGCTCGAACTTCCTTATAAGCTTTTCTTGCCCAGTTTTCATAAAACAATGTCGGAATTATTTGAAGCAAACTTATTGCAACAAAAAGCATCGCTATAAGTGGATTATAAAGGCAAGCCATAACGAAAACGGCAATAAGAACAAAAACAGCACTAATACCCCTGGGGAGCGTAGTAAACAAATAACTTGTTACCATATCCACGTCACGGTTTAATTTTACTGCCAATTCTCCTTCAGTTGCAATAGGCAATCCACCTGTTATAATGTGTGGATATAAACTTTCTCTATATTGCTGCTTCGTAGTATATTGTTTCTTTTCAACCCATTTATTAATAAAGAAAAGCGCTGGAAACGAAATAATAAGAATTACTACTGTTATCCCTGCCAAAAGTAACGTTTTTTCTATATCTGCACTAACTGCTTGGTTAATTAACTCTGAAAATATACGTGCTATACCTATCGTAAGCAAAAAGACTAAAAGATTACGAATCAATTCCGTAACTATAGAAGGTGCGAAAAGATTCCCTTCGTTGGATTTAAATATACGACTCATTTCCTACCCCTTAATTATGATGAACGGGTCCTTATCCCGTCATCCTAAAATATACTCTTCCCACTCGTTCAAACATAACATATGTTTATAGGCCTTGTCCATACATTTTACGTTGATTTTTGTGAAATTCAAAAAGGCTATGGAGCAAAAGCTCCATAGCCTTTTTTACTTAATCTACTTATTCTTCATCCGAAGATACCGGTGGGATTAAAATGCTTTCCCCTCTGTCTTCTGCGGACTCTACAGCTTCTATGATGGATGCTGCTTTTTCCTCAACTGCATCGTCATCTTCACGAGCTGCTTCACGGCTCTTTCTTGCTACTTCCTTAGCAAGTCTTATCTCTTCATCGGTATCAAGCTCAAGATTTCTGTATCTCTTCATACCTGTACCTGCAGGGATAAGCTTACCAATGATAACGTTCTCCTTAAGTCCAAGGAGTGGGTCAACCTTACCATGGATAGCTGCTTCAGTAAGAACTCTTGTAGTCTCCTGGAAGGATGCTGCTGAAAGGAATGAGTTTGTAGCAAGTGCTGCCTTTGTGATACCTAAGATTACTCTTGTACCTTCTGCAGGTGTCTTGCCTGCTGCAACTAACTCTTCATTTACATCCTCGAAGTCAAGGAAATCTACCAATGTACCTGTTAAGAAGTCTGAATCGCCTGCTTCGTCGACTCTAATCTTCTTAAGCATCTGACGAACGATAACTTCGATATGCTTATCGTTGATATCAACACCTTGGAGACGGTATACACGCTGTACTTCACGGATCATGTAATCCTGAACTGCACGAGTACCCTTGATGCTTATGATATCATGCGGGTAAACAGAACCTTCTGTAAGTTCATCACCGGCCTCTAATACCTGACCGTCGGAGATCTTGATTCTTGATCCGTAAGGGATAAGATATCTCTTAACATCTCCTGTCTCGTCGTTTGTTACAACAACTTCACGCTTCTTCTTTGTATCTTCGATAACGGCAACACCAGGGATTTCTGTAATAATAGCAAGTCCCTTTGGCTTTCTTGCCTCGAAAAGTTCCTCGACTCTCGGAAGACCTTGCGTAATATCGTCTCCGGCAACACCACCGGTATGGAATGTACGCATCGTAAGCTGTGTACCAGGCTCACCGATTGACTGAGCGGCGATGATACCGATTGCTTCACCAACCTGAACAGTCTGACCTGTTGCCATGTTAGTACCGTAACACTTAGCACATACACCGTTCTTGCAACGACATGTAAGTACTGTACGGATCTTAATCTTTGCACCCGGTACTGTATTACCGTCTTCATCGGTAAAGCGGTTGCCATTCTCATCAACACCCTTGTTCATGATGATTTCAGCACGACGTGGTGTGATCATATGGTTAGCTTCAACAAGGATATTGCCTTCCTCGTCCTTTATATCTTCGCAAGCCACACGACCTGTAATTCTGTCGCGTAAGCTCTCGATCATATCGTTCTTGCCGTTGGCATTCTTCTTACCTGCAACGTACTCTTCTACGTACATACCAGGAATCTCACGACCAGGCTTTCTACAATCCTGTTCACGAATAATAAGTTCCTGAGATACGTCTACAAGACGTCTTGTAAGGTAACCTGAGTCTGCAGTACGAAGAGCTGTATCGGAAAGACCCTTACGAGCACCATGTGCGGACATGAAGTACTCGAGTACGTCAAGACCTTCACGGAAGTTACTCTTAATAGGGAGCTCGATAGTTCTACCGGTTGTATCGGCCATAAGTCCACGCATACCGGCAAGCTGCTTAATCTGCGCATCAGAACCACGGGCACCTGAATCAGCCATCATGGAGATGTTGTTGTACTTATCAAATCCGGCCTTAAGGTCGTTCTTCAAAGTATCATCGGTTGTCTGCCATGTCTTAATAACTTCACGGTAACGCTCTTCTTCTGTAATAAGACCACGTTGGAAGTTACGTGTAATCTTATCAACTGTCTCCTGTGCCTTAGCAAGGAGTTCAGGCTTACTTGCAGGTACTGTCATATCGGAGATAGAAACTGTAAGAGCAGCCTTTGTTGAGTATCCGTAACCCATAGACTTGATATCATCCAAAACTTCTGCAGTCTTAGATGCGCCATGGATATTGATAACCTTTTCAAGGATCTTCTTTAAGTCTTTCTTACCAACCTGCTTATCGATTTCAAGTACAAGATGTCTCTTTGTACGCTCTTCCTCGATCTTAGCCTTGTTCCATTTATTCTTCTTAGCATCTGCAAGAAGCTTTTCTTCGGATCTATCTACGAAACCAAGGTCCTGAGGGATGATCTCGTTAAAGAGTAAACGTCCCAAAGTTGTCTCGATGATTCCTTCGTAAACCTTTCCGTCTTCTGCTTCTACGCGACGCTTTACATGTATCTTCTGGTGATATGTAATCTCACCGTTCTCATATGCGAGAAGTGCAAGGTTTGTGCTTGCAAAGTATGAGCCAAGAAGCTCTCTAGGAGTACAGATAACTTCATGCTCTTCCTTTCCGTCAGGTGAGAATACTATTAAGTCAAACTCTGTTAAGCGGTTCTTCTTATCGCTCTTTAAAGCATCGATAACTTCCTGCTCAGAACCGAACTTCGGATAGTCGCTCTTCTTTAACGTAGGGTCTGTAAGTAAATGGTTTACTGTACGTCCCATTGTTAAGTAGTAGATACCGAGTACCATATCCTGTGAAGGAACGGCTACAGGGCCACCGTCTGACGGCTTAAGTAAGTTATTAGGAGAAAGCAAGAGGAATCTGCATTCTGCCTGTGCCTCCATTGACAACGGAAGATGGACAGCCATCTGGTCTCCGTCGAAATCGGCGTTAAATGCCGTACATACCAATGGATGAAGTTTAATAGCCTTACCTTCTACAAGGATTGGCTCGAATGCCTGGATACCAAGACGGTGAAGTGTAGGTGCACGGTTAAGCATAACCGGATGCTCCTTAATAACTCCTTCCAAAACATCCCAAACTTCAGGCTGAACACGTTCAACCATCTTCTTTGCACTCTTAATGTTATGTGCTGTTCCATTAGCTACGAGCTCTTTCATAACGAAAGGCTTGAAAAGTTCGATAGCCATTTCCTTCGGAAGACCGCACTGGTAAATCTTTAATTCCGGTCCAACGACGATAACCGAACGTCCTGAGTAGTCAACACGCTTACCGAGTAAGTTCTGACGGAAACGTCCTGTCTTACCCTTTAACATATCGGATAAGGACTTTAATGCTCTGTTACCAGGACCTGTTACAGGACGGCCGCGACGACCGTTGTCGATTAAAGCATCAACTGCTTCCTGAAGCATACGCTTTTCATTTCTGATAATGATATCCGGTGCTCCAAGATCAAGTAAACGTCTTAAACGGTTATTTCTGTTGATAATTCTTCTATAAAGATCGTTAAGATCTGATGTTGCAAAACGTCCGCCGTCAAGAGATACCATAGGACGAAGATCAGGCGGGATAACCGGAATAACCGTCATTATCATCCACTCAGGGCGGTTGCCTGATTCACGGAAAGCTTCAACAACTTCAAGTCTCTTAATGATACGAGCTTTCTTCTGGCCTGAAGCATTATCCAAAGCTGTTCTTAATTCTTCAGATTCCTTCTCAAGGTCAATTGCCTTTAATAACTCAAGGATTGCTTCTGCACCCATTCCTACACGGAATGCGTTGCCATACTGCTCATAAGCTTCATGATACTCCTGCTCTGATAATACCTGCTTATAAGAAAGCGCTGTATCACCTGCATCAAGTACTATGTATGAAGCAAAGTATAATACTTTCTCAAGTACACGAGGAGAAAGGTCTAAGATAAGACCCATTCTCGAAGGAATACCCTTGAAGTACCAGATATGTGATACCGGTGCTGCAAGCTGGATATGACCCATACGCTCACGACGAACGGATGCCTTTGTAATTTCAACACCACATCTGTCGCACACTGCACCTTTATAGCGAATCTTCTTATACTTACCGCAGTGGCATTCCCAGTCCTTTGAAGGTCCGAAGATCTTCTCACAGAAAAGACCTTCCTTCTCAGGCTTTAAAGTTCTATAGTTAATTGTCTCAGGCTTTTTAACCTCGCCGTGAGACCATTCCAAAATCTTTTCAGGTGAAGCGAGACCGATCTTTATAGCATCAAATGATACCTGTTCGTATGCTTCATTATTAGCTGAATCTATCATTATGTCGCCCCTCCTTAATCTTCATCATCGTAGGAATCTTCATCATTGAAGTCCTCATCATCAAAACCGTCGCTATAGTCTTCGTCAACGTCGGAATCAACAAGTTCATTGTCCTCATTGAATTCCTGCTTCGTGAAGCCTTTTGCCTCGAAGGATTCTGCATTCTCGAAAGCAAAGTCGCGGTCGTTGCCGATTATCGCATTGATGTTGGTATTGCCGTATTCGCTGCTCTCGAGTAACTCAACTTCATTACCGTCTTCATCAAGTACGTTAACATCAAGACCGAGTGACTGTAATTCCTTAAGTAATACCTTGAATGATTCAGGGATACCAGGTTCAGGAATGTTATCACCCTTGATGATTGCTTCGTATGTCTTAACACGTCCTACAACGTCATCGGACTTAACGGTTAAGATTTCCTGCAATGTGTATGCGGCACCGTAAGCTTCGAGTGCCCAAACTTCCATCTCACCGAATCTCTGTCCACCAAACTGTGCTTTACCACCGAGAGGCTGCTGAGTTACAAGTGAGTAAGGACCTGTCGAACGTGCATGGATCTTATCATCAACAAGATGATGGAGCTTAAGATAATGCATGTGTCCGATTGTAACAGGGCTGTCGAAGTACTCACCCGTACGTCCGTCACGAAGTCTTACCTTACCGTCTCTTGAAAGAGGAACACCGCGCCATAATTCTCTGTGGTCACGATTCTCTGATAAGTACTTCATAACTTCAGGAAGTAATTCTTCACCGTGTAAGCTTTCAAATGTATCTGCATTCTTGTCGTACTTCTCGCCGTTCTTTGCTGCCCACTCTTTAGCTTCCTTAGCATCAAACGGAAGATTTACGTAATCGTTTGCAAGTTCCAAAGTATCCTGAATATCAACTTCGTTTGCACCGTCGAATACAGGTGTTTCGATGTTAAATCCAAGTGCCTTTGCTGCAAGTGACAAGTGAATTTCAAGCACCTGTCCGATATTCATACGGGAAGGAACGCCTAATGGGTTAAGAACGATATCAAGCGGACGACCGTTTGGAAGATAAGGCATATCTTCTACAGGTAATACTCTTGATACAACACCCTTGTTACCGTGACGTCCGGCCATCTTATCACCGACAGAGATCTTTCTCTTCTGTGCAATGTAGATACGAACTGACTGGTTTACTCCAGGTGGTAACTCGTCGCCGTTTTCTCTTGTGAATACCTTGGCATCTACTACGATACCATATTCTCCGTGAGGAACCTTAAGAGATGTATCACGTACTTCTCTTGCCTTCTCACCGAAGATTGCACGAAGGAGACGCTCTTCAGCTGTAAGCTCTGTCTCTCCCTTAGGAGTAACCTTACCAACTAAGATATCCCCGGCACGTACTTCTGCACCGATACGGATGATACCGCGCTCGTCGAGATCCTTTAATGCGTCATCGCCGACACCGGGAACGTCACGAGTGATTTCTTCCGGTCCAAGCTTTGTATCACGGGACTCTGCTTCGTACTCTTCTATATGAATTGATGTGTAAACGTCATCACGTACAAGACGCTCTGATAAAAGAACAGCGTCTTCGTAGTTATAACCTTCCCAGGTCATAAATCCGATAAGAGGGTTCTTACCTAATGCGAGCTCGCCGCCTGCTGTTGACGGACCGTCTGCAATAACCTCTCCTGCTTCAACGTGATCGCCCTTTGTTACGATAGGCTTCTGGTTGTAGCAGTTGGACTGGTTAGATCTCTGGAACTTGGTTAATACGTATGTTTCTGTTGTCTTATCATCATCATACTTGATGGTGATATCCTTTGATGTAGATCTTGTAACTGTACCTGCACGCTTTGCAACAACGCAAAGACCTGAGTCAACTGCAGTCTTAGGTTCCATACCTGTACCTACAACAGGAGCTTCTGTTGTCATAAGCGGTACGGCCTGACGCTGCATGTTGGATCCCATGAGGGCACGGTTAGCGTCGTCGTTCTGTAAGAACGGAACGAGTGCTGTAGCAACAGAGAATACCATACGAGGAGATACGTCCATATAATCAAACATCGACTTATCGTATTCCTGTGTCTCTTCTCTGTAACGACCTGCAACCATCTTACGAACAAAATGACCTTCTTCATCGATCTGCTCATTCGCCTGTGCTACATGGTAATTATCCTCTTCGTCTGCTGTCATGTATACAACTTCGTCTGTTACACGAGGATTTGCAGGATCTGTCTTATCTATCTTTCTGTAAGGAGCCTCTACGAAACCATACTCATTAATTCTTGCGAATGATGCGAGTGAGTTGATAAGTCCGATGTTAGGACCTTCAGGTGTCTCGATAGGGCACATTCTTCCGTAATGTGAATAGTGAACGTCTCGAACCTCGAATCCGGCACGGTCTCTTGACAAACCACCAGGTCCTAAGGCTGATAAACGTCTCTTATGTGTAAGCTCTGCCAACGGGTTATTCTGGTCCATGAACTGTGAAAGCTGTGATGAACCGAAGAACTCTTTAACAGCTGCTGTTACAGGCTTTATGTTGATTAAGCTCTGTGGAGAAATGGTCTCGATATCCTGAGTTGTCATTCTTTCACGAACAACTCTCTCAAGTCTTGAAAGACCGATTCTGTACTGGTTCTGTAATAGCTCACCTACGGCTCTGATACGACGGTTGCCTAAGTGGTCGATATCATCGTCGTTACCAATGCCATACTCAAGGTGAAGGTTATAGTTAACAGATGCTACGATATCCTCAACCGTTATATGCTTAGGAATAAGGTCATGGATATTCTTTCTTGTAGCTTCCTTGATATCATCAAGGTTACCTGCATTCTCTTCCAAGATTGTCTTTAATACAGGATAGTATACAAGCTCTGTAACACCTAATTCATGTGCTTCTTCTTTAGAGATATCAACGTACTTTGTATAATCTACCATCATGGAAGATAATACCTTAACGTCTTTTGTCTCTGTAGCGATCATAACATAAGGAATTGCCGCATTCTGGATATCATCGGCCTTTTCCCTTGTTAATACTTCGCCCTTCTTTGCAATGATCTCACCTGTTGAAAGATCGATTACATCCTCTGCCAAAGCATGTCCTGCAATACGGTTTCTGAACATTAACTTCTTATTGAATTTATAACGTCCAACCTTTGCAAGGTCATATCTTCTTGGGTCAAAGAACATACCTGTGATTAAGCTTTCTGCTGAATCAACTGATAACGGCTCGCCCGGACGAATCTTCTTATATAATTCAAGAAGACCACGCTCATAAGAACCTTCAGGAACTTCTGCAGTACATGAAGGGTCCTTTGCGATTGATGCCACGATCTTAGGCTCATCGCCTAAAAGTTCTATGATCTGCTGGTTTGTTCCGTAACCTAATGCACGTAAAAGTACTGTTACAGGAACCTTTCTTGTTCTATCAACACGTACGGAGAAAACATCGTTTGAGTCTGTTTCATACTCAAGCCATGCACCACGGTTAGGAATTACCGTACAAGCGAATAATTTCTTACCAATCTTATCATGTGTTATATCATAGTAAATGCCAGGGGAACGTACGAGCTGGGATACGATTACTCGCTCAGCGCCGTTGATTACGAACGTTCCGGTCTCTGTCATAAGCGGGAGGTCACCCATGAAGATGTCATGCTCTGTGATCTCATCAGCTTCTTTGTTATGGAGTCTTACCTTGACTTTTAAAGGTGCCGCATAAGTAGCATCTCTGTCTTTACACTCCATGATCGTATACTTCTTATCTTCTTCGCAAAGTTTGAAGTCTACGAACTCAAGGCTTAAGTGTCCGTTATAATCGGATATCGGAGAGATATCATCGAACACTTCCTTCAAGCCTTCCTCGACGAACCACTTATAGGAATCCTTCTGAACTTCAATGAAGTTAGGCATTTCCAATACGTCTTTTCGTCTGGAATAGCTCATTCGAACACTCTTACCGGCTTTGACCGGACGTATTCTGTTTTTTTCCATATGTAAGTTTCTTCCTCTCGTTTTATTTCGAGCTTCTTTCCTTACGCCAGGATAAAGGGTCGGCTGCCCATAACTAATATATATAAGAAAATTAGCTATCAAGTGATTACATGTAAAAAGGCGCAGATTACCCCTTCTTACATAATGATGCGACCTATACTATACCACGGATTTCAAGTCGCCGTCAAGATGTTTTTATTAATTTAAGTGAGATTTAAGTGAGATGAGGGATATATATCCCTCATCTCTCATACAACTATTCTAAAAAAAGAAAAGGCTGCGATAACTCGCAGCCTTTCATGGCTTTAGTAAGTGTTAAATTACTTAAGAGTAACCTTAGCGCCCGCCTCTTCAAGAGCCTTCTTAGCTTCTTCAGCTTCTGCCTTTGAAGCGCCTTCCTTGATTACCTTTGGAGCGCCATCAACTGCGTCCTTAGCTTCCTTAAGTCCAAGACCTGTAAGCTCACGAACAACCTTGATAACCTTAACCTTTTCAGCACCAACTTCTGTAAGTTCTACGTCGAACTCATCCTTCTCTTCAGCTGCTGCTGCGCCGCCTGCTGCAGGACCTGCAACTACAACACCTGCTGCTGCAGATACACCAAACTCTTCTTCACATGCCTTTACAAGGTCATTTAACTCTAATACGCTTAACTCTTTAATAGCTTCAATAAATTCAGCTGTAGTCATCTTTGCCATTTAAATTTACCTCCATTTGTAAATTAATTAATAAATAATAGTTTCTTTGATTCAAATTCGTAATTAAGCTTCAGCATTCTTTTCAGCGATCTGCTTAAGTACACGAGCCATATTTGTAATAGGCGACTGCATAGATCCAAGTAATCTTGAAAGAAGTTCTTCTCTTCCAGGAATTGTAGCGATCTGTGTAATACCCTTTGCATCGTAGTATGTACCTTCTACAACGCCGCCCTTAAGCTCTAATGCCGGAGCATCCTTAGCAAACTTTGCAAGTATTCTTGCAGCTGCTGTAGCATCTTCTTTGCAAACAGCCATAGCTGAAGGTCCTTCAAGGTTTACTGATAAAGCTTCAAACTCTGTTCCTGCGAAAGCACGCTTCATAAGTGTATTCTTGTATACCTTATATGTAACGCCTGCTTCTCTTAACTGCTTACGTAATCTTGTATCTTCGTCAACAGTAAGTCCGCGGTGGTCTACTAAAACGACTGTTGCTGCGCCTTCGACCGCTTTTTTGATCTCTTCAACGACAGGAGCCTTAAGTTCTACCTTTGCCATATTTATTACCTCCTTATTTATTTTAATATTGAGGCTTTATGAAAAGAAAACCTCTTTTGTCCGAAAACAAAAGAGGTTTATAAAATCAAAACAATTCATAAAATCCTCGGCAGGTTGCATGCGTTATGTGTACCCACACCTGCTGTCTTCGGTAGTGCTTTTCTCAAAGCACAAACGTGATTATATCACGATGTATAATAGATGTCAATCCTTCGATATCACTTTTTGCGCATAAGTAATATCCCAAGGAAAAAGCTTTTACCTTAAAGGAATTAAGCAAGCTTGTTAACGTTGATCTTAACACCAGGTCCCATTGTAGGAGCAAGTGTTACGCTCTTTAAGTACTGTCCCTTTAATGCTGCCGGCTTAGCCTTGATAATTGCATCCATTAAAGCGCGGAAGTTATCTGATAACTGTTCTTCTGTAAATGATGCTTTTCCAACTGGTACGTGGATAATATTTGCCTTGTCAAGTCTGTACTCGATCTTACCAGCCTTAATATCATTAACAGCCTTTGTGATATCCATAGTAACTGTACCTGCCTTCGGGTTTGGCATTAAGCCCTTAGGTCCGAGTACACGTCCTAAACGACCTACAACACCCATCATATCAGGTGTAGCAACTACTACATCAAATTCGAACCAGCCTTCGTTCTGGATCTTTGGAATTAACTCTTCACCGCCTGCGTAATCAGCGCCAGCCTTAAGTGCTTCGTCAATCTTCTCGTTCTTAGCGAATACTAAAACGCGAACTGTCTTACCTGTTCCATGAGGAAGAACAACGGCACCACGGATCTGCTGATCTGCGTGACGTCCATCACAACCTGTTCTGATATGAGCTTCGATAGTCTCATCAAACTTGGCTACTGCTGACTTCTTTGCGAGTGCAATTGCGTCAGCTACTTCGTACTGCATAGTCTTGTCGATTGCCTTTGCAGCCTCGTTATATCTCTTTCCTCTTTGCATAATTAAATATACCTCCTGTGGTTATATCGGGAGAGGACCCTCCCACCAAATTTTCAAACTTTAAATTAATCGTTTAATCGGTCGAAAATGTTTATTGCTTCGCAAAAACATTTTCCATTCGAGCTTCACTCTCGTTCAGCTCTCATTATTCTTCAACAGCAACGCCCATTGAACGGCATGTACCGGCGATCATGCTCATAGCTGCTTCGATAGATGCTGCGTTTAAGTCAGCCATCTTAACTTCAGCGATTTCCTTAAGCTGTGCCTTGGTAATTGTAGCTACCTTAGTCTTGTTAGGTGTGCCTGATGCCTTCTGAATCTTGCATGCCTTCTTGATAAGTACTGCTGCAGGTGGTGTCTTTGTGATAAAGCTGAAGCTCTTATCTGCATATACAGTAATAACTACAGGGATTATCGTATCACCCTTATCTGCAGTCTTTGCATTGAACTGCTTTGTAAACTCGACAATGTTTACACCATGCTGTCCAAGTGCAGGACCTACTGGCGGTGCCGGAGTTGCCTTGCCTGCAGGTATCTGCAATTTTATATATCCTTCTACTTTCTTAGCCATTTTGGAATTGCCTCCTTACATTAAAACACTCATTTACATCTTTTTAATATCTGCGAAACTTATTTCTACCGGTGTTTCGCGACCGAACATGTCAACATTGATAGTAACTGACTGCTTACGCTCGTTGATTGATACGATAGCGCCGACTGTATCTTTCCAAACACCGCCGATTACTGTTATCATATCGCCCACTTCGAAGTCAACTTCGATGTTTTCACGCTTGATTCCGAGATTGGCCATCTCTTCTTCGGTTAATGGTACCGGCTTAGATCCCGGACCGACAAATCCGGTAACTCCTCTGGTATTTCTGACTACATACCATGTGTCATCATTCATTACCATCTTGATCAGCACATAACCCGGAAACATCTTTCTGGTAGACTGTTTCCTGACACCATCTTTAAGTTCAACAACTTCCTGCGTAGGTACTGAAACCTCGAGGATCTCGTTTTCAAGATGACGGTTCTCGATTGCCTTATCAATGTTCGCTTTTACCTTGTTCTCATAACCTGAGTAGGTATGAACTACATACCAGCGTGCCTCTGCCATATAAATTCTCCTTTTATAAATTCATTAAGACATCAATACCAAGCTGTGCCACATAGTCAACACCCGCAATGATAAGCCCGAGTATTACTGTGACAACGACAACTGCGATTGTCTGACGAACAAGAGAATTTTTATTAGGCCAGATTATCTTGTGAAATTCCTGCTTGAGACCTGTAAAAAAGCTCGTTTTCTTTTCTTCACTCATAATCTTACTCCTTCACCCTTACTTTGTTTCTTTATGTAACGTGTGAGTCTTGCAGAATCTGCAGTACTTCTTCGTTTCCATTCTGTCAGGATGAGTTTTCTTGTCTTTGGTCATGTTGTAGTTACGCTGTTTGCATTCTGTACATGCCAATGTAATTCTTGTGCGCATTAAACTTCCACCTCCACTAAATTTCTTACCTATATGAAATAAATCCTACGCAGTGTTGGGTTGCTGCGTACTTTTATGATTTTAGGCATAAAAAAAAGACCTACTTCCATAGCTAGAATATACTATCACGGAATTATAGTCTGTGTCAAGGAAAAATTTATATATTGTTGATTTTCTCTTGCTGACGGAGTATAGTTTATCATGTAAATATCGATAAATCAAGAGCTTTTCCCTATCTTTTCACGCGCGTATACCATATATTTGTGAAAAGTCAGTGAAATATTTAAATTTTCCTATGTACTTTTTTTCCATAGCATGATATGATGAGTATGTATAAATGGATTTACTATACCCCGCGATAGGATTGTCGTAATTTCAAGGAAGAAAGGAGGGGAAGTCTTATGGCAGCAATTGATACTATCTATAATTATTATCTTAGTACATACGGTAACAATACTGTTAACCGCTATGACACTCATAAGAAGAGTGAGCTGCGCTCCATTTACAACGAAATGGTAAAAGTGAATAAGAACAACCCTCTGTACAAGGTCCTTGGTCTGGATACAGGCGACGCATCCAGGTTCGCGATAGATATCAAGGAGTCCGCGTTAGAGCTTACAAAGACAGCACATTCACTGTCACAACCTGACGACGTTAAGAAGGGCTTATTCAAGAAAAAAGTAGCAGCGTCTAGCGACGAAGATCACGTTAAGGTATCGTACGTAGGTGACGAAGACGAATCCGAACTTACAGATACATTCACATTATCGGTTAAGAATCTGGCCAAGCCGCAGGTCAACCACGGCAAGTACCTGGATCCTAACCTTCGCGATATTAAGAGTGGTGTATATACTTTCGATCTTCAAAACGAATCAAGTACATACGAGTTCCAGTTCGCCGTTGGCGATAAGGATACCAATAAGACAGTATTAAATAAGCTTTCAAAGCTTATCAATACGGCAAATGTAGGCGTTAGTGCTTCAATCGATACAACGAACGGTGATTGGCAGGCACTGGTTCTTACTTCAAAAGAAACAGGACTTGCAGAATCGGAGAACTTCTTATTTAATATCACCGCAGGCGGAGACCCACAGTCACACGTAGCGATGAATGTTCTCGGTATAGACGAGATAACGGATCCGGCGGTAAGCTCCACATTTACCCTTAACGGAACCGAGCATCACTCACTTGCCAATACGTTTACCATCAACAAAGAATTCGAGATAACGCTCGTAGATGCTCATGAGGACGGTGGCGAAGCAAGAATCGGATTCGAGAACGACGCCGACGCTATATACGATAACGTAAGCAAATTAGTCAACTCATTTAATAAGACCATAAATGTAGCCGTATCTTCCAATTCAGAAGCAAAAGAAGGTCAGCACACAGCGAAGTTACAGCATGATCTTTCAGTCGTATCAAACGGCATGAGAGAGAGGCTCGAACCTTTAGGACTTATGGTCGATGACAATGGAGCAATCTCCATTAATAAAGATACTTTTACCGAAGCAGTTAAGAATGACACAGAAGGCAACATATTTAATGAACTGAATTCATTCAAAAATGCCGCTGCGCAGAGAGCATCGCAGATTTCGATAAATCCTGTATCTTATATGAACAAAGTAGTTGTAGCATATAAGAATCCGGGTAGAGAATTTAATACACCATATGCGACCTCACTTTATGCCGGCATGATGATGGATTCATATATCTGATAAGGTAAAGTGAATGCCGGCTTATAACAAATCCCGCAAGGTGCACCTTGCGGGATTTTTATGTGGTTAAGTATTCATATTCAAATACTGTGCACGCGATTGAGTTCTTACTCCTCCTCGCGATACTTCTTAAATAACACTTCCGCCATTATAAAGTCTGCTTCATCATCGATGTCCACGGAGTTTACTTTATCCATTATATAGGCAAAAGACCTTTCACCGTAAAGATTCTCGTGATTTTCCAATAACGCAACCTTTTGAATGTACATCGCGCCGTTTATTCTGTAATACTTATCTCCGTCCTGGCGACGGCCCGATGCATTCGAATCAAAGAAGCCGTCCAAAGAGTCATTTTCTTTTAAAGTGTTACATATCTTTATCGGATGCTCTAACGGGCATACGCCTACAACAGCATCTGCATTTCTTTCTTCAAATATTTTATATGCATTAACTATATCTTCTGAAGTTCTCATAGGAGAAGTCGGCTGTAAGAGGCATATCGTATCGAATTCTTTTCCAAGCTCTCTATATTTAGAAACAACTTCACGAGCGGTATCCCAAGTGCCGGCTTTGTCAGTCGCCATCTCATCGCTTCGAAGGAACGGTACCGCTGCGCCAAAGTCACGTGCAATCTCCGCATATAATTCAGAATCTGTCGATACCATAACCTCATCAAAAAGCTTTGAATTTAACGCAGCCTCAATAGTCAATGCCACTAACGGTCTTCCGCAAAACATCTTGATATTCTTGTCTTTTAATCCTTTTGAACCGGAACGTGCCGGTATTATACATAGATTACTCTGTTTCATACTCGAGGTCCATGAATTCCTTTCTGTGTTCGAGTCTGTTATAACGAAGATTCTCTTTTATGATATCCAAAATCTTGTCCGCTGTATCCCCTTCACCAAACGGGCTTTCCATAAAGCGGTATCTGTCTTCATCTCTTGCGTTCTCCGCTTCTTTCATTGCAAGCTTAATCGCTTCTTCGTTATTTTCCGCATGAATTATGGACTTCGCCATAAGGCGTCCCGCCTGACGCTCACCAATATTAATCGACGGTATCTTAAATGACGGAACCTCCAATATCGCTGATGAAGAATTACCCATAACAAATTCCGCATTCTTTACTGCGCTTAAATAAAGCTTTGCACCAAGCGATGCGAAAAGATGCCAATTCTCCTCTGTCTGACATTCCTTTTCCCAAAGCTCATTTATGGTTCTTCCGCCCGCATCCGAATTAGCCTTTGTAATTATATATGTATACTGCGGATTAGCCTTCATCGCACGTACCAGCGGCTGTACCTGAAGCATAGCGCCAAGGATACTTTGCGTTTCCGGATGGAAAGTTACTATAACGTAAGGACTGTCTTCCTTTATATTAAGTTTCTTTCTAACTTCCGCGTCGGAGAACTTTACCATCTTACGGGCATTTTCAACGCCCATCGCACCGACATTATATACGCAGTCAGGATTCTCACCCATCTGGATTACGCGGTGGCGATATTCTTCCGCTGCCACGAAGTGAAGCTTACTCATCTTGGTAAGACAATGTCTTACACCGTCATCTACCGCACCAAACGTAAGCTCTCCGCCATGAATATGTGCTATCGGAACATTAAGTAAAAATGCCGCCGTTCCGACGCCGAGCATCTCAGCTCTGTCGCCTAAGATAACCACAAGGTCAGGGCGTTCTTTATCAAAATACTCCGCGAATTTATTCGTGGCGTTAGCGGTGACCTTAACCATATCAAGCGGTGTATCGCCTTTTTCCATTATATCTATACGCGCGGCTATCTCAAATCCGTCTTTTTCTATTTCTTCTACTGTATTGCCAAATTCCGGAAGGAGATGCATGCCTGTTACAACGAGCTGTAATTCAAGCTCGCTGTCACGACTTATCGCACGAATAAGCCCGGACAATATTCCGTAGTCTGCTCTCGTTGATGTCACTACACATATTCTTCGCATGGTGCTCCTCCTTAATTTCGTAGTTTACTATCTCGCGCTTTTACCTCATCTTGCAACTGCAGGCACTCCCACAGCCGTCACACCGTCTTCGATATCCGATACGCATACCGCACCGGCGCCAACCATTACATCGCATCCGACAGTTATGCCCTGCTTAACGGTCGAACTTACTCCAAGATATGTGCCTTCGCCAACCTCGACATTTCCGCATAAAGTAACTCTCGGCGCAAGTGTCGTGAAGTCTCCAAGCTTCGTATCGTGACATACAATGCTTCCGATATTAATGAAGCAAAAGCTTCCGATATTCACGTTCGTCGATATCGTGCAGTCACGGCTTATAATAGAACCCTCGCCTATCGAATAGTCTGGCGCAAGTCCCTTATCACAAAGCACAATCTTCGGGAAGTAAAGATTCTTATTCTGCCTATAAAGCTTAACAAGCTGCATACGCTTTTTCGGGTCGCCGATACAAATTACAACGCCCATCTTCATAGGAAGATTAACCAGGTAATCATCGTCGCCAAGGTACTTGCAATGTCCCGCGGTACCCATACTCAAATCTTCCACAACATCTATATATCCAAGCACTGTATAGCTCGGAATTATCTTATTATATTCCTCGATCTGCCACAAAAGTTCTCTCATGCAGCCGCCCGATCCAACAAGAATAATATTCTCCATAAGCTTTTCTCCTTTATACGTTTGGGGGTTAAAATTGATACTCGATTTTAAATCCGCCTTCGGTGGACAACAAATTTTGAGTAAACTCAAAATTTATTGCCGTTTCATGTCGAGCTTTTGCTCCATACGTCTCATCTCTTCGAATTCTCCCATATCAAGGAAGCTTTCCTCGGAAATCGGATACATGCCGACCTTTCTGTCCTGGAATAATAAATCATTACTTAAGTCCGTCATATGATAGAAAGTATCTTTGGGAATCTCATGTAAAAGATTCGGATTAAGTACGTACATTCCGGTATTTACGAAGTATGAAAGCTTTGGCTTTTCTTCCATACCGGTTATTGCACCGTTCTCCTTTGATTTAATAACGCCGTAAGGTACGACGATATTCTTTAACGCGGAAACTATCGTAAGCTCATTACCGCTTTCAATATGATACTTATAAATATCCGCGTAGTCCGCATGAATCAAAATATCACAGTTAATTACAATTATCGGTTTATCAAAATCTTCCTGTATTAAGTGAAGCGATCCTGCGGTGCCTAAAGGCTCATCTTCTTCAACGTAGGTCAGCTTATAATTTTGCATAACATCCGCGAAGTAAGACTTAATCATGTTCTTCTTATAATTAAGTGTCGCATAAAAATTCGTTACGCCGAAATCTCTGAATTTATCGATTATACGCTCCATAATCGGGATGTCGCCGATAGGAATTAAAGGCTTCGGTAAAACTTTAGTGTAAGGGTAAAGTCTTGTGCCTTTTCCTCCTGCCATTATAACAACAGGCACATCGCGGAGGGTCGTCGTATCTTTCTTCTTCTCTTCGTAGTCGCTGTCTGTCGATACGATATCTATAACTTTATTGTCAGGACTTAATACCGGAGCTGTCCTTATCGAATGCTTACGTAAAAACTCCCTGTAAGAACCGATGTTATTGGAATAAAGATACTTCGGGTCCTTATTCATGATGGTCTCAACCTTCTCATGAAGGTCACCCGTCTTAATTAGCCAACGTCTTATATCACCGTCGGTAACAGATCCCACAAGCTTATCGTCTTTGTCAACGATAAACACGATTCCTTTAACGTTCTTGTCGATCTTCTGCATTGCATCGACTACCGCCGCATCCGGATATATAAGAAATTTCATCAATTCTTCCATTAACATATTGCGCCCTCCGATTTCCTGATACAAAATCACGCCTTTTAGAGCATAGCACTAGTATTATAACATAACTTCACTCCAAAAGGCGCAAATATTTAGATTATTCAAAAAATTATCAGATTTAAGTGTTGATTTCTTGTCAAATCAAACTATACGTTATATATGTCCGGCTTATACGCACTGATATTATCTCTGATAAATGCGATAGTTTCATCAATTCCCTGCTCAAAAGTATACTTCGGAGCCCAATCTGTAAGCTCTTTAATCTTCGCATTTGATCCAAGAAGTCGATTAACTTCACTCTTTTCAGGGCGAAGACGCTCTTCTTCGCAGATAATCTTTGCAGAAGGATTAATCTTTTCAATTAACATATTTGCAAGGTCTCCGATAGATATTTCTTTCTGAGTTGCGATATTTATCTCCTGTCCGACAGTCTTATCCGATTTTGCAATAGCGATAAAGCCTGCTGCCGTATCCTTTACATAGTTAAAGTCGCGAGTCGGTGTAAGTGAACCAAGCTTAATCTCTGTCTTACCTGCGATAAGCTGAGAGATAATTGTCGGTATTACCGCACGTGCGGACTGACGCGGTCCGAATG
Source organism: Lachnospiraceae bacterium (assembly GCA_017442585.1). Taxonomy (GTDB): domain Bacteria; phylum Bacillota; class Clostridia; order Lachnospirales; family Lachnospiraceae; genus XBB1006. The sequence goes on along the minus strand of JAFRZM010000032.1, from coordinate 12,097 downwards.
TATTAAACGGACGAACTATCGCTACAGGAAGATTAAATGAACGGTAGAAACTTTCTGCCAATCTATCAGCACCGATCTTCGTTGCAGAATACGGTGACTGTCCCTGGTAAGGGTGCTTTTCATCTATCGGCACATACTGTGCGGTACCGTAAACTTCGGAAGTTGACGTAACCATGATTTTAGATGTTCCAAGGTCACGAGCTGCCTGAAGTACATTTAACGTACCCTTGATATTTGTATCAACATAAGAATCCGGTGAATGATATGAAAACGGAATAGCGATAAGAGCCGCCAAGTGGAACACCATATCGCATCCCTTCATAGCTTCTCTTACTCCGTTAGGGTCTCTTATATCTCCTGAAAAAACTTCTATCTCCTTTAATTCGTCCTTCGGAAAAGTATCGAGCCATCCCCAATTATTAAAAGAATTATAATAGGTAAAAGCTTTTACCTCGTAACCTTCGTGTAAAAGGCTTTGCGTCAAATGGCTTCCGATAAATCCATCAGAACCTGTAACAAGTACCTTTGCCATAATCTTCCTCCCGTTTCTTATATTTCCCGCTTCTATTCCGCGGCGAATTATTTTAATGCCTCGTGTATGGCGGCCGCCATAGCATCAAGACGCGCTTCATCCATATCAGGATACATTCCGATCCAGAATGTATGCTCCATTATATAATCGGTATTCTTAAGGTCACCGATTACTTTGTACTTCGTGTTATCATCTCTTATGTCGTCAAAGCACGGCTGTTTTATGATATTTCCACCAAAAAGCATTCTGGTCTGAATCTTTTTATCTTCTAAGTATCTAACAATAGCGTTTCTGTCAATGCCTTCCTTCGTTGTTATCGGGAAACCGAACCAACTTGGAAATGCATTAGTTTCTGCATTAGGTAAAAACAGCTTTTCCTGAAGGTCGCTTAGTTTTTCATACATATAAGTAAAATGCTCGCGACGCTTCTTCGTAAAATCATTTACCTTATCTACTTGCGCACATCCTATTGCTGCCTGCATATCGGTAGCCTTTAAGTTATACCCGAAATGCGAATAGATATACTTATGATCGTACCCTAAAGGCATCTGACCATACTGTCCGTCATATCTATGTCCGCACATGTTGTCATGACCGGATTCGCAGACGCAATCTCTTCCCCAATCACGAAGAGATCTTATAATCTTATGCAAAAGCGGATTATCGGTATATACCGCACCACCTTCACCCATCGTCATATGATGAGGCGGGTAAAAGCTCGAAGTTCCGATGTCACCGAATGTTCCGGTTTTCTTTCTACGACCTTCAAGTTCATATTCGGAACCGAGTGCGTCACAGTTGTCTTCGATAAGCCATAAGTTATGTGAATCGCAGAACTCTTTTACAACTTTGATATTAAACGTGTTACCGAGAGTATGCGCAAGCATTACTGCCTTGGTTTTATTTGAATATGCCTTTTCAAGCGTTGTTTCATCTATATTTAGTGTATCAAGTTTTACATCAACAAATACCGGCACCGCACCGTACTGGATTATTGGAGCGATAGTCGTAGGAAATCCTGCCGCAACAGTTATAACTTCATCACCCTTGTTTACACGGCGTTCCTTTAAAAGCGGAGATGTAAGTGTCATAAATGCAAGCAGGTTTGCAGAAGAACCGGAATTTACGAGATTTACATACCTTACACCAATATATTCGCCAAACTTCTTCTCAAATTCACGTGTAAACCTGCCGCTTGTAAGCCAGAATTCCAACGCAGAGTCAACAAGATTTACAACTTCTCTTTCATCGTAAACCTTACCTGCGTAACGTATGGAATCGCCCTCTTTATATGGCTCCTTCACGTTATGCTTTTTAACGTATTCAGCTACAAGTTTTAAAATTTCATCTCTATCCTGCTCTTTAGACATAAGAAAGATACTCCTCTATCTGCTTTACAAAAACATCATACATGGTCGCACCGCTCTCATACGCTTTTTCCCAATCAACAATCATGCGTATGGTTTCTTCAACGGAAAGCTTTTTCACCTTACCGAATGTATTATCAAATTTCGTACAATCAAGTCGTAAAAGCCCCGATTCCTTAGGTGCATTTACATTTCCACTTACGGTTACATGGGCTTTTCCGCCCCAGACCTTGCAGAAAAGTTCTGCAACCTCTTTCGTTTTTAAACAGTTTTCAATATCAGGACCAATATTATAACTTCCCGCATATTTTATATCTTCGTACTGATTCATCGCTATAAGAAGATATCCGTATAATGCCTCAAGTACATGCTGATACGGGCGTACCGAATCCGGATTTCTTAAAACTATCTCTCCGTCATTTGCCTGTGCACGAATGCAGTCAGGAATTATGCGGTTATCCGAGAAATCTCCGCCGCCGAGGACATTACCCGCACGCGCTGTCGAAACGGCAATCGCTTTGTCCTTTAAAAACGAACGTATATAAGTTGCAGTGACAAGTTCCGAGCAGGACTTTGAATTTGAATAAGGATCGATACCGTCCAAAACATCGTCTTCTTTAAAGGCATTGCCGGTTTCCGTGTTACGATATACTTTATCGGTCGTGATATTTACTACACTTTTTACAAAGTCAGAGGTTCTAACGCATTCCATTAAGTTAAGCGTACCAACGACATTCGTCGTGTACGTCGTTACAGGATCTTTGTAACCGGTTAAAACTATCGGCTGCGCTGCCAGGTGGAACACTATCTCAGGCTTATACTCATTAAATGCGTACTGCATTGTAGAAAGGTCGCGGACATCTGCAGTAAGCGACGTTATTTTTTCATTAACCCCACTTATCTTATAGACTTCAGGCGTGACATCGTTAGGAAGGCCGTATCCTATAACCTTCGCACCAAGGTGCGTTAAAAGCACGCAAAGCCATGTGCCCTTAAAACCCATGTGACCTGTAATAAGTACTCTTTTTCCTTTGTAAAAATCGTGTAAATCCTTCATATAATCACCTTAAGAATTCTTTTTCTCCGCCACCAACTCATAGTAATAATCAAGATAGCCTTTTCGCATCTTTTTAACTTCTTCAACGAGATTATCGTAGTAATCATCAACCAAATATTTGCTTAATGTCGGCATATATTCTGCAACGAACTCATCGACGGTATTGATATCTTCCTCGAATACTCTTCCTCTCTTCGTGAGGCTCTCACCTATGATGTTATAAGCAACGCACATTATGTAATAACACCAGCTTACTCTTTCCGAAAGAATCCTTACAAGTTCCTCTTGTGTAGTATTTACTTCATTTAAAACAATCTCTACAGAAGACCTGCACATTTCGATTCGATTATTTACATCGTTAAGTCTTAACAATCCTTCCGATACATCGTCACCCTTAAGGCATTCATAAATCTTAACGAAGCTTAAAAGTACCGGACCTCGGCTTGCAAGTGATAAAAGGTATACAAGATGCGCATAATATATATAGAACAAATTATTCTCGTATTTATTAGTCAGCTCATCTATAGACTTATTTGTAAGAATGCGCCTATTCATCATGATACCCGTAACGTACGTAAGATTAAGTGCTCTATGTACATTTGTCGGAACGTCCATATCAATCGATTGCTGATTTACCGCATATCCATTAGTTCCTGTTCCGCTCGTAACTATAAATCCAAGAGTCGGATATTCAACAACCTTATCCATATAGAACGGAAGTGCAGAAGTCACTATCTTATCTTCGTCCGACTGAATAAGTACAAACGAGCCCCTGGCAAGCTTTATTGCACGCGTAATGCTGACAGAAAATTCACCATACTCTCTCGCTTTACTGCAATGAATTCTCGAATCATTAATCTTACATATTGTGTTGTATCCTTCGGTATCTCTTTCAGATTTATTGACAGACACAACAAATTCAATCTCTGAATCAAATTCAGAATTCATAAGATTCTTAATCGCCTTAAGCGCGAAGCTTCCTCTGTTTAATGACGGAATCGCTACCGAAAGAATCGGTTTAACCTTGCTGCTTCGCTTACTTCTCAAACGTATCTCATGTAATTCTTTGGTAATACTCTTAAAGTACTCTTCTTCTCCGTAACAAAGTCTCGGCAAAAATTCATCATCGTTTTTAAGAAGATATTCCTTTAATTCTTCCTTTGTCTTAAATACTTTAAGATGCTTACCGAATCTCTTATCAGCCGAAAACTCTTCTATAATGGCATTGGCACGCTTGAAATTATCCGGAATAAGATAAATTCTATACGGGATAACATTTCCGAATAATCTCATAGCTTCAAACGGATTATCTATTCCCACTACAGCAGCCGCCTTAACCGTATTCGGAGCATACTTAAATTTAAGCTCCGTTCCACTTATGGAACTTAAAGAATCATCTTTGCCGATTATCAATACATTATTATTTGCAATCTTAAGATATGAAAACTCCTTGGTCTTTATCGCATTCTTCTTTGCATCCTTAAGTATCGATTCTTTCCATTTTGAATCATACAAAAGTGACATGAAGCTTTCAACAAGTTCCTTTATACAATCTTCGTCGATTGCTGTCGAATTATTCTCTTTTCGTGCCCTTAACACAGCTTTTGCTTCTTTTGTAAGTTTCTTCAAATCGTTAAGGTTATATAATATGACATTATCTTTATCTGCGTAATGCTTACGGTTATATTCCGTATCCGCAGCAATTACAGTGCTACCGCTCTTTAATCCTTCACATATATTCGTATCGGCACCGTCTCTTATATTCGTCGATAATACAAATGTTCCGTTTGAAGAATATGTAGACATCGACTCTACTCCGACCGGCAGCTGCGAAAGAATTATATGCTCCGCATTCTTTTTTGCAAGATTCTTAAATGACTTCCAGTTAACACCGCATAAATGCAAAATACATCCGTTATTTAAAAGGGCAGTCAGCACTTTTTCCTTAAGAACTGCGTCCCTGTAGCTATCAAAAAAAGCACCGTACTCACTCATAAACTCAATAAAAAGCGCTTTATCCTTGGATTTACCGTGCTTATCAAGTTCGGCCTTTATTATATCCGTAACCTCTAACATCGCATTGTCATCGATTACTGACATAATATCTTTTACCATCTTTTCAAGGAGAGTCGGAGTTGAGTCTAAAAGTGTCTTTTTTGCCGCAAAAGCAGGCATATAAGTTCCAAAGTATACTACATCTCTCGCTCTTGACTCAACATCTCTTTTAACGCTCGGACCTATTGCCACCGTATCAAAGTGCTGCGCTTTGATTCCGAAATACTTATTTAAAAAGTCAATGTCCTCTTTATATGAAACTATGACTTTATTGCCTTTTAAACGGTTTAATCCCTCGATACATTTTTCTACCGGTCTCTTATACCAAAAAACGATGTTCTTTCTGTATTTTGAAAGGAACTCACCAATCTTAGGATCTTCTCCCGTAAGATAGATTCCGTCAACGAAAACAGCAATCGTCCCCTTCTTTAATTCATCTTCTATAACATCAGGTTTGATTTCATAATCCCCTACTATAGCGGCATCAATCGGATAATTACGATTGATATACATAGCAAAAAAGCAAAAATACTTGTAAATATATGCGTGCGGAGAATCAGGAACATAAAATATAATCTTTTTCATTTACTCTTCCTCCTTGACGCTTTCTTCTCTTGGGAATAACTGATCGTATACATTCAAAAGACCATACTGCAATACATCCTTAAGAAGGAAGTAGTCTTTATTCTTTATCGCAGTTGTCATATGCTCACTTAATGTATTAAGCTCTTCTATTGCAATTATGCCGTTACCGGCGAGAAACATGATATAGTTACTTATATCCTTCAAATAATCCTTAAGTACCTCATCTACCGCCTTGTAATTCTTAACATTTATAAGTTCTATGAGTGTTTCAAACTCTTCTCGCATATTATCCATGTCCTATGCCTCCTTACTTAATTCATATAAGAATTTATCAAGCGGACCGCCAATATCGGCTTTAGTCGCCTTAAGCTTACGTTTCTTTACAATCTCTTTTGTATTGAAATAAAGATGAGCCGCATACAACTCTATAATACTGTTGAAAGACTGACCGTGACGCGCAATCTTTATACGCTCTTCAACTTCATCCTCATCTTCTTCATAAATGGACATACGCATTATATAATCGATATTAACCATATTCGACTGAACAAATAATGCGAAATTGTCATCATTCATAAAGTCATTAACCGTTTTAAGCTTAGCTGCGCACTTTTTAAGCTCTTTCTCATCAGGATTTTCTGCCGATGCAAGTTTTCCGAATTTCTTATAAAGAGAAACTCCCTTATGCGCCATCTTCCTTACTTCGCTCATCTTCTCCGGCAAGCTTTCATATACATCGATAAGTGCGCGCTTTGCACTGTAGTCTAGCATCTTCGGAAGCGCATCAATCTTGCCTTGTATATCGCATTTCTTTGTACAATACTTTTCAATGGCAGCTTTAAGCGCCATTATCTTTGTACCTTTAATCTTTGCACCGCCCTGGGTTGCATCTATAACATTTTTAAGTTTTTCATCCTCGATATATGCCTCAAACCAACGTCTATAGACATCGAAGTCATCACGCGTCAAAACCTTGTTGCCGTGAATACCGTCAACATAGAATGTACCTGCAGCCTCTTCTGCGGTAATCTTTTTCATTTTATCCTTAAACGTTCCGTCCGCATGAGTCTTTCCGCCAGTAAGAGCAAGGTCCTGACCAACCAATATTATCTCCTTTGCTCCCATGTAATGTGCGAGAGAAAAGGCCGAATTCGCTACGGATCCGCCGGTCGGAATGTGTGCAGGATAAAGATTCTTCTTACATCCTGTTTCTTTTCTGCATCTGTCAAAAATTTCTTTTTCTATAAGTTCATCGCATGCATAGAAAAATTTCTTGCCCTTATGAAGATCCATAATTCCCGAAGCTACAACAAGGGAAGTTACTAACGGAATCTCATGAATTCCCGGATGATCCATTAGAGCTGTAGGCTTTTTACCGTCAACTATACAGAAAAGATCAGGCTTAATTCCATGGTTAAGCAAAGGCTTTATCGCAGTATCAACCGCAATTATGAAAGCCTTTCCTTTTGCCTTCTTAAGATCGTCAATATTCTTGTTTAATGATGGGCCTGCTGAGACAAGTATTACCGGAATCTCATTTTTAAGCATGCCGAATAATTCGGATACATTATATCCGTCTATAAGGCTTCGTAAATTGTAAAGCATATTGTTGCCCGCAACATCCGTGAAACGCGCTGCAGTAAGCCACATTGACATTACTTTGTGGAATGCTTCTTTTAAGATTCTACTTGCTTTTAAAACTTCTTCACCGCAGATATTCTCGTAGTTCGGCGAAACAAACTGTCTGAAAAGCGAAATTGTTTCAAGAGTAAAGAGTGAAGCTACACGGTCCAATAACTTATCACCGGATAAGCCTTCAAAGTACAAACTGACAGGAAGTATTCCAAATAAGTCGGTAATATCCACGTTCTTTAAATAATAATCAAGAACTTCGATTGATGGTTCATATATAAGAACTATGCACTCTTCATGGCATTTTTTAATAATCTTACGAGCTTCTTCAATCGCAGGCAGGCCCACTATAAATATCGGGCAACGATTGCCTAATTTGCCCAAAGAATCTACCGCATCATTTATGTAATCGTCTTCTCCGTAGATGCTTTGAAGCATATACTGTCTTTCATCAGGAAAAACCGCTTTTATTGCAGTCTTTTTCGTATATGTTTCAACCTCTTCGATTGAAAACTTAGCCTTTTTACTGTTCCATTCCGTATACTTTTGATATTCATAAGGATATGCTATTCTAAATCTTGCAACGTTTCTTTCATAGATAAACTTTTCAGTTCTTCCCGGCATAATTTACACCTCGCAGACTCTTTTTATTCTAACTATATTATAGCATAAGATAAAAATTATACTAATTAATAAAAAATGGGGAGTGACTTGCACTCCCCATATTGGTTTTACTTTCAAACGACTGTGCCGTTTCTTATTACTGAAGTAAGCTAAGTACACCCTGAGTTGACTGGTTAGCCTGTGCAAGCATTGACTGTCCTGCCTGCTGTAAGATGTTGTTCTTTGAGTACTCAACCATCTCTCTTGCCATATCAACGTCACGGATCTGGCTCTCAGCTGCTGATGTGTTCTCAGATGATGTATCAAGGTTAGCTATTGTATGCTCTAATCTATTCTGTAAAGCACCGAGTGCTGATCTCTGGCTTGATACGTTATTTAAAGCTGCCTGAACCTTTGATAATGTCTGGTTAGCTACTGTAAAGTTATCTACTGCAACTCTTGCAGAATGTGTAACAGATGCAAGCTTATTTGTTCCGTGGATTCCCTCAGCTGCACTGGCGATAGCAATCTTTACTGAATGAAGTGTTGTAAATGACTTCTTTGCACCACCAGGTATTGAATAAAGATACTTGCCTCCTACTGTTGAAACTTCGCCTGTATGCTGTGCATATGCTACGTTTCTTGCCTGCTCGATAGCTGCTGAAGCTGTTTCATATCCCTTAACAGACTGTCCGTTAATTGTATATCCAAATGTCTTATACGATGTAACCTTAAGTCCAATATGCTCAGCATCCATGTTGCCGATGTTGATTGTAATATTCTGACCTACGTTAGCACCGATCTGTAATCTATTGTCTACTAATGTTCCGTCAAGAAGGTTCTTCTTGTTGAACTGTGTTGTTGAAGAAATTCTATCAATTTCAAATGTAAGAGCTCTAAGCTCGTCGTTAATGGCATCACGGTCGATGTCTTCGTTTGTATCGTTAGCACCCTGTACTGCCAACTGATTCATTCTCTGAAGGATTGCGTGTGTTTCTGTTAACGCACCTTCTGCTGTCTGGATTAAAGAAATACCATTCTCTGCGTTGTCTGATGCCTGATCAAGACCACGAACCTGACTTCTCATCTTTTCTGAAATCTTAAGTCCTGCTGCATCATCTGCTGCCTTGTTGATTCTATAACCACTTGATAACTTCTCTGTAGATGTTGCAAGCTGAGCTGTAGAAATACCAAGCTGTCTGTTTGTGTTCATTGATGATAAGTTGTGCTGTACTACCATTGCCATAATAAATTCCTCCTTGAGAAATAAACTTCCTATTTAAATTCCTATTAATTAATTCCTGATTTTTGAAGCACCGGTTTGCTTACATACACTATATCGACCATTGAGTCACAAACTTAAGGGGTAATTTAATATTTTTTTACTTTTTTTGTAAAAAATATCATTTTTTAGGAAAAAGCTCTTAAGTAAAAAGAAAAAGAGACCGGATTTTCATCCGATCTCTCCTGCTGATTATGATTATGTATGTACAATTTCTAATTAACTATTGGCTGTCTTACTGAAGTAAGCTAAGTACACCCTGAGTTGACTGGTTAGCCTGTGCAAGCATTGACTGACCTGCCTGCTGTAAGATATTGGACTTGCTGTAAGCTACCATCTCTGTAGCCATATCAACATCGCGAATCTGGCTCTCAGCTGCTGATGTGTTCTCAGATGATGTATCAAGGTTAGCTATTGTATGCTCAAGTCTATTCTGTAAAGCACCGAGTGCGGAACGTGTACTTGATACCTTGTTAATAGCTGCCTGAACCTTTGATAATGTCTGGTTAGCTACTGTAAAGTTATCTACTGCTACACGAGTTGAATGTGTTGTTTCAACCATGTTACCAACACTGTAAATATGCTCTTTAGCACTTGCAATAGCAATCTTTACTGAATGAAGTGTTGTAAATGACTTGTTGCTTAATAAGTACTTGCCGCCTATTGTTGAAACTTCACCGGTATGCTGTGTATAAGCTACGTTTCTTGCCTGCTCAAGTGCCTTTGAACGTGTTTCATAACCCTTTACAGACTGACCGTTGATTGTGTATCCATATGTCTTGAATGATGTAACCTTAAGTCCGATGTTTTCTGCATCCATGTTATCAATATTGATAACGATGTTCTGACCTACGTTAGCTCCGATCTGTAATCTGTTGTTCTGTAATGTACCATCGAGTAAGTTCTTCTTGTTAAACTGTGTTGTAGAAGAAATTCTATCGATTTCAAATGTAAGTGCTCTAAGCTCGTCGTTAATGGCGTCGCGGTCGATATCTTCGTTTGTATCGTTAGCGCCCTGTACTGCTAACTGATTCATTCTCTGAAGGATTGCGTGAGTTTCTGTTAACGCACCTTCTGCTGTCTGGATAAGGGAGATACCGTTCTCTGCGTTATCTGATGCCTGATCGAGACCTCTTACCTGGCTTCTCATCTTCTCGGAAATCTTAAGTCCTGCTGCATCATCTGCTGCGCGGTTGATTCTATATCCTGAAGATAACTTCTCTGTTGAAGTTGCGAGCTGTGCTGTAGAAATACCAAGCTGTCTGTTTGTGTTCATTGATGATAAGTTATGCTGTACTACCATTGCCATAATAAATTCCTCCTTGAGAAAATAATTCCTATGTAAAATTTTATTGTCATGACTTAGATGTAATATATATCGACGGATTAAGTTTCGACTTTAGACCTTTTTGGAAATTTTTTTAAAAAACAGAAAAATATCCGGAATTTACTATGATTAAAAGTTAGATAAGCTGCCGATTTTAGCAATCGAGTAGGAGGCGGTGACTAACCGCCGTCCTCTCACAGCACCGTACGTACCGTTCGGTATACGGCGCTTTCAATAGTTGATGTGCACAGACTGATAGGCTGTGGCTAAATCATAGAAGCCACTGTTTATCAGTCTTTCTTTATTTAACGCCCATATCACAGCTTTACTGTTACTAATGAACCAATACTTCCTGCGACTGTTCGCTATAGTTGCCGCATAGTGTTCAGGAATTCCGAGCTTTACGAGATTTCTGTATTTAGTCCTCGGCTGTTTCCACTGCTTCCATATACACATGCGTATTCTGTGATAGAGCCATCCGTTGATGTCATCTATGTTGTTTTTCATGCTAGCAATCCCATAGTAGTTAAGCCAACCTCTGGCGTATACCTTGATTTTCTCAAGGCTCGGCTTGATGGACTGTACAGACTTACGGGAAGATAGGTCTTTCAGCTTAGACTTAAACTTCTTCCATGACTTTACATGAACTCGGACATATATGCCACTTCCGTTCCTCCCCAATGCAAAGCCAAGGAATTTAAAATTTTGGATTGCAAACACGCTTACAGTACGGCTTTTCTCTCGGTTAACTGTAAGTCTCAGTTTCTCTTCAAGGTATCTCGTACTGCTTTCCAAGAGTCTTTCCGACGCTCTTTTGCTTTTGGCAAGGAGCACGATATCATCTGCATATCTGATGCAGGGTACACCTCTCTTTAAAAACTCTTGGTCGAATTCGTTGAGGTAGATGTTCGCAAGTAGCGGTGATAGATTACCACCTTGCGGAGAGCCTTCCTCTGTGTCGATGACCACTCCATTCTTCATTACTCCGCTTTTCAGATATCGCTTTATGAGCTGTACTACACGTTCGTCCTTAACCTTCTTTCGGAGAAGATTTATAAGGATTTCGTGGTTCAGGGTATCGAAGTACTTGGATAAATCAAGGACTACCGCAAATGTGTAGCCTTGCTCCGCATATTCCTTGACCTTCAGTATCGCTCCTTTTGCGTCTCTGTTGGGACGGTAACCATAGCTTCCATCTGCAAACAGCGGTTCATAGATTGGCACTAACTGTTGTGTTATTGCCTGTTGAAGTGTACGGTCTATCACGGTGGGTATGCCAAGCTTTCGCACACCACCGTCTGGTTTCGGAATCTCAACTCGTCTTACTGGCGATGGAGTATACTTTCCGCGGTATATGCGGTCGGTTAGCTCCTGCTGATGTTCCTTGAGATAAGGAAGTGCCTCTTCAATAGTCATTCCATCAATACCAGGCGCTCCCTTGTTTGCCTTCACTCTCTTGTACGCTCTGTTAAAGTTGTCTTTATACAGTATCGTTTCCAAGAGCTTCGGCTGTGCACTGTCTCTTTCTTTCCATATCCGATTGAACGACCTAGGCGCTTTCGCATACCCTTCATGTTCCGCACTATCTCTTTGCGAACAGCCATTGTTTTCAATGTTTTCTGCCATAAATGGTCATTCCTCCTTTCTCGGTCATACT
>JAFRZM010000031.1 GCA_017442585.1 Lachnospiraceae bacterium | reverse complement strand
TTCTTAACGCGCGTTCTCCGGTATCTATATCCGTCATCTCATACTTATATATCGGACGTTTACCATGTCTTACATCATTCTCAGTTATAAAGATTACGCATACTTCCGGCAATTCTTCAAAACTGCTCTCCTTGTCAAGCTTATTGGTACTTCATTACCAAAGTACAGTTTCATGTACTCATCGTCAAATATACAAGATTCGGCAATAAATGTTTCCTTATCACTATACTTTCTCTTCTTTTTATCCATATTACTACGATTTTGCCGATATTTCAACGTCATCCAAGTAGGGCAAATATCGGCGCTTTTACCTCCTTCATTAAATAATTACATGCGTATGTTCCCGGATAATCGGGTTAAGATGCCTTACACTTTGGACACATCGCGACATAAAAAAAGATAAGAATATAGCGTATTTGCCACATTCCTATCTTTCATCACTTTACTACAACAACTTCCCTTTTATACGCCGGTGAATACTCATCATCCTACTCTTCCAATATTGTACTCACAGAAACCTTTGATTATTTCTCTATACATAACGCCTCCAAAAGTCATAGGACTTTTGCAAACATTTTCTCAACCTCGTTACGTTTCTCGTAAAGAACACACCCTCCGGCGTGATCATCCTTTAATATTTCCCCTTCACGCAAAGCAACAAACAGCCTGGAATGTAAAGCCTCACGCAAAGAAGTATCTCTTACATTAATATCCGAATACGGTGAAAACGGACAAGGTTCAGCTCCTCCGTGCGAATTGATATGGAAAAAACCTCTTCCCGCTGCAATACATCCGCCAGAACTTTTTTCATCTCCGGGGAAAGAAACGAATACCATATCTTCATATTTCTCGCGATTCTCATCGATGCGGCTTCTTAAAACATCTCTTTCCGTATCCCCCGGTGCCAATTCTTTGCTGTCCTCACTTACAGGTACGAACTCCACATACAGGATAAGCTTACAGCCCCTTGCTTTAAGTGACATAATAAAATCATCCGAAGTAACTTCATCTATATTCTCCGTTGTAACCGTTATTGATGCTCCGAATATGATATCTTTCGCTTTCATATCATCCATTGCCTGAATCAGCTTATCATATACGCCGTTACCACGCCGATTATCTGTAGTGTCTCTGTCACCTTCAATACTTAATACCGGCAAAAGATTACGGTTCTTATCAAATAATTGAAGATAACTGTCGCCTATAAATGTTCCGTTAGTAAAGACCGGAAACAAAATATTTCTTAACTTTCCCGCAGCTTCCAACACTCCTTTACGAAGAAGCGGTTCTCCACCCGCAAGCAGAATAAAGCTGACGCCAAGTTTATCAGCTTCCTCAAATATCGAAAGCCATTCGTCATCCGTAAGCTGCCTTTCCGGAACGCTGTCGGTAGTTGCGTGATTACATCTTGAATAACATCCTGCACAATGAAGATTACAACTCGATGTAATACTTGCAATAAGAAACGCAGGGATATGTTCTCCTTTTGCTTTCGCTTCAGCCCGCTTATCCGACGCTTTTTTAGTTGCGGCCGCGAACTCCATCATAAATATACTCTCTCTCGGATTCTTCAAAGTAGAACGAAGAGCCTCTGCGACGATTCGTTCTACGCCCTTAGTCATATACTCCTGAATATCAAACCTTTTATTCATAATATTACTCCCATTTAATCCTGAATCTTAACAAAAACATAGAAATTGAAAACACTTGCAAAAATATCTTTTATCATATTATATTTTGTAAAATGTATTTTGTCAAGAAGATTAATGTACTAAACTAAAGCTGCACAAACACACTATTAACAGGCTCTGCCCGCTTTACATATACCACATTTTATCTATAGTATTTCATATGCTTTTCGAATTATTGATATCCAGCTTTTATTAGACAATTTGTCACAAAAAATGATATAATTAGTAAAAATTATGCAATTGTGCCGACAGCTTGCCGGTACCTTGAAAGGAGCCACTTCAATGGATAACAAAAAAGTTAACTATGTCTCATCGATTTTCTTCAAAATCATTCTAATCGCGGTTATGTCAGTAATTGATGCCTGCATCATTACAGTTATATTCCTTGCAAAGCACCTTGACGGCGTCAACCTTGTTCTTGCTACTATAGAAGCAATGCTTATTTCCGGCGCGGTTAACTCCATTTTCGTCTCATTCTTCGGAAGAAGAATCGTCAAGCCTCTTAAATTACTTACTGAGAACATTAACGAGATGTCTACGCTTAACCTTGTTAAAAGCTCCAATCAGGATGAACTGAACAAGCGCAAAGATGAAGTCGGTCTTATGAGTCGCGGTGTCGACGAGCTTAGAACCAATCTCGTAGAACTTGTAAAAAAGCTCGATCAGGTCTCGGGTAACATGAAAAGCAGTGCCGGCGAGATTAACATGCAGACGCAGAAGGTAGTTATATCAACCAATGATAATTCATCCACTGCAGAGCAGCTTGCGGCAAGTATGGAGGAGACATCCGCAACCATAAGCGACGTTCTTTCCAATATAACGCAAATGAGCAGTGATATGGAATCAATATATCAGAAAACCCTCGAAGGCAAGAACCTCGCAGGCGAGATCAGTACCAAATCCAATAACATCGCAGAAGAGACACAGCGTAATTCTAACGAAACCAATAACATATACTTAAGAGTTAAAGAAACTGCGGACGCAGCGTTCGAAAGCTCCAAATCGGTCGAACGTATCAATGCGCTTACAACAACAATCACGGAAATCGCCTCTCAGACCAATCTCCTTTCTCTTAATGCTTCCATCGAAGCTGCAAGAGCAGGTGACGCAGGTCGTGGATTCGCGGTTGTTGCCGAAGAAATAGGTCAGCTTGCAAATCAGTCACAGAGCGCAGTTGCGGAAATTTCAGATGCAGCGCACATGGTTGAAGCTGCAGTTGCATCACTTCAGAACTGTCTTTCGGAAGTATTAGGCTTCGTAGACGGCAAAGTAATCAATGACTACAGCAACTTCCTTGCTGCATGTACTGATTATGAGACACAGGCTAAGGCTATGGCATCAATGATGGATTCGGTTGCCCAGTCTATCGATGGCATCAAAAACGCAACCAAGCACATGAGCGCTGCTATGTCATCAATTAATGACGTTGCGGGACAGTCAGCAAACGATGTCGGAAATATCGCCGAAAAGAGTACCGAGACGGTTGCTGCACTTGAAAGTGCCAAGGAGCGTACCGAGCAGAACGTAACCGATGCGAACTCGCTTGAAAACATCATCGGCAGATTCATCGTATAATATAACATTAAAAGGTCCGTGGAAATCAAAACACGGACCTTTATCTTATGTTCTTGCATTACGAAGCATGAACTTCCTTGCTGCAGCAATACCAATCCTGTAAGGAAGCGGTCGAACCACCTTATCGGCCTTCTTAATCATCTCCCGTATCGGGATGCTCTGCGGGCAATGCTGCTCGCACTTGCCACATCCGATACACTGTGTGGCAAAAGCCGGTTCCTTACGCATTCCAACCGTCTGCGCATATTCAAAGCGCGCAGCTTGTTTACCGTCAATAGCTGTCATATTATAACTTCTGAAAAGCGCTGGAATATCAATTCCCCTAGGACAAGGCATGCAATACCTGCAGGCTGTACAACCAACAAGCTCCGTCTCTTTTATAATTGTCTTAACCTTATCGATTACGTCCTTATCTTCATCAGTAAGGCATCCTTCCTTAGCTTCGGACGCTATACGGCAATTCTCTTTCACCATATCGAGCGAATTCATTCCCGATAATACACAGGTAACTTCAGGCTGATTCCATAACCACTTAAGTCCGTACTCTGCAGGAGAATATCCCGTCGGTTGTGAAGCTATAAGCTTCTTCGCCTTATCAGGCAATTGTCCGACAAGCTTGCCACCACGCAAAGGCTCCATAATAACAACCGGTACCCCCTTTGCATCTGCCGCTTTTAAGCCCTCTACGCCTGCCTGACTCAATTCATCCATATAATTATACTGAATCTGACAGAAATCCCAATCATACGCATTAAGAATACCTATAAAGTCCTCGGAATTACCATGATACGAGAAACCTATATTACGTATCTGTCCGGATTCCTTTTTCTCTTTAATCCAGTCAATTATTCCGACTTTCAAAAGCTTATCCCACTGATTCATCGCAGTCATATGATGCATCAGATAATAGTCTACATAATTAGTACGAAGGCGCTTAAGTTCCTCATCAAAGTACTTATCTAAGGCCGCCCTGTTGCTTATAAGATACTGTGGAAGCTTGGTTGCAATATTAACCTTCTCTCTTATCCCGTTTCTGCTAAGAATCTCTCCAAGCGCAGCTTCACTTCCGGAATACACATACGCAGTATCAAAGTAGTTAACGCCGGAATTATATGCCTCCATTATCTCCTTCTCCGCCTTGTCGATATCAATACCTCTGATACCGGAAGTAAATCGCATACAGCCATATCCTAAAATAGAGATATCTTCTCCGTATCTGTTCTTTCTATAATTCATTAGGGCACCTCCCCCTCATCGTAAACACTAGATTCTTTATAATCTTAACACTTGTTAATACCTATTTCAAACAGAATCCAGATTCCCGCACTTTACTTCTGACAAATATAATAATCCATCCTTTTATCATTTTTAATTAGACTATAAAACAGTAAAAGTGTAAAATAAAACCATAGAATAAAAACGAAAAGAGGTAATCTTATGCCATGTACAACTGTGCTCGTAGGAAAAAAAGCGAGCAATGACAATTCTACAATGATTGCAAGAACCGATGACGGTTTCTTCGATACCAAGAAGGTTGTTGTTATCGAGCCTGATAAGCAGCCTAAGAAGTATAAATGCGTTAACTCGCATCTTACAATCGAA
>JAFRZM010000030.1 GCA_017442585.1 Lachnospiraceae bacterium | reverse complement strand
GATCACGCTTGAAAGCGATGAATTTGCAGTGATCTGCGATTATAAAAATTTCAAACCGGTTCGTGATTACGTATTAAGCGACATGAAGTCACTCAATGTGTTTGGACACGAGCTTAAGCCGAAGTATAAGAAGACGATCGATGGATTTGTAGAAATAGGTTCTCAGCCTATGAATGCGGGAATGATCATAGTGCCGGATGAGGTTATAGATGAGGCAGCTCTTAAAGCACTCATATTTACAGGTAATTATGATGCGGCGACAAGGGACGAAAAAATAGCGATTGATGAAAAAATCTCTGCAAGTTATAAGAAGGTACAGGAATACGTAAATGATAAAGCACTTTCCGGTTATTTTTGGATTGAGACTAAAAATGACATTTACGACTCTGCAATCGGTGTCAGCGCAATCCTTACATTCCTCGGTCTTTATATCGGAGTGGTATTCTTAATTGCAAGCGGCGCAATCCTTGCATTAAAGGAATTGTCCGACAGCGTAGATTCTATTCCGCGTTACGAAATGCTCAGAAAGATCGGTGCTGAGGAAAAAGCGATCAACAGATCACTTTTACGACAGACAGGTATTTTCTTCCTTTTACCTTTACTTTTGGCAATAATCCATTCATTCTTTGGAATGAAGTTTGCGGTAAAAGTTCTTGAGGTAATAGGAACAGAAGGTATGGCAACATCAGTCGCCGTAACATCGATAATACTTGCAATTATCTATGGCGGATATTTACTTGTAACCTACCTTAACAGTAAGTCCATAATAAATACCAGAGTTATGGTAAGAGAATAATATATAAAAAGCAAAACTCCCGAGAGCGTTCTCGGGAGTTTTTACTAAGAAAAGATGGTAAAAAATATGAATACGAATTGTTCTACGAGGCGCTCGAAGTAAGAACGTTCATTTCTTTCTTAAGCTTCGTAATGTATTCGTTGTAAGCTGAAATATCATCTTTAATCGATTTCTCGCGTTCTTCTATGGCCCATGGGTCATTCATCAGGTATTTATAAAGATAGGATTCGCTTTGCTTTATAAGTTTGATTTCCTGCTTTAATCTTGCTATTTCGTCTTTCTTCTTTGCAGCTTCAGAAAGAAGTTCACCAAAGTGTGCATTGTACTTTGTTTCGTACCAGGCCGCCTCATTTATAAGGCACTTCTTTTCGGAAGTTAAGGCTTTTATTTCATTATCTAATTCATTTAAATCTATATTATTTTTCATTTAGAACCCCTCCTTTTTTAACTGTCTTAAGTCTACCAAATTGAAAGTCCAATAAAATGGACTAAATCTTACCCTCCAAAAAGAAATATTTTCTATCAAAACCCATGAAAAATCGCATAAAATCATAGAATTACCATAAAGTCGTAGTATCATTGATATGTTGCGAGGTGATTTTTTATTATGAAAAGGAAGCTTTTAAAAGTTTTATTACCGATGTTTTTGACGGTAATGTTGGTTTTAAGTATTGTAGCATGTGGAAGGGAAGCAAAGGCGACTGAAAATAACCCAAGCGATACGATAGTTGGTGCTGATGTAGATACCAATGATTCCGATGACAGTAAGAATTCGGATGACAATACCGACAGCGATAAGACTGACGAAGATAATAACGATGAAGATGATAATATTGATGGTACCGGTGAATACGATCCGAATAAGACTTTCGTAGAAAACCACGGAGCCTTAAAGGTAGACGGTGCAAATCTTGTTGATAAAAATGGTAACAAAGTACAGCTTTACGGTATGTCAACACACGGTATTGCATGGTTCCCTGATTATGTAAATTACGATACATTTAAGTATTTAAGGGACGAGTGGGGTAATAACTGCATAAGACTTGCAATGTATACAGAAGAATACGCAGGATATACATCGGGCGGTGACAAGAATAAGTTAAAAGAACTTGTTTCAAACGGTGTAGACTATGCGACGGATCTCGGAATGTATGTAATCATTGACTGGCATATATTAAATGATCAGACTCCGATGAGACATAAGGATGAGGCCAAAGATTTCTTCGATGAAATGTCGAAAAAATATAAAGACTATGATAATGTAATCTATGAAATCTGTAATGAACCGAATGGTCAAGGTACATGGGATGAGATTACAAGATATGCAAATGAAGTAATCCCTGTTATAAGAGCGAACGATCCTGACGCAATAATACTTGTCGGAACACCGACATGGAGCCAGGAAGTTGATAAACCTGCTGCGTCCCCACTTAACTTTGACAATGTAATGTATGTCCTTCATTTCTATGCTGCGACACATACAGATTGGTTAAGACAGAGAATGCAGGAAGCTATAAATGCGGGAACACCGATATTTATAAGCGAGTTCGGTCTTTGCGAAGCTTCGGGTAACGGTGCGATAAATAAGGGCGAATCCGATAAGTGGAAGAAGATAATAGAAGACAACAATATCTCATTTATGTGCTGGAATCTTGCAAATAAGGATGAGACAAGTTCAATTATTAAGAGTGGCTGCAATAAATTAAGTGGTTGGTCGGATAATGAATTGAAAGAAGAAGGTCTTTACATGAAAGATTGGTTTAAGTCTAAGATGGGAAACTGATCCCGGAGGAATAAAATGTTCGGAAGCAAAGAATTGCGAAGAAGAATCGCAACAATCTTATGTGCGATATTTATGATAACGACGGTACTTACAATAGTGATTGCCGGCGGTAAAACCCATGTCTTCGCAACCGAAGGAACTGAGACAAATTCGGATAAAGACGCGATTAAAAACGGCGGTGGCTACGCAGTTACGGGACAACTTAAGGGCGTAGGTTATGCGACGTATCTTTATAATGCAACAAACGGACTTCCGACATCAGATGCAAACTGCGTTTTAGCAAGTAGAGAAGGCTATATCTACATCGGTGGATACAGCGGTGTCATAAAATATGACGGAACAACTTTTGAGAGGCTTGATTCAAAGACAGGACTTACAAGCGGTAAGGCTTTGTTTGAAGATAAAAACGGCCGTATATTTGTAGGCACAAACGATAACGGTGTAGTCATTATCGACGGAGAGGATATGACGCACATAACCTATAAAGAGGGATTGCCGTCCTCTACGATAAGAGGATTTACCGATGGAGACGACGATATCATATATGTCGGTACAACAAGCGGTATCGCATATTTTGACAAGGATTTAAATCTTCATAATATTGACGATTCAAGAATTAATAATGCGTATATCATCAAGATGACCTATGATAGGGACGGAATAACTTATGCGAATACGAGAGCAGGAGACCTTATCTGCTTAAAGGGCGATAAGGTTATAGCTTTTTACTCGGAAGGTGACATGCCGTTTGAGAAGATAACTACGGTTTATGCAGATCAAGGTAAAAGCGGCTATCTTTATCTTGGTACAGAGGAGAATCACATCTATTACGGTAATCCTTCGAAGGGTTTTGACAGCTTTGAAAAAATAGATGTTTCACCGTTGTCACATGTCATGAATATCGCGTATGTATCGGGAAGAATCGTTATAATCTGCGATGATAAAATCGGTTACCTTGACGGGAAGGTAGCCAAGGTTATAGATAATATCCCGTTAAACAGCGGTATTGAAAACGTTGCGGAAGATTATCAGGGTAATCTTTGGTTTACGTCTTCAAGGCAAGGCGTAATGAAGATAGTTACAAATAACTTCAAAGACCTCACCGAAGAAGCGGGTTTGCCACATGAAGTGGTTAATACCACATGTCTTTTTAATAATGAATTATATGTCGGAACCGATAAGGGATTGCAAGTTATGGACCTTAACGGTAAGGCAGTTACGAATAAGCTTACTAATTACATCGGCGGTGCAAGAATTCGTTGCATGATTACTGCCGGTAACGACCTTTATGTGGCGGTATACAACAACGGATTCGGACTCGTTAAGTACTCTTATAGCGGAGAAATAACAAGTTATAACGAAGATAACGGCTTCATAAATAACGGTGTAAGATGCTTGAAAGCGCTTTCGGACGGTTCTGTTATGGCAGGAACAAATGGTGGCGTTGCGATAATTAAGGATGGAGAGATTGTAAAGACCATAACCGAAAAAAACGGTCTCGGAAATACCGTAGTCTTAACAGTTGAAGAAACGGGAGAGGGACTCATTCTTATCGGAACCGACGGCGGCGGAATTTATGTTGTTGACGGTGATAACATGAAAGTCTTGGGACGCGATGACGGCCTTACGAGTGATGTTATCTTAAGAATTAAGTATGATGAAAAGAGAAAAGTAAGCTGGATAGTTACATCAAACTCCATTCAGTATTATAAAGACGGTGTAATAAAGGAAGTAAGTACCTTCCCTTATTCAAATAACTATGATATTTACTTTGACAATAACGATAATCTTTGGATACTTGCGTCATATGGAATATACTGCGTAAAGGCAGAAACGATGCTTGAGGACAAAGATCTTGATTATAAGTTTTACGATACCGCAAACGGACTTTCTTCGGTCCCTACCGGTAACGGTTTCAGTGCGCTTGATAAGTCAGGTAACCTTTATATAGCGGGAAGAACGGGAGTAACCCGTGTTAATATCAATAATTATTATGAGCAGTCATCCGTTATAAAGATTGGTATAAAGGCTATATATTGTGATGATGTAAAGATTGTGCCGAATGAAGACGGTGTATACGAGATTCCGCCGGAAACAAATCGTATGCAGATTTTTCCTGCGGTTATAAACTACACACTTACAGATCCTTTGATTTATGTATTCTTTGAAGGTGATCAGGGACTTGCTTTTTATCAGAGCAATATGGTATCGCTTGAATATACTGAGCCTAAATTTGGAGATTATACGCTTCACGTACAGATATTGGACGGATCGAGAGAAGGTCTTGTATTAAGCGATGAGGTATTCTCGATAAGTAAGAAACCTACATTCTTTGAGCGCCCGATTGTTAAAGGCATAGGACTTTTACTTATTATCGGATTTGTGGGATTCTTGGTATGGTGGATTATGACAAGTACCATCATAAGAAGACAGTACGATGAAATAAGTGCTGCAAAGGATGAGGCAGAGCGCGCAAATACCGCAAAGTCGAGATTCATCGCGAATATTTCGCATGAGATAAGAACACCTATAAACACTATTCTCGGCATGGATGAGATGATTCTTCGAGAAGACGGGATGGGCGTACCAAAGCCTTATTATATGTCGATGATAAATTATGCTCTTGATATAAGAAGAGCTACAGAGTCGCTCTTAGGACTCGTAAATGATGTACTTGATCTTTCAAAGATAGAGTCGGGTAAAATGAATCTCGTCGAGCAGGATTATGACACCGCAGAATTACTTCGTGCCATCACGAGCATGATTCGCGTAAAGAGTGATGAGAAGGCGCTTAAGTTTACGGTCAGTGTAGATGAGAATGTGCCTAAGAAACTCTATGGCGATATGGGTAAGATTAAGCAGGTAGTATTAAATCTGCTTACTAATGCGGTTAAGTATACGGAAAAAGGCGGATTTGAGTTAAAGTTAATTCTCGATTCAATAAACGAACCGAGCGAATCTTTGACAAATGCGGGCGAAAACGAAGAAGGCGAAAGCGCTTTAACCTGCAATCTTAGATTCGAAGTTCAAGATACAGGTATCGGTATAAAGCCGGAAGATATGGATAAGCTGTTCACAGCATTTGAGCGTCTTGATGAAAAGAAAAACAGCGGTATCCAGGGAACGGGATTGGGACTTAATATATCGCATCAGTTTGCGATGCTAATGCACGGCGACCTTACATGCGAGAGTGAGTACGGAAAAGGTACAAAGTTTATATTTAAGGTAACGCAAAGAATTGTTGATAAAGAGCCTATCGGAACCTTTGAAGAAAAGGCAATGGTTACCGCACAGGGACCGTACGTTCCGAAATTCATTGCGCCTAAGGCCAAAGTTCTTATCGTCGATGATGACCAGATGAACAGAACCGTTATAAGCGGACTTTTAAGTTCGACAAAGGTTAAGATAAGCATTGCGACGGGTGGTAAGGAATGCCTTGAGATGATCGATAAAGAGCATTTTGATGTAGTGCTCTTAGACCATATGATGCCTGAGATGGACGGAATCGAAACAATCGGTCATATAAGAGAAAAGTATAAAGACCTTAAGGTATTTGCTTTGACCGCAAATGCTGCAACAAACGGCGAAGAGTATTATAAGTCCGCGGGATTCGACGGCTATCTCGCGAAACCTATAAATACGGAAACACTTGAACTTACATTAAAGGCGAATATCGATCCTTCGCTTATAGAAGAGGCAGCAGCCGATGATGAGGATGAAGATATGACATTCCCTCCTGAGTATGCTTTCCTTGAAGAAACGGAAGGAATTACTACGAAGGATGGTATAAGAAACAGCGGCGGCGTATCGTCTTACATAAACGCGATTAATCTTTTTACCGACACGATAGAAGATAATGCGGATGTCATCGAAAAGGCATATAAAGACGAAGATATCAATATGTACACAATCAAAGTGCACGCTTTAAAAAGTAGCGCAAGAATCATCGGTGCAAATATTTTGTCGGAACTTGCAAAGTCTTTGGAAGATGCCGGTAATAAGCGCGACATGGAGCTTATTCATGCAAAGACTAAGGAACTCCTTGATATGTATCGTGGCTTTAAGGAGAAACTTAAAGCAGCGAAAACTGAGGAAGATGTAGAACTTGCCGATATCGACCAAGATGAGCTTCAAGGCGCGTACGATGCTTTAAAAGAAATCATTCCACAGATGGATTATGATTCTGTCGAGATGGTTTTAACTCAGGTACAGGCGTATAAGTTACCTGATAAGGACAAAGAGTTCTTTAAGAAACTTGCAGGAAAGCTTAAGACTTTTGACTGGGACGGTATGGAAGAACTTATTAAAACAGTTGAGTAATAGGGTGTAGAATATCTTATTTAAGTGTGCTACTATAAAATTAATCATTTAATTAAATGGAGAGGCTTATGGCAACAACTAGAATTATGGTATTGGGAGAAAAGGAAACCTTCCTGATACGAGTTTTAATTAAAAAATTAAATGATGCGGGGTATGATGCGTTCTTTGTGGGACCCGATATCAACGATATCAATTCTAAGTGGGAAGGAACGGCGATTCTTACTTGTTACATGGATAATGAAGACGGAATGCCGGATGATGTCCTTAGATTTATCGGCGACAAGATGCGCGATCACGAGATAAAGTCAATCGTAATCGGCGAGAAAGATTGCGTTAAGACTTTTATCGATAACATGCCGCCGACGGTTATCTATAAGTCGTTCTACCGTCCGCTCGATAATGAAGAGTACATGAAGACGGTTAAGGAACTCTCCAATAAGTACATTAATGAAGAATTCAAAAAGAGCATCCTTATAGTCGATGATGACGCGAATTACTTGAATCTCGTTCGCGGATGGCTTAAAGAGACTTATAAAGTATCGATGGTAACATCGGGACTTCAGGCCATGAAGTGGCTCGGACAGAATAAAGCGGATCTTATTTTGCTTGATTTTGAGATGCCGGTTTTAACAGGACCTAAGGTATTGGAAATGCTAAGAAACGAGCCGGAGACAGCTTCAATCCCTGTAATCTTCTTAACAGGTAAAAGCGATAAGGCAAGCGTTATGGAAGTCGTAGCGCTTAAGCCGGAAGGATATTTCTTAAAAACCATAGAAAGAGCTGAGCTTTTAGAAAATCTAGGTGATTTTTTCATGAAGAGAAAATAAAAAATAAGCGCTTGTAAGATGCAGGCGCTTTTGTTATGTGTAAAATTGTTTTTTTATAAGATTTAGCTTTTTCCTCTTACATCGGAGTAAGGCTTATAAAGTATCCCGGTATAACTACAAATGCAAAGAACGCGAGACTTATAAGCGTGAAGTACTTTATAAACTGCATTCCCTTATCAGGATATGCTCTTACATAGATTCTGTAATTTATGACTGATGCAAGAGAACCTATTAAAGTACAAAGTCCCGCGGAATCAAGTCCGTAAAGGAGCGCGCCCACATTATCCGCAAAAGGATATAAGACGATTGAAGCCGGTACGTTTGATATAAACTGGCTTATTATAATACTTGATGCGTATTCGTGTCCCTTTACGAGGCTTTGTAAAAATCCTGCAATCGTAGGATTTCCCGTAATCGAAGACGAGAATACGAAAAAGCAGAAGAATGTAAGCAGTAATACATAGTCGGTCTTAAGAAGTATGTTGTAATCAAGTATTGCCACTGCAATAAATACGATTAAGACTGCAAAAGGCCAAAGCTCGGTTCTTGTAACGATAGTGGTAAGTATCATTATAAATAAAATGATATATCCGATTTGTCTTACCTTTCCGCCGTCATCATCTATTGTGAAGTCGTCTTTTGAAATATTTGCTGTTTCTTTGATATTCTTTCTGTATAAGAACACCACGAATCCTATAAGAAGGAAAAGTGAGATTATCCATATCGGGAACATGTATTTAATAAATGTGTAAGCGGTTACGCCTGTCTGACTGAATAGGAATAAATTCTGCGGACTTCCGAAAGGCATAAGAAGAGAACCACGTACAGCTGCGATATTCTCCATCGCAAGAAGTGGTAAGATAAATTCTTCGCGCTTACATTTTCTAAAAAGTATTATGGTAAGCGGAACGAATATGATAAGTGATACGTCGTTTGTTACAAACATTGATGAAAAGAATACGCTGAACACGAGGAATAATGATAACGTAACAAGATAGCGCATTTTTCCTGCAAGTCTTAATACCGGATTAAAGATATGTTCTTTTTTAAATCCTTCCAAGATTGTAAGCATCATGAATAATGTGCCTAACGTATGCCAATCGATTTTTGTTATAAGTTCTTTACTCGGCGGCGTGATAAAAAGTGATATGATTGCCGCAAGTACGGAGACTAAAAGCATTGGTTCTTTTTTTAATATTGATAATACTCTCATTTGATGATCGGTCCTTAATTTTAATTAGTTTACATTCATATTATCATAAAGTAACTTGAAAGTGCGAAAAAAATGTGATTTTAACGTTTGTTTGTCGAATTCTGTTGTTTATAGTATGGCTTTTGGTGTATTATAAATGTGTATGACTATAACGTTTTCGGGGGTACATATGAAGGGATTATATATCGATTGCGCAATGGGTGCTGCGGGCGATATGCTTACGGCTGCGCTTTTGGAACTTGTCGATGATAAGGATGAGATGATTGAAAAGTTTAATTCTCTTGGGGTCGAGGGAGTTAATGTTTCTTATGAACCCATGACTAAGTGCGGTATTAAGGGAACGCATATGTTGGTTAAGGTTTCGGGAGAAGAAGAAAATAGTGGCGTGGATGTGGATATAACAAATTCTGAGAGTTTATCAGGCGGACATGACCATCACCACGAGCATGGTCATGATCACGAACATTGCCATGAGCATGAACATGAGAATTCTCATAATCACGGACACGACCATTCGCATACACACGAAGGTGAGCATCATCATTCACATACACATTTAAAGGATATAGAGACAATAGTAGGTAAAATGCCTGTATCTGATAAGGTTAAAGAGGACATAATTAGTGTTTATACACTTATAGCTGAGGCCGAGAGCAACGCTCATGGGTGTCCTGTAAGCGATATACATTTCCATGAAGTGGGATCCAAGGATGCGATAATAGATGTGGCTTCCGTATGTATACTTATGGAAAAACTTGACCCTAAGAAGGTCATAGTATCTCCTGTACATGTAGGATCAGGACAGGTTAAATGTGCACATGGAATACTTCCGGTGCCTGCACCTGCAACAGCTTACATATTACGTGGTATACCGATATACGGCGGAGCAATTAAAGGTGAGCTTTGCACTCCTACGGGAGCGGCGCTTTTAAAGCACTTTGCGACGGAGTTTGGTAACATGCCGGTAATGACGGTTAGAAAAATAGGCTACGGTATGGGTAAGAAAGATTTCGAAGTGTGCAATGCCGTAAGAATCTCATATGCAGATATTAATTAAAAATAAATATAATTTTCAAGGAGAAAGTTTATGCAGCTTAAACTTAATATGAAAAGGACATTTCTTATAGGATTTGCCTTCTTTGGAATACTTCTTTTATGGCAGGTATACGATTCGTGGTGCCCGACATTCTTGACTGACATATTTGCCAATAAGATGTACGGTATGACAACCGCGATGCTTAAAGCATCCGATCCTGATAAGATTTTAAACGTTCAGTGGATGGTAGGTATGATAATGGCTTGCGATAACCTGGCGGCTCTTATACTTTTACCTATATTCGGAAGACTCTCCGACAGAACGGAAACTAAGATCGGTAAGAGAATGCCTTATATACTTACAGGTACATTTGTGGCAGCGATAGCGTTCCCGTTTATCCCGTTATTCTTCCACTATAACAACATAGTTGGAATGATAATCATGATGGCGATAGTGCTTATGTTCATGATGATGTATAGAAATCCTGCAGTTGCGTTGATGCCTGATATCACACCAAAGCCTCTTCGCGCAAAGGCTAACGGTATAATCAATATCATGGGATATTTCGGAGGCGCTGCAGCGACGGTACTCGGTATATTCCTTAGGTTAAGTGATTATATAAACGTAGTAGACAGAGCTGAGAAACTTTGGATTATAGAGATTCCGTTTATCATTGCGTCTGTTCTTATGGTAATCTCGGCACTCGTGCTTTTCTTTACAATAAATGAGAACAAGCTTGCTGTAGAATTAAAGGACGAAATGGACGAAGGTGAAAAGCATGCGGTTGTAGCAACACCTCTTACAGAAGGCTCTATGTCAAAAGAGAATAAGGAAATGCTCCTTGCAATCCTTTCCGCAGAGTTTTTATGGTTTATGGCTGATAATGCAATCGGCACATATATCGGTAACTATGTTATCTATCATTTGAATTCGACATCGAGTTCGACAATGATTTTAACTATAATCGGTGGTCTTGCATCTGTTATTGGTTTTGCGACGGCAGGTATGATTGCCGACAAGATAGGTCGTAAGTGGACTATAAGTTCGGGACTCATCCTTACATTTATCGGTTTATTCCTTATGCTATTCGTTCATCCGACAGAAAATGTAGTCGGAGCTAACGGTGAATTCGCATTCCCTGTTATGCTTTACGTTGTATGGATTATTAAGGGTTACGGAATGGCACTTGTTCATAACTGTTCATTCCCTATGGTTGTCGAGCTTTGTACATCAAAGGAAATCGGAAAGTTTACAGGATTTTACTATACCGCATCAATGGCGGCTCAGACAGTTACTCCTGTATTACTCGGTCTTATTCATACAAAGACAAAGTACTGGGGAATTTTACCGGTTTACGTAACAATACTTATAGCGGTAAGCTCGATTATATTTATAATTTTTGTAAAGAACATTAAAAACGGCAATTCAAACAATGCCAGGGGTTTGGAGGCATTTGCAGGTGAAGACTAGTAAGGATATCTTCTGGCACGTAAATTTTGCGCATAGAGGATTACATGATAAGAAAAACGGTATTCCGGAGAATTCTTTGACGGCTTTTAAGAAAGCGGTTGAAGCGGGATACGGTGCAGAGCTTGATGTCCAGCTCTCAAAAGACGGACAGGTTGTAGTATTTCACGATGATAATTTAAAAAGAGTCTGTGGAGTAGATAAAAGGGTAGACGCTTTTACCTATGAAGAATTAAAGAATATGCGACTCTTCGATACCGATGAGACGATACCGCTTTTTAGCGAGGTTTTGGAAGAATTCGGTAAGGGTACTGGACCTTTAATCGTAGAACTCAAGACGGGCCCTAGAAATAACGAGTTATGCGAGAAGACATATGCATTCTTAAAGGAGTATAAGGGTCAGTACTGTATAGAATCCTTTAATCCGATGATTGTGCGTTGGTTCATGAAGAATGCACCGGATATATTCAGAGGACAGCTTGCGGCAGGCTATAAAGATTACAGACCGACATATCCTGCGCTCCTCGCGTACCTTTTGTCACATTGCAGTTTTAGCTTTTTAAATAAGCCTGATTTTATTGCTTACCAAAATGTAGAGCGTCCGCGTTACGTACATCGTTTGAGAAAGAAAGGCGTTATGCTTTTTGCCTGGACATCAAAGGTGCCGGATGTGGATCAAAAACTTAATGACGCGGTTATATTTGAAAAATACAGGCCTGAGTTAAAATATTAATATCAAATTTAATTTTTTAACAATAGAGTAAATGAGGTAGAGAGAATGTTAAACCTTGCCATTGATAAACTTAAAGAGGGAATGGTTGTTGCTAAAGATATTTATAGCGATAAGGGTCAGTTATTGCTTACAACAAATGCCATTCTTTCAAACCAGATGATAACGCAGCTTGCATGCTACGGTATTACAAAGGTTAAAGTTGTTGAAGGCGAGATGCCTGAAGAAGCCAAAAAAGAAGTTGAAAAGATTAAAGCGCTGGATGAAGCTTATATCAAGCGCTTATTAAAGAGCCCGAGCTACAGAAGATTTAAGCGTAATTACTTAGCACAGGTTTCGTCACTTGAAATATCATTTAACGATATAGTAAAGCGAGATGAAGAACTTGATCAGGAATTAATAATAAAGGGTGCGAAGAAGCTTTTTGATGAGAATTCGAAGACGGCGTATACGCTTTTGGGTATGCTTAGTGCATTAAAGACCACAGATGATTCAACATATTCGCATTGCGTAAACGTAGCGATAATATCGCGTATGATCGGCGGATGGCTTGACATGGAAGAAGATGAGCTTGATGATTTGACGCTTGCCGCGCTTTTGCATGATATAGGAAAATGTTCTGTTCCGCCGGATATTTTAAAGAAAAAGGGAAGATTGCTTCCTGAAGAATATGATGTAATGAAGATGCATACAACGTACGGATACGGAATCCTTCGAGGACAGGATTTGCCTGAGAGAGTTATCGATGTGGCGCTACATCATCATGAAAGAGCAGACGGTACGGGGTATCCGCATGGTTTAAAAGGAAATTCCATAAGCGATTTTGCGGCGATAACTGCAATTGCTGACGTATATGATGCGATGACGTCACCCAGAGTATATCGTGCGGCTATGTGCCCGTTTGATGTTATAGCGACATACGAGCGTGACGGACTTCAAAAGTACGATGCGAGAATTATACAGACTTTCCTTAGAAAGATTGCGGATTCATACATTAACTGTGAAGTAATAATGAATGACGGATCGAAGGTCCGTATTATTAATACAAACGAGAACCGTTTAACACGTCCGATGGTTCAGTGTGAAGACGGAAGCATTTTGAAGCTTGAGGAACATCCTGAGCTTTATATACAGGCCATAGCAAGCTAGAATTAGGATAAGTATTTTCACAAAACAAACTCTTGCAAAGAGGTATCGATATGAATTATATACTTTATTTTGATGTGGCGGCAGCTGTTTTGATGTTTGCCATCGCGAATCACTTCTTTTATTCAAAGACGGTAAAGAATCAAAGACTTAATATCTTTGGTGTATTAATCGCGACCGTAAGCCTTTCTACGGTAATGGACATTGCGATGTGTATGCTTGACGGCAACATGAGCGTTCCGATTCCGGTAATGTATATATTAAATGCTTTATACCTTTTCAGTGTATCGTTTGTAACCTACATATTCCTGGTATATGTTTATATTCTCTGCCATGATAACGGAAAGGTATATTTCAGCAGTTATTTAAAACTTGCAATTTTTGAGATAACATACCTGATACTTTTGATATTAACACCGTTTAATCATTGGTTATTTACTATTACCGATGAACACGTGTATATTCACGGCCCGTTATCATTTATTATGTATGTAAATGCCGTGCTCCATATAGCTATAGCCGTTATAGTTGCATTTACCAACAAGAAAAAGCTCTCCAGATGGATACGTATATCGCTTCTTTTCTATCCGTTTTTGGTAATTATAGCGATAGTTCTGCAGATGTATATGCCAAATGTTATGATGATGCAGTTTGCAGAAGCGGTATCATGTCAGCTTATAGTTTTCTCAATAGAGAATCCACAGGATTATAAAAACAGAGATCTGGATATTTATAACACAAAAGCATTTTATGAAGCGTTTTATTATGAAGCGGTAAGAAATCATAATTTCAAAATACTTGCTTTTAAGGTAAGCGGTATGCGTTCGGTAACTGAACTTATGGGTATAGATGCTGCAAAAGAAGCGCTTAAGGTTATAACAGACAGCCTTGTTTCAATAGTTAACAGAAGACGTTTTTATTACCTTGAAGATGATACGTTTTGTATCATGCAGGAACTTCCGGAACGTGAATGGATAAAAATAAGGGAGCGTATAATCGACCGCTTCCGTCACACATTTGAAGTAAAGCGTGTTCCGATATCTTTTGAAGTATATATGTGCGTGATATCATATCCTGATAAGGCAAAAGACCTTAACGAGGCGTTGGAGATGATGTCTTACGCACTTCGTGAATCGGAAACATTAACACATACTCCTGTAGTCTATGCAGGTATGGATATCCTTGAAAAGGGACATCGCGAGACACAGATTGTACAGGTATTAAAGAATGCAGTAAAAGATAAGAGCTTCGATGTTTATTATCAGCCTATTTTTAACGTGCAGGAAGGCCGTCCGACGAGAGCGGAAGCCCTGGTACGTCTTATAGACGATGAGATGGGATTTATCAATCCTGAAGAATTTATTCCGATAGCGGAGCGCAACGGTCTTATAGTAGATAT
Source organism: Lachnospiraceae bacterium (assembly GCA_017442585.1). Taxonomy (GTDB): domain Bacteria; phylum Bacillota; class Clostridia; order Lachnospirales; family Lachnospiraceae; genus XBB1006. The sequence goes on along the minus strand of JAFRZM010000030.1, from coordinate 11,590 downwards.
AGACTCAATCGTATTTAATCATGTATGTGAATTTATAGCAAAGAATAAGCTTTGGGAAAAGGGAATAGAGCGTATCGATATAAATCTTTCTGCAGTACAGTGTATGCAGGAAGACTTATCAACGAGAGTTGTCGATGTAATGGATGCGCATAAGTTGCCTTATAAGATGATAAATCTTGAGATTACCGAGACAGCGGCAATTGCATCAGAAGAAAATCTTCGTCGCAATATGGAACGCCTTATGGAAAAGGGTGTAAACTTTTCTGTAGATGATTACGGTACCGGTTTTTCGAATATGTCAACGATTATCGATTATCCGTTTACCGTTGTAAAGATTGATAAGAACATGCTCTGGAAGGCAATGAAGAACCGCCAGGCAATGACGGCACTTAAATATACGATAGATATGCTCGAGGATATGGGATTCGAGATTATAACCGAAGGAATCGAAGATAAAGAAATGGTAGAACTCTTAAAAGAGCTTCATTGTTATCTTCATCAAGGTTTCTATTATTCCCGTCCGGTGCCTGAGCAGCAGTTTATAGAATATATTTCGTAAGAAATATATTCTATATCGAATGATTTCAAAGAAATCATTCGGTTCCGCGCTGAGTATATATCGTAGATATATACTCAATACATTACAATTTCTTTAGAAATTGTAATGCTCCACGAAATATCAAACAATTGCGAATGCAATTGTTTGGTTCCACGCTGAGTACATATCGTAGATATGTATTCAATAAAGTACTTTAATAAAACTAAAAATGGTGATATAATTCATTATGCAGTCTTTGGGGCAGGTGTAATTCCTGACCGGTGGTAACAGTCCACGAACCTCGGCGAAACCAGTAACCGGGGCCGACGCGGTGTGATTCCGCGACCGACGGTATAGTCCGGATGGGAAAAGATGGTTACATGTAAGAATTATTAATTACCCCTTAAGACCTTGCGTCTTAAGGTTTTTTTATGCCCGCTTAAATGTATCCATTGAATTTTTAAACAATGGAAAGGAGCTCAAAATGAGTACAACAGCAACTAAGACAACAACAAAAAACAAAGGATCAAAGATCGACATTCATGTAATTACATTCGCGCCGATGCTTGCGGTAATAGCATTCGGGCTTATGTATGTGGAATTTTCGATACCGATTATGCCATCATTTTTGAAGTTTGATTTTTCTGATATGCCGGCGCTTCTCGGAAGCTTTGCATACGGACCTTTATGTGGAGTGTTTATAAGCCTTATTAAGAATCTTCTCCACCTTCCGTTTTCAAGTACATCCGGTATCGGTGAACTTGCAAACTTCCTTGTGGCAGCTATGTTCGTAGTTCCTGCGGGATGGTTTTATAAGGCAAGAAAGACTAAGAAGAGAGCGTTCTTCGGAGCAATGCTCGGAAGCTGCCTTGCAGGAATTTTATCTCTTCCGGTTAATTTCTTTATAGTATATCCGTTTTATTATAACTTTATGCCGAAGGAGACGGTAATAAGTTTATATCAGGCGATTTTACCTGTAGTATCAAATATTTTCTCATGTCTTTTGATATTTAACGTACCGTTTACAATCGTTAAGTTTGTTATAGCAACGATTATCACAATGTTTATTTATAAACCTCTTTCTCCAATTTTAAAGGGAAGAGCGACAAATATGTAATAGACTAGCTTGAAATGACAGCAACAATTACTTAAAGGAGGCAAAATCATGCAATATAGCGAAGTACTTGAAAAATCACGTAACAACATGGGAACGCTTTGTAAATCTTGTCTTGTCTGTGACGGAAGAGCATGTAAAAATACTGTTCCGGGCCCGGGGGCAAAGGGCGTAGGCGATACAGCGACAAGAAATTATGACAACTGGCAGAAGATCCGTATCAACATGGATACGCTGACAGATGTTAAATCTGCGGATACGAGCATTTCGCTTTTCTGGCATGATTTCGCTCTCCCGGTATTTGCGGGACCGGTAGGTGCCGTGGCCATGCACTATGGCGATAAGTATAATGATAAAACATATAATGATGTGCTTGTCCCGGCATGCAAAAACTGCGGTATAGCAGCTTTTACAGGTGACGGAACAGACAGTAACGTTTTGATATCTGCGGCAGATTCGATTAAGAAGAATAATGGTATGGGCATTCCTACAGTTAAGCCGTGGAATATCGATGTAATAAAAGAAAAAATGGCATTGGTAAATGATTCCAATGCTTTTGCGGTAGCTATGGACGTAGATGCTGCGGGATTGCCGTTTTTAAAGAATATGACACCGCCTGCAGGATGTAAATCCGTAGAAGAATTGAAGGAAATAGTTAAGCTTACAGACCGTCCATTTATAGTAAAGGGTGTAATGACGGTGAACGGTGCAAGGAAAGCATTGGAAGCCGGAGCAAAGGGTATCGTCGTTTCAAATCATGGCGGCAGAGTGCTTGACGGCACACCGTCTACGGCAGAAGTTTTACCTGCTATTGTTAAAGAGGTTAAAGGCAAAGCTGTTATATTTGTCGACGGTGGTTTAAGAACAGGTACCGATGTATTCAGAGCCTTGGCCTTGGGTGCAGATGCTGTAATAATTGCTCGCCCGTTTGTAAATATGATTTACGGTGCGGCTGAAGAAGGCGTAAAGGCATACGTAGATAAGTTGAAGACGGAATTAAGCGATTGCATGCAGATGTGTGGTGCGGCAACACTTAAAGACATTACTCCGGATATGGTGTTTAATCCTTCGAGGTAGAGTTTTGAATAAAAGGGAACGTGCGGCCGTTATGGTCGAAAGAATGAAGGAACAATACGGCACGGAAAAGACCGTATATCTTCATCATGATAACGCCTGGCAGTTACTTATCGCCGTTATAATGTCGGCGCAGTGTACCGATGCCAGAGTGAATATAGTGACAAAAGACTTATTCAAAAAATATAAGTCTTTACAGGATTTTGCAAATGCCGATATAAGCGAACTTGAAAACGACATAAAGTCGATTGGCTTTTACAAGGCAAAAGCTAAAAACATTATAGGTACCGCAAAACGTTTGGTAAGCGTTTATGACGGACAGGTGCCGTCTGACCTCGAGAGTTTACTTACACTTCCGGGAGTCGGAAGAAAGACCGCAAATGTCATTCGCGGTAACATATATGATGAACCTTCGGTAGTCGTTGATACTCATGTAAAGAGAATCTCTCAAAAGATGGGATTGACGGCAAACGAAGATCCGGAAAAGATAGAGTACGACCTTATGAAGGTTTTGCCTAAAGAAGCATGGATATTATATAACATTCATGTGATTGCGTTGGGAAGATCGATTTGTATTGCAAGATCACCTAAGTGTGAAGAGTGTTTCCTAAAAGATATCTGCCCGTCTTACAAAAAGTAAAAGGGGCAGATAGAAATTAATCAAATACATTAAAAAATGTAAAGAATTAGTTATGGACTAAAGCGTCAAGCTTATGTATAATAGTTTCTTTGGAGAGTGAGTTAAGAGTAGAAGCGATTTGCTTTAAATCTTCTATTCTGTCACTCAATCCAAGGGACTCATATATGGTGGCAAGAAGCACGTAATTGTCGGTAATGTCGCTTTTAATCGATACTCCGTATTCAAGGAAGAGCCTTGCGTTATCGATGTCTTCTTTTTCATATAAGAGTTTGCCGATAGAGAAGATTGTCTTACAAAGGGATGTGAAATTTTCATCGCATTCCGTGAGTTCCGGGAGGTTGGCTGCACCATACTTAAGCTTAAGGTCGGTGTTGGATATGCCGGTAAGGTTTAAGATTTTTTTGGTGCCAAGCGCTTTGACCTCGGAAAGAAGCCTGTTTACTTCTTCGTCGGCGGATGTATAGTTAAGAATGTTATCACTTATCTTAATATAAGGAAGTGTTGATATATCGGCCTTGCGGGTTTCATTCGCAAGGGATTCGCGGTTTAAGTATTCTTCGCGGGCACGTTTGTCACGTTTGGTGGAACGCGCACGGAGGATTCCCAAGATGCCGCATATTATTAAAAAGTAAGGAAGTATGAGCTTTGGCATTGTATTTCCTTTCGTAAAGTATAAAGGAGTTATTATGAAACAAAAAACAAGACAGTTAATAGCAACTGTGATAGTGGTAATACTCGTGGTAGCTATGATTCTACCGCTTGTAATATCAGCCATCTTCTAATATTTTAAATGAATTGATATGCACAGTCAACAGACCAAAGGTCTTTTAGAATAGGGAGAACGAAAATGAGTAAGAAGTTTTTGAAAATCGTAGGATTAGGTGCGTTATGTCTGGTTTTGGCATTCTCAGTAAATGCTGTGGCAACGCACGCAAAAGATACCGATACGGTATATGAAGGTGTTTATATCGGAACGGTTGATGTAAGTGGAAAGACTCTTATCGAAGCAGAAGAGATTGCCGAGAATGTTGCAAATGAAGTTTTGTCAACACCGGTTACACTTACCTGCAATAATAAGTCGATTACGGTAGAACCGGAGACAATCGGACTTACATGGGTTAATACAAATATTGCAGAGGATGCAATATCTGTAGGTCGTAACGGCAACCTTATCAAGAGATTTAAAGACAGAAAAGATCTTGAGAAGAGCGAGATAAGATTGAAACTTATATTTGAAGTTGACGAGGGTTTATTTAAAGAATACCTTGAGGCAAATGCGGCAAAACTTAATGTCGATGCAGTAGATAATTCCATTAAACTTACCGATGCGGGATTCGAGTTTATCGAAGGCTGCGAAGGCGTTGAAGTATTGATAAACGAGTCAATAGAAGAGATTGAGATAGCATATGCAGAAGGAATATTAGAGCCGATAACAGAGTTTGAACTTGAAAGCGATATAACAGAGCCTCGCGGTACAAGAGAAGAGCTTGGTAAGGTTAAGGATGTTTTGGCTAAGTTTTCAACCAACTATTCAACATCTGCTGCAGGTCGTTGCCAGAACGTTGCAAATGCAACTTCTTTGATAAACGGAACAGTAGTATATCCGGGTGAAACTTTCTCTGTACATGATACAATTTCGCCTATTTCTTTGGATAACGGTTATGCAATGGCAGGCGCTTATGAGAACGGTACTGTAGTTGAAGCTGTCGGTGGTGGTGTATGCCAGGTTTCATCAACACTTTATAATGCAGTCATCCGTGCAGAGCTCGAGGTAGTTGAGCGTTCACCGCACTCCATGATTGTAACGTATGTTCAGGCATCACAGGATGCTGCCATAGCAGGCGATTATAAGGATTTTAAGTTTAAGAATAATACAGATTACCCTATTTATATTCAGGGTTATACTTCAAACAAGAATGTCTATTTCGTAATCTACGGATGCGAGACAAGAGATTCCAACCGAGAAGTATCATTCGAGACTGAAATTGAATCGGAAGACAATCCGGATCCTGTATTTAATACATGTGACCAGCCTATAGGTTATGTTGAAAAGGTACAGGGTACGCATGTTGGTTATAAGTGTGTATTATATAAGGTTGTAAAAGTAAACGGTCAGGTTGTAAGCCGTGAAGTATTCAACAGAAGTACGTATAAGGCTTCTGCTGCAATTTATAATATCGGTATCAAGTCGTCACATCCTGAAGCTGTTAAGGCAATGAAAGAAGCTATAGCTACGGGCGACATCCAGAAGATTAAGGATGCGGCAGGATACTGGAGCGATGAGGCTATAAGAAAACGTACTGAAGAGCCTGATGAACCGTCTGATGACGATGATAATGACGGAGAATAATTAAATGGATGTCATCCTTACCAAATGGATAGCAATATCGGGTGCGGTTAAGATCGCCGAGGCAAAAGAGCAGGAACTTAGAGCATTTTTCTCGAATAAGTTTGTGGACAACGTTTTTTCCTATAAGGAATTCGTTTCATGTGAAGAGGATATTCGCATTGCAAAAGAGCTTAATGCCGTGAAAACTATGCCGGTAGGTAAGTTCGGTATATACGGAGCTTTATGGGAGTTTGGAAAAGCCTTAAACTGTGGCCTTGATATCGAGCTTCGAGATATTCCCGTAAAACAGGAAATAATTGAGCTTAGCGAGTTTGTCGATGTGGATCCTTATATGCTCGAGTCATTCGGCAGTGTGCTTATCGCGGCAGAGAACGGTAATGCGATAATAACTGCACTTAAAAATGCCGGTATTAAGGCGACATATATAGGGTGCACTACTAAGAGTAATGATAGACTTATCTTGGACGGTGAGCATAAGAGATTTATCGAACCGGGAAGACAAGATGAATTAGATAGGATATTTAAGAAGTGATAAATGTAGTATTACTCGAGCCTGAGATACCGTTTAATACGGGTGCAATAGGACGTACTTGTGTTGCGACAGGGTCCAGGCTTCACTTAATAGAACCGATGGGCTTTTCGATTGATGAAAAGCAGGTCAAGCGCGCGGGGCTGGATTATTGGCCGCGTCTTGATGTAACAAAATACGATTGTTATGAAGATTTTTTGGGAAAAAATCCAAACGCGCAAGTTTTCTATGCGACCACGAAGGGGCAGAATATCTATTCGGATGTGCTTTTTCCTGAAAATGCGTACATAATGTTCGGAAAAGAAAGTGCCGGTATACCGGAACGTATTTTAGCACATCATAAGGAACACTGCATAAGAATCCCGATGATGGGCGAAGAAAGATCTTTAAATTTAAGCAATTCTGTTGCGATAGTGGTATACGAAGCGCTTCGGCAGAATGGCTTTAAGACGATGAATACTTGCGGTCACTTGACCAAGTTTGACGACTACATAGAATAGAAAGGTAACGACAAATGGGAATTATCAAGGCAGTTAAATTATGTCATGAATATATTCACCGTGATGAAGAGGGCAATGTCGACAATATCGAGACTGCCCTTGATAACGTTGACCTTGATATCAGCCAGGGCGATTTTATCGCGATTCTCGGACATAACGGATCCGGTAAATCAACTCTTGCAAAGCATATGAATGTCATTCTTTCGCCGTCGGAAGGTACGATGTATGTTGACGGTAAGGATACAAGTGACGAGGATGAGCTTTGGAATATAAGGCAGACAGCCGGAATGGTATTCCAGAACCCTGACAACCAGATAATTGCCGGTATCGTAGAAGAGGATGTCGGATTCGGACCGGAAAACATCGGTGTTCCGACAAAGGAAATCTGGGCACGAGTGGAGAATGCTTTATCAAAAGTCCATATGGAAAAGTATAGACATCACTCACCTAATAAATTATCCGGCGGACAAAAGCAGCGCGTTGCGATAGCAGGAGTTATCGCGATGAAGCCTAAGGTTATAGTTTTAGATGAGCCTACGGCGATGCTTGATCCTATAGGACGCAGAGAAGTTATAGAAACGATTGAAGAATTAAATAAAAAAGAGCATGTTACGGTAATTCTTATTACGCATTATATGGAAGAAATCGTTAATGCGGATAAGGTATTCGTAATGGATCACGGTAAGATTGTTATGCAGGGAACACCGAGAGAGATTTTCTCTAAAGTTGATGAGCTTAAAAGCTATCACCTGGACGTTCCGCAGATTACATTACTCGCACATAAGTTACGCGAAAAGGGGCTTAATATTCCTGAAGGCGTGCTTACAAAAGAGGAGTTACTTGAACGCTTATGTCAATTATCTTAAATCACGTGAATTACATATACAGTGAAGGCACGAAGATAGCTCAGCACGCCTTGAAAGATATCAATCTTCAGATAGGCGATGGTGAGTTTATCGGCATTATCGGACATACTGGCTCGGGTAAGTCCACGCTTATCCAGCATTTAAACGGACTTTTAAAGCCTACATCCGGTGAAGTATATTATAACGGACGTGATATTAACGATAAGGACTTTTCAAGAAAGGAACTTAGGTCAAAGGTCGGACTTGTATTCCAGTATCCTGAATATCAGCTTTTTGAGACTACGATATTCGCGGATGTAAGTTTTGGACCGAAAAACCAGGGTTTACCGGAAAACGAAGCGGGACTTCGCGCATTTGAAGCTTTAAGAAGCGTTAAGATTCCGGAAGAGTTATATTATCAGTCGCCGTTTGAGTTATCAGGCGGACAAAAGCGTAGGGTTGCTATAGCTGGTGTATTGGCCATGAAGCCTGAAGTTTTAATTTTAGATGAGCCTACGGCGGGACTTGATCCTATGGGACGCGATGAGATACTTGATGAAATCGCACGGTTGCATAAGGAACGCAATATGACGGTTATACTTGTGTCGCACTCGATGGAAGATGTGGCAAAGTATGTAGATAGATTAATTGTTATGAATGGCGGCGTGGTTGCATATAACGGTACGCCTCGAGAAGTGTTCAGTCACTATAAGAAGTTAGAGCGTATAGGCTTATCGGCACCAAGTGTTACATATCTCGTACATGACCTTTTTGAGAAAGGTTATGATGTCGATGTAAATGCAACAACGGTTGATGAAGCCGTTGAGACGATTTTGAATTGCTTTAAGAAGTAATTGCTACGGAGGAGTAGACTTTGTTAAGGGACATCACGATAGGACAATATTATCCTGAAGAATCGTTCATTCATAAGCTTGACCCACGTGTTAAGCTTTTGGGAGCGTTTCTTTTTGTTGTGTCCGTTTTTATATATGACAATCTTCTGGGGTTTGCAATTATGACCTTTTTCCTGGGGCTTTGCATAGTAACATGTAAGGTTCCGCTTAAGTTTATGGTAAAGGGATTAAGGGCGATACTTTTTATTCTTATTTTAACCGGTGTGATTAACTTATTCCTGACACCGGGTACGAGTGTTTTTTCCTGGAGATTTATAAATATCACAAAGCAGGGAATTTATAATACTGTATATATGATAATCCGTCTTACTTACCTTGTGCTCGGATCAAGTATCATGACACTTACGACGACACCGACGAGATTAACGGACGGTATGGAGACGGGACTTAGATTTTTGAAGTTCTTTAAGTTCCCGGTTCATGAGGTTGCGATGATGATGTCGATCGCACTTAGATTTATTCCGATTCTTATTGAAGAAGCAGATAAGATTATGAAGGCACAGATGGCACGTGGTGCCGATTTTGAAACGGGCGGACTTATTAAGAAAGCTAAGAACATGGTGCCGCTTTTGGTTCCGCTTTTCGTATCGGCGTGGCGTCGCGCGGGAGATCTTGCTATGGCAATGGAAGCAAGATGCTATAACGGCGGTGAGGGAAGAACCAGGATGAAACCGCTTAAATATCAGAAATGCGATTATATAGCGTATTTGATATTGTTTATATATCTTGGAGCGATGATAGCGACAAGAATCATTTTTAAAGCTGATACGTTATTTGGGATGTATTCGTAGTTTTATTTTAATATATGAGAAGAATTTTACTTAGGGTATCTTACGACGGCACAAGGTATTCGGGTTTTCAAATCCAGCCTAATGCGGATACCATAGAAGAAGAATTAAATAAAGCTTTGACGGATCTTTGCGGAATACCGATTGAAGTAATCGGGGCATCGCGTACGGATGCGGGCGTTCATGCGTTGGGAAATGTTGCGGTATTTGATACCGAAATGCAGATGGATGCATATAAGTTTGCGTATGCCTTGAATCAACGATTGCCTGAAGATATAATCATTCAGGAATCGGTTGAAGTGCCGGAAGATTTTCATCCGAGGTATGCTTCGTCGGTTAAGACTTATGAGTATTGCATTAAGAATGCGAAGTTTAAAGATCCTAAGACGAAAGCTTTTACCTATCATTACTATAGGGACTTGGATGTCGACAAGATGAATGAGGCCTGTAAATATATCGTGGGCGAGCATGATTTTACGAGCGTTTCTGCGGTAAAAGCGCAGGTTAAGACAAGGGTTCGTAGGATTCTGTCCGCTGAATGTGTGCGAACAGGTGATATTATAACGTTTAGGATATCCGGAAATGGATTCTTATATAATATGGTCAGGATCTTAGCCGGGACTTTGATAAAGGTTGGAATCGGAGAGCTTTTACCTCATGATATGGTTAAGATCTTAGAGGCAAAAGACCGTGAGGCAGCAGGCCCTACGGCACCACCTGAAGGACTTACTTTGATTGATATTAAATACAAATACAAAGATTTTGAAGAAAATGCTTGACAGTATTGCAAGCGCATACTATAATTATTTAGTCTGACGTGGAATAGACGTATGCTTGATTAGCCCCGAGCATGCGCTTATATAAATAGACGTTTATCTTAAAGATTTGTGGTTTCGGACATTTCCATGAATCAAGTAGGATGAGATTTATTTTAATTTTAATAGGAGGTAATCTTTCATGAAAACTTATGTTGCAAAGCCGGCAGAGATTGAAAGAAAGTGGTACGTAGTAGATGCTACAGGATATACATTAGGACGTTTAGCTTCCGAAGTAGCAAAAGTATTAAGAGGAAAGAATAAGCCAATCTTTACTCCACATGTAGATACAGGTGATTATGTAATCATCGTTAATGCTGAGAAGATCAAGGTTACAGGTAGAAAGATGGATCAGAAGATCTACTTTAAGCATTCAGATTATGTTGGTGGTGTTCGTGAGACATCCTTAAGAGAAATGTTAGATAAGCATCCTGAGCGCGTTCTTGAGTTCGCAGTTAAGGGTATGCTTCCAAAGGGATCTCTTGGAAGAGATATGTACAAGAAGTTATTTGTATATGCAGGTCCGGAGCACAAGCATGAGGCACAGAAGCCTGAAGCTTTAACATTCTAGTAAGGAGGGTTTTAGGAAATGGCAAAAGCAGCTAAAGCAGCAACAAAGTACTACGGAACAGGTAGAAGAAAAAGTTCCGTTGCAAGAGTAAACTTAGTACCGGGTAGCGGTAAGATCACAATAAATAAGAGAGATATCGACGAGTATTTCGGTCTTGAGACATTAAAGGTTATCGTTCGTCAGCCACTTGTAGCTACACAGACAAATGACAAGTTTGACGTAGTAGTAAACGTTCGCGGCGGCGGTACAACAGGTCAGGCCGGTGCAGTTCGTCACGGTATCGCAAGAGCATTACTTAAGGTTGATTCAGATGAATACAGATCAACATTAAAGAAGGCAGGATACTTAACAAGAGATCCTCGTATGAAGGAGCGTAAGAAGTACGGCTTAAAGGCAGCTCGTCGTGCTCCTCAGTTCAGCAAGCGATAATTATTTCTTTTATTCAAGAATTCAATATCCCGGAAGCCTCTTCTTGGCTTCCGGGTTTCTATTATTCTAATTTTCTTGACCGCAAATCCATATTTTTTAAAATGAATCAAGTAATTAGGCCGCGGTCGTTGACCGCAAATCCAATTTTGAAAAATGAATCAAGTAATTAGGTCACGGTCGTTGACCGCAAATTCAATTTTTGAAAAATGAATCAAGTAATCGGTCCGCGGTCGTTGACCGCAAATCCATATTTTTTAAAATGAATCAAGTAATTAGGCCGTGGTCGTTGACCGCAGATTAATTATTAAAAAAATGAGTCAATTATAAGAAAGAGAAGGGGGCAATTTATTGCAGGGATTAAAAGAAATGTTATTACAGGAGAAAAAACATTTGGAAGAGGTTCTGGTTAAAGCAGCCCAAAATAAGAATAGTGAACTTGAAGGGTATCTTAGAATATCCGTGGATGGTGGCAAGGCCAGGTAT
>JAFRZM010000029.1 GCA_017442585.1 Lachnospiraceae bacterium | reverse complement strand
CGATATGCTGCTTCACATGCCGCGATTCCCATCGGTCCTATCATACCAACCGAGAGCTTATCAAGTTCCGCCTGGAACTTTTCCCTCAAATCTTTATCAAATATGATGATATTTGATGTCTGTAAACCTGCGAGGTTGAATGTCTTAGACGGAGCCGTACATGTAACAACGTATGATTTCCCCTTATCAGATACGTTCACAAACGGATTATGTTTTCTGCCATCAAGCACGAAGTCACAATGAATCTCGTCGGATACTACGATTACATTATGTCTCTCGCAGATTGCAGCTATCCCCGATAATTCTTCCTTTGTCCAAACACGGCCAACCGGGTTATGAGGGTTACAAAGGATAAAGAGCTTTACATTATTCTCAACTATCTTACGCTCGAAGTCTTCGATGTCCATGATGTAACGGCCTTCAACATTTATAAGAGGGCTGTTTACAACACGGCGATCATTTCTTTCTATCATCATAGAGAATGGATAATAAACAGGACGCTGAATTATTACCGCATCGCCTTCGTTTGTAAACGCGCGAACCGCTGCTCCTACGGCAGTTACGACACCCGGTGTCGTAACGACATTCTCTTTTCTAAATTCCAAGTTATAATGTGACTTATACCAATCGGATACTGCTTCATAATATGAATCAGGCGCAAAGCTGTAACCGTAGATTTCCTGATCTACTACTTTTTTCAGTGCTTTCTTAACTTCACGCGGTACCGCAAAGTCCATGTCTGCAACCCACATAGGGATTGTTCCTGCAGGCTTTCCTTCCACTGCCATAAGGTCCCACTTTATGGAATTGGTGTTTAGTCTATTGATTTCTTTTGTAAAATTCATAAATCACTTCTCCTTTATATAGGAAAAGCCACTTATCGTGGCCTTTCTATTAATTCTTATTAAACCTTGGCGTCCCGGTTAAGCCATCGCCCCGAAATTATATAAATAAGGAACGTGATACTGCTTAATCCCCAAGTGAGTGGATATGCCCAGAAGATTACAGAAATCTTGTGGATATACTGCGTGATTATCGTAATGTATGTAACTCTTATCACACACCAGAATGCAAGCATTACTATCATCGGAACGATTGACTTTCCGGCTCCTCGCATAATCGCAGCTGCCGCATGTGAAAATGCAAGTAAGCAGAAGAAAAGCGACGTTGTTCTCGCCCATTGTACTCCGTATGCAATGGTCTCAGGCGTATCAGAGAACCACCCTATCATAGGAGGACAAAGCGCATACATTATAAATCCTAAAACTTCTGCGCAAATAACTGCACTAAATATTCCAAATATCGCGCCCTTCTTTGTACGCTCTATCTTATTGGCACCGATATTCTGACCTGTAAAGGTTGTAAGTGCCATACAGAAGCTCGTTATCGGTAAGAAGACAAAACCTTCGAGCTTCGAATACGATCCGCAGCCTGCCATCGCAAGCTTACCGAATGTATTGATGTTGGACTGTACGATAAGGTTTGCAAGTCCGATTACGGCGTTTTGTACGCCGGACGGTATACCGACCTTTAATATAGGCTTTAAAAGTGCCTTATGTATTCTGATTTTCTTAATATGTACGCGGAATACCTCATCGCTATGCATGAGTTTCGAGAATATAAGTACGAAACTTATCGCATGTGCGAGACATGTTGCTATCGCTGCTCCCGCGATGCCCCACTTAAATACCGCAGCAAAGAGTAAATCCAATATTACGTTTGAAACGGATGAAATAATTAAGTATATAAGTGGATGCTTTGAATCTCCGACTGCCTGGAACACACCTGAACATGCATTATAAAGTACATGGAAGAGCGATCCCGCAAAGTAGATTCTAAAATAAACTATTGAGTTAGGTAAAACATCTGCCGGCGTATTCATCCAACGAAGAATCTGCGGCGAGAATACCATTCCCACAAAGGTTAAAAAAACACCCGCGATAATGCCGAGTGCCATCGTAGTATGAACAGCATCCTGAACACGTTGCTTCTCACCGGCTCCAAAAGCCTGTGATACTATAACTCCGGCACCCGCAAAGAGTCCGAAGATAAATCCTACCATCATAAAGATGAAAGTTCCCGATGAGCTTACCGATGCAAGTGCTTCATCACCGACAAACTTACCGACAATCAACGCATCTATAGTATTATAGAGTTGTTGAAACAAATTACTGCAAAAGACCGGAATCGCAAACGCAACCATCTGCTTCGCTATCGGGCCTTCTGTCATGAGAACAGCACTGTCCTTCTTAAATCCTGCCATAGTTTTCCCCTTTATTCCATTGTAAAATGTCTATGAATCTAGGATACCACATTATTAAAAATACTTAAAGGTTTAAAGGCATAAAAAAAATAAGTCTCATATATAATGAGACTTATCTTAAAGGTGCCACCCGGATTTGAACCGGGGATAGAGGTGTTGCAGACCTTTGCCTTACCGCTTGGCTATGGCACCATACACAAATAGGCGGGACCCAAGCTTTGCTTGGGGAGAACCTGTTTGTCACGTGCACGCGTCATCGCGTAGCGATTTCAAATCGCGTGCACTTCCCAACTGTAGTGTTGGAAAGATTCTCTTATACACACGCCTTCCCCGCTGTAGCGGAGATTGTAACTTCAGCTCCCCAAGTAGGGCTTGAACCTACGACACCTCGGTTAACAGCCGAGTGCTCTACCGCTGAGCTATTGAGGAAGGAACCAAAAATTACATATAGCAGAATAAGTAAGACTCGCTACTTATCTTCTTAAAAGAAGCCCTCGACCGATTAGTACTTATCAGCTACATGCGTTACCGCACTTCCACCTTAAGCCTATCTACCATGTACTCTTCATGGGGTCTTACTTCCTTAAAGGAATGGGATATCTCATCTTGAGGGGGGCTTCACGCTTAGATGCCTTCAGCGTTTATCCCGTCCGGGCTTGGCTACTCTGCTATGCCGTTG
>JAFRZM010000028.1 GCA_017442585.1 Lachnospiraceae bacterium | reverse complement strand
CGAGTCTACAAAGGTTAAGGGTGTATGCGTTCCGGGAGGCGGCAAATTCCCTTACATTCATAAAGATGAGATAACAGCTGCAATGCGCAATTGCGGTATAACACCGGGCGGAACACATTCCGATTCATTTGCTTTGTCCTTTATAAACGGTCTTTGCAATTCGGAAGAGTGCCTCCTTTCTTTAATCTATGCACTTATAGATGACGAGAAATTTAATATCATAGGCGGTACTGCGGGAGATGACCTTAAGTTTGGTACAACATACGTAAGTCTTAACGGACGTATCGTAACAGACGGTGGTGTATTCATCTTCGTAAAGACAAGAAAAGCATTTACGATTATGAAGGAGAATATCTTCAAGCCTACAGGTAATATAGTTAAGATTACAGACGCTTCGACGAGAAATCGTACAATAAGATCCATAAACGGTAAGGCCCCTGCATCTGAATATGCGAGAGTACTCGGCATAAGCGAGTCTGAAGTATCAAATGCACTTTTGATGCATCCTATCGGACGTATCTTCGGCGACAACATATTTATTTCGTCGGTTGCAAGTGTAATGCCTGACAAGTCGTTTGACATGTATTGCCGTGCAATCCCTAATACCAAGGTAGACATAATGGAGATCGGAGACGTTCCTGCCATTATGAATTCAACAGTAGAGAATATTAAGGAAAAAGTTCCTAATCCGGGATTTGTGTTCTTCGTAAACTGTATTTTAAGAACTCTGGTTTTTGAAAAATCAGGAGACGGAAGACATCTTGTAGACCTTTACGAGAAGGAATTCGGTAAGGTTTGCGGATTCTCAAGTTACGGAGAACAGATTAACCGTGTTAATTCCAATCAGACACTGGTTGTACTTGCGATGGAGGAATAAAAAATGGGATTATTTTCAAAGAAGAAGGAAACAGTAGTAGAACAAAAAGCGGCACCGAAGTTATCTCCGGCAGAGAGAGAAAAGGTATATAAAGCCGGTATTGATTCAATATATGCAATCAGAAAGCTTATATTAAAAGAGAATAAGAACGAATCTCTTGAAGCATACTTAGAGATTGCAGGTAATAATAAAGAAGTATTCGATCAGCAGCGAGATATATTGGTTGCAGTATCTGAATCAGCTGATGATACGGAAAATCAGATGTCAGAGGTTATCGATGGATTTGCCGAAAGTGAAATCAAGATAAAAGAAGGCGAAGCATCATTAAAGCATGTAGTTGAAGTTGCGGGTGGAGTTGATGAGTTCAATAAGCGTTTCCGTGACGAGTGCGCAGAGCTTAATGTAGGTATAGAGAAGATTGTAGAATACATGGAAGATATTAATGCGATTTCAAGCCAGACCAATCTTCTTGCGTTAAACGCTTCTATCGAAGCTGCACGTGCAGGTGAGGCAGGACGCGGATTCGCAGTAGTTGCTGAAGAAGTACGTAAGCTTTCTGAGAATACTACTGAGGTATCGGAGAAGATTCAGGGTATCATACAGGAACTTACCGATAAGATGGCAACGGTTGTAAAAGAGAGCAATAAGAATGAAGAAATTATAAAGCAGCTTGGTGAATCAATTGATGCGGTTACAGAGAAATTCGGTGAGATGAAGAGTAACAATGAATCTCATAGAGATCGAGTAGATGCGGTAATCGCTCATATGAATGAGAATACCGAGAAGATTTTAAAGGCTGCAGAAAGCATGAATAAGATTCGTGAAACAGAAGAGCAGTCAAGACAGAGTATCGTTACGGTAAATAACGAAATGACGGAGGATACGATAAATGCAAGTGATGTATTATCATTCCTTATGGAAATCGAATCGGTAATGAATTTCTTGCATGAGAATATAGAATAAGCATAGGATATCTAATTAGATAAAGAGTTAAAGGAGATGCGATTGATGCATCTCCTTTTTTGTGTGTCTTTTCTTGACTGCTACAACATGTGTAACGAAGGCATGTGTAACGAAACTCGAAAGTTCCCTCGTAAAAATGTAAGATTCTCCAAAAGTTCATTTGAAAAAATGTAACGAAACGCAAAAGTTCGTTTGAAAAAATGTAAATTGTAACCGTTTTTATATGGTCGTGAGAGTAAGTGTGATGTAGAATTGCAGTTGTGATACGGAAATCACAATAAATAATGAAGTGAGGGTTTAAAATGAGAAGAAAGACTATTGGCGGATTACTTGCAGGCGCAGTGGTTTTAACGCTAGTAACCGCAGGTATTGACAAAACAATAACAAACATTGGGCACAGCGCCAGGCCTGTATAGGGTAGATAACGGATTTATAGTTCCGCCTGAATTGGGTGATCCCAATCCGAATCCGGAAAAACCTGAAGAGCCAATTAAGCTTGTGACAAATAATACTTGTTATAATAATCTTCGTAGTATCGCGCTAGATCTTCTTTAAAAAGTTTTGCGAATAAGACTGCAGTTTTTGGAATAGTTTGTTCAATTTCATACCTTTTGTACGAAGCACAGACTTGTGACCAAAAAACGCCGGAAAAGGATGAACCGTTGCCTTTTTTTAATGCAAGAGATATAACGGTATCGCATAAAGTGGTGATATCGTTGGGGGACAGATGTTTACCGACGGATATTATATAGTTTATTATCGTTGTCGCATAACTATTATAAGAGTGTGAAAGCGTTATCTCACTATGATTGAATGCAGTGATAAGTTTGTCAAAAGTAGGCTTAAGGTAGTCGTAGTCGCCTTTTTTAGAAACTAGGAGACACGTAATTATAATATATGTTTCTGATAAAAATGGTTTTCTTTCATAGGTGTATGTATCAAGAGGATAGAACTCACTTATTTTAGAAAGCATATCTTTAGCAGATTCTTTGTTATCGTCAGATTTAGTATGTGCTAAAGATAGGCATTTGCATGCTTCGATAAACTTATTTTCATAGTCGGAGTAATCGGAATACTTGCTGATCAAAGCAAGTATTCCGTCATAGTCATCTTTTGATGCTGCAGTAATAAGGTCGTGAAAAAAGTCCAACCTTTCAAAAGATTCAGTTAATATAAAACCACCTCTGCGAGGCTTATTTATACCGGAGCGTTGCATGAGCTTATTGTAATTACTCTTGTTGGGAGTGTGTTTCTGGTTTTCAAGATGTGAGATGGATACAGATGTAGAAAAAACGCCATCAGCGAAATCGTCTTGACTTAATCCGTCTTTTAACCGTTCTGCGAGAAAGACTTCCGAATCTAGGTTATACGACGATCTTTGCCAACGAAGAAATAAAGAATCCTTTGGCAGAGTTGGAGCATATTTATTGTATAAGTCATCAATAGCATCTCTGAAAGATGTCAATAGTGATATCTGATCAGAGATGTTATTTTTTTCGTAAAGTGATATTAGATTGGTCAACAAAGGAGACATCATATATATGATGCCTTCGTCACGAAGTATATCGAATGCCGTATAACAGTAATCAATTAATTTGGCATCTGTAATATATTCGCTACATTTACTACTCATAAGATATGCACACTTAGGAAGTATAAGGGAAAGTAGCTGTCTATTATCTATGGTTTTAAGTGTGTAGTCATATATTTTTTCAAGTATAGACGCTGCCGTTTTGGTATTACCTTCTAAACAAAGTATAAAAGCGTATATTATTATATTTTCTGCTTCATATGATGAAAAAAGATAATCATCGAAGTTATTTTCGGTTATTTTTGGTAGTGTCGCATGAATGGCATTTAGTATATATTCTTTTGCATTATGAAGGCTTTCTAAATCATCTTCATTGTAAAGAGTAATTTGTGTTTTAGTTCTGTAGTAATACATCTGAAGTACGTGTGAAGCGCGTTTTACATTCGGAATATACTCTTTCAGAAGTGCTTCTGCTGAAGAGAGGTCATGTTTAAGAATTGCGTCTTCAATATTATCACGCTTGATTACGTTGTCATATTCTTTTTTTGAAAGTATGTATTCTAATGATTCGGGGGATTTGCCCAAGCGTTCAACAAGTATTTTGAAAGCGAAGAGTTCTATGTTGGTATCGCTGTTGGCAGCCTTTATAAGTAATTGTTGAGAACAAATGCCTCGAGAGAGTCTATTTCTTGTTATTCCTTTTTTATATCGTTCTTGTTCAAGTAGAATATTAGCGGAAAACATATCTTACCTCGTTAAATCAGTCTTTTAATCAAACAAATATTAGCATATTTTACCGTTAGATTCAATAAATATAAAATCGGTTATTTTATTTTGTAACCGTTTTTATATGGTTAATATAAGCACTTTGATTTAAGTTATACTTAAACATTTAAATGATTTGAAAACAAATGAAGCCTCTGATAGGTAGAATAGTTTGTTGCAATGCGGAGAAGGAATAATTAATGGAAATATATAATAATCTTGTTATTAATTCAAATTCAGAAAGGTATCAGCCTTTTTTATTTAATCTGATTTCGGGAAGAAGAAGACTTTTAAATGAGCAGGAATTCCTGGCGGTTAAAGCTATGATAAATGGCAGTGAGCTTAGTGAAGAGGCAATAAGCGTGCGAGATATGCTCTTTAGAGAGAAACAATTTATTACGGATGAGGATAGGGATAGGATAGAAAACTCGTTATTAGAGTCCGGGTATTGGAATTCTGAACAAATCTATGCAGATGATTACAGATTTTCTATTGAGCTTACTAGAGACTGTAATATGAAATGTGCATTTTGTTATGCTTCTGCGTGTGAAAAAGGTTATTCAATGACGAAGGAGCATATTGATGAAATATATAGGTTCTATGAGAAATATGCAGATGATCATAGGAAGATTGAAGCTACACCATATATAAGAATAACAGGTGGAGAGACACTTGTTAGTGAGGCAACTGCGAGCCTTATAGGTTATGTCGCCAAAAAATGGAAAAATGCCGAAATAGATTTATTTACGAATGGGATTAATCTACTAAAGTATTACGAATATCTGCCAATTAATCGTCTGAGCGAAGTTAATATTTCACTTGATGGTACGGAAAAGATACATTTAAAGCATAGGTTTAATGGAATGGTTCCGAATAATATTTCCTTTGGAAATATTATTGATGGTATTAAAAAACTGCTGGATGACGGAATTAATGTAAAGATAAAAACTGTTTTGGATGCAGATAACTATAAATATTTTGGGGAGCTAAGGGATTTTCTATTAAAGGAAGAAATACTTAATTCGCCTTATTGCGAGCATATTGTCGGAGTGGCGTTAGATTATAAAGAAGAGCTTGGAGTAATGGAGGGAATAAAAGACCTACAGGAGATCAATAAGATAAGGCGAACTGTTGAGTCGCACGGCGGAGCAGTATCCACTTACCCAAGTCTTTCGGTGCTATATAGTTTATTTGCACGTAACGAAAATGCTCCATGTAAGCTTAGATGCACAAGATGCAATAATAAAAGACTTGCCAATTTATATTTTTCTAGTAATGGGAAAGTTTATCATTGCGACTGTATGGGTGATGAAATAAGCCCATTGGGAACATTTTTCCCTGAGGTAAAGATGGACTACGCCGTAATTAGCGCGTTGGAAAATAGAAACATTTTTAAATTTGATAAGTGTCGCAACTGCAAGTATAAATATGTGTGTCTGGGAGGATGTCCACTTAATGGAAGGGTTACGGGAAATATAATGGAATGTGGTGTGTTTAAGCGGGAAGATATTCTGGATAACTTAGAATATGATTATGCAGGACTCTTAAAAAGAAGAAAAAGTGAGAACGGTTATGAAGCTAATTAAGAATTTGGTAATAGTAAAACTTGAAAAAGGATATTTGGGGATTAATTCATTAAACGGTAGAACTGACCTTGTACGTGAGGGCGCAATTGAGATTATTAAAAGATGGCGCAATGAGGAGAACATAGTGCCTGCAAATGCGGATGAAGCAGCGCTGTTTAGTAATCTTAATGATAGAGGTTATCTTTGTAATAATGATGTAGAGGAGAAAAGGAAAAAAGACGAAATTGTTGCAGTTTTGCGCGACAAGTATAAAAAAGAGAGGGCAAAGTAAAAACCCTGACGTTTGTTATGACGTATGATTGCAATTTTCAATGTCCGTACTGTTTTGAACGCACTAATGAAGAATTAAAAGGCCGTTATCTTACAAAGGAGCAGATAGATGCGGCATTTGAGTTCGCAGGCAATGACATAGAGCATATTTCTTTGTTTGGTGGAGAGCCGCTACTTCATAAAAATTACAGTATGGTCGAGTATATAGTTAAAAAGGCACCGGAGAAGACGTATAGTGTCATAACTAATGGTTATTGCTTGGATGAGTATATAGATTTATTTAAAACGGTTGAAGTTGCATATATTATGGTGACACTTGATGGAAACAGAGATTCTCATGATAAAAGGCGCGTCCTTGCTGGTGGTGAGCCGACTTATGACAAGATAATGAGTAACATAAGAATGTGTCTGGACAACGGAATTCGCATAAGAATACGGATGAACATTGAAAAAGATACGATTGAAACTGCAGATGAATTAAGAAGAACGTTAGTAGAAGAGTTTAAAGATAAATCAGAATATTTGGATTTTGAAATTTCACCAATGATGGAAATTAAAACAAATGAGAGGAATAGCTTGTTTGGAAAACTTCTTGAAAATGATGAAAAACTTAATGACGAGAATCAAAGAAATAAGCTGCTTTCAAGATTTAGCCCTATTGTAAATTGCATTATTAATGGGGAACGGCTTTATCCGACATATTCGTTTTGCGGAGAAGAACAAAATAAGTTTATCATGGATCCGCTGGGATTAATATACCCGTGTTTGGTTGCGGTAGGTAGACCTAAGTATGCATTAGGTACATATTATCCGGAACTTAATATATATGCGGATGGAATAAGAAATAGAAATATTGAGACTATAGAAAAGTGTAAGACGTGCGAGTATTCCTTACTTTGCGGCGGTGGATGTCCGTTAAAGGTAAAGGGTGAGAACGTGGCATATGCACCAGAGTGTGAATCTATTATAAGTGAGATACATGATTTACTTCCGGTATTGCTTGAGGCGAAAAATAATGCAAAGGCGAGAAAAGATTGTTAGGAAGGATGTCATCTTAAGTGAATGTATTAAGGTTTAGTAAAAAGTATTTCGAGAATCAGAAGAAACATTTATTTCTGTATATCTTCTTATCAGTTATTGGCGTAGTAATAAGCATTGTATCTCCTTATGTACTGGGAGATTTCGTCGATACCCTTGTGGCTGGTGCGGTAACAGAAGATATAGTAAGATTTTGTTACTTGTTTGGAATAATCTGCGTTTCAAAAATCATTAAAGACTATTGGTTAACGATGATAAGTACCAAGCTACAAACAAAACTATCGTATTCGTTAAACATGGATATTATTAAGCATATTCAACGGATTCCTTTAATGGAGATGGCTCATACGGATGATGCATATTTGAATCAAAGGATTAATGGGGACGTATATACGATTATTTCATTTGACTTAACGTATATAAGCGATATGTTGACAAGTATTCCATTGCTTATAGGAGCATTATGTGTTCTATACACGATAAATCGTTTTGTTTTATTGGTATTAGGAGCGTTTGTTGTTGTGTATATGACAGTTTATGCTTTAATGAAAGAGCCAATATATAAGGCCGGGCTGGCATGCCGTGAGAGTGTGGCAAAGTTCTATTCGAGCCTTTTTGAACAGCTTGAATTCACGGAAAAGATTAAGATTGATGCGACGCAGGAAATATTTAATGGACGTGCAGAAAAAGCATTTGTGCGGTATTTTAAGACAATGATTAAGAGTCAGCGAATAAACTATTTTAATTCCGGTATTGATGGGATAATTGCTACACTAGCGCAGATGACATTGTTTGCAGTGGGAGGATTGTTGGTCATTAGAGGGCAGTTTTCAATAGGACTGTTTACTGTTTTCAGTAATTATTTCAAATTGATGCTTGGTAGCGTCAGAACGATTTTTTCACTTGCATCATTAAGACAGACCACTATGGCTTCATATGATCGAATAAACGCAATTTTGAATATAAAGGAAGAAACTAACGGGGACATAAAACTCTCGAGTATTGATGCGATTGATTTAAGAAATGTTACATTCTCATATAAGGAGAATGGTAGTGATGACGCAGCTACGATAAAGATGTTTAGCCATACTTTTTCAAAGGGAAATATGTATGCGCTTGTTGGAAGAAATGGAATAGGAAAAACGACTTTAACGAAATTACTTATAGGATTATATGGAGCTGCAAATGGAGAAATCAGATATAATGGATATCCGTTAGAAACAATCGATATGTGTTCTGCGCGAAGGAGTCTTATAGGGTATGCAGAACAAACACCATTGCTTATAGAGGATAGTATTTATTATAATCTCACTTACGATGAAGGTGGCAAAAATTCTGATAAAGATAAGCTTAATGAATATGTAAATATACTAAATATGAATTCATTTATAGAAAAAAATGGGTACTCGCTTAAAATTAATCGGGGAGGAGTAAATCTTTCCGGAGGCGAAAAGCAGCGTCTCGGATTGGTAAAGACATTAAATAAAGGAGCAGATTTCCTTGTGCTTGATGAGCCAACATCTGCACTGGATAAGGAAACAAAGGGAAAACTTTTGAAGTATCTTAACGAATTAAAGAAAGACAGAATAATACTTGTCGTGACGCATGATAGTGAAGTCTTATCATACTGTGATGAAGTAGTAGAACTTATGGCTTCGTAAAGCAGATGTGATTAATAAATGGCAGATAAGTATAGGTAATAAATAAGTGCACTGTTTATTATAGAAAAAAAGTGAAAGGAGAAATCTAATGGAACAGAAGATTTCAATGGAGTCAGTAGTTGACTTAATGTGGACGCCGGAAGATATTCCGGGTGATGAAAAGGTGCTACCGTCAGAGATTAAAGTAAAATGTACAGCACCAGATGATCCTGGTAGCGGAGACTATTTAATTATTAACTTCCATTATTGTCCAAATTGGTAAAAATGTGTAAAATGGTAAATAGTGTGGATAGTGTTTTATCCACACTATTTCCTGTTATTAATATCAATAAAGGAGTATGCCGTTTAGGTATAATTAATATACTATATAAGCAAAAGAGGGACGTTAGCAATATGAAGAGAAAGATAATTCTTGCAATGGTATTATTAATACTTACTGTTTCTATTTGGGAGCCGTTGAATATCAGTGCTGAGGATAATAATGATGAAAAGTTACCGGAAAGATATGATTTGAGGGAATTGGGTCATGTATCGGGTTTAAGGGTGCAACGCGGGCCGTTGTGTATATTATTTGCGGCGACAGCAGCAATAGAAAGCAATGCGATGGTTAAAGGATATGGCGAATACGATCTTGCTGAGTTTCAGATAGGATATATGGCTTCAAATATCGTAGGAGATGAAAACGAGGCAATCGCTGATGAAGGATATATAAGGGAGTCGGAAGTTTGGTATAAGATAGGTCTTGATGTTAAGAATATTTTTCCGGTGCTCATGAGAGGATATGGAATCGTGACAGAGGATAAATATCCTATTTTTGAGATAGGAGATGAGGCACCTGAGGTTGAGGTAAGCTATGACGGAGATTTGTACCTGGATGGTTATTTTTGCGCATCTGCTGACGACTCGGATCAGATTAAAAAATATATAATGAAATACGGTGCTGCGTTTGTTCAGGTGTTTGTTGCAAACTGGTTTCGTTCTGATGAGTTTTATAATAAAGAAACAAAATCTGCATATATGCCGGCAAAAGGAGGATATATTTTTGATCATGCTGCCGCATTGATAGGCTGGGACGATAATTACAGTAAGTATAATTTCGGCACCGTGCCGCCGGGGGATGGCGCATGGATAATCAAAAACACGTGGGGTGTTGAAGGGGAATATGATTATAGTTAT
This sequence comes from Lachnospiraceae bacterium, assembly GCA_017442585.1. GTDB lineage: Bacteria > Bacillota > Clostridia > Lachnospirales > Lachnospiraceae > XBB1006. Next base: position 18,525 of record JAFRZM010000028.1, on the reverse strand, counting down.
ATTTCTTATTATGATCAGTGTTTTTCAGATAAGGCGCAGGTAATCGTGGCATCGACCAATAATAAGAGAATGTATGACAGAATATATCAATATGATGGTGGAATAGGTCCTTATAATATTTCAGGGACAACGGATGTGGCTATGAATTTTAAGGCAAAAGCAAATGAGTCACTGACCGGAGTCAGGATAAAGCCGATGGGTTCAACAACAAATCCGAATGATTTAAAGTTTGAGGGTGCAATAGCGACTATAAAGATTTATAAAGGGCATTTTGTCGGAGATAATTCAAATACGGCGAATCCTATATATACGACGGAAGCAAAAATAGAAGATCCGGGTTATCAAACAATTTACTTTGACGATGAAGTTAAAATACATAAAGGTGATGATTATTATGTTTTGGTAACATTTGATAAAACGGTAACTTACGGGCTTGACGGGGAACTCGGAGGAAGTAGGGCAAGTGCAAAGCCGGGTGAGACGTATGTAAAGATAGAGAAGGAAGATAGTTGGTTTGATGCGGTTAAAACATATAGTGGTTACCCTGAATGTAATGCATGCATTAAGGTTTTGGCAAAAACAAGAGAAGTAACGTGGTATGAACAGATTGTCGAAGAAGTTGGCATCGGTGGAGTTGTAGCCAGCATTATAGGAATCTTGGCAATATGTACTGCAGTTTTGACAATGGTGAGACGCAGACGTAAAAGTGTTTTGAATAGTAACATTAATGACAACGAATTAGTCTAGTTTAAACAAAGAAACGGAATGGGCGTTGCCCATTCCGTTTTTAATACTTTAAGTATTTTATCGTTTCGATTAATTCTCTGTCGTATAGTTTGGAGCTTCCTTCGTGATATGGATATCATGAGGATGGCTTTCCTTAAGTGATGCAGCAGAGATCTTTACGAACTTAGCTTCTGCCTGGAGTGTCGGGATATCCTTTGCACCGCAATATCCCATACCTGAACGGATACCGCCTACAAGCTGGAAGATTGTATCTTCTACAGAACCCTTGTAAGCAACTCTTCCTTCAACACCTTCTGGAACAAGCTTCTTAGCATCTGTCTGGAAGTAACGATCCTTTGAACCATTCTCCATAGCTGCGATAGATCCCATACCACGGTATACTTTGTATTTTCTACCCTGATAGATTTCATAGTCGCCAGGGGCCTCGTCGCATCCTGCGAACATTGAACCCATCATACATACGGAACCGCCGGCTGCAAGAGCCTTTGTCATATCGCCTGAGAACTTGATACCGCCGTCAGCGATGATCGGGATACCGTGCTTCTTAGCTTCTTCGTAGCAATCCATAACAGCTGAAATCTGAGGAACACCGATACCTGCAACGACTCTTGTTGTACAGATGGAACCCGGTCCGATACCAACCTTAACTGCGTCGGCACCTGCTTCGATTAAAGCCTTTGTAGCTTCGCCTGTAGCAACGTTACCTGCAATAACCTGAAGATCAGGGAATGCTTTCTTAATTTCCTTAACTGCGTTAAGGATGTTCTTTGAATGGCCGTGTGCACTGTCTACTACGATACAGTCAACCTTAGCCTCATATAATGCCTTAACTCTATCAAGCATATTGGCAGTGATTCCTACTGCGGCACCGCAAAGAAGACGACCCTGGTCATCTTTGGCAGAGTTCGGATACTTTATCTGTTTCTCGATATCCTTTATAGTGATAAGTCCCTTTAAGTGGAATTCGTCATCTACGATCGGAAGCTTTTCTTTTCTGGCTGCGGCTAAGATTTTCTTAGCTTCGTCAAGTGTGATTCCTTCTTTAGCTGTAACAAGACCTTCGGAAGTCATTGACTCTTTGATCTTCTTAGTGAAATCTTCTTCGAATTTAAGATCACGGTTAGTGATTATACCGACAAGCTTGCCGTTCTCACAAACCGGAACGCCGGATATACGGAACTTGCCCATAAGCTCATCCGCATCCTGTAATGTATGTTCCGGAGAAAGGAAAAATGGATCGGTGATAACACCGTATTCGGAACGTTTAACTTTATCTACTTCGTCAGCCTGTGCTTCGATAGACATGTTCTTGTGGATGATACCGATACCGCCCTGACGTGCCATTGCGATAGCCATTCTGTGCTCAGTTACGGTGTCCATTCCTGCAGACATCATAGGTATGTTAAGTCGTATAGTTTTAGTAAGATTAGTCTTAAGATCGACCATGTTTGGTGTTACTTCCGAGTACGCAGGTACAAGAAGCACATCGTCAAAAGTAATTCCTTCTCCGACAATTTTCGCCATTTTATAAATCCTCTTTCCTTAAAATTTGATAATTATAGTAAATACCGCTTAAATTATTCGAATATTCCGACTGAAATTTAAGGGGTATCAGCTTAATAATAGCATCGGGATATTATGTAGTCAATTAAAATAATACACGAAAATTACACTTTTTTAAGTACATTTTACGGCGTATTTTTGTCTTGAAAGAAGAGGTAAAAGTTCTTATACTTATAGCATAATGTGTTATTTTGGGAGATTAGTTTTATGCGCGAATTTAAAAAACGCTTTATAGGCGACAAACGGTTTTACAAAACGCTTCTTATGGTGGCAATTCCGATGGTTATCCAGAACGGAATTACCAATTTCGTAAACCTCTTAGATAACCTCATGGTCGGACAGCTTGGTACAGAGATGATGTCCGGCGTTTCTATTATTAATCAGCTTATGATGGTCTATGCCATAAGTATATTTGGAATGGTATCGGGCGCATCGATTTTTTCCACGCAGTTTTACGGACAGGGCAATAATGAGGGAATGCGCCATACTTTCAGATTTAAGATGATATCTTCCGTTATCATAACTTTAATCTGGATGGTGGTATTTTTCTTATTCAGATCCGGACTTATAAATTTATTCTTACATGATGACGGCACGGGCGTAGATTTAAATCTTGCTTTTTCTTCGGCGGAAAATTATCTCTATATAATGCTTATAGGTTTGATACCGTTTACGTTTTCGCAGGTTTACGCAAGTACATTACGTGAGATGGGACAAACGATACTTCCTATGATAGCAAGTATTGCGGCGGTTGTTATAAATTTCGTAGGAAACTATATTTTAATCTTCGGACATTTCGGAGCACCGAAGCTCGGCGTTCAAGGTGCTGCGATAGCAACTGTTGCATCCAGATTTATAGAGGCGTTCATCGTACTTATATGGACGCATGCAAACGAGAAGAAGTTCCAATTCATGGTTGGTGTATATAAGTCGCTTTACATACCGATGTCTCTTGTTAAGCAGATATTCGTAAAGGGCATGCCGTTATTACTTAATGAGACGCTTTGGTCGGTGTCACAGGCTATGCTTACTCAAGCCTATTCGACGAGAGGTTTAAGTGCGGTTGCGGCATTTAATATATCCGGTACGGTCGGTAATCTTTTTAACGTAATCTTTATCTCGATGGGAAGCGCAATAGCGATTCTTGTTGGACAAAGATTAGGTGCGGGAGACTTGGACGGTGCATACGATACGGATAGAAAGTTGTTATTTGTTTCGCTTATTACGGGACTTTTAACCGGCGCATTAATGCTTATATTTGCACCGCAGTTCCCGAAGCTTTACAATACGTCGGATGAAGTAAGACATTTAGCTACTATGCTTTTATGTGTAAATGCATGTTATTACGTGGTTTATTCAGTGTACAATGCGACATATTTTACTCTGCGTTCGGGTGGAAAGACAATGCTTACGTTTTTCTTTGACAGCTTTTCGCTTTTGTTATTGAGTGTACCTGTTGCGTATGCACTTACAATGCTGACCACATTACCGCTTTATGTGTGTTTTGCCCTGGTACAGGGAATTGAAGCATGCAAATGCGTTGTCGGTGTAATTTTGATAAAGAAAAAGATCTGGCTTGTGGATCTTGTTAAGGAACTTGGATAATAATATATATTTTAAAGAATGGAGTTTACTATGTATAAAGTAGGATTTGACAATGACAAGTATTTAAAAATGCAATCTGAGCATATCATGGAGCGTATCGAGAAGTTCGGTGATAAGCTTTATCTTGAATTCGGAGGAAAGCTTTTTGATGACTATCATGCATCAAGAGTTTTGCCGGGATTTGAGCCGGATTCAAAGCTTCGTATGCTTATGCAGGTTGCAGACAGAGCTGAGATTGTAATCGTTGTCAATTCTGCGCATATAGAGCGCAATAAAGTACGTGGTGACCTTGGAATAACATATGACCAGGACGTTTTACGTCTTATGCATGAGTTTGAGAGTCGTGGCCTTTATGTAGGTTCCGTATGTCTTACAAGATTCGCGGGACAGCCTGCTGCGGAAGTTTTTAAGGAGCGCCTTGAAAAACGCGGCATAAAGGTATTCTTACATTATTCAATTCCGGGATATCCTTCAAATGTGCCATTAATCGTTTCAGACGAAGGTTACGGTAAGAATGATTACATAGAAACTACTCGCCCGCTCGTTGTTGTTACAGCTCCGGGTCCGGGTTCAGGAAAAATGGCAACCTGTCTTTCGCAGCTTTACCACGAGAATAAGCGTGGCGTTAAGGCAGGATACGCTAAGTTCGAGACATTCCCGATATGGAATGTACCGCTTAAACATCCTATAAATCTTGCGTATGAAGCTGCAACAGCAGATTTAAATGATGTAAATATGATCGATCCGTTCCATCTGGAAGCATACGGTGAGACAACGGTTAACTATAACCGTGATATAGAGATTTTCCCTGTACTTGATGCAATATTTGAGGGAATTTATGGAAAGAACCCGTATAAATCTCCGACAGATATGGGCGTTAACATGGCAGGTAACTGCATAATCGACGATGAAGCATGTTCCGAAGCTTCAAAGCAGGAAATTATTAGACGCTATTATACGACGTTAAACAGAATTGCAAATGATAAGGCCAATGAAGACGAAGCAGTTAAGATTGAACTTATCATGAAGCAGGCAGGTGTTACAACAGCGGACAGACACGTAACAACTTACGCAAATGAGCGCGCGGCAGAACTTGATATGCCGGCTGCAGCTATCGAATTAAATGACGGAACGATAATTACATCAAAGACTACGGAATTACTCGGTGCGGCTGCTGCGCTTTTATTAAACGCTTTAAAGCACCTTGCAAATATAGATCACGACAAACACTTGATAAGTCGTGAGGCAATAGAGCCGATTCAGGAGCTTAAGGTAAAATACCTTCACGGTAAGAACCCGCGTCTTCATACGGATGAAGTACTTATTGCTTTATCGATGACAGGAATAAGCAATCCTGATGCAAGGCTTGCACTTTCACAGATTCCTAACTTAAAAGGCTTACAGGCACATACATCTTGCATGTTGTCTGATATAGATGTTAAAACATTTAAAAAGCTTGGCATAGATCTTACATCAGAACCTATAAGGAAGAGATAAATGTAGTTTTTTATTGACAAGAAACAAGGTAGAGAGGCTTGAAGGAGGGAACAAAATGTCAGTAAAGTATGTATTTGTCATCGGTGGTGTTGTATCAGGCCTTGGAAAAGGTATAACGGCCGCATCACTCGGCAGACTTCTTAAAGCGCGTGGTTACAAGGTTACCATGCAAAAGTTTGATCCTTACATAAATATCGATCCGGGAACGATGAACCCTGTACAGCACGGTGAAGTATTCGTTACCGAAGACGGAACCGAGACAGATCTTGATCTCGGACATTATGAGAGATTTATTGATGAATACCTTGATAAGAATTCTAATGTTACAACAGGTAAGGTTTACTGGTCCGTACTCCATAAGGAGCGCCGCGGTGATTACGGCGGACATACGGTTCAGGTAATACCGCACATAACAGATGAGATTAAGAGCAGATTTTATCGTAACTACGAAGATGATGCAACTCATATTGCAATCATCGAAGTTGGCGGTACAGTCGGTGATATCGAATCACAGCCTTTCTTAGAGGCTATTCGTCAGTTCCAGCATGAAGTAGGAAGAGAAAATGCGATGATAATTCTCGTATCACTTATTCCTTATCTTCGTTGCTCACAGGAAATTAAGACAAAGCCTACACAGGCGGCTGTTAAGAGCTTACAGGGAATGGGACTTTCACCTGATGTAATTGTCTGCAGAAGTGAAGTAGAACTCGATCAGGATACAAAGGACAAGATTTCTCTTTTCTGCAATGTACCCAGCAGATACGTATTAAATAACTTAGACCTTAAGTATTTATATGAAGCACCTCTTGCCATGGAAAAAGAGCATTTGGCGGAAGTGGCCTTAGAACGCTTAAATCTTAAGTGCGGAAAGCCTGATCTTAAAGATTGGAAAGAAATGGTAGATACGCTTTATTCACTTGATAAGACAGTGGATATAGCTTTGGTTGGAAAGTACACACAGCTTCACGACGCTTATATAAGTGTGGTAGAGGCTTTAAAGCACGGTGGTATTGCTTGCAAGAGAGAAGTTAATATTAAGTGGGTTGATTCCGAAACGGTTACACCTAAGAACGTAAAGGAATTACTCGGTAATGTCGGCGGTGTTATTGTTCCGGGTGGATTCGGTGATCGTGGTATCGACGGTATGATTACTTCAATCAAGTTTGCAAGAGAGAATAACATTCCATACCTTGGAATATGTCTTGGTATGCAGCTTGCAATTATTGAATTTGCAAGAAATGTTGCAGGTCTTACGGATGCACATTCCATAGAGTTTGATGCAGGCACAAAGTATCCGGTTATCTCACTTTTACCTGATCATAATGCAGGAGAGGATATCGGAGGAACATTAAGACTTGGTTCATATCCTTGTACTTTGGAAAGGGGTTCGCTTGCGCATTCTTTATATAAGTCGGAGAACATTACAGAGCGTCATCGTCACAGATACGAGGTTAATAATGACTTCCGTGATGCGTTAAAGGGCAATGGTTTAAGACTTTGCGGATTATCGCCTGATAACAGAATAGTTGAGATGATTGAGAATCCTAAGAATGATTTCTTTATAGCTACACAGGCACATCCTGAGTTTAAATCAAGACCGAATGCACCGCATCCTCTTTTTGCAGGATTTGTTGCAGCGGCAGCAAAGCACAAAAAATAATATTTTTTGACATTTTTTAGTTAATGTGTGTTAAAATGGATTGGGGTGAAATATCCCCAATCTTTTTATTATAATATCGGGAGGATATGGAAATGAAATCATGCAGTGAGTACAGAGCACAATCAAAGGGAATGCTTAGCGGCAACTGGGGTATAGCGATAGCTGTATCAATCGTTTACTGCATTATTACAGGTGCATTAGGCGGTACATTTGTAGGTGCGCTTCTTTTGGGCGGTGTTTTAACCATAGGTTACAATGTAGTATTTGTTAATGGGTTCCGTAAGGGTAAGTTAGAGTTTATGGATCTTTTTGAGGGATTCAAGGGTGATGCTTTAAATAACAGAATCATCATGAGTGTTCTTATGACACTTTATATATTCCTCTGGTCATTACTCTTTGTTATTCCGGGTATTATTGCAACATACAAGTACGCAATGGCTCCATACCTTATGTATGACCATCCTGAAATGACAGGCTCTGAAGCTCTTGAAGCAAGTAAGAAGCTTATGGACGGCAAGAAGGGCAAACTTTTCTTACTTGATTTAAGCTATATCGGATGGATTTTACTTGGCTTTGTAACACTTGGTATCGCTTGGCTTTTCGTAGAGCCTTGGATGCAGGCAGCTCACGCAGCATTCTATGAGGATATCAAGGGCGAAGTACCTGGTACGGCGACTATCGTAGAGTAAGATATAACTAACTTAAACCGGTGGAAGGATATTCTTCCACCGGTTTTTTAATTCCTAGCCGTTACGTACAATAGCGCGTAGAGGATACAATGAGCGGCAATTTGGAACGTCGTTACTTAGCGAGCGTATGCGAGTTTAGTAACGCGACGTTACAAGATTGAGTGCGAACGTCCGCGATTGTATCCTCTATGCGCTATATATGAATTAGAAAATAATTATTGAACTAATTGTGTGCAAGTTCCTCGAATCTCTTGAAACGGGTGCGTGCCCCATGTTACAATTACTCGCGAAACGGATTTCGAAATACAACTTACATGGAGGTACGAGAAGGATTATGATGAATATAAACGGGATAAGTAACAACATTACAACTGAATATCAGGCAACAAAGACATATACAGAGAAAAACACAACAAAGAATACAGAAAACGTAAAGGAAACTGCAGAAAAGACAGCAGCGGAAAATGTAGCAGAACAGGGAGCTGTATACGAGAAAGGCGAAACACCTGTTAAGGGATTGTACAGCATAAATAAAATGTCAAAAGCAGACAGAGAAGCCATGGTCGATCAGCTTAAATCAGATATGGAATCAAGAAAGCAGCAGCTTATTAATATTGTACGCGAGACAATTACAGGTCAGGTAAGTACATTCGGTAACGCTACTGATGATGATATCTGGAAAAAGCTCGCATCAGGTAACTTTACCGTAGATGCACAGACAAAAGCGCAGGCTCAGAAAGATATCGCAGAAGACGGATACTGGGGTGTAAAGCAGACATCACAGCGTTTATTTGATTTTGCAAGTGCACTTGCGGGTGATGATGAGAAGAAGATGCAGGAAATGCAGAAAGCTATGCATAAAGGCGTTAAAGAAGCTACAAAGGCATGGGGCAGAGACCTTCCGGATATTACCAAGAATACACTTGATGCCGCAGATAAGCTTTTTGAAGATTATTATAAGTCAAAGAGTGTCGGTAACGTGGAATAATCTCGTGTGAAATAATGGGATTTAGCGCTAATCTTAGAGACATAATTTCAGAATGAATAAGGACCTTGCAAGACCGCAAGGTCCTTTTAAGCATAAAGGACTTTGCTTATGAAAGTTACGGTCGGAAAGAATAACAAATTAACACTTATGAGGGCGATGGTGGTTTTATTAAGTGTAATCATGAATGTCGCTCTTTCTTTTCTTGCACAAAAATTAGATCTCCCGCTTTATTTTGATACCGTTGGAACCATTTTTGCCTCATCGCTTGGCGGTATATTCCTCGGCGTATTGGTTGCGGTAATAAGTAATGTATTATGCACTTTCTTTAATTCTTATGCAATCTATTATACAATCGTAAGTCTTGTCATAGCGGTTTGCACGGCGTGGTTTGTAAAGAAAAAACGATTCAAAAAGAAACGCTATGTTTTAAACTACATATTGACGATTTCCATTATCGGCGGAGCAGTCGGAATGGTATTCCAGTGGCTCTTACAGGGAGGACCACAGTTTGAAGAGGTTGCAAACTTAAGTGAAAACCTTACACTTCTTTTTAAGATTCCGTATTTCCTTTCGACGATACTTGTAAGTGTCGGAATAAATATATTGGATAAGACTGCTACTACCGTATTGGCACTTATTGCTCTTGTTATAGTTCCTTCAGAGAAACGTAAGCAGGTCTGGGAGAGTGGATGGAGACAGACTCCTTTGACTGAAGAGCAGATAAAAGAGCTTAGAAATAAGAGTGGAATAAAAGGTAGATCTTTACGTATAAGAATGTCTGGAATGCTTATAATTGCGGCACTTCTTATTGCAATTTCGCTTACTTACATAATTGAAAGAACGCACTATGAAAGTCTTAAAGTCGAGGCCAGAAGTGATTCTCTTAATTCTGCGACCTTCTTAACGCAGATAACTGACGGTGATCAGATATCCGACTACATTATGCATAATCCGCGTGTAAGTACGTATGACGATTCATCCTATAGGAAGATTAACGAGCTTATGCTTGTTATGAAAAATGCTATTGCACATTTGGAAGATCTTTATATAGTACGTGTAAGAGCAGACGGATTATATATGATATTTGATGTCGATGAGGAATTCCAAAAAAGCGGAAGAGTCGGTGACTACAGTCCTGTAACGGGAATGTTCGAGGTTTTGATAGATGATTTTGTCGCAGGCAAAAACATCGGAGAAGTAGATTACGGTATTAAAAAGAAGTTTGTTCTTGCTTCATTTGTACCGATATACGATTCTTCGAACCGTGTCGTTGCATATGCATGTGCGGATGTTGTAATAGATAGTTTCTTTGTTTACTTCAGACAGTACATATTGCAGACGGGTCTTGTATTCTCCGGAATATTTATGCTTATACTTGCGTACGGCCTCAGCGCGTCGGGATATTACCTTATATTCCCGATAGGAAGCATGGTTAAGGTGTTGAAGAGTTTCGGTAATGACTCAGACAGTCAGGAAGAATACGATGAAGGCGTTCGCGCTTTAAGAAGACTCGATATTCATACGAATGATGAGGTTGAAGAGTTATACGATTCCATATGTGCAATGGCTGCGGATACCGCAGAGCAGATGCGAAGCGTAAGACAGTTTGCGGCGGCAACTACAAGAATGCAAAACGGTCTTATTATTACCATGGCCGATCTTGTTGAAAACAGAGATAAAGATACGGGTGCACATATCCAAAAGACTGCGGCGTACGTTAAGATAATCGCCGAAGGTCTTATGAAGAAGGGGTATTATCCGGAGAAGATAAATAAGAAGTTTATATCCGAGATAGTTGTATCTGCACCACTTCATGATATAGGTAAAATCAATATTCCGGATTCGATACTTGATAAGCCGGGAAAACTTACAAAAGAAGAATACGAGATAATGAAGACACATACGATTGCAGGACAGAAAATTATGGAAAAAGCAATCGACACGGTAAGCGGTGATAATTATTTAAAGGAAGCCATGAATATGGCTGCATATCACCATGAGCGCTGGGACGGATCCGGTTATCCGTATGGACTTCATGGTCAGGTAATTCCTCTTTCCGCTCGTATAATGGCAGTGGCGGATGTATTTGATGCACTTACATCAAAGCGTGTATATAAAGATGCAATGCCTATGGATAAAGCGTTTGAAATCATAGAGAATGATTCCGGAAAGCAGTTTGATCCTAAGTGCGTTGAGGTATTTAAGGAATCTCTTGCGGAAGTAAAAGAAGTCCTTTGTAAATATCAGGAGTAATAAAAAGGAGAGTTTTCATGAGGAAAAAGATCATAAAGAGACTTACGGCAGGCGCTGTATCAGTGATCTTAATAGTAAGTATCGCGTTCCTTATACCTGGTGCGCTTATTTCTCATGCAAACGATATAGGACGTGCTGATCTTAGAAATAAGAAGGTTGGTGGTGGATATGCGGTAACAGGCCAGCTTGGTGATATAAGTTATGTAGGTGAAGTATATGATTCAAAAAGCGGACTTCAAAGTGATGAAATATATTATATAATGCCGTCAAAAGACGGTTATATGTGGTTTGCGGGTTATGCGGGAATTACACGTTACGATGGAACTAATTTTAGGAAACTTGATACTAAAGACGGACTTACAAGCGGAAGAGCAATTTTTGAGGACAGCCGCGGCAGAGTTTTTGTAGGAACAAACGGAGACGGTGTCGTTATATTGGAAAACGGCAAGCGTTATCATTATGCAAAGCGCGACGGATTGCCAAGTTCCTCAATACGTTCATTTGCCGAAGATCAGTCGGGAAATGTATATGTAGCAACAACTGCGGGTCTGGCCGTTATCGATAAGAATAACCGTGTGAATCCATTTAACGATAAGCGTCTTAATGGAGAAAGAGTACTGCGTCTTGTCTCCGACAGTGAAGGTATAATTTACGGATATACAAAGAGCGGTAAGGCGTTTAAGATTTCGAACGGCGGTATGTTACTTCTCTATGATGCGGAAGATCTTGGAATCTCTACAGTTACGGATATCTATGTAGACCCGGAGCATGAAAGCAAGGTTTATATAGGCGGTCCGGATGGCGTTGTTTACTGCGGAATACTCGGTGAGCAGGCAGAAAACATGCAGGCGATTAAGACTCCGTTAAATAATATAAAGTGGATTCTGTATGCCTGCGATCGTTTGTGGATAGCATCTGAAAGCGAAATCTGCTATCTCGATAATGACGGTAAGTGCAAGAAGGTTAAGAATCTTCCAGTCGATAATGCTATCGAAATGATGACAGTTGATTATCAAGGTAATCTTTGGGTTGCATCATCTCGTCTTGGTGCGATGAAGATAGTTCCGAATAACTTTATCGATGTAAACGACCGTGCGGGTCTTTTGCCTGAAGCTGTAGGCGCGACGTTATCGTATAACGGAAATATCTATATCGGAACCGATAACGGATTAAGGATAGTTGATGAAAATTATAACGTAGTGGAGAACGCTTTGACCTCGTATATAGGTAAAAACAAAGTCCGCTATATTATGAGTGATAAGAAAGGTAATCTTTGGATTTCAACATACAGTAATACGTTGGGTCTTGTGCTTTATAGGGCTGATGGAACGTTTAAAAACTTTACGTCGGCTAACGGGTTACCCGGTAATGAGGTAAGAAGCACATGCGAGATGAGTAACGGTGATATCGTTGTCGCTACGAGTTTCGGTCTTGCGATAATTACAGATGAAAAAGTAAGAAAAGTTTATACAAAAGAAGACGGACTCGAAGATGTTGCAATAATGAGTGTTGCGGTTGACGATAAGAATATTATCTATGCAGGAACCGATGGTGCCGGTATAGTTGTAATAAACCGCGAAAACGTCATGATAATCGGAGAAAATGAAGGTCTTACCAGTGATGTCATTCAGCGTATAAAATGGGATTACAGATTTAAGACAATGTGGATTATTGCGTCCAACTCTATTATGTATATAAAGAACGGTGAAAGACATACGGTTTCAACGTTCCCGAATAACAACAATATTGATATGTTCTTTGATAGCAGTGACAATGTTTGGGTGCTTTCATCCTACGGAATCACGGTTGTTAACGAAAAACTTATGCAAAGCGATACGGTCACTGATTATAAGATGTATACGATTGCAAACGGATTGCCGGGAATTCCTACAAGAACGGGATTCGGAAGCACGGATGATTCGGGAAATCTTTACATTGCGACGACATCAGGTGTGGCAAAGGTTAATATCAATAAATACAGCGATATCAGAGACAACTTAAAAATTGGTGTAAGCGCGATATACTGTGACGGTGAAGAACTTTTACCTGATGAAAACGGAAGATATGTTATAACTTCAAGGGGAAGCCGTGTACAGATATATCCGGCGATAATGGATTATACGTTGTCCAACCCACGTATACGTGTATATCTTGACGGTGCGAAAGATGAAGGTATAACGGAATTAAGAGAAGATTTGGGTATATTGGAATATACCGACCTTCCTTACGGAAAGTATACCTTACACATACAGATACTTGCAGATGACGGTGAGACTGCGATACAGGAAGCAACATATGTAATCTTGAAAGAAGCCAGATTATTCGAAGAAACCTGGGTAAAGGTTTTGGCACTTTCGATTGCAGGTTTGATTATCGCAATTGTTGTATGGCGAATCCTTATCGGCACTATCGTTAAGAAGCAATATGCGGAACTCGAACAGGCGAGGGATGAGGCAGAGCGTGCAAATACTGCGAAGTCACGATTCCTTGCGAATATGTCGCATGAAATAAGAACGCCTATTAATACTATCATGGGTATGGATGAAATGATTCTTAGAGAAGATACTAAGAACGTTCCGAAGCCATATTTAATGTCTGTTATAAATTATGCTCTTGATATTAGGGGCGCGTCGGAGTCGCTCCTTGGACTTATTAACGATATTCTCGATATTTCAAAGATCGAGTCCGGCAAGATGCATCTTGTTGAGCAGGAATACGGTACTGTAGAGTTTTTGCGCGCGATAATCTCGATGATAAGAGTAAGAAGTGCAGACAAGAACTTAGAGTTTAACGTAGAAATAGATGAGAAATTGCCGAAGCGTCTTTACGGTGATGCCGGCAAGATAAAGCAGATTGTATTAAATCTTCTTACCAATGCGGTTAAGTATACCGATATGGGCGGATTTACACTTAAAGTTACTGTAGAAGATATAAATGATGTATCAACTGATCTTAGATTCTCCGTTAAAGATACCGGTATCGGTGTCAAAGAAGAGGATATGGAGAAACTTTTCACGGCATATGAGCGTTTAGACGAGCAGAAGAACAGCGGTATCCAGGGTACGGGTCTTGGACTTGATATTTCAAGAAGATTTGCAGGATTACTCGGTGGTAATCTTTGGTGTGAAAGTATTTACGGAAAGGGTTCCGAATTCATACTTACTTGCACACAGAAGGTTGTAGACCGCGAAGGCGTAGGAGAGTTTACAGAGCATGACGATACCGAAATGCGCGGACCTTACGTTCCACAATTTGTCGCACCTGATGCGGAGATTCTTGTTGTAGATGATAACCCTATGAACCTTACGGTTATAAAGGGATTATTAAAGCCTACGAAGGTATTTGTAACTACCGCAACGAGCGGCGAAGAGTGTCTTGAGAAGATGCGCCTTAAGAAGTTTTATGTGGTATTGCTTGACCATATGATGCCGGGAATGGATGGTATCGAGACACTTTCACATATTAGGGAAGAGTTTGGCGATATACCGGTATATGCTTTGACGGCTAATATTGCTGCAGGTGGCGACGAGTTTTATAAATCGCACGGTTTTAACGGATATCTTTCAAAACCGATCGATAGCTTCGCGTTAGAGCGTACTATAAAGAGTCACCTTCCGAAAGAGATTATGATGGATCCGTCTGAAGGCGATTATACGGCTGAAGATACGTCGCTTCCTAAGGAATATGAGTGGTTATATAATATCAGGGAGATTAATGTTGAGGACGGAATTAAGTGTTCCGGCGGTGTAAATACTTATATTCAGAGTATTAATGATTTCTTTGAAACAATCGATCATACAGGTGGAGTAATCGAAACCGCATTTGAGACGGGTGATTACGATTTCTATACGATTAAAGTCCACGCTTTAAAGACATCTGCAAGAATCATCGGTGCGAATGACCTTTCAAAGAAGGCACAAGCTCTTGAAGATGCAGGTAAAAGCGGCAACCTTGATTATATTAAAGCAGAAAATCAAGGCTTTATGGCAGATTTTAATGCATTTAAGACACTTTTAGCTCCGTTAAAGGATATGGGTAGCGATAATGAGAAGCCTATGATAGACGATGCAGAGCTAAAAGATGCATATGAAGCATTAAAGGAACTTATCCCACAGATGGATATTGATTCCGTAGAAATGATCTTGAATCAGCTTGAAGAATATAAGCTTCCTGAAAAGGATGAGGCAAGATTCGAAGAGTTAAGGACGTATTTTAAACTTGTTGACTGGGACAAGTTAAACGAGATTATTTCAGAAGTAGAGTAGTTTATTGAGTAACTGATAAGGAAAAGGTCGAAAGATCTTGGGAGAAAAGACATGTTAGAGTTTTTGGCAGCGCATCAACTTAATCTTATGCTTGCATTAAGCGGTATATGCGGAACGATAGCGATATTCGTTATCGTTACCCATGCGTTGCCTTATAGAAGGAAGAAGTCTCTTATCGGTCTTGAGATAACAGCTATGCTTCTTTTAAGCTTCGACCGTCTGGCTTATATTTATTCGGGTGATTTAACAAGAACGGGATATATCATGGTGCGGCTTACGAATTTTATGGTTTTCTCGCTGACGCTTATGATATCTTTATTTGTTAACTTTTACCTGAGTGACCTCTTGCTTAATGAAGGTGGATTGGAGAAGCTTCCGGGAAGAATGCCGGTGATAAATTATCTATGCGCGGCAGGTGTGCTTCTTATAGTTATCTCGCAGTTTACGGGATGGTATTATTATTTTGATGAATTTAATAAATATCAGCGTGGTCCGCTATTTATAGTATGCTATGTGTTCCCGACTGTTGTAACCCTTTTGCAGTTGACGGTTATTTTGCAGTATAGGAAGAATTTAGCACGCGGAATATATCTATCACTCATGTTGTTCTTAATCGTCCCGCTTGTTGCATCGATATTCCAGATATTCCTTTACGGCTTATCGCTTACCAATATATCGATAGTTGGAATGGGGGCACTTTTATATATCTTTGCACTTCTAGATATTAATGAAAGAGTTGAGGAGAATAATAAGCTGACCATCGAATCGGTGCGCGACGGTCAAAGAAAGATGAAGAGGCTTTTTGTAACGACAGCAAAGACGCTTGTGGATGATTTCGTAGACGCGCCTAAGGAGGAAAAAGGACACTCCGTAAGAGTTGCACATTACGCAAGGATGATTGCGGTTGAGGCAGGCCTTGATGAAGACAAATGTGACAGAGTTTATTGTGCCGCGCTTTTACATAATACGAATGACGAGTCTTTTAAGAACAGCGAAGAATTCCCGTATCTTGCTGCAGGATTTAACTGTGAAGATGTGCGTTATGATGGCGGTGATGATCCGACGAGATTACGTGGCGATAAGATACCTGCGATAGTGCGAATTATTGCGATTGCGGATGCATATGATCTTATGACATCAAAGCAAGGAGATACAGACCCGCTTCCGCAGGCTGTTGTCAGGGAAGAATTCGTTAAGGGTCAGGGCAATAGATTCGATCCGGATTACACGGATATAATGTTGTCTCTTATTGATAAAGATAAGAAATACAAGATGCGTGCGGAGATTCCGTTTGCAAAGAAGGCATCGGATGAGCTTGTTGCGACGTATTACAGAAGTGATGTGACGAGAGGATTTTCGATAACAACTGCGCCTGTGCGTATTAAGTTTAATTGTAAGCATAATATTGATCCTGAAAATCCGTATTCGGGACCGGCAATTATTCTTTTTGATTCGCTTGACGGTTTTGTACATTCGACGAAGAAGTCTATCGAAGAGACGCGATATGTTGAGTACGGTGAGGCCTGGTTTGACGGTAACGTGATTACAACTATGGCTAAGCAGATAAAGGTTACGCCTGTCGAGATGGTTTCGATAATGAACTTAAGCGAATCCGAGTACATGATAGAGGCAGTAAAGAACAGCGATCATATACGTTTACGTCTTTATGATAAGAACGGATGCGTAGAAATGATAGCGGCACTTCCTGCAACTACGAAGACGGCGTATGTATCGCTCACGGGTGAGAACTGTATCTTAAGTGATATGGTTACGGAAAAGGATGTTTATGATTTAAAGGGTGATGATATTCCTAGACTATGTGAGGAGGTTCGCTACACGAATCGTCTCGAAAGTGATGTTCCGAATATCCAGATTGACGGTATGAGAACATCGTCTACGGAAGGAATTAAGATAAACGATGGAGTACGTATTATGCTTCATGCGATGAGTTTGCCGATTGCAAGTCTTGTATGGCATTGTCCGTATATCATATTATTCTATTCGGATGACGGTAAGATAATGGGTCCGAATTATAAGGAATATGCGCTTATTCGTTTTGATGGTGAGGTCAAGACTTTATTCTCTTATTCGGAAAATACGACCGCAGTTGAAAGAACGGACAAATTCTCTAACTGGGAAGCGTTTAAGGAAGAGAATAAAAAAGGCTATGAAAGTACGATAACCTTCCAAAAGCACAAGAATAAGGTTATAACGAAGACGGAGAATGCGGGCATATCAATTGTAAATACGACTATCATAAAGGATGGCCCGAGAGAAGTTTACGTAGCGCTGACAGGTGATGAATGCGCACTGACGGATATTAGGATATTTAAGTAATGAGATTAGCTTAATTTAATATCGCGTTTTATAAAAATTTTATAATTTGTTCGAGGAAAAAGCACTAAAACAGCAGGATTTTATAAAAATATAATTAGTTTTTGAATCGGAATTCTAATATAATATTGACATGGCGCTACCATAAGCGAGGCGGTTGCCCTCCTTAACAAATACAATTTGATTGTAAGTGGAAAGGGGGGATTTGTATGTTGACTATAGAAGGACTCATAGCAGTCCTGGCTCTTTGCATAACATGCTTTGGGCTGGGATACACTTTGGGAAGTGATATACGCCGCATTACAAAAAAATAATCGCCAGCACCCATAAAGCAGCGATTATTTTTCCGTAAACTTATGGGCAACCGCCTGTGGCAGTGCCTTTTGTTGTCCTTAATTATAATATCAGCTTTTTAATCTGTCAATAATGTAGATTTGATAGATACTAAACTTTAACAAATTAAATTTAGAATCTAAAATCTCTCTCCTGCATCAATGTTATGAATATACTTTCTCGCTTTTTCTCTAACCACTTCATTTGGAATTTTCTCAAGTTCTTCTTCAAGCATTTTCTTCTTCAGGTTCTTTTTCCGCATAACCACCGACGCTTGTACGTGAACCGCCACTGATTCGAGAAACTCCTAACTCTAAGACCTTTTCCCTGGTTTCTTTACTTTCTCTTGTGGATATTATCATTCCGGTATAAGGTACTGCCACACGTATGCAGGCTACAATCTTCTCAATCCTCTGCATGAGGTGACATTACATTATACATATTTTTCCTCCTACTATTATATAAAGTCATAGTCTTTCTTTACCTTTTCTACAGGTTCGACTATGCTATTTTAAGATGCTGTGGATTGGTGTTTTCCCCCTACCACTAGATGGTTTAAACGAGGCTCCAACCACAGTCTCTTTGTTTATT
>JAFRZM010000027.1 GCA_017442585.1 Lachnospiraceae bacterium | reverse complement strand
CCGGTCGGTCCTGGGTTCGAGTCCCCGCAGGTCCACTATAGGGAATCATCTTTATGATTCCTTTATTTATAACCTTTTTACGAAATCTTTAATTAGGCCCACTGGCTCAGTTGGTTAGAGCGTCGCCCTGTCACGGCGAAGGTCACGGGTTCGAGTCCCGTTTGGGTCGTTTTTAGGAGTGGAAGACAGCACGCGATGCAATTCGCTTCGCGAACGCGTGCGTCGTGACAAACAGGGTCTTCCCACTTATGTGGGTCCCTCCTATTTGTACATGGGATCATAGCTCAGCTGGGAGAGCATCTGCCTTACAAGCAGAGGGTCATAGGTTCGAGCCCTATTGGTCCCATTAAAGGAAATTCTACCACCACTGGTGGGGAAGCGCTCGCATGTGAAATCGCTTCGCGATGGAGCTCGCGCGTGATAAATAGGTTCCTCCCAACTTCGTTGGGTTCCTCCTATTTGGGTTTGCCGGCGTGGCGGAACTGGCAGACGCGCAGGACTTAAAATCCTGTTGTAGCAATACAGTACCGGTTCGATTCCGGTCGCCGGCATGAGGAAACTGTAAGTCGAAGGATTTACGGTTTCTTTTTTTATACAAAAACAAAAGCGTACATTATTGACAAAGTGTACACTTTTTGATAGTATATCAATACAAATAATTAGTTTTGTTTTTTATATGGAGGTTATTATGGATTTATTAAATGCTACTGATGTAAGAAAGAATTGGTCTTTTACGCTTGATCAGGTTGCACATGAAAGACCTGCATATGTTAAGAGGACACATGACAATGTCGCTATTATGAGCGTGTCTACTTTGAATGCTATGCTTGCAGGATACCGTTTTTATGCGGATAAGTTTAATGAAGATGACGGTACGGTTACGCTAAGCGCTATTGATCTTGATATTGTAGTTAATGATGTGAATGAGGAAGCAGCTAGGCATAGAATGGCAGAGTATATAAAGGAATATGCTGAAGAGTTCTACTCGGAATATGCTTTGTGGAGTAAGGCACCAAATCGTCAGGCACATATCCCTTATGTTTTCAAAGCATTAACACTAGATATTGACGCAATTGAGGGGGATATCATATGCCGACATGGAAAGAATTAAAGAGATTCTGCGAAAACGACGGCTGGGAATGCTATAAAAGTACTGACCATGATTTTTATCGTAAAATTATGGCTGACGGAAGAATTAAACGTACAAAGGTGTCCCGTGGAAGTGGAGAAGTCCACGCACATATGTGGCGTGAGATATTAAAGAATCAGCTTCAGGTAAGCGAAAAGTATTTTAATGATATGATTTAAGTAGGCGGCTTCGGCCGCCTTTTTTTGTCTTTAGAAAAATATGTTGACAAAGCCGGTTTATTGGAGTAAACTAAAACTAGTTTATTCGAATAGACCAATTTGACCATGGATATTCTGCCGTTTACATGGCACGGGAGGAGTTAGATTTATGATAGATTTTGAATTGGGCATAGTTCAGGAACGTTTTGCGGATATTATATGGGCGAATGAGCCGATTGCATCAGGTGATCTTGTTAAGGTGTGCGAAAAGGAACTTCGATGGAAGAAGTCTACCACTTATACAGTTTTACGTAAACTTTGTGAAAAAGGAATTTTTCAAAATGAAGAAGGAATAGTTACATCGATTATTTCAAAAGAAAAGTTTTATTCGGCGAAGAGCGAGCAGATTATTGAAGAATCTTACGCGGGATCGTTGCCTTCATTTATAGCCGCTTTTACCTCGAATAGGAAACTTTCAGCGAAAGAAGCAGAAGAGATTCAGAAGATGATTGATAGATTTAAGGAGGGTGGGAAGAAATGATTGATTCTTTATTCTTAAATATCCTTAATATCAGTTTGACTGCAGTCTACTTAATACTCGCAGTAACTATTATAAGATTCTTTTTTAAGAAACTTCCAAAGTGGAGTTTGTGCATTCTTTGGGCTGTAGTAGCAATAAGACTTATTATGCCGTTTTCGATAGAGTGCGTCTTAAGTTTAATACCAAGTGCAAGGGTAATATCTGAAGAAATTATAACTACAAATAGACCGACAATTGATTCGGGTTTTGTAATAATTGATAATGCAATAAATCCTGTTGTAGAAAGTAGCTTTACGCCGGATGTGGAAGTAAGTGTAAATCCTTTGCAGATAATAATTCATATTGCGGCAATTATATGGATTATAGGTATTATTTTTATGGCTGCATATGCGCTAATGAGTTACATAAGGCTGAGAAGACAGGTAAAAATGTCTATTGGTATGGGCGATACGAGCCTACAAATTTATAATTGCGATGGTATTGGCTCGCCTTTCATACTTGGTATATTGCGACCTGCAATTTATATTCCATCGACACTTGATGAAGAAACAAGGAAGTATGTTATTGCGCATGAAAAGGCGCATCTTAAGCGGGGAGATCATTTTTGGAAACCACTTGGGTTCGTACTTCTTTCTATATATTGGTTTAATCCGCTTTGTTGGATGTCATATATTCTTTTATGCCGTGATATAGAGGCGGCATGTGATGAGAAGGTAATTAAGGACAAGGAAAAAGATTATCTTGTATCGTATTCTCAGGCATTGCTTGACCTTAATATTCAAAGGAGAAGTATAGCAGCATGCCCTTTGGCTTTTGGTGAAACCAATGTAAAAGCGCGCATTAAGGGCGTTTTAAATTACAAAAAACCGGCATTTTGGATAATTGTTGTTTCGGTTATATGTATAGCAGCAGTTACCGTGTGCTTTTTAACTGACCCTAAGGGAAAAGATAATAATGATGTTTCAATAATGCATGATAATCCGGATGAAAATAATGCCACGACGGATTTTTCTGAAGAGAATAATGATGATACAACCATAAAAAGAATGCTTATGGTTAATGGGATTTTGTATGTAGATACAGGATATGTATCGGGAGTAACCGGTAGATGTGGCAATTTAGATGGAAGCATTACTTCTGTAATACCGGAAGATGAGGTGCCTGACGAAGACGGTGAATCAAATTTTGAAGCGTTGGGTTATCAGCTTGGATTTCAAGCAGGAACAATAGAAGTGCCGATAGATAATGAATGGTGTATTTTTGCGGAGAAAGGAAGCGATATACTTGCAAAAGGTGAGATTCCGCAAAGTGTATTGCAGTTTGTTGCAACTGTTACAGAGGTTAGTGATGATGAAAATGACGAGTATATTATCGTTGAAGTCACTTCTGATGTTGCATCTATGTTTTCCGGTTCGGTAAAAAAGGGTAACAGGTATAAGCTGAGCACTAAAAACTATGATTCGGGTATATATGAAGATAAGCCTGCTGTCGGGAACGTTGTGATAATTGCGTGTAAGGGTATGTTTTTAGAGACGGATCCTGCAATAATTGGTTATGTATACTACATATCTCCTATAGGAAGCAGCCCCTGTGCGATTTTGCCGTATGATATTTCTGACTGGGTTATAAACATAGACCTTTCTGAAGAATACTCATTTAGTGATTTTGATGAAATGATTGGATACGGTGGTGGTTTCTTGCTTTTACCTAAGGTTAATGAAGGTAGCGAAGGAACACCTGAAGAATGGTTATATTCAGGAATGCTTACAAGGTGCCCAGCGGGAAATACAGATATTAAGTTTGCCAACGGACTGTTACAACTTTCCGGTGTACCAATTCATAATCACACAGTGGCAGAATACATAGAAGTAATAGGTGAAACACGGTCGAACCGGGCGTGGAGTGCGATAATGCTCGAAGAAAAGCACGACCTTTATAATAATGCAAATATGAATATTAGCGGTGATTATTGGTACTTCTGGTTCGCAAAAGAAGGCGAAGAATATTACTATGTGTTGAGTCTTTCAGAAGATGAATTCACAAAGGACCAGGCAAGAAACATAGCACTTAGTTTATATTTAAAGGCTTTCGACAATCAGTAGAATAATTGCATTTAATCTTTTAATCTACTTGAAAGAAACCCTTCTTCGTTGTATTATTATTTGGTAGGCGGTTTTTAAAACCCGATTATTTAAAGGAAAAGGATGATATAAAATGAAGAACGAAGTAATGGTAGAAGTTTCTGCAAGACATATTCATTTAACACAGGAACAGATCGAAGTATTATTCGGTAAGGGACATCAGCTCACAGTTAAGAAAGAGCTTTCACAGCCTGGTCAGTACGCATCAGAAGAGCGTGTAACAGTAGTTGGACCAAAGAGAAGTTTAGAGCGTGTTTCTATCTTAGGACCTGCAAGAAAGGCTGCTCAGGTAGAGCTTTCAAAGACAGACTGCATGTCAATCGGTCTTAAGGACGTTCCGGTACGTGAGTCGGGCGACATCGAAGGAACACCTGGAGTTACATTAAAGACAGAGTTCGGCGAGCTTACACTTGATAAGGGTGTTATCGTTGCTAAGCGCCACATCCATATGACAACAAAGGATGCTGAAGAATTCGGCGTTAAGGATAAGGACGTTGTATCTGTAGAGACAAACTGCGACGGACGTAAGCTTACATTCGGCGACGTAGTTGTACGTGTATCAGATAGCTATGCACTTGCTATGCACATCGATACAGATGAAGCTAACGCAGGTAACATTTCAGGCGACGTTACAGGTATCGTTAGAAAGTAATTATAACTTTTAATTAGATATTAGTTTGCTTATTATCCCAAAGTTATGGTATCATTACTGTAACTTTGGGATATATTTTGCGCGATAAAGCCGTCAAGCGACTGCACTGCTTGCATGAGCAGGCATTTGACGGCTAACGCGACACGAGTAGGATCGGTGAAACCGACTCCTACTCGATTATCGGAGGTAAAAGCATGAAAGAATTAAAAGGCTTTAAGCATGGAGTAAATCTTGGCGGCTGGTATTCGCAGTGTGATTACTCACTTGACCGTCTTGATAATTTTATAAAAGAAGAAGACATTGAAAAAATAAAATCCTGGGGCTTTGATCATGTGCGCCTCCCGATAGATTATAATATCGTAATAAAATCTGATGGAACGTTAATAGAAGACGGCTTTAACCGCATCGGGAAAGTAATCCTTTGGTGCAAAAAATACGGTCTTCATATAGTTTTAGACCTTCATAAGACACTTGGTTATTCGTTTGATGAAGGCGAAGGTGAGTCTGGATTTTTCACTTCTGAGAAATACCAGGATATCTTCTATAAATTCTGGGATGAGATGGCAGATCGCTTTGGGAAATACGAAGACTTCGTCATGTTTGAACTCTTAAATGAAGTTACAGAAGAAGAATACCTTCCGTCTTGGATTAAAATCTATAAAGAAGCCATAAGAAGAATTAGGGAAAAGCTCCCAACGATAAAGATATTAATCGGCAGCTACTGGTATAATTCAGTATGGACGGTTAAGGATTTAGAGGGACCTTTTGATGAAAATATAGTACTTAGTTTTCATTGCTATGATCCACAGCTTTTCACGCATCAGCGAGCATACTGGCAAAAGACAATGCCGTCCGATTTTGTAACGGAATACCCTGTAAAGTATGGATTCTTAAAAACAAAAAGCCAAGAAATCTACGGTAATTCCGTAATGTTTGAAGGCTTTAATGAAGACGAAATAATAGATACGAAGTTTTTCGAATACATCTTTAAATCCGCTATAGAAACAGCAGAAAAGTTCAACCTTCCGTTATACTGCGGAGAGTACGGAGTTATAGATAAAGCCGATATCGATAGCACATTAAGGTGGTACACGGATATCCATACCACATTAAATAAATATGGTATCGGTCGTGCACTCTGGAGTTACAGAGAGATGGATTTTGGATTCACCGATGAAAGAATGGACAGAATCAGAGAAGAAATTCTTAAGACAAATAAATAGGCAATAACAAAAATACGAGCCGGACAAAACCGACTCGTATTTCTATGGATTGTAGAGGAAAAATTGAAGGCTATCCCATGATTATTTCAACATTCATTTCTTTTCCGTTTGGAGCGATAGGCTCAATCGGTGCCTCAACTCCATTTATCAAAATATTTCTCACACCCTTTTCAACCCCTGAAGGATTTGAGACCTTGATGTGATATACACAGTCTCTGTATTTACGGTCAATAGTAAATTCCTTCATATCTGATGGAATGCAAGGATCTATAAGTAATCCATCATATTCAGGCTTGATACCGAGTATCGCCTGAGAAAGCGTTGCAAATGTCCAGGCAGCGGTACCTGTAAGCCAGGAGTTTTTGCCTTCACCGAATGACGGTGCATCCTTACCTGCAACCATCTGGCAATATACATAAGGTTCTGTCTTATGAATCTCCGAAATCTCTTCGAGGAAAGCAGGACAGGTTTTTTTGTAAAGTTCCATCGCACGATTACCGTGTCCCAAAACCGTCTCTGCGAAAATAATCCAAGGATTATTGTGGCAGAAGATTCCGGCATTCTCTTTATATCCCGGCGGATAAGAACTTATCTCACCAAGATTAAGCTTATATGAAGTGTACGGCGGATTAAGAAGAACTATACCGTACTTCGTATCAAGTCGCTCTTCAACAGACTTTAATGCACGCTCGGCATATCCGTTATCTACACCGATACCTGCCATGATACACATACCCTGTGGCTCAATGAAGATCTGGCCTTCATCACAAGTAGAAGATCCAACCTTTTCTCCGAATGCATCATATGCACGTAAGAACCATTCACCGTCCCAGCCGGATTCGATAACAGCATCATTCATTGCTTTAACAGTTTTTTCAGCTTCCAAAGCCTCTTTATCAAGTCCTATATGCTTAAGTATGGCTGCATATTCGCTACCGTACTTGACAAACATTCCTGCGATAAATACGGATTCCGCAACAGGTCCTTCGGAAGGTCCCGTAATCTGGAAAGATTCGCCCGGATGCTTTGAGAAGCAGTTGAGGTTTAAGCAATCGTTCCAGTCTGCACGACCTATTAAAGGAAGTTTGTGAGGACCTAAGTTATTGGTAATATATTCAAAACTTCTTCTTAAGTGAATAAGAAGTGGTTTTGCAAGCGATGAGTCGTTATCGAAATCAACGATTTCATTTAAAATATCAAAGTCGCCTGTTTCCTTAAGATATGCGGAAACTGCAGCGATAAGCCATAACGGATCATCGTTAAAGCCGCCTCCGATGTCGGAATTGCCCTTCTTTGTTAAAGGCTGGTACTGATGATAAGCGCCGCCGTCAGGCTTCTGGGTTGCTGCGATATCAAGGATACGTTCACGTGCTTTAGACGGAATCATATGAACGAATCCAAGTAAGTCCTGACAGGAATCTCTAAAGCCCATGCCACGTCCGATGCCCGATTCAAAGTAAGAAGCGGAACGTGACATATTGAAAGTTACCATACACTGGTAAGCATTCCAGACGTTTATCATACGGTTAAGCTTATCGTTTTCTGTGTTGACTTTGAAATTAAGCAAAAGCTCATCCCAAAAGTCTTTAAGCTTCTTTAAACCGTTATCAAAATCATCATTTGTTAAGTAACGACCTGTTAATTCCATTGCCGGTTTCTTGTTGATTACATCCGGTGCGATGAACTTTTCATCTTCCGGAACTTCTACATATGCGAGACCGAAAATAACAGAACGGGACTCATTAGGCTTTAAGTTAACGTCAATCTCATGTGCACCGATAGGCTGCCAGCCGTGAGCTATAGTATTTCTGCAGTGTCCTGCCATGACGGCTATAGGTTCTGCGGGTGTTCCATATGTGCCCATGAAGCCTTCGCGAGTCGTATCAAATCCCACAACATCGCAGTTTGCATAGAATACTGCGTAATGATTACGGCGCTCTCTAAACTCTGTCTTATGATATATGAACGAACCTTCCACTTCGACTTCTCCGGTCGAATAATTTCTCTGGAAGTTCGTCGAATCATCGGTCGCATCCCAAAGACAAAATTCTATGAAGGAAAATAGTTTAAGAGCTTTTTCCTCGGAAGTATCATTTTTAATTGTCACACGTGTAAGTAAGATGTTGTCACCTTTTGGTACGTACATCTCCTGCGACGCGGACACGCCGTTACGAGATCCTTTTATTACCGTATATCCAAGACCGTGGCGACATTCGTAAGAATCAAGTTTGGCCTTTACAGGCTGCCAGCCCGGGTTCCAGATGTCGTCGCCATCCTTTATATACATGTGGAAGCCGTCGGAATCAAGCGGCAGGTTATTGTAGCGATAACGCGTAATGCGTCTTAACTTTGCGTCCTTATAAAATGAATAACCGCCTGCCGTATTCGATAGAAGAGTAAAGAATTCGTCACTGCCAAGATAGTTGATCCACGGGAGTGGAGTGTCGTATCTTTCTATTACGTATTCTTTATTAGGGTCATCAAAATGCCCGAATTTCATAACAGAATGCCTCCTTCACGAAAACGATTAAGTATAATTTGTTCTAAGCATACAATATGTAGATACAAAATGCAAGCCGAATTTTGTGGAAAATTATTGTTATAAAGTTGCTTGACAAACAATCTTTTGTGTAGTATAACCGAATTAACGAAAACGTTTACGGGCTATTTCGTTTAAACAAAACAATTTTCAAAATGTATGCAGGAGGAGCGATAAGTATGAAAATGAAAAAGTTAATGAGCGGTTTACTCGTTGCGACAATGATCCTTTCAATGGTATTCGTTGGTTGCGGCAAGGAAGAAAAGGTTGAGCAGGGTGGAAAGACATTCCACATCATGGCTTGGAATGAAGAGTTTAAGGGATTCTTCGAGAAGTATTATGCTGAGAAGCATGATGACGGTGAGTATTACGTAGGCGATGCTAAGGTTGTTTGGACAATCGTTCCTAACGAAGGTTCAGCATATCAGGATGCTTTGGATGCAGCTTTACTTAAGAACAAAGATGCATCAGCAGAAGACAAAGTTGATATGTTCCTTGCAGAGGCTGATTACATTGCAAAGTATACACAGTCTGATTTAACAATGGATGTTAAGAGCATTGGTGTTACAGATTTTGCTAACGCTTATCAGTACACAATCGACGCTGCATCTGATACAAATGGTGTAGTTAAGGGTGTTTCATTCCAGTGCTGCCCTGCAGGTGTTGTTTATCGTCGTTCAATCGCACTTGATGTTCTTGGAACAGACGATCCTGATGAAGTTCAGGAAAAGCTTAATTCTTGGGATAAGTTCAATGCGGTAGCTGCAGAAGCTAAGGCTAAGGGATATTACATGATCGGTTCTGATTCAGAAGCTTATCGTGTATTCTCAAACAACACAACATCTCCTTGGGTTGACAAGGATGGTAACTTACAGATCGATGCTTCTATCCAGGCCTGGATGGATCAGGCAGAGCTTTACGCACAGAACGAGTACACACTTGTCGGTGATATATGGGGCGAAGCTAAGTCACAGCAGATGTTAGATACAGGTAAGACAATGTGCTTCTTTGGACCGGCTTGGTATTATAACTTCTGTATGCCTAACGCAATGGATACATGTAGTGGTGACTGGGGTCTTATCGAAGGACCACAGGCTTACTTCTGGGGTGGTACATGGATGCTCGCAGCTACATACACAGATAACGAAGCAGAAGTTGCAGGCGTTATGAATGCATTCCTTAACAACGAAGAAATCTGCGAGAACTTAGTATCTAAGGATTTACAGTTCGTTAATAACAAGAAGGTTAACGAGAAGTTTGCATCTGATCCTAACTATGGAAACGCTTTCCTTGGTGGACAGAACGATACAGCATTATTCGTAGAACTTGCAAAGAACATCAAGTTTGAAAATCATACACAGTATGATCAGGCTTGTAATGAAGGTATCCAGCAGTACTTCCGCGAGTACTTAATGGGTACAGTTACAAAGGAACAGGCACTTGAGAACTTCCGTAAGTACATCAAGGAAAAGTTCCCGAACGTTAACGTAGATAAATAAGTAAACGTTACAGATAATATAATACGCTTTACTACAAGAGGACTGTGGCGGGGGGTTCCTGCCACAGTTTTTCTATAAGAGGTATTTTTTATGAAATCGACAACAACCAAAGAGGCAAAAGCTAAATCGATAAGCTATGCTAAATGGGGATATATTTTCATTCTTCCATTTTTCCTGGTTTATGCTGTTTTTACTTTTTATCCTCAGATTTTGACAATTTATTATAGTTTTTTCAAGTATTTTAGAGACGGTCTTACATGGATTGGACCGGAATTTATCGGATTTGACAATTATAAGGCGCTTCTTACGCCGACAGCGGAAGGCACCATTGACATATTAAAGTATTTCGGTAACACCGTAATCATGTGGGTTATGGGTGCGGTTCCACAGTTTGTTATAGCTCTTGCGCTTGCGGTATTCTTTACAAGTACAAGACTTAATATCAAGGGACAAAGCATTATGAAGACAGTAATTTACATGCCGAACCTTATCATGGCTTCAGCATTTTCGATGTTGTTCTTCACGCTTTTCTCTACAGTAGGACCGATTAATTCGCTTTTTGTAAGCATGGGAATAATCGATAAGGCATTTGATTTCTTCTTCTGTACGATATCAATGAGAACGCTGGTTGCCTTACTTAACTTCCTTATGTGGTTCGGTAATACGACAATTCTTCTCATGGCAGGTATTCAGAGTATAGACGAAAGCCTTTTCGAAAGTGCGAGACTCGACGGTGCATCGGGATTAAGAGTATTCTTTAACATTACGATGCCGCTTTTAAAACCGATCTTTATATATACATTTATAACTTCTATGATCGGTGGTCTCCAGATGTTCGATGTTCCGAATATCTTATCGAATAGAACCGGACAGCCGAACAGAACATCAGAAACTATGGTAATGTACTTAAATAATTACCTTGGTGTTTCGAAGAATTTCGGTATGGCAGGTGCTATATCGGTTGTACTTTTCATATTGACTGCAGTATTAAGTGTGATTGTATTTAAGACAATCGACAGAGATAAGGATTAAGGGGGTGGCAAGATGAACAGTAAGAATAAAGCAGCAGCTGTAAAACTTCTTATATTAAGAATATTTGTCTATGCCGTAATAATCTTCCTTTGCGCACTTTGTTTGTTCTTCTTCATTATGCTCTTCGTTAACTCGTCAAGAACAAACAGCCAGTTGCAGCGAGGATTTACCCTTATTCCGGGCGGACATTTCTTCTATAACTTGAATAATGCGGTACACGACAGTTCCATAAACATCCCGCGCGGTATGTTGAATAGTTTAATAGTTGCAGGCCTTTCATCGGCTTTAACGACATATTTCAGTGCACTTACCGCATACGGAATTTACGTTTATAACTTCAAACTTAAAAAACTTGCATATACGTTTATCATAGCCGTAATGATGATTCCTTCACAGGTTTCTGCGGCAGGTTTCGTTAAGATAGCGTTAGAGCTTGATCTTGATAACAAGTTATGGGTACTTATAATACCTTCGATCGCTGCACCGGCAGTATTCTTCTATATGCATCAGTATCTTAAGGCAACAATGCCGCTTGAGATAGTTGAAGCTGCGAGAATCGACGGCTCGGGCGAGTTCGCAACGTTCAATCGTATCGTTTTACCTATTATGAAGCCGGCGATAGCCGTACAGATGATTTTCTCATTTGTGGCATCGTGGAACAATTACTTCCTTCCGGCGATATTACTTACAAAACCGGGCAAAAAGACGGTACCTGTAATGATTGCTCAACTTCGAAGCGCAGATTATTCGAAGTTCGACATGGGTAAGGTATACATGTTCATATTACTCGCGATTTTACCTGTAATAGTTGTATACTTCATACTTTCAAAGTCCATCATTAAGGGCGTTACAAGCGGTAGTGTTAAGGGTTAAGGAGATTGAATCATGGCTAGTGTAAGTTTAAAAGATGTAGTTAAAATATATCCTCAGACAGAGAAGGATAAAAAGAGCAGGAAAAAGACAAATCTTGAGGTTAGAGACAAAGGTGTCGTAGCCGTTCAGGAGTTTAATATCGACATTAAAGATAAGGAATTTATCGTACTTGTAGGACCGTCAGGATGTGGAAAGTCTACAACACTTCGTATGATCGCAGGTCTTGAAGAGATCACATCGGGTGAGCTTTATATCGACGGCGAGCTTATGAATGCAGTAGCACCAAAGGACCGTGATATTGCGATGGTATTCCAGAGTTACGCGCTTTATCCTCATATGACGGTTTACGAAAATATGGCATATTCTTTAAAGATTAAGAAAGTGCCGAAGGACGAGATTGACAGAAAGGTTAAAGAAGCCGCAGAAATCTTGGATATTACAAAGTATTTACAGAGAAAGCCGAAGGCGTTATCCGGCGGACAAAGACAGAGAGTTGCTATCGGTCGTGCAATCGTTCGTAATCCTAAGGTACTCCTTATGGATGAGCCTTTGTCAAACCTTGATGCGAAGCTTAGAAACCAGATGAGAGCTGAGCTTTTAAAGTTACAGAATCGTATTCAGACAACAATCGTTTACGTAACTCACGATCAGGTCGAAGCTATGACATTGGGTGATAGAATAGTAGTTATGAAAGACGGCTATATTCAGCAGATCGGAACGCCACAGGAGGTATTCAATCACCAGGCCAATACTTTTGTTGCAGGATTCATCGGCACACCGCAGATGAACTTCTTCGAAGGCAGGCTTCTTCGTGAAGGTAATAACTATAGTGTACAGTACGGCAATTATGTGGTAAATTTAAGTGCGGAAAAGAGTGCAAGACTTGCTGCAAATAACGTCGAAACTATGGATGTAACTTTCGGTATTCGTCCGGAGCAGATGGTTTTGGCAAATGAAGGTATCGATGCGACGGTTGAAGTATCCGAAATGATGGGTACACAGAGCCACCTTCATGCAACATGTTCGGGTAAGGATGTTGTAGTAATCGTTCCTAATGCCGGTGAAGACAGTGACTATTCAGGTAAAAGCATTAAACTTGAATTCAGCGGCAGTGTTGTTCATGTATTTTCTAAAGAAGACGGAAGAAACTTAGAAAAGTAATAAGTTTCCCGTAGGGGAGGCATGATGATATCAATAAAGGATGTGGCAAAAAAGTGTGGAGTCTCGACGGCTACGGTTTCAAAAGCTTTAAATAACCGCGATGACGTAAGCGAAGCTACAAGAGAACAAATCAAAAAAGTTGCTTCCGAACTTGGGTATTATGCTAATCCGAGTGCCAGAGCGTTAAAGACAAATAGGACTTATAATCTGGGGCTGTTGTATACAGGCACAGAACCTGGTCTTACTCATGAGTACTTCTCTCTTATTCTTGAGAATTTCAAGGCGGAGGCAGAAAACAACGGGTATGATATCACCTTCGTTAATAACGGTGTAGGCGGACAGTACGGTGGATACCTTGAGCACTGCAAATATCGTCAGTTTGATGGAGTAGCGGTAATCACGGCAGATTATAACGAAGAAGATGTGCGTAAGCTTTGTAACGGCGATATACCGGTTGTGACGATTGATTACGTATTCGAGAATTGCCCTTCTGTTGTCGCAGACAACATGAGCGGTATGCGAATGCTTACTGAATATGTAATTTCAAAAGGTCATCGCGATATCGTGTTTATACACGGTAACGATACGGAAGTTACGAGAAACCGTATAATGGGATTTACGATGGCGATGCGTGAGCATGGGCTTAACGTAGACAACAATTCTCTCGTCGAGAGCGCGTATCACGATGCGGACAGGTGCTATGAAATTACCGAAAAGCTCTTAAAGAGGAAAAAGCGCCCGACCTGTATAATCTTCCCGGACGATTATTCATATCTTGGTGGATACAGGGCGATACATGCGGAAAAGCTTAGTATTCCAAATGATATAAGTGCAATCGGTTACGATAATATTGCGATGGCATCGGTCTTCGGTCTTACAACCTTCGACCAGGATGCAGCAGCAATCGGACGTTTGGCGGTAGATAAGTTATTGCACGTAATCGAGAAACCGGAAGACTATAGAGAGCATAGTATAGTGCTCGGCAAGATAGTCGAGAGAGATACGGTACGAGAAATAAAGTAAAAATTATATTGTAATGTGTATTAAAAAAGGAGATGTAATGCGTGCATCTCCTTTTTAAATAAAAAAATCATGTAAAATAGTATATATCCCTTGACATTTGGTTGAAATGATTGTATATTAATATAGTTGCAAAACGCAATACGTGTGTGTAGCTCAGCTGGATAGAGCACTTGGCTACGGACCAAGGTGTCGGGGGTTCGAATCCTCTCACGCACGCTATTTAACAAAGAATACCAGGGTAATTACCCTGGTATTTTTTGTTATAGAGCGAGGCGGATGACTCGAACCCGGGGGTTCGGTCTCCGCTTCGCTCCGGTCGGCGCCTAACATGTGCCACCGGCACATGGCGCCCTCTCACGCACTAAGAACCCGGATTCTACGAACCCGGATTCGGTCTCGCCTTCGGCTCGGTCGGCTTTACAGTTTACAGGGAAAAATTAAAACATTTTCTATATGCCACGTAGTCAAAATGCGGTTGGCTACGGGTGTATGGGCAGTAGTTTGGAAAAAAATGATTATATATCGGTAATTGAGTTATATGTATGCAAACTATATTTGATATGATAGACTTAACGATGTAAAGGTTTATTAAAATTTGAGTTTTGATGGAGAACATATGATAAAAATTGAATTTGACGATATTATTCTTCGTGATATGATTGAATCTGACATTGAGGACTATGTAAGATGGTTTACTGTTGAGCGAGAGTGGGAAAATTGGGATGCTCCGTGGGAAAATGAAGATAGTACTGAAGAAATCGAGCGTAAAAAATGGACGGAGTATTATGAATCCGTGAAAACACGTTCCGACGATGTCTTGCGATGGAAATTTGAAATAGAATGGAATGGTAGACACATTGGCTGGGTTAGTTCATATCATATTGACGAAAAGTATGAGTGGATTGGAGAGGTAAAGGACGATCAGACTGTTTATCGGACCATTGGTATTGATATTTGCGAATCAGATTTGTATGGTAACGGAATTGGAACAAAAGCGTTTCGAACTTTTACCAACTATTACTTTGATAGTGGTGTGGATGAACTCTATACACAAACTTGGTCGGGGAATTTGCGTATGATTCGCTGCGCCGAAAAGCTTGGTTTTGTAGAATGTGATCGGGAAGTTGGCGAGCGTGAGGTTGATGGAAAGAAATATGATGGGTTAACTTTCAGGTTAAAAAGGTAGTATGCTATTATATTGTTATAGGCGTATGGTCGGAGGTACATGAAGTGAGAATAAACTGCGTATGGGAACATAATGGCGATGACAGCATTCTTTATGCGGATAATTTCGTTGGAGCTTTTACAAGAGGAGCATCTAAAGAAGAGGCAATTGCTAAAATGCCTGAAGAGATACGAAGATTTCAATTATGGTGTGAGGAAAAGGCGCTCGATAATTGTGATATTGTAATCGTTCAGGAAAAGGAATCAGAACTGCAAATTAAAGACGCGGACAGCGATGTTTTGTTTGCATCCGAAAAGGAGCCTTTAAGTATTGAAGAATATCAATATCTTAAGGCATTGGCATTAAAATCTGCCGAGGACTTTTACGCACTTTATAATTCATTTCCGGATAAGGATAAAAGCGCAGCCATTTATCGTAAGACGTTTTATGGTGCTGTTCCTCGTACAGCGGAAGAAATGTATCAGCATACGAAAAATGTCAATGAATACTATTTTTCCGAAATCGGCGTGAAGGCTGATAATGAAGGTACAATTGTTTCATGCAGAGAAAGAGGTTTTGAAGCACTTGAAGCTGTTCCTGATTTTTTGAAACTTGAACCTGTAATGGGTAGTTATGATGAGCAGTGGTCCGTGCGAAAGGTTTTGAGACGATTCATTTGGCATGACAGGATTCATGCAAAAGCGATGTATAGAATGGGCGTACGAACTTTTGCTGCGGGTGTTATACCTGACATATTTAATTTTTCCGGATAGATTGGAATTTTGGAGGGGTTAATATGACGACGTTGGAATTGGTTATAGTATTAATTAAAATTGAGAGATGAGAAAATAGAACAAGAAATGTGCCGCTTGGCGGTAGAATTGATTGAAAAGAGATATCCTGAAGATAAAATAGAGCACTGGGAAGGCAATTAATTATGTATTATCATGCATCGCAAATTAAAGATATTATTGAGTTAGAGCCAAGGATTTCAAATCATGATATTCCGCTTATATACTTTTCTAAGAAGAAAGAAAATGTATTGGTTTATCTTAGCAATGCCGTTGAGAAGTATTGTAGGGAAACGGGTTTTGAATATAGCGGAACTTGGACCAAATGGGGACCGTATGGATTTGAAAAGGATGGAAGACAGCGAATAGAAGAGTATTATCCCGATGCGCTTAAAAAAGCATATAAAGGTGTGTTAGGATATATTTATAGTGTGGAAAAAATCGTAGATTCCGGAGTTGAGATTAGAATTCCGGATACAGCAACAAGTAGTTTGCCGGTTTCGGTTGATGGGTGCGAATTTATTGCTGATGTGCATGAGGCTATTGTTGCAGCTGAGAATAAAGGACTCATAACTATTCTTAGATATGATGAAATGCCTGAAAAGATGCGAGAGTGGAATGTTAGGACCATAAAAGAAGAATACGAAGCTGCAGCAAATCATCCTGAGTATAGGCATTTCTTAAAGGGTAATTTTCCTTCCATTATATGTTAAGATGAGAATCCAAGCAAAGAAGTAGATGTTATTTGGTAAGAATATAGAAACAGAGTACAGTGTATTGATTTATAGACGGTAATTATAATGAACGAGTTTAATGAATATGTTCGAGAGGCTTTTTCGGAAGTCGGTGATGTTGTCATAAAATCGATGATGGGCGGATATCTCGTATATTTTAATGGTAAACTGATAGGTGATATCTGCAATAACGAATTGTTTTTAAAGAGAACGCCGACATCGGACAGGCTACTTGTTGAGTCTGAATTGCGATACCCGTATGAAGAATCAAAGACTTTAATGTATGTATTTGATGGTTTTGATGATAAGGACCTGATTTCAGAACTTCTTAAGGGTATGCATGCTGAACTTCCGGAAAAGAAAACTAGGAAAGACAGACGATAGGGATAGGTAAAATGAGTATGGGGAGATAGAAGATAGCGATGAAACTGAAGAATGTATTGATTGTAGTTAAAGATATTGAAAAATCAAAGCGCTTTTATCATGATTTGTTTGGACTTGATGTGGTCTTGGACAATGATGGAAATATAATCCTTACTGAAGGCTTGGTATTGCAGGAGGAGAAGTACTGGAAAGAGTTTCTTGGAAAAGATATAATTTTGAAGAACAATTCCTGCGAGCTATACTTTGAGGAATCTGATATAGAAGGATTTGTAGAAAAGCTCGAGAAGTATTATCCTGATGTGCACTACGTGAATAGGCTTATGGTGCATAGTTGGGGACAGAAGGTAGCTAGGTTCTACGATCCGGATGGAAACTTAATAGAAGTGGGAACACCGATGTAGGCAAGGCAAGATTGGAAAAGAAACTGATCAGTTGAAGGAGGTAAGATTAAGGATAAAGCTTCTTATGATGAAGAAACTGTGCTTATAGTGGAGATATAATTCGGAGGATTATTATGTTGATGGGATTTATTATATGGACTATAGTTGGATTGGTTATTATAGTTTTGGGAATAAACGCTTTCTTTGCGAAAAAGCCGGTGGGGTTCTGGGCTAACGCCGAAACAATTCGTATCTTATATTCTCAATAATTGGCGTGGTATTTGCAACCATAGCAACTATGGCAATTTACAGTATAGTTATTGAAGAAAAGTATAGAGAGAAATAATTTAAACCGAGTTTATAGATTCGTATCTATAAACTTGGTTTATTTTTGCTTATTTTTCAGTGCGTTTAACCCATTTTTTCCAGCGTGAATCCGACTGAATTTCTGCCTTGATTTTATCAATTTCGGGAACATCCCACCAAGGCCAAAGTTCGGGCAGCTCTTCTGCAAATGAATTATTTACTTCTTTTGCGTAACCAAGTGCAACATCGAGTGCTGCGAATGCGTCATCTTCCTTATCTGCAAGCCATAGATAATAGGAGCGAAGCATCTGTACGCATGCAAGAAATCCGAAGTTATTGCCATAACGGTGGTCCGGAATAATTAGTGCAAACAATTCTTCTGCGTTTTGAAGCATGGCAGCAGCAGCATCCGGTTTAAGTGTGGTGTCAGACAATACGATG
The DNA here is from genome assembly GCA_017442585.1 of Lachnospiraceae bacterium. Taxonomy (GTDB): domain Bacteria; phylum Bacillota; class Clostridia; order Lachnospirales; family Lachnospiraceae; genus XBB1006. The sequence continues at coordinate 16,333 of JAFRZM010000027.1, read as the reverse complement.
TGGACGATTAGTTCTGAGCTTTGATTTATCGTCGATAAAAGCGCTTCACGTTGTGCAACGATTGCCTCTTTCCCGTCAAATGCTTTTATACGAAGAAACGGTTTTGAACCTGTTATATCAGGAGCGGAATCTGCTAAGGCAAGTGCTTTTTCGTGTGCACCGGTGTTCTTATATAATTGTGATAACTCGGTTATTGTTTTCTGACGCATATCTCCATCGGGAAGGGATAGAAGAAGCTTCTCATAGAGTTTGATTGCTTCCTGCCATTCGCTGTACGTTTTGTGCTTTTCTATATCATATACGCCGAATCCTTCGGCATTGACGATATGGAATTCACCGTAACGCACGTATCCTGCATTGTATAATGAAGATGCAAGCGCAAGTGTCAGTTTCTCGTTACCCGGAAATTCAATGAGGGATTCGCGGGCGAGGGCGATACATTTATCCATATTGACATCTTTACCGTTATTCTGCCATATCATATCGTTGATCTTCTTTGCCAGAGCATCTACCTTTTTAGAACGCTCATTATCATATCTGAAAAGCTCGTCAATTGAGACGCCGAAGTAGTTAGCGATTGATGGAACTATTTCCATATCAGGGAAACAAATTCCTTTTTCCCAGCGAGATACCGCCTGTGCAGTTACACCAAGTTCCGATGCAAGCACATCCTGCGTTCTTCCGTCGCGAAGACGGAGTTCTTTGATTTTTTCTCCTAAATTAATCATAAAGAATTGGTCATTTCAGTTATTTAACCGCCGGTATGGTTTCATTATATGAAAGTCCCATTACGGAATCAATAATCAATCAGTTGTTTTATATTCAACAATATGTTTATCAGAAGATTACGAGAATTGAAAAGTGCGACAATATGATATATAATATAGATATGTTATATCATATAGGAGGTCGTTATGAATATAGATGAGGAATTGTTATCGGAGAAAATGCAGATGGCTAATATGGTTAAGCGTATAAGAGAATATGCTAACATTTCGCAGCGTGATTTATCAAAAATGACCGGTATAACACAGGCAGATATTAGTAAGATTGAGCGTGGTATAGCAAATCCTTCTTTGAATACAATAGCTAGGATTATGAGTGCTACAGGTAATAGTTTGGCATTGGATTACTATGTTCCGAGTCAGAATGTGTTATTTGAAGCATGGAAGAAAAAGGCCAACCCGGAACTTGCGTTGCTTATCGAGGAGTCTGCGAATAGAGTAAGGCAATCGTTGGGTGATTCTGTCGAAAAGGTTATCCTTTATGGTTCATGTGCAAGGGGAGATAATACAGATGATTCTGATGTTGATATTGCAATTTTGCTGAATGTAGATGATGGTAATGCTATATATGGTATGACTTTATCGGAAATATCAGCTGATTTGCTGGATAAGTATCGAGAGCTGGTTAATTTTGTTTGCTTATCGGTTAAGGAATTTGCACAAAAAAAGAGCTGGTATCCATTTTATAAGAATATAAGCACGGAAGGTATCATTATCTAATGGAAGACGAGATGAAGAAAGCACTTGCGCAAGCTAGGTTTGACAGAGCAAAAGAGCTGATCGAAGAGTCGGAGACCCTTATAATTAATGAATCATATAAGTCTGCAAATAACAGGGCATATTACGCAATAGAAAAAACAATTAACGGGTTGCTTGCATTATTGGAAGTGTCGGTTAAAACTCACAAAGGCTGCATTGTTCAATTTAATGAACTTTTTGTTAAAGATGGTAAAACACCATTCGATAGGGAAGATTTTGTTGCAGCAATTAATGCTGAGCGTATCCGTAACGTTTCGGATTATGATGATTTTTATATAGCGAATAAGAAAGAGTCTATTGAGCAAGTTGAATTTGCAAAGAAATTATATAAAAAGGCAGTTGAGTTTTATGAATCTTAACAGTATTGAGAATCTTGGTATTGAGCGTGTACTTAAACGCGGGACAGGGGAGATTATATATAGAGATAATGATGCGATTCTTGTTCGTGATAAGGTGAGCAAGGCTTTGCTTTTTGCTTGCGACGATACGAAGAAAGGCTTATCGATCTTGGATAATTATATCAACGAAGACTGTAACTTACTTATGGTTTCCGATTATGACCTTGGCAAAAGCGCTTTTGGCCGTTATGGTTTTGAAGATATGATTGAATGCTATCAGGTTGCATATTATGGAGAGAAACCTAAGGAAGATACGACTATATCATTTCGTGTTGCCGATATAAGCGATATAGGCATGCTACTTGAAAACTATGATATGATAAGTCCGGATGAATTAAGAGAAGTTGTTGAGCGTGGTAATATAATTCTCGGCTACCATGATAATACGTTAATAGGTTTTATCGGAGAACATCTTGAAGGAAGCATGGGAATTTTATATGTTTTCCCGGAGTATAGGAAAAAGGGATTCGCAACAGCACTTCAAAAGCATATGATTGCAGTTACAATGGAGAAAAGCTTTATTCCTTTCGGCCAAGTTGAGAAGGACAACGGAGCTTCGCTTCGCTTACAGAAAAAGCTCGGAATGGTATGCTCTGAAAATTTAATTACATGGATGTGGAGATAATCTGCTTGCGTGATTTTCATGTTCATGCATTCTTCTAAACCTATTTGAATAGGTCTGTTTGTGTGAGTCTATTTTGCGTATGTAAGATAGGCTTTTGTTTTGTATTATGAAATCATATTTCTCTGTTTTTTGTGAATTATGACTCTCTATAACCCAATTCTTTCCTTTTATTTCCGCCCTAAATATAGTACAATTTTAACAATAAGACACGTTTTAAACGTAGCGAAGGAGGAACATATATGGCAAATGAATCGTCTAAAGCAGGTAAAGTTGCAAAGATTGTCGGATTTAGTGCCCTTGGCCTTTTCATTCTTATCTGCTTTTTTAAATGCTTCTACACAGTTAGTGAGCAAAGAAACGCCGTAGTTACACAGTTTGGACAGGTTGTTAAAGTAAATACCGCAGGTTTTTACTTTAAGCCGCCATGGCAGTCGGTTAGGAAGGTAGACGTAACGACTCACGGTACAGGAATCGGATACGTAGTTTCTGAGACCGGTCAGAACATCACTGATACCGATAACGGCATCATGATCACTGCGGATTTCAACTTACTCAACATTGATTTCTACCTTGAATACAGGGTTTCGGATCCGGTGGCTTACCTTTATAATTCGGAAGAACCTGAGCAGATTCTTTCAAACATTGCGCTTGCAAACATCAGAACCGTTGTTTCAAACTACAAAGTTGATGAAGCAATGACAACAGGAAAAAGCCAGATCCAGGCAGATGTCAAAGCCGCTATGATAAAAGAGCTTGAAGCTTACAACATCGGACTTTCAGTATTAAACATTACAATTCAGGATTCGGCACCGCCTACAGATGAAGTAGTTGCTGCATTTAAAGCCGTAGAAACAGCTAAGCAAAAGGCCGATACTGCAATGAACGAAGCGCTTCAGTATCAGAACCAGAAGATTCCTGAGGCAGAAGCAAATGCCGATGCAATCATAAGAAAAGCAACAGCAAACAAGGAATCAAGAATTGCGGAAGCTAACGGACAGGTAGCACGTTTTAACCAGATGTATACCGAATACTTAAAGTTCCCGCTTATAACAAAGAGACGTCTTTTCTTTGAAAAGATGGAGGAGATTTTGCCTGGACTTAAGGTAATAATCACTAGCGGAAACACGCAGACGGTTCTGCCACTTGATTCATTTATGACGATAAATAACAACACAACACAGCCGACGTATTACGATGATTCGTATGACAATACGAATACAGATGGCTATGAAGAAGACTAAGGAGGTGGCAGTATGAAGAAAGTATCTAAAGTAATAATAGCAGCAGTTGTGGCATTCATCGCCATCGTGTTATTCGCTTTGTCCTCATATACTGTTTATACGAATGAGGCAGCGATAATAGTTAAATTAGGAAAAATCAGATACGTTGAAGGCAATGCCGGACTCCACTTCCATGTGCCTTTTATTGAGAGCACGCATACGATTTATACAGGTAACATTCTTTATGATATTCCGGCATCTGATGTAATCACCTCCGATAAGAAATCAATGATTGCCGATAACTATGTTATTTGGTCTGTTGAAGAACCAAAGAAGTATTATCAGACGCTTGGAGCTATGAGAGCAAGAGCCGAAGAGCGTATTGAAGCTGCGGTTTACAATGCGACAAAGAATACTATTTCATCCATGACTCAGGACGAGATAATCGCGGCACGTGGTACTACACTTACAGATCTTATCACAACAAAGGCTAATAGCGACATTGCACAGTACGGTATCGTTATAAAGCTTGCCGAGATAAAAGCGCTTGACCTTCCTGATGACAATAAGGCGGCAGTTTATGAACGTATGATTTCCGAGCGTAACAACATCGCCGCAAGCTACACCGCAAAGGGTATGGCGGAAGCTCAGAAGATCAAAAACGAGACAGATAAGGAAGTAAGTATCATTACTGCAAATGCAAAGGCTGAAGCTGCAAAGATTGAGGCAGAAGGCGAGTCGGAGTACATGAGAATTCTTTCTGCAGCTTATAACGATCAGAGCAAGGCAGATTTTTATAACTTCATTCGTGGACTTGATGCTTTAAAGGCACTTGCGGGTGAGAACAAGACTCTCGTACTTGATGAGAATTCCGAGATTGCGAAGATTTTATACGGAATAAAGTAGGAGTAACGCATAAACAATAATTGAGAATTGATACATACTACAAAAATAACCGGCAAAAATGCCGGTTATTTTTGCCAGATGTGTTCATTAAACGGTTTTTAACCGTGAAAACTTAATAATTGTTGCATTTAGAATGGCGTTGTGCCATAATTTATATATCAATGTGGGTTAATTTTTCCACAAATAGTCATGAGCGAAAGGAAGTTTATGAACGTATGAGCAAAAAGGAAGGCACAAATAAGGGCGTTAAGCTTCATCAGAGGATAGGTTTTAAGATCATTCTCTTGTCAGTTGTTTTGACAGTTCTTGCATCGGCAGTATTACTTACAGTTTCTATTAACAAGAGTAAGAACGAGCTGTTGGAGAATACTCAGAATGATATGTTGTCAATTACAAAGGCATACGGCGAGTATACAAATACAGGTTTTATGCTTGTACAGAATGGCATGTATGAACTTGATTTCGTACTTTCAACATGTCTTGGAAATGCACGTATTGGAGGACTTGAGTCTTCATATGCATATGTTGTAAGCCCTGAGGGAATTATGATGTATCATCCGAATGCCGAAAAGATTGGCAATCCGGTTGAAAATAGCGTAGTCAAGGGGCTTGTTGAAGAGATTCAGGAAGGTAAGATACCCGAACCTGATTGCGTTGAGTATGAATTTAAGGGTACTATGAAGTATGCTGCATACTATATCTTAGCAAATAACGCAATTCTTGTTATGGCCGCAGATCAGGACGAAGTGCTTGAAGGAATCGATGAGGTTGTGAATTTCCTTCTTATCTTCGTAGTTGCATTGGTTGTTATCGCATTTGTATTATCGTTCGTATTAGGAAAGCAGATTTCAAGACCTATAAAAATCGTTACAGAGGTTGTTGAAAAAACAGCAGCATTTGACTTTAAGGATGATGGTCAGGACGTAGATAAGTTCGTTTCAAGAAAAGATGAGTGCGGACAGATTATGCGTGCCGTTGTAAATATGAGAGATTCACTTCGTGATATTGTTGGAGACATTACTAACGTAAGTAGGCAGATTCACAATAACGTCGGCGAACTTTCAGATGCAGGTCGTGAAGTTAATTCTATTTGTACAGATAATTCTGCTACAACAGAGCAGCTTGCAGCAAGCATGGAAGAAACATCAGCTACAGCTGAATCAATCGGAACAAGCGTAGACGGAATGAAGGCTTCAGCAGAAGAAATCAGAGATCTTTCAATCAAGGGCGAGAACCTTGCAAAAGAAATCATGGAGCGTGCCAAGGGTCTTAATAAGACAACTAAGGATGCTACAGAGCGTACAAAGTCTATGTACAATGATGTAAAAGAAAAGACAAACGTTGCTATCGAAGATTCTAAGGCTGTTAATAAGATTAACGAGCTTACAGAAGCTATCATGGCAATTTCATCACAGACATCACTTCTTGCACTTAACGCTTCAATAGAAGCTGCACGTGCCGGTGATGCAGGTCGTGGTTTCGCGGTAGTTGCTACAGAAATCGGTAACCTCGCAGATCAGACATCAAATACAGTTGCTAACATTAACGAGATAGTCGGTGAAGTAAACGAAGCTGTAGACAAGATGACAAAGAGCTTGAATGAGACAGTAGACTTCCTTGAAAATATAGTTATCAAAGACTACGAGCAGTTCATGGACGTATCCGTACAGTACAATAACGACGCTGATACATTCCAGGGCAGCATGCAGACTATCGAGAATGAAGTTATGATGCTTAACGAAGCAATCGAGAACATTACAGATTCTGTTAAGGGTATTGTTGAAACAGTATCCGAGGCAGCATCAGGTGTTAATGATATCGCTGAAAAGACTACAGACGTTGTTGAGAAGACATCAAAGAATAATGATCTTACATATGACTGCAGCGAGAGCGTTAAAAAGTTAAACGAAATCGAGGAAATGTTCCACTTATAGGAAGATTTTTTAAGGCTTCAATAATGAAAAGCATAAGGCGTAAGGGCGAAAGCTCTTACGCCTTAATTTTTTGTCTTAAGGAATAAACAATTAAAGTGTAATATGAGCACAAGTGCTCGCATTACTCGCTATATTGTGGTATACTTAAAAGTACATTGGGATATTATAATCTCTAATAATTTTAAGGAGCTTAAGATGGGCACAGTTCAGTACAAAAAGGGCGATATAATAGCAAAAGCAGGCGACAAGATGAAGGTTATCGGTCTTATAGCGGACGGGTCCGTTACACAAAAGACTATAAATGACTCTATTCATCTTGAAAAAGGACATATGATAGGACTTGCGGGATGCAACGAGCTTGTATATCCTGCAGATTATATAGCAAACGAAGATACCATGATAGTGGAATATTCATATAAGATGCCGGAAGAATTGGCCAAACTTTTCGATAAGAGCTTGGACTATGGTTCCGTATTCATTTTATCTGCTTTAAAACAGGCCAATCTTTTACTTAATCGCCATCTTAAGATCAAAGAACTTACCCGTGATTATTATAATCTCGTAGTTACAACATATAGAGACTATAGATATCTGTGCTCTAAGTATTCCCTTCCGGAGTATGAATTACAGCGTATGGAATTCTTGACTCAGATTAGTAAAGACGACAGTCTTCCGGAGTGGAAAGAACGTTATTATAAGAAATTCACAAAGTTTGGTCTTGATGATTTAAAGGACCTTTTTAAGAATACGGACCTTTGCCTTGGTACGATAGAAGAAGCGGGCGCATTTATGGCGAATCTTATAAGACGTACAGGTGAGTACATAAGCTATCTTGAAAAGACGAAGTCTATTCTTTTCGTTGATAAGAAAAACGATCTTTTCCAGCTAATGTTTGATCTTGAAAACCGTGCGGCCTTTGTATCAAATGAGAGAGACGAAATTGAAGACAAGATGGATGAGATGATTGAGTTTATCGAGTCGTCAGGTCTTTATGATACAGAACTTGTAGAAAAGAGAATTTCTGAATACAGAAATCATGAATTTGCGGTAGCGGATGAATCAGGAAATGCACCTGAGCCTGAAGAAGAGACAACGGTTTGGGGTAAAGAGGGAGAGGCTGATGATTACGGCGAGCAGATTCCTTGCATAGACCAGATCTTGCTTTTTGCAGATTTTGAGGTAGAGCATATTAATGAATTCAAGGAGAAGTTAAAAGCTTTCCAGGAGCTTCCTGACAGAACCGCAACCGACGGTGATGCGAGAACTTTAAGAAAGTGGCTTACGGCAGAGTTCTACAGAACCTACAAGATAGTAGCGCAAAAGGTCCTTACACAGGGCTTAAATTCGCCAATTATCAATATGTTCTTAAACTTTGGCTTTATGGATGTATCCTTTGCAGGTGGCGAGGAAAATGCGCAAAACCTTATGGAACTTTTAGACCGTTTATTTATGTGTACCACAGAGAATGTATATACATTCTTTAGCTGGATACAAAGCATTTATAACGGAGAGAGAGAACCGTCCATAAATGAACTCGATCTCGACTTTAATAAATTTGTTAAAGAAGCAGTTCGTACGGGTGAAATCCCGGCAGACCGTGAAAAGTCCTTCAGAGAGAATACCTGGAACAAGGTTGAGTTCGAGATTGATAATGTATTCCATTCATGCGGAAGAATTACAAGCGGAAGTATCATAACATTCATGCCGATATTAAGCGATGATGACCTTACAAATATACCGGCCAATATGCTTGTGGATTATAACAAATTAAAAGAAGCAATAGACGCGGTACGTGCGATTGACTACAGTCTTTTCTACAGAGAAGTAATGTTTTCTGATGAGGCGCACGGAATACCGAGAGAGTATATAAATCAGGAGATATTGCCTGATATTATCTTACTTCCGAATGTCGGATCAAAGGGTATCTTATGGCAGCCGACAGCGGACGTAAGAAACAATACCGCGGCTCGGATTATGATGCCGATTCTTTCTACAGGCGATGTATCAGATATGATAATCGAAAACTGCGGAAGATACAGATGGGAGATGTGCCGTAAGGTACAAGGCTCAAGATGGAATGACGTAACGACACCGTCACTTACAAGTGAGTATGCGGATTACCTGCAGTACTTCAGAAAGAATTTCGAGCTTTCACCTGAGGCAAAAGAAAAACTCCACAATGCTATTAAGCGCGCCAGAAATAACTACCGTGAGGTATTCGTAAAAGATTACGAGAACTGGATTAAGTTTGAGGCAAAGGGATCGTTCAGACTTAATAAGGTTGCGAGAAATATCTTATTTACGTACTGCCCGTTTGCATCGGCGACAAGAGATCTTCTTAAAGATAACCCGATGTTCTCTGAGGCGTTTAATAGGTACGCGATATTAAAGCAGCGTAAGTTAAAGCACATAAATAACCTGTATAACAGGTATGAGCAGGCCGGCGGCGAAATGACGCCCGCACTTATTGAAAACCTGAATTTTTATCAGATGTAGGAATTGAATATGCATCAAGCATATTCAATTCCGTACACGCATAGGATTTCGAAGAAATCCTATGTCCGAAGGATTTAAATTCGGCTAACCTATGCCGAATTTAAACAGTACACGCATAGGATTACGTAAGGAAACCATTATGAAAACATATAACCTTGTCTGCCCATGCCATTTCGGCATGGAAGCAGTTTTAAAGCGCGAAATATATGACCTCGGATATGAGATTAAAGAGGTAGAAGACGGCAAAGTTACATTCGAAGGCGATGCTGAAGCTATTGCACGCGCAAATATAAATTTAAGAACGACGGAAAGAGTACTTCTTCTCATAGATTCATTTAAAGCAACTACTTTTGAAGAACTTTTCCAGGGCGTAAAAAATATTGCTTGGGAAGAGTATATCCCGAAGGATGCGAAGTTTTATGTAACCAAGGCGACATCTGTTAAAAGTAAGCTTTTCAGTCCGTCAGACATCCAGTCCATAGTGAAAAAGGCTATGGTTAAAGAAATGGGTGAGGTTTATAAGATAGAGCAGTTCCCGGAAACAGGCGCAACATATAAACTTCGTGTAAATATGATGAAAGACATCGCTTACATATATCTTGATACTACTGGTGAGTCGCTTCATAAGAGAGGCTATCGAAAGATGGCTGTTAAGGCACCGATAACAGAAACCCTTGCAGCAGCCATGATAATGCTTACACCGTGGAAAGCAGACAGAATTTTAATCGATCCTTTCTGCGGATCCGGTACATTCTTAATAGAAGCAGCAATGATGGCGGCGCATATAGCACCGGGCGTGAATCGTACATTTGATGCATGTGCATGGCCTAATATCGTTCCGAAAAAGGTTTGGGATGAAGCCTATAAAGAGGCAAAAGATGAGATCAATACCGATATAGAAACCAATCTTCAGGGATTTGATATCGATAAGGATGCCGTTAAAGCAGCCAGAGAAAATGCAAAAGATGCAGGCGTTGACCATTTGATTCATTTTCAGGTACGCCCTGTAAAAGAACTTTCAAGTCCTAAGAAGTACGGATTCATAATAACCAATCCGCCGTACGGTGAGCGTATTGAGGAAAAAGAAAACCTGCCTGAATTATATAAGACTATAGGTGAGGTCTTTAAAAACCTTGATTCGTGGTCAATGTATCTTATAACTGCTTGGGAAGATGCGGAAAAAGCTTTGGGACTTACAGTTACGAAAAACCGTAAGATTTATAACGGCATGATGAAGACGAAGCTTTTGTCATTCGAAGGACCTAAGCCGCCTAAGAAACCAAAGGCAGCGGAATAGATTAAAAAACAAACGATTTTATATAGATTTAGGGGAGAAAACTGTGCGTTTCAGAAAGAGATACTTAGTTGCCGTTGCGATAGTATTTGTTATGGCATTTTTGAAGTTCAGAGTAGGCTTTGACAATTTTGTCAATGTCGATGAATTTCGAGGTGCGGATATTCAAAGCGGTATTCTTTATCCGATGATTGCACAAAGCATCAACAGGAACAAGATCAATATCGTTTTGAACGGTAAATCCTATACGAATGATGTGGACGGCGTATATATGGATGAGCAGCTTAATATCATGGTACCGTTACGGGCTTTGTCTGAAAGCCTTCATTGTTCTGCACATTTTTATGGCGATAAGCTTATAATTTTGCAGGGTAACAGAAAGATTGAGATGGAAGCTGACTCAAATGTAATGAAGTTTAACGATACGGAAGTTCCGATATCGTCTTCTTTTGCTGAAGAAATGGGCGAAATCTTTGTGCCACTTCAGCCTTTGATGGATAGATTATCATTTAGCTTAAAGTGGGATCAGGAAAAAAGCGAACTTATAGGTTATACATATCAGAATGCGGATCTTCTTCCGTCAAAATTCGATTTGCGTGAATATATGAGAACTACAGCTGTAAGAGATCAGGGTGACCACGGTACTTGTTGGGCATTTGCGGCACTCTCTTCCCTTTCGTCATCGCTTTTGCCTGAAGAGGATATAGTATTTTCGCCGGACCATATGAGCCTTAGAAACGCTTTTTCATCCGATCAGGATAAGGGCGGCGAATACACTATGGGTGTGGCATATCTTACATCCTGGATGGGTCCGGTATATGAAACAGACGATCCTTACGGTGACGGAATGTCGCCAAATGGCTTAACGGCAGCTAAGCACGTGCAGGAGATTCAGTTTATAGAGTCGGGCGATGTTAATGATATAAAAGAAGCTGTATTTATATATGGTGGAGTACAGGCATCTATATATATGAAATCTTCAAGTGATGCTTATTATAACAGAAGTGAATGCGCATATTATTATTCGGGAGATAATGCGGTAAATCACGATATAGTTATAGTCGGATGGGATGATGATTTCCCTGCGAGCGCATTCCCGACGGCACCGGAGGGCAACGGAGCGTTTATCTGCCAGAACAGCTGGGGATCCTCGTTTGGTATGGGTGGATTCTTTTATGTATCATATTACGATACAAAGATAAAGGAACGCTGTATTTCGTATACCAAGGTTGAGGACAAAGATAATTACGATGCGATATATCAGTCGGATCTTTGCGGATTTTCCGGAAGGCTCGGATATAATCGTTCAAGCCTTTATGCGGCAAATGTGTATACATCAACTCATGATGAGTACCTGTCGGCAGCAGGATTTTATGCAACAGGTGAAAACACATCTTATGAACTTTATATTGTAACTCCGTTTGATTCTGCAGACAGCCTGGGCGAAGGAGCGGGAATGCTCGCAGCATCGGGCAAGCTTGACCGTGCAGGTTATTATACGGTTAAATTCTCGCAGATGGTTCAGATTAAGGCGGGAACAAAGTTTGCAATCATTTTAAAGATAGATACACCGGGGGCAACAAGGCCGTTGGCGGTTGAATATGCTGATGAGAATTCAGATTTTAATATAGATCTTTTGGACGGTGAGTCTTATGTCAGTGCAAACGGCGTAAAATGGGAACATGCCGAAGAAGTGCAGAAATGTAACGTCTGCCTTAAGGTCTATACAAATTATAGAAGAAGAGGCGCAGGATGGAAGAAGAAGTAGTCAAAAGGTATACGCTTCTTATATCGTTTGCGTGCTTTTTCCTGATGCTTTTTTTGGCAATGATGCCTACGATAGAGATACAGGCAGGACGTATAATTGCTGAAAATAAGGAAAAATGGGAGCAGGCAAAGAAAAAAGATGCGATAGTTACATATGAAAACTTCATAAGCGATACGAAAGTCGAAGAAGAGACTACGGAAAGCGCTCTTCCTGAAGGTACGATAAGAATACCGTTGCCGGAAGAAAGTAAGGATTTAGTGATTGAAGCTGAAAACGATTACATGAATCGAGTTGTAACGCTTACTATTACCGGTTTTGATGAAAGCCTTTTGGAAGGAGATCCTATGATAGGAAGCCCTGATCATATAATGGATGTTTCGGCTTATATGGACGGCGACGCTTTTGTTGTACAGTTTTTGACAGAGGATGTGGTTGAACCGACTTATGAGATTGAAGACGGGCACCTTTATTTAAAACTTAATAATCCGTGGGATATATATGAAAGAATAGTTGTTATCGATGCAGGACACGGAGGAAGACTGCCGGGAATGGTAGTCGGCAATACCTATGAAAAGGACCTTACATTAAAGATAGTTAATTACTTAAAGGAATACTTGGAAGGTAATTCTGCGATAAAAGCGTATTATACAAGAACAACGGATGTTGATATATCGCTTTATGACAGGGCTGAGCTTGCAAATAACGTTCATGCGAATCTGTTTTTGTCAGTGCATTTAAATGCTTTGGCGAAAAAGTCGGAAGCCGGAACGAACGGTACAATGACGCTCTATGATGAAGACAAGACCGAAGGTGAACATACAAGTTATGATTTTGCGAAGATTGTAAATGATATGCTTGTTGAAAAACTCGGCAGTAAGAACCGTGGTCTTACAAAGGGCCATGATATCTACATTATAAGAGAAGCCAATATGCCGGTGGCATTGGCAGAAATCGGTTTTATGTCCAACAAGAAGGAACTAGAACTTCTAAAGTCGGACGAATACCAGCAAAAGTGCGCACACGCACTTTATCTTGCTATCCTTAAGGCATTTAAAGAGGGCTATTAATGAACGTATATCTTTTTGAACTCGATTCAGTAAGAAATTCAAAAGAAGAGATAGAAGTCGGACAGCGCGCAATATTCAGAGAAATAGTACTGTTTGGCAACAGCGTAATATTAACATACAATCAGCTTACGGATTCGTCGGCTTTTTTCGCGTGTCTTAAAGATGAAGAATCGTATGAAGCAATGATTAAATTATGCGAATTGGGATTCGTTAAGGTGTCTTTATATAAGAGCCAGCGTACAGCGGCACAGTATATATTACAGCACTTGGAAAGAATGCGCGGAAATGATTTCGTGTTCTCGCTTTTGCCTCTTGGAAAGGGAGACGAAGAAGTATTTAATGACCTTTCGAATGCGCTTCACTACAGTGACCTAAGATTACTTAAGGAAAAAGCGCTGGAATTTGAAAACAGAGAAAAATACACTTTATTATATAGATACGTGAAACTTATTCTCGCGTTAAGCCGTCATGATAATGCGACATTGCCGGAAAACAAGGGCAGTTATAAAACGATGATGGAATACCTTGATATTGCGGAAAAGGTATTTGTTGAAGGAGAGGGAGAAGTTAAGGGTAAGTGCCGTGACGGAATTACCTTACTTCGCGAGATTTCAAAAGGGGAAGAGGTGGCAAACCTCAACAGACGTTCGTACTGGTATAAGCTTATAGAGAAAACAGCGGATAAACGCCGTGTACCGGCTAAAGCAGTCATAGACCTTTGCTATAACTTTGCATTGGAAGACTCGATATCAAATGTTGAAAAGTCTTATGTTGCAGGGGATAGCGCAAGCTTTAGAGAAGCTTTTGAGGATGAGATGAAAATCCTGTTAAAGTATGGCACGGATGTCGAAAAGTCTACAGGGCATACGGGTGGAAGCGAATCGTTATCGAAAGTCCGGGCATTAAACTGGCCGTTGGCGGTATCTATGATAAGCCGTAACATGGATTATCTTAAAGGAGATTATGATTCGAAGATTCTAATGGGAAAGCAACTTTCACGTGAAGAAAGAGAAAAGATACAGCTTAAAAGGTGGCGTGCCGTAACAAGAAAGAGCCTTTGGCATAGATTTTTAATAGCGCTTATATATGCCTTTTTCTTCGGTATTGTAAGTTACGTTGTAAACTGGATTCAAGGCTTTGTTACAACAGGACTTGAAGGCGGTATAGATATCGCCGGAAAGATTGTGATTGAGGCAATATCGGTGCTTGTATTCGGTATTATATCGTCACTTTTATTTAGAAAATTCAACTTGCCTGATATACTTGAAACCATGGAGAGCGTACGCCAAGGTATAAGTGAGCAGTTATTGGTAAGACGTACACGGAAAGAAGAAAAGATATGAAATATCACGAGTCGGAAGAATGGAAATCATATTTAAAGCTTATGGAAGTCAGACCTGAAAGCTTTAAAGACGGCATTTTAAAGATAATTACAGATGATGCGGCAATCGATTCATATTATGAAAAGACGGGGAAGCGCCTTGGTGTAGTATATGAAAGCGAGTTTCATTTAATGCTTGTGGATCTTGTGGAAGACAGGGTAGGTAAAAGCTTTTCATATGAAAGATTACTTCCTAAGGTGGCAAGCGGTGCAGTGGTTATCGTACCTATTATAAATGGTAAATATGTCATGGTAGAGCAGTTTCGCCATGCATTAAGAAAAAACATGCTTGCGTTTCCGCGAGGATACGGAGAAGAAGGTCTTTCTTCAGAAGAGAATTTGAAGAAAGAACTGAAAGAAGAACTTGGATGTGATAATGTCACAAATATAAAGTATCTTGGAAAGGTTATTGCGGATAGCGGAATTTTAGGTAACAGCATAGACGCGTATCTTTGCGATATCTCTAAAGCCGAAGAAAAGAAAGGCTATGAAGGTATCGTAGGACTGAAATTCTTAGATAAAGATGAGCTGTCAAAGGCAGTAGAAGACGGAGAGATTGAAGACGGATATACATTATCTGCAATTACATTATTGAATAAGGGAGAGTAGTTTATGAGAATAGTTTTTGCAACAGGAAATGAGCATAAGATGAAGGAAATCCGTGCGATCCTCGGTGACCTTGATATTGAAGTAATATCAATGAAGGAAGCAGGAGCTGACGTAGATGTTGAAGAGAATGGGGAAACTTTTGAGGAAAACGCACTGATTAAGGCGCGTGCGGTATCAAAGCTTCTCCCTGATGATATAGTCCTTGCGGATGATTCGGGACTTGTAATTGACGCATTAAACGGAGAACCGGGTGTGCATTCCGCAAGATTTATGGGACATGATACTTCTTATGATATAAAGAATAAGGCTATTCTTGATAAATTGTCAGGCGTTGAAGAAGAAAAGCGTTCTGCCAGATTCGTATGCGCTATCGCAATGGTACTTACGACAAAGTGCGGCCGTACGGAAGAGCGTGTGACAAAGGGTGCATTTGAAGGATGTATAGGTTACGAGATTAAGGGTGAGAACGGTTTCGGATACGATCCTATATTCTATGTACCTGATGTAGAGAAATATTCTGCAGAGTTATCGTTTGAAGAGAAGAACGAAAGAAGCCATAGAGGTGAGGCTCTTCGAAAGATGAAAGAGATTCTGCGAGAGGAAATTTTGTAACTTGAAAATTGTTTCAAAAAAAGAAAAAATTTAGTTGACAAATGGGATACCCCGACGTATAATATAACTTGCGTCACGGTTGCGGAAGCAATTTCGTGTGTGACGGGGTGTGGCTCAGTTTGGCTAGAGCGCCTGGTTTGGGACCAGGAGGTCGCAGGTTCGAATCCTGTCACCCCGACTAACCGATAAGTTATGTGCTGACTCGGGAGGTCGCACTATTTGAAATCGTCTTCGACGATGTGGGTGCGACGAATAGCAAGGGATCTTCGCAAGTGGGTTCCCCTTCCTATATATGCGGGTGTAGTTCAATGGTAGAATGACAGCCTTCCAAGCTGTACACGTGGGTTCGATTCCCATCACCCGCTTTTACGTGTTCGTAGCTCAGCTGGATAGAGCAACGGCCTTCTAAGCCGTGGGTCGGGGGTTCGAATCCCTTCGAGCACGCTTCATATGTCGCTTACAGTATCTATTCAGGAATT
>JAFRZM010000026.1 GCA_017442585.1 Lachnospiraceae bacterium | reverse complement strand
TCTCGTTCATATCTTAAGTTACCTTACAGAAAACAATATCCCGTTCGGTCATATAACTACCGAACTTCCTACTTTAAACGATGTATTCTTGGAGATTACGGGAAAGGAGCTTAGAGACTAATGTTTGGAAGACTTTACACATATCAGTTAAAGATGCTTGCCGGACAAAAATGGGTAATCGGTTGGAACTTCCTGTTTCCGCTTGTTCTCGCTACGGCCTTTTTCCTGGGATTCGGAAATCTTATCTCAGACGACCCGGATTCAATGTCCACAATTGATATCGGCATTGTAAGCACTACTTCTGAAGACTCACCATTTATCTCTGTTATTGACGAATTGTCAAAAGAGACGGACGGCGATGTGAAATTACTTAACGCAACAACCTATACTTCAAAAGAAGAAGCTATAAAAGCCATGAATAAAGGAACTATATCAGGTTTCTATCTTATAGCGAATTCCGGTATAGAAACAATAGTACCTTTCAACGGCTACAATGCTACTATTCTTAATGAGATTGTCCGTGAGTACGAAAATAAAAAGGCAGTTCTCGAAGATATCATGCGTGATCACCCTGAAAATATGGAATCCGCTGTTCAGATGATATCAAAGGATTTATCCATTATCAAAGAGCATGACTTTAGCGGCAATACCTCTCAGTATATTCAGTATTTTTACGCGCTCCTCGGTATGGCATCGCTTTTCGGTTCATGGATCAGTACCGCGATGCTTGAGGGAATCTGTGCAGATAAAAGCGAGCACGGAAAGCGTTTTGAATGCTCTCCTTCCGGCAAGCTTACGGCTATCCTTGCAGGAATGCTGGCAGGACTTACTTTCCAGTCATTATCCAATATCGTTACGGTTCTCTACATTGAATACGTGCTCGGAATATCTTTGGGCGCACCGCTTTTAAACATAGCACTTATTACAACTATAGGAAGTGCTGTCGGAATAGCTTCAGGCGTACTTATCGGAGCCTTATGCAAAAATGAGCACTTAAGAGTTTCAATTCCTATTATATACTCAATGGTCTGCTCGTTTTTAAGTGGACTTATGTGGCACCAGATAAAGCAGGTTATTGAAAGTAACTGTCCTATAGTAAACAGAATTAATCCTGCAGCGCTTTTGACAGATAGTCTTTATGTCCTTGCCACATACGGCAAGATTCACGAATACTATCTTGATATAGCTACTATGCTTATCATCATAGTGATATGCCTTATCATAAGCACTATATCTTTAAGGAGGAGAAAATATGCCAGTCTTTAAAGCAATAATGAAATCGCTTAGGGTCGTTTTATTAAACATCTCCATATATTTTGTAATCTTCATAGTATTCGGAGATATGACTGCCTGGGGTTCATCTTCTTCTACCGAAACGATATTTGAAGAAACAAAGCTTGATGTAGTTATCATAGATAATGATAATTCCGCCCTAAGCCACGGTCTTACCGAATATATAGATAAAACTCAAGATTTAGAGAAAGCGAAAACCGACGATCTTAGAGTAATTAACGACAACATACGTTTTAATATCTACGATTACGCAATAATAATCCCTTCGGGATTTGAGGAAAAAGTTAAAAACGGTGAGTTTAAAGATGCCATAGAGTATATTTCAC
>JAFRZM010000025.1 GCA_017442585.1 Lachnospiraceae bacterium | reverse complement strand
TCTTACCGCAGGCTGAGGTACTTGTCACCGCTCTGCAGTATTGGTGCAGAGAGCAATTGAGGAGATTGGTATCCCTACTGTAATTATTGCGGCACTTCCGCCTGTTGTTAAACAGACCGGAACACCTCGTGCAGTCGCTCCGCTCGTACCTATGGGTGCTAACGCAGGAGCTCCTCACGATAATGAAATGCAGTATGCTATCGTTAAGGAAGCTTTACATCAGTTGGAGGTTCTTGACTCCCCTGGTAGTGTTGTTCCACTTCCTTATGAGTATAACGCAAAGGTATAAAGATTATGGCCGCAAAGGGGCGTTCCCTTTGCGGCTTTCTTTATTCAATTAAGGTATATTATGGCAAAAGAAACTATCTTACGCACTCTCACCATCCAGTCCTTCCATGTTGAAGATGTAATGTTTGGTGACGAATTTAAACTTATTAAGAAAGAAAACACATATGACCTTATAATTCCTACGGATTATAAGAAGTATTTGACATACAACGAATTAATTAAATCAATCGATATAAGAATTATTGAACCAACTGCAAGGCATACTCACGTTGACTCGATAATGGATATTTTCCCTATAAGTACGAAGGCTTTAGGAAAGCTCGGCTCAGGGATTACCCGCACTTTAACAGGCGTGTACGGACTTATTGCAGGTTCCGATGAAGACGGTAACCAGGTCTGTGCTTTCGGTAACTCTGACGGATTTCTGGATGAACAGGTAGTATTTAATAAGCCCGGAACTCCGGGAGACAACGACTATATAATTGTCTTTGATTGTAAGTTAAAGAGTAAGGCAGGTTTTTCAAAATCGGGTCCCGACAGTGTACACAAGGCTATCGACGATTACTGCCAGAATATCCGTGCTCTTTTAAAGAATATGAAAAGTCAGGATGCAACAGAAAAGCATACCTTTAATGATAAGATACGTGAAAACGCAAAGAAGGTTGTGCTGGTAAAGCTTGTATCAGGTCAAGGTGCCATGTATGATACGCATTATATGCCACAAGAACCTTCAGGTTTTAACGGCGGTCGCTCCATCATTGATTCGGAAGGCTCACCTATAATGTTGACTCCTAATGAATACAGAGACGGCGCGCTCCGTGCACTTTACTAAGGAGGTGGCTTATGGGAATCGGACCATCCACAAAAGAAACAACACTTCATCACTTTAGAGACCCTTTAAATGAAGTATTATCGGAAGATACAGATATCGATTACATGGGAGTTATCGTTGCTGGAATCCCGCAGGATAATGTAAGTAAGGAATATACCGGCTACCGCGTAGGCGCTATGGTTGAATCAATGCGTGCTGACGGTGCTATCGTATCATGCGACAGCTGGGGCAATTCAAATATAGATTTTGCCTCTGCGATTAATTCTATCGGCGAGCGCAATATCCCGTTAGTCGGAGTTACCTTCGTCGGCGTTCAAGGCGCCTTTGTAGTAACCAATCAATATATGGATACAATCGTTGATATTAATAAAAGTGCTGAAGGCATAGAAACCAATGTCGTAGGTGAGAATTCCACTACGCTCACAGATGCCAGAAAGGCTGTGGCACTGCTTAAACTTAAAATGCGAAATAAAAAATAATCACTAATTCCATGCCGGAAGCTTAAGTTTTAAGCTTCCGGTTTTTTATGACATTTGTCATTTAAAGTCATGACTGTACTCACTACTATCACCCACTTTAATGTTATATTATAATCTACGAACAATAAATAAATTCAACAAAGGAGTAAGTTATGAGTGAATATGTTGTATCAATAGATAATCTTGTTAAAAGATACGGAGATAATGTGGCGGTCGACCACTTTTCCCTCCACATTGAAGAAGGAGAAATCGTTGGTCTCCTCGGTCCAAACGGATCAGGTAAAACCACAACTATAAACTGCCTTCTCTCGCTCTTACAGTTCGACAAAGGAGAAATTACAGTCTTCGGAAAAGAAATGACACCTTCCGCATATGACTTAAAGCGCCGGATTGGTGTAGTAATGCAAAACGTTGCGGTAATAAATACCCTAACCGTATATGAAAACATTGACTTCTTTTGCGGATTATACATAAACGATAAAAACCTTCGTAAGCAGTATGTAAAAGAAGCTTTGGAGTTCACAGGTCTTACGGATTACGCAAAGCAAAAGCCGAAAAAGCTTTCCGGCGGTCTTTTAAGACGTCTTAACATTGCCTGCGGAATCGCTCATAAGCCTAAACTTATAATCTTCGATGAGCCGACCGTCGCAGTCGATCCTCAAAGCCGAAACGCAATACTCGAAGGCATAAAAAAGATGAATAAAGACGGCGCGACAATTATCTATACTTCACACTACATGGAAGAAGTCGAAGAACTTTGCAGCCGCATCGTTATAATGGATCGAGGTAAAAACGTTGCAAACGGAACTTCCGCAGAGCTTAAATCTTCTCTTATGAATCGTGAAACCATAAGAATCGGTCTTCCGAACAAAACCGAGAAGATTATGGAAGATTTAAAGGAAATTCGTCACGTCTATAAAATCAGTGAAGACGGCAACGACATTATTATTAAGTGTAACGGTGGCGAGCATAATCTCGTTCATATCTTAAGTTACCTTACAGAAAACAATATCCCGTTCGGTCATATAACTACCGAACTTCCTACTTTAAACGATGTATTCTTGGAGATTACAGGAAAGGAGCTTAGAGATTAATGTTTGGAAGACTTTACACATATCAGTTAAAGATGCTTGCCGGACAAAAATGGATAATCGGTTGGAACTTCCTGTTTCCGCTTGTTCTCGCTACGGCCTTTTTCCTGGGATTCGGAAACCTTATCTCAGACGACCCGGATTCAATGTCCACAATTGATATCGGCATTGTAAGCACTACTTCTGAAGACTCACCATTTATCTCTGTTATTGATGAATTGTCAAAAGAGACGGACGGCGATGTGAAATTACTTAACGCAACAACCTATACTTCAAAAGAAGAAGCTATAAAAGCCATGAATAAAGGAACTATATCAGGTTTCTATCTTATAGCGGATTCCGGTATAGAAACAATAGTACCTTTCAACGGCTACGATGCTACTATTCTTAACGAAATTGTCCGTGAATATGAAAATAAAAAGGCTGTTTTGGAAGACATCATGCGTGATCATCCGGAGAATATGGAATCCGCAGTTCAGATGATATCGCAAGATTTAAGCATTATCGAAGAACATGACTTTGGTTGCAACACATCTCAGTATATACAGTATTTTTATGCACTTCTCGCTATGGCATCACTTTTCGGTTCATGGATCGGTACCTCGATGCTTGAGGTAATCTGTGCAGATAAAAGCGAACACGGAAAACGTTTTGAATGCTCTCCTTCCGGCAAGCTTACGGCTATCCTTGCAGGAATGCTGGCCGGACTCACTTTCCAGTCGTTATCTAATATAGTTACGGTACTCTACATAGAATACGTACTTGGAATAAACCTTGGTGCCCCTCTTTTAAACATTGCACTTATTACAACTCTCGGAAGCGCTGTCGGAATAGCTTCCGGCGTCCTTATCGGAGCCTTATGCACGAATGAACGCTTAAGAGTTTCACTTCCTATTATATACTCACTGGTCTGCTCGTTTTTAAGCGGACTTATGTGGCACCAGATAAAGCAGATTATTGAAAGTAACTGTCCTATATTAAACAGAATTAATCCTGCATCGCTTTTGACAGATAGCCTTTATGTCCTTGCCACATACGGCAAGATTCACGAATACTATCTTGATATAGCTACTATGCTTATCATCATCGTGATATGCCTTATCATAAGCACTATATCTTTAAGGAGGAGAAAATATGCCAGTCTTTAAAGCAACAATGAAATCGCTTAAGGTCGTTTTATTAAACATCTCCATATATTTTGTAATCTTCATCGTATTCGGAGACATGACTGCCTGGGGTTCATCTTCTTCTACCGAAACGATATTTGAAGAAACAAAGCTTGATGTAGTTATCATAGATAATGATAATTCCGCCCTAAGCCGCGGTCTTACCGAATATATAGATAAAACTCAAGATTTAAAGAAAGCGAAAACCGACGATCTTAGAGTAATTAACGACAACATACGTTTTAATATCTACGATTACGCAATAATAATCCCTTCGGGATTTGAGGAAAAAGTTAAAAACGGTGAGTTTAAAGATGCCATAGAGTATATTTCAC
>JAFRZM010000024.1 GCA_017442585.1 Lachnospiraceae bacterium | reverse complement strand
CAAGCGGTAAGGCACAGGACTTTGACTCCTGCATGCACCAGTTCGAATCTGGTTAGCCCAGTTATATGGGATACTAGCTCAGGTGGTAGAGCACTTGACTTTTAATCAAGTTGTCGGGGGTTCGAATCCCCCGTGTCTCATGAAATTAGCCGTTACATAATGTAGCGGCTATTATTTTACGCGGGTGTGGTGGAATTGGCAGACACGCAAGATTTAGGTTCTTGTGGGAGACCGTGCAGGTTCAAGTCCTGTCACCCGCATCTGGGATATAAAAGGGCCGCGGAAGAAGTTTTTCTTCTGCGGCTTTTTGACTATCAATTTCTTGAATTACGCGCCTCATTCTGCTATTATAAGAGTTGCAGACATGAAAGGAAAGCCATATGTTAAGAGACGTTTCGATGGATGAAATATCCGACGGTAAAAAGTACACACATAAAGATCTTGCGCGACTTTCATGTAACGACTGCATGGGTTGTTCGTCGTGCTGCGAGGAAATGGGTGACACGATAATTTTAGACCCGTTAGACGTATACAGAATCACAAAGCGTCTTAATAAGCCGTTTACTGAACTTTTAGGCACGCACCTGGCACTTAAAGTAGTCGACGGAATCGTAATGCCATCCATAAACATGGATAACGAGGTCAAAGCATGCGCCTTCCTTGTTAATAAGCGCTGTACGATACATGACATACGTCCGGGCTTTTGCAGGTTGTTTCCTTTGGGACGCGCCTATGAGGATGACGGATTCTATTACTTCTTGCAAAAGGATGAATGTAAAGTCAAAAACCGCGGCAAAGTGCGTATAGATAAATGGATCTGTGAAAGCGATATCGTCTCGTATGAAGCTTTTACCTTAAGATGGCATAAGTTTATTGTCACCTTGAGAAACATGCTTGAAAAGATGACGGATGAAGAGGAGGTTAAGGCATTGTCTTTAAGCGTACTTAATAATTTCTATATCGTACCATTTGATGAAAGAAAAGACTTCTATGAACAGGTATACGAAAGAATTGAAAACTATCCGAATATATAACGGAAGTTTTAAGAGCTTTTTCCTGTTTTAGTATATATGGGGTAACTTGAAAGGAGAAGATAATAATGGAAATCAAGAATTTTGCGGAACTTATCAGCAAGGTTAAAGGTAGCGGAAGCGTTAAGAGAATGGTTATCGCAGCCGCAGGTGAGGAGCATACAATTGACGCAGCTCTTCATGCAATGAACGAAGGCATTGTACGTCCTATATTCGTAGGCGACGCTGCCAAGATTAAAGAGATTTTAAGCGAGAAGAATGCAAATATACCGGATGGCGATATTTACGACGCTCCGGAACCGGAAGCTGCTGCAGCTAAAGCTGTAGAGCTTGTGAGAAACGGTGAAGGCGACTTCCTTATGAAGGGTTACCTTGATACAAAGGTTATCCTTAAGGCCGTTGTAAATAAGGAGACAGGTCTTGGAACAGGTCGTCTTATGAGCCACTTTACAATGTTTGAAGTACCTGGATATCATAAGATTTTAGTTGCCGTAGACGGTGGTATGGTTACATATCCTGATCTTCAGATGAAGAAGGAAATCATCCTTAATACTATAGATGTTCTTCATGCATATGGTTATGAAAATCCGAAGGTTGGCGTACTTGCGTGCGTTGAGAAGGTTAATCCGAAGATGCCTGAAACAGTTGATGCAGACGAACTTAAGAAGATGAATGAATCCGGAGAAATCCCTGGATGTATCGTTGAAGGACCTATCTCTTATGACTGTGCTATGAGCAAAGAGATTGCTGATTTCAAGGGTTATGAGAGCAAGATTGCAGGCGACGTTGACGTTTTAATCGTTCCAAACATTCATGCAGGAAACATTTTAGGTAAGGTTTATACAGTTACATGCAAAGGTAATATGGCAGGATTTATCGTTGGCGCTAAGTGCCCGATCGTACTTACATCACGTGGATCATCTGCAGAAGAAAAGTACATGTCAATTGTAGTTTCAGCCGCTGCAGTTAAGTAATTTAAAGATTAACTATCCCGGCTTTTTAGAAGCCGGGATTTTTTATAAGGAGCTTTTTGATGAAGGCGTTTAAAAAATCTGCAGAAAAAAATAAGATATTCTTGGTTTTGATAATAGTTGTCGGTGTTATATTGCTGCTTCTTTTGTCATCAATCCTTTTTAAGGATGCAAGGCGTTTTGTGTATTCGAACAATCTTGATATGACAGTGGTTGAGATTGCGGGGAACGATATACCGTTAAAAAACATCACGTATTATATAATGATAGAAGAAGAAAGCGTCGACGAATCCGCAAGAGCTTATAACTCGGAAAATCCGCTGGAATACTGGAATGTAAATGTAAGCAACAGATTTGTAAGCAGCAAAGCGCGCGAAGTTGCACTGGACTTTTTCATACATGATTACATCTTCTCGATTTTAGCCGCAGAGGATGGAATAGAGCTTACCGAAGATGAGGAAAAAGATCTTGGAACGAAGGCTGATACAATATTCGAAGGTCTTACGGAAAAGCAGCTGTCTACGGGTATAACCAGAGAAGATATAATTGTTGCGGTAACCATGAAGACATATGCCGATAAGTATATTCTTAAAGAAGCAAAGGCTAATAACGTAAAGATGGATGAAGAAATTCTTTCGGCATATTACGGAATCAACAGTACGATATTCAAAAAGCTCAAAAAAGACTATAATGTTAAAGTAAACGACAGAAACCTTAAAAAAATTCCGATGGGACACGTTACGATTAACTAAAAGTCAAGACGGAATGTGTCATGCGAAATTTAAACAAAAATGAGACGTAGTATTGAAAACTACATCACATAGTGTTATAATTTTAAAGGCGAACGGGTAAAGCCCTCACGCCTTTAATTTGTTTTAATCGGGAGAGTGTTAAAAAATGAAACGTACGAAGTTAAAAGATAGAGTGTTGCCGGATTATACAAGGGGTGAAGAAATTGCCAACATGGTGACTCACATAGTGGGCGGTGCCTTTGGTGTCGTAGCGCTTGTGTTATGTGTTGTATTCTCCGCAATAAGAGGAGATGCGTATAGAGTAGTGGGATCTGCAATTTACGGCGCATCGCTTATCGCACTTTACACGATGTCTTCCGTATATCACGGCCTTCATCCGAACGCGGTTGAAATGGGTAAGAAGGTAATGCAGGTTATCGATCACTGTACGATTTATTTCCTTATAGGCGGAACATATACTATAGTGACTTTGGGACCGCTTCGTGAGTATGAACCATGGATCGGATGGACGATATTCGGTGTTGTCTGGGGATTATGTGCTTTTGCTACGGTATTTACCGCAATTGATTTTCAGAAATACACCAAGCTTTCTATGGCATGTTATATCGGAATCGGATGGATTATAGTAATTGCGATAAAGCCTACGATTGCAGCACTTTCATGGCCGGGCTTTATTCTCCTCCTTCTTGGTGGTGTAGCATACACGGTCGGTGCATCGCTTTATGCGATAGATGAGAAGAAACCGTACATTCACGCGACATTTCATGTATTCGTGCTTCTTGGAACGGCATTACAATTCATATCGATTTTTAAATACGGAATATTAAAATAACGAAGAAGAGTCCCTTGGTGGAAAGGGACTCTTCTTTTTTTGTATAAATTGTGATACAATATAATTTGGGGAGTAATAAAAATAAGTAGAAGGAGCAACCCTAAAATGATCGAGAAAATCTACCTTAACGATAACTGGACTTTTACTCCGGAAGGCGGAAAAAGCGAACAGGTTCGCATACCGCATACGGTCAAGGAAGTCCCTTTTCATTATTTCTCAGAAGAACTCTATCAGATGGTATCCACCTATGAAAAAGATATAGAGATAAAGTCGGAATGGCTTGATAAAGCAATAATTCTTGAAGTCGGTGCGGCTGCGCATGATGCGACACTTTTTGTAAATGACAAAGAAGTTATGCAGCATCATACCGGTTATACAGCTTTTTCCTTAGATATTCAGGAATTCGTGCATGAAGGATTAAACCACATTAAGATTGTGGTTGATAGCCGGGAAAGCCTTAATATACCGCCATTCGGACTCGTAATTGACTATCTTACTTATGGCGGAATCTACCGTGATGTAACGCTTACCATCAAGGATAAAGCGCACTTTGCGGATTCCTTCGTATATACAGTTAAGCTCCCTGACGGAAGATATCAGGTTGCGATAGAAGATACCTTGTCAAAAGAAGGTATCGGCGGTACCGTAACCCACGTATTAAAAGACCCTGAGGGTAAGGAAATCCCTGTACTCGCGGACCGAGTAGAGATCAGGGAAAAGAACTTTGTCCTCTATAAACCGATTCTTCCTGTTGAGTGGTCGATAGAGACGCCGGTACTTTACACAATAACATCCGTTTTAAAGATTGACGGTGTGTTACGTGATGAGAATACGGTACGCTTCGGATTTAGAGAAGCGATATTTAAAAATGACGGATTCTACCTTAATGGTAAGAAGGTAAAGATTCGCGGACTTAACCGTCATCAGTCATATCCTTATGTCGGCTATGCGATGCCTGATTCAATGCAGGTTGAAGATGCGAGAATTTTAAAAGAAGAACTTCATGTAAATTCGGTAAGAACATCTCATTATCCGCAGTCACATGCATTCCTTGATGCCTGTGACGAGATGGGACTTTTGGTATTTACCGAATTCCCGGGCTGGCAGTATATAGGTGATGATGCTTGGAAAGATCAGGCGCTCCTTAATGTTAAAGCGATGGTTGAGCAGTACAGAAATCATCCTTCAATAATCCTTTGGGGTGTAAGAATCAACGAATCAATGGATGACGATGCGTTCTACGAGAAGACAAATCTCCTGGCACATAAGTTAGACCCAAGCCGTCAGACAGGTGGAGTTCGCTACATTAAGAAAAGTAATCTTCTTGAAGATGTTTATACATATAATGATTTCGTGCATGACGGAATAGCTCCGGGATGCGAACCGAAAAAGAAAGTTACTTCAGATATGAGTAAGCCGTATCTTATTACGGAAAATAACGGTCATATGTATCCTACAAAGAGTTATGACACTGTAGATAAGCGTACGGAACATGCACTGCGTCACGCGCGAGTGCTTGACGCAGTGGCTTCTTACGAAGATATTACGGGATCTTTTTCATGGTGCATGTTTGATTACAATACACATAAGGATTTTGGCTCCGGCGACCATATCTGTCATCACGGCGTTATGGATATGTTCAGAAATCCAAAGCTTGCGGCATCAATTTACGCTGCATGCCAGGATGAAGATCCGGTTCTTACGATAAGTTCCAATATGGATATCGGTGAATCACCTGAGTCTACGCGTGGTGTGATCTATGCGTTTACAAATGCGGATTCGGTTAAGATGTATAAGAACGATGAATTTATATGGGAGTTTTACGCTACCGATACGGAGTTCCCGAATATGCCGCACGGCCCGATAGAGATTAATGATTTCATCGGTAACCAGATGAAGAAGGAAGGCTTCCCTGAGAAACAGGAAAAAGATATTAAAGAGATCCTTAACGCTGCCGCTAAGTACGGAATGGGCAAGATGCCGAAGAAGTACTGGCTAAAAGCCGGTAAGCTTATGGTATTTAAGGGCATGAAGATGCAGCAGGCAGTTGACCTTTATACTGAGTATGTCGGCAACTGGGGCGCCAGAGTCGTAACTTATAAGTTTGAAGCTATAAAAGATGGCAAAGTTGTTGCGACAGTTATAAAGAAGCCGGTATTAAAGCCGTATATTAAGGCAAAAGCTAGTACCACTACGCTTCATGAAGAGCATACATACGATGTTGCGGCTATCCGTATAACATTCGAAGACGATTGCGGAAACGTATTACCGTTTATGAATGATCCGGTATCTTTAAAGGTAAGCGGCCCGGTAGAACTTATCGGACCTTCGATCGTTACTTTAAACGGTGGTATGGGCGGTACATATATTAAGACTACGGGTGAAAAGGGCACCGCAACGCTTACAATAGAATCGGAAGCATGCGAAAGCGTAACGCTCACATTCGAAGTTAAATAAATATAAGCGTTAGGCTTTAAATAAACACTTAAGGAGAAAATAAATGAATACGAATTTAGGTTTCAAAGAAAAGTTTGGATACGGTATCGGTGCTGTCGGAAAAGACATGGTTTACATGCTTTCCGCATCATACGTACTTTATTACTTCCAGGATATGCTCGGAGTTAATGCCGTTTACATGGGAATTATCTTACTCGGCGCAAGAATCTTTGATGCTTTTAACGATCCGATTATGGGCGTTATCGTTGCAAAGACAAAGACAAAATGGGGTAAGTTCAGACCTTGGTTACTTATCGGTACATTAACCAATGCGGTAGTACTATTCCTTATGTTTGCGTGCCCGCCTTCGCTTGACGGTCCGGGACTTGTGGCATATGCGGCAATTACCTATATCTTATGGGGACTTACTTATACAATGATGGATATCCCTTACTGGTCAATGATCCCTGCTATTACAAAGGGCGGTAAGGAAAGAGAAGGCTTGACAACTCTTGCAAGATCATGCGCAGGCGCAGGTTCCGCAATCATCATGGTAGTTACAATGATGGCAGTTAACTTTATAGGTGGTGCACTTGGTGGAAATACAGCAAAAGAAATCGAAATTATCGGTTTTAAGTATTTTACAATGATCGTTGCAATCCTCTTCATCATATTTATAGTTATAACATGCGTTTCAATTAAGGAAGATTCAACAGTTAATATCAAGACTGCATCAGTCGGCGATATGTTTAAGGCACTTGTACAAAACGATCAGGCAATGGCAGCAGTTGTCGCAATTGTTTTAATAAACTGTGCGATCTATATCACATCAAACCTCGTAATCTATTTCTTCAAGTATGACTTCGGTGGTAATAAGTGGTTTGGCGATTACACATTGTTTAATACATTCGGTGGAGCAATGCAGATCCTTGCAATGATGATACTTTTCCCTGTATTAAGAAAGTTCTTCAATTGTATTAAGATCTTCTACATCGCACTTTTCATGGCTGTAGCAGGATATGCGGTACTTTTCGCACTTAACTTTACAAGTTTACAGAACGTATTTATCTTATTCGTTCCGGGATTTTTAATCTTCGCTGCAAACGGTGTGTTATCCGTACTTACGACAATCTTCCTTGCTAACTCCGTAGATTACGGCGAGTTAAAGAACGGTCGTCGTGATGAGTCCGTAATTTTCTCAATGCAGACTTTCGTAGTTAAGCTTGCATCAGGTGTTGCGGCATTTATTGCAGCTGTAGGTCTTCCGTTCTTACATTTAAGCCAGGATGCACCGACAGACGCAGATAAGACATTCGATTTCTCATCGACAGTAAGTGCATCATCAAAGATGGGATTAAGAATTCTTATGACGGTAATCCCTGTAATCTTACTCTTTATTGCTATTATGTACTTTAAGAAGAAATACGTTTTAACAGATGAGAAGCTCGAAGAGATCAATGAGAAATTAAAGGCTTCAAAGTAAGGTAAAAGATTAGAACTTTAAGAACTTATAAATATACCCCGGCGGGAGGGCATAAGATGATTAAGAGCGAGAATAACAGATTCGTCTTAAGTACAAAGAACACTACATATGCTTTTAGAAGGCTTGAAAGCGGTCAGTTGGAGCATATGTATTACGGTAAAAGAATAGATATAATAAGTGACGGAATGGCAGGAAATCACGAATTTCCGGACGGAAACTCGATAATGTATGCCAAGGAATTCCCGAAGCTTTCAATGGAAGGAACTCGCTTTGAGTATTCTTCGTATGGTAAGGGCGACATAAGAGAGCCTTTTATCGAGCTGGAATTTGTTGACGGTGGAAGAACCTGCGATTTTATCTATTATTCGCATGAAACACGAGGCAAAAGCGCATTAAATACACTTCCTTCTTCCTATGATGAAAACGGCAAGACGGAAAGCTTAATCATTACTCTTAAGGACAGAAATCATGAGGTGTATCTTGATCTTATTTACAGTGTATTCGAGGATACTGATGTAATAGTTCGGAGTGCGACATTAAGAAATAAGAGCGAAGACGAGATAAAGTTAAATCGTCTCATGTCACTTTTGATTGATTTTGAAGATCCGGATTATATGGTTCATACATTCCGCGGCGGATGGGCGAGAGAAATGGAGCATAAGAAGACTCTTGTTTCAGGCGCCAAGGTAGTTAACGAATCTATGACAGGTTCGTCATCTTCTCGTGCAAATCCGTTTATTATGGTTTCGCGTCCGGAAACGTCTGAAGATTACGGCGAAAGTTATGGCTTTAACCTTATATACAGTGGTAATCATTATGAAGCTATAGAAGATACAAGCTATAATCTTATGCGCGTGGTAACCGGAATAAATCCTACAGGCTTTAACTTTGGCCTAAAACCGGGTGAAAGTTTTGAAGCACCGGAAGCGGTTATTAGTTACTCTGATGCCGGTTTTAACGGATTAAGTCAGAATTTCCATGGTTTTATAAGAGAGCATGTAGTACGAGGCACTTGGAAGAAGCGCCCGCGTCCGTCACTTATAAACAGTTGGGAAGCAGCGTATTTTAAGTTTAATGAAAGTTCGTTAGTTAAACTTGCTAAAAAAGCAGCAGATGCGGGCATAGAGCTCTTCGTTTTAGACGACGGATGGTTTGGTAAGCGTAATGAGGATACATGTTCGTTGGGAGATTGGATTGTAAATAAAGATAAGCTTCCGAATGGTTTGGAAGGACTTATACGAAAGATAAAAGATCTCGGAATGGATTTTGGTATCTGGGTTGAACCTGAGATGGTAAATGTGGATTCTGATCTTTATAGATCGCATCCTGAGTATGCGATAGAAATTCCGGGACAGGAGCATTCCGAGGGAAGAAGTCAGAGAATCTTGGATCTTACGAATCCGGAAGTTTGCGATTATGTAATTGATGCAATGTCGGAGATTTTTAAGCATGACGGCGTATCTTACGTAAAGTGGGATATGAACAGGATTTTCTCTGATGTATATTCAAAGCATTTAAGCATAGACCGTCAGGGAGAGGTGTTCCATAGATACATAATGGGATTCTACCATATTATGGAAGTTTTAACGGAGAGATTCCCCAATATATTATTTGAGGGATGTGCTTCGGGTGGAAACAGATTCGACCTTGGAATACTCTGTTACTTCCCACAGATTTGGGCATCTGATGATACAGACGCACTTTACAGGGTAGAGGCAATGACTTCGTATAGTTACGGTTATCCGATGTCTGTTGTATCTGCACATGTGTCAAACGTGCCTAATCATCAGACATTACGTGTAACGCCGCTTGATACGAGATATAATGTGGCGTCATTCGGACCGTTTGGATATGAGCTTAATCTTTCGGATTTAGACAGCGACAGTTTCGATGCGGTAAAGGAACAGGTTGCTATTTATAAAAAGTGGCGCGATGTATATTTCTTTGGAAATTTCTATCGCGGAAGGTCCTATGGAAATGTACATGAATGGACAGTGGTTTCGCCTGATAAGGATAAGGCGGTAGGACTTATAATGCAGGCGCTTGCGAAGGCAAATTACCCGAATCTCACTTTCCATGCGAGAGGACTTTGCCCTGATAAGAAGTACCACTTCTATAACATACCGCATAAGGTAGATATAAGAACTTTCGGAGACCTTATCAATACGGCATCTCCGATACATATTAAAAATGATTCCACAATGCAGCGGATATTAGCGAAGTTCTACAAGATGAACGGAGAGAAGGAAGATATGACACTTACCGGCGGTGAGCTTATGTACGGTGGAGTGGGATTAAAGCAGGCATTCGGAGGAACCGGTTTTAATGACAATGTAAGGCTTTTCAATGATTTTTCGTCAAGACTCTATTACATGGAAGAGACGGAAGATTAGGTTTTTAGGATTTATATAAGGATATTTATGGGGAACAGTAAATTTAAAGCCGATCCGTTACACGGCGGTATAATTAAAAATATGGTGATATTCGCGCTTCCTGTTATGGCGGTATCACTTCTTAACATGCTTTTTTCAAGTTTCGATACGATGGTTGTCGGCAAATTCGGTCATCCGAACGCTATGTCTGCGATAGGTGCGTCGGGTTCCGTTATCTGGACACTTATAGGCTCCGTTATGGGATGTGCCGGCGGTGTATCAATGATAGTCGGTAACCTTTACGGTCGAGGCGATAAAGAGCGTATCAACAAAATTGTAAATGCGATTCCGCTTTCCACAGGATTTCTTGCGGTGGTATTATCTGTGATAGCAATTATTTTTGCGAGACCGATTCTTACTCTTGTTAACTGCCCGGAGGCAATAATGGACGGTGCAATGCTGTACTTTAGAGTGTATTTTTGTGCAGTACCGTTTATGATAGTCTTTACGTTTTTAACGAGTGCGGTTCAGGCCAAGGGTGATTCGTTTACGCCTTTTATCATGCAGGTAGTGGCACAGGCTGTAAATTTGTCGCTTAATCTGTTATTCGTTATAGTATTTGACCTTAATCTTTTGGGAGTTGCGCTTGGTACAGTGTTTGCACAGCTTACAGGTCTTACCTTGATGATAATCTACCTTGCAAGAGAAAAGGATGAGTTGCATTTATCCGTTAAAAGGTTTAAATTCTTTACGGGAACAAAAGAGATTTGGCAGAAAGGTGTTCCGGCGTCCTTGGAGGGAGTTGCGTTAAGTCTGTCTACGGTTTATATCTCTGCACTTATAAATAAATATTCGCCTGATATAATAGCGGGTAATGCCGTTGCGGATTCCATAGAAGGAATTCTTATGGTAGCTTTCATGGGATTTGAAAGCGGTGCGGTAGTATTTATTTCCCAGAATTTAGGCGCAAATAATATTAAACGAGTCAGAAAGTCATATATTACGACTCTTGGTTTTGTAGTTATACTTTCTGAACTTATGGGTGCTGTGGTTTTGATTTTTGCAAAGCCTTTGGTAAGCCTCTTTGTAGATGCGACAGCTGCAAATGCTGTAGTGATTTCCGAAGTTGCAGTGCATAAGCTCTTTTGCCTGACTATGTTTTACGGGCTTTGCGGTACAATGAATTCGGTATTCGGATGCATAAGGGGATTGCAGGATGCAAAGTCTCCGCTTATTATATCGATAATCACATCGGTTGTATTCCGTACGAGCTGGGTTGCGATAGTGCCGCGTCTTACGGGTAAGATTGAATCAATCTATATGGCATTTCCTTTGACCTGGTTTTTAAGTACATTCTTAGGAATGATTATGTTTGAAATTATATTTAAGAAGAGAAAGAATGAATTGGAAGATGCCAATTAAGTGTAAGTTGAAGTATTAATTTTGTCGGGAGGCGATTTTTTGATCTCGCATGCAGCAATAATTTCAGAAGAAGATGCCGGACGTATTTTTAATAATATGAGCGACGGCGTTATGATAGTCGATAGAAATATGCGTGTCGTATACTATAATCAGGCCTGCCGAAAGCTTTTCTTTAAGAAAGACGATATACGAAATGCGGATTTCAGGGAAGCCTTTTTAAGCGACCCGGATAACAAAGAGTTTAATGAATTCTTTAACAGCGCGGTTGAACATCATCTGAATACTAAAAAGACAGTAAGCTTTCATCTTCCGAACAGGGAAAAAATCCATGTCATAGCAGAGATTTCAATGAAGGAAGATAATGATAACGATTCATACGACTTTGACGGTATGCTTATAATGTTCGAAGATGTAACGGAGCACTACAGACTCAAGACAATGGTGCATGACAGTTCCAATATCTTTTTCGTATTGGTTTCGTTTATCGCGGTATACTTAAGCATCTGGTGTCTTACAAAGTTTACATTAAAGGCGCCGCTTACCAATAGGCATTATACTTTAATGATTGAAGGTATAACGTTCCTACTGTTTCTGGAAGTGCTTTTTGCGACGAGTTTTAAATTCGGAGATATCGGTCTTATCGTAAATAGATTCCGGTGGAAGAGAAATGTGATAGAAACCGTGACATTCGGAGCCGTTGCATGTGCGTTGCTTCTTATATTACGTGTATTGCAGATAAAACTCGGACTTCCCGGCAAGTCGTATTTTATAGGCGGATCGTGGAAGGGATGTATTAAATATCTTATTACATGTGCTTTCCAGGAATTTTTGGCGAGAGGCGTTATACAGACATCTGTTAAATATATTCTTCAGATACCAAGGCAGCGTGGTATAAGTATCATAATAACGTCGTTCCTTTTTATGATGATGCATATACCTTTTGGATTCCCATTTATGCTTGGTGCATTTGCGTTATCACTGGTACTCGGACTCTTATATGAGAATCAGCAGGATCTTTACGGATGTGTATTGCTTCACTGGGGAGTGGGGTATCTTGGAATGTGCCTGTTTTTCTAGTGATTGTGTAAGGCCTAATAAATTATAAATGGTTGCAATAAATATTTTTAAAGGGGAAAGATGAATTTTAAATAATTTTTTGAAACAATTTGTTCATAAACCTTGACAAATATGAACAAATG
Source organism: Lachnospiraceae bacterium (assembly GCA_017442585.1). Taxonomy (GTDB): domain Bacteria; phylum Bacillota; class Clostridia; order Lachnospirales; family Lachnospiraceae; genus XBB1006. The sequence continues at coordinate 12,313 of JAFRZM010000024.1, read as the reverse complement.
GTATATTATTTACAATGTAAATATTAAAATTTACGTTTTTCCCTTTATATATCCTAGAAATAAAACCCCTGTCCTATGGACAGGGGTTTTATTTTGTGCTGTTTATAGTGGCGGAAGGTGTGCGTTTTGCGGGAATTTCGGTTTTTTAAAATTTTTCTGATTTGGGTGTTGACATACAGCGTCTGGTGTGATATAAGTGTATTAAGGTGTTTAGTACACTTAACACAAGCAATCGTTCTGGGGAGGATGAGAGCTTGCGGGGGAGTTATGAAAACTATATTAAAAGTGTGACAATCAATAAGGATTGCCAGGGACGGCGGGCGATGCCCGCCGTATTTACGCAGAAAGGAGGAGAGACATGATATCGGTTAATTTACGCGATGTACGACCTATATATGAGCAGATTTACGATTCGTTCAGAGAACAGATCGTAAAGGGCATATTTAAGCCGGACGAAAAGCTTCCGTCAGTTAGAGAGATTGCAGCTGAGTTATCTATTAATCCAAATACGATTCAGCGTGCTTTTTCCAAACTTGAGCAGGAAGGCTACGTGTATACGGTATCAGGCCGCGGTACTTTTACAGCGGCAGTTAATCTTCAGAGCCATCCGAAGAGGGATGAACTTTTTGCTAAGTTTGATCACAATGTAAGGGAATTATTCTCTTACGGCGTGAACGGGGAGGAGCTTGGTGAAAGAATCAAGAAATTATCGGAAGGAGGTACGGTTAAGTGATAAAGACAGTAGATCTTGTTAAGACGTTTGACGGTTTTACGGCTCTTAACAAGGCGACGATGCAGGTCAAAAAAGGATCCGTATATGGTTTGGTCGGTCCTAACGGTGCAGGCAAGTCGACTATAATAAGAAGCATAACCGGTATCTACAAGGCAGATGAAGGACAGATTCTAATCGATGATGCTCCGGTATACGATAATAATGCTGTAAAGCAGCGTATCGGATATATTCCGGATGATGTATTCTTCTATCATACGGCATCGTTAAAAGACATGGCAAAGTTCTATGAGAAGACTTATGAGAATTTTGACATGGAGCTCTTTATGCGACTTAAGGAGTACTTCCCTAAGATTGACATGAAGAAGAAAGTACGTTTTTTATCAAAAGGTATGCAAAAGCAGGCAGCCTTTTGGTTATGTATAGCTCAAAAACCTGATATTCTAATACTCGATGAGCCGGTCGACGGACTTGATCCTGTAATGAGAAAGCAGGTTTGGAGTTTACTCTTAAAAGAGGTAACGGACAGAGAAGTTACGGTACTCGTATCATCTCATAACTTACGAGAGCTTGAAGATGTATGCGATCACGTTGGTATTATGAGTGACGGTAAGATATTGCTTGAGTGTTCATTGGAAGATATGCAGGAGAATACTGTTAAGATTCAGATGGCATTCGACGGGGAGATTCCGGCATTTAACGACATACCGGGCGTGTTACATTCTACGACAACGGGAAGAGTTGTGAATTTAATCATAAAGTCAAAAGAAAAAGACGCCGTAGAACGTTTAAGCGCATACAATCCGATGTTTATCGAGGCTATTCCGCTTACCCTCGAAGAGATATTTATCTATGAGTTGGGAGGTACAGATTATGCAGTCAAAGATATCCTTATTTCGTAAGGCGCTTTTTACTCGCTTTCTTATCGGCCATGTCATAGCAGGAGTATTGTTAAGCATGGGGTTTATTATTACGGGCCCTGTTGCATATAAAATGGATCTTAATTCCGCATTGGCAGAGTTAAAGGTTGGAAACCCGGAGACTACTGCGGACACATTTACGTTGTTCACACAGCGCCTCGGAGACCATTCGGGAATGGAGATAATCTTTATTCTCGCAGCTTTGCTCGCCCTTGTTAATTTCTATTACTTATTTGACAAGCGTTCATCGCAGATGCTTCACGCAATGCCATTTACCAGAAGGGAATTATTCGTGAACAGTTTCACCCGTGGACTTATTCCTTTGGTTTTGCCTGTTGTAACTACGACGATTGCATGGCTTATAGTATTGAAAAACAATCACGGAGAAGTAGAGGCAATGATAGGTGAGATGCTTACATTCCTCGTAGCCGGATTATTATTCTATTCCATGGCGGTACTTCTTAATATGATATGCGGTGTTTCATATTTGGCACCGATATTATATGTGATTTTTAACTACCTTTATGTCGGACTTAAGATGATGGTAGAACGTATCCTTTGTGCGGTCGTATACGGATATTCATGTGATTATTATGGGGTTTTGATCGATGGTGAAAGCCCTGATATAATTCTTTCTCCCAGAAACTTCTTCCGTTATACGAGAACGATAACAATGCGTTATAGCACAAATGAAGTCGGTGACGGCATGTATAATTTACGTTTTGGAGCTGATTATACATTCATGTGGTATATGATTCCAATCGTAATTTTTATCGTGCTTGCGTACGTTATGTACAAGAAACGTCCGATAGAGAATACCGGCGACTTTTTGGTGAAGCAGTGGCTTAAGGTATTCTTTACAATCGGCATTACCGGATGCTTCGGATTGGTTGTAATGTTCTTCCTTTTTGAATCGCAAGAATCATACTCGACATACACAAAATATGCGGTAATGAACATTTTTGTGATGCTTGCGATTGAATTTGTCGCGTATCTGTTATTGAGCGCGTTATTTAATAAATCGTTTGCGGTGTTAAAGAAGAAGATAATTCTTGTACCTGCACTTATTACTGCGACTGTAATAGCGGTAGCGGCAGGATGCGCCGAGTGGGATGTTGCGGGACTAAGCAACAAAGTGCCTGAGGCAAAAGATATAAAGGCAGCATCCGCATCAATCTTTTTGGAGTGCGATCTTAACGGCGTAAACGGGGCATACGGCAAGAATTATGAGAATAACAGAGCCGATATAATGGAGCCGGAAGAAGTTATAAAACTTCATGAAATAATGCTTGATGAAAGAAGCTATGTACAAGAGACAAAGTCGGGTGCGACTCTTCGAATTCAGATAGCATACTTATTAAAAGACGGTTCGAAACTTAACAGGGATTATTATTATCCGCTTAAGGCAGATGACTTAAGAAATAAGGATTCGCTTGTCTCTAAGTTAGATAGTAAGTATAACAGCTTGGCGAAGTATTATGATGAAATATTTGGCGGACGTACGGCAATACTTGTTACCGCAAATCCTATGATGCAGGGTGCGGATGAAAGCCCGTATGTAAACACATATGAAATCGATGTCGACGCATTTATGAAGGCATTGGAACTTGACAAAGACAAGGTTAAAATGGGTCACCCTTGCTTTTATAATTCGTCTGATTCACCGTATTTCAGAGATAGTGATATATACGAGATGTATATAGACATATCTATGAAAGGACCAAAGCTTAAACGCGGCATCTATGGCAGTTACGGTTATGGTCTGAGTGCTTACAATAACATCCACTATAGTGATGACGGAGGACTTGTTGAAAATGTAAATGTTGAAATTTACATCAATACAGAGTGCACACATATAATAGAAGTATTAAAGGAAGCCGGCATCGATATGGATAAAGTCCTAAAGGTTATGGAAGAATTTAATATTCAATACAGCGAAGATTAGTGGGCTTTAAAGCGACCGGGAGTTTGACCGGTCGCTTTTTCTTTTAGGAAAAAGCGTTTGCCTCAGAATGGTTACCATATGCTAACTTGCAAAAACATAGATATTTACTTGAAACATAAGATTTGTTATACTTGTTTATGTGAGACAATCGTTTCATTATTATTACTTGTGTAAGGAGTTAGTAAAATGAGCGGATTTAGAATTTTTACAGATTCTTCGTGTGATCTTCCGAAGTCTTTTTATGAAGAGTATGATGTTCCGTACATCTGCCTGACATATTACTTGGAGGGTAAGTCTTATCCTGACAATCAATCACTGCCTTCACATGAATTCTATGATAAGATACGTAACGGCGCGACACCGACTACTTCACAGCCTTCTCCTGAAGTTGCTGAGGAGTTTATACGTGCTGAGCTTGAAAAGAAGCCGACAGATATATTGTTCATCGCTTTTTCCTCGGGATTAAGCGGGACATATAACAGCGTATCGTTGGCTATCAATAATATCAAAGAAGATTATCCGGACAATAAATTTATAGTTATTGATTCTCTGGCTGCATCCGCAGGAGAGGGACTTCTTGTATATAAGGCTATCCAGTATAAAAATGAAGGTCATACTTTAGAGGAGACTGCTTCTTATATAGAAGATTTAAAGAACCATTTGGGACATGTATTTACGGTTGATGATTTAAACTGTCTTCACAGAGGCGGACGTGTAAGCAAGACGGTTGCGATAATCGGTACACTTGCAAATATCAAGCCGATTTTACATGTTGATAATGAAGGACATCTTACACCGCTTGGAAATGTTCGCGGACGTAAGAAATCAATTCTTTCGCTTATCGATGCAATGGAGAAGCAGATGGGAAGCTATCGTGACAAGAACGATTGCATATTCATAAGTAACGGTGACTGTATGGATGATGCAAATTTTGCCGCAGATACGATAAGAGAGCGTTTTGGAATAGAAGATATCCGTATATCCGACGTTGGACCTGTTATAGGCTCACATTCGGGCCCGGGAACACTTGCGATATTCTTCCTGGCAGATTATAAATAGAGTGTTATTGACAGCGGTTTTTGTTCTGGAAAAAAGACCTAAAAAATCACTATATACAGTATAAAAAATCTTAAAAAACAACTAGAACTCGTAGGTTGCAAATTTAAGAAAACGCTCGTATAATTATTTATGTCGGTGTGGTTTTTAATTTTTTAAAAGCTTATACCAAAGGTTTTTACCCGTATTTTCGGGTTAGTAACAATATAATATTTAATTTTTATTAAGGGGGACACAATCATGTCATATGTAGACAGAGTGTTAGAAGCTACAAAAGCTAAAAATGCGAACGAGCCGGAATTCCTTCAGACAGTTGAAGAAGTTTTGAACTCCCTTCGTCCAATCGTTGATAACGATCCTAAGTACGAAGAGCATGCTATTCTTGAGAGATTAGTAGAGCCTGAGAAGGTTCATATGTTCCGTGTACCGTGGGTAGATGACAACGGTAAGGTACAGGTTAACAGAGGTTTCCGTGTACAGTTCAACAGCGCTATCGGACCGTACAAGGGAGGTCTTCGTTTCCAGCCAAACGTAAACTTAAGCATTATCAAATTCTTAGGTTTTGAGCAGACATTTAAGAACTCCTTAACAACACTTCCTATCGGCGGTGGTAAGGGTGGTTCTGATTTCGATCCTAAGGGCAAGTCAGATATGGAAGTTATGAGATTCTGCCAGTCCTTTATGAACGAGTTATATAGATACATCGGTATCGATGTTGACTGCCCTGCAGGCGACATGGGTGTTGGTGGAAGAGAAATCGGTTACCTTTATGGTCAGTTCAAGAGACTTACAGGTAGATATGAAGCAGGTGCTCTTTCCGGTAAGGGTCTTTCATACGGCGGATCAATCGGACGTCCTGAAGCTACAGGATACGGCGCTGTTTATTATGCAGATGAGTACTTCAAGTCAATCGGCAGCTCATTAAAGGGCAAGAAGGTTTCTGTAACAGGTTTCGGTAACGTTGCTTGGGGCGCTTGCAAGAAGCTTACAGAGTACGGTGCAATCCCTGTAACAATTTCAGGTCCTGACGGATATATTCTTGATGAAGAAGGTATCACAACACCTGAGAAGATCGCGTTCTTACTTGAGATGAGAGCTTCTAACAGAAACGAAGCTAAGATGTATCTTGAGAAGTTCCCGAATGCTAAGTTCGTAGCAGGCGAGAGACCATTTGGTAAGGTTAAGGCTGATATCTACATGCCATGCGCAATGCAGAACGAAATCAGAATCGAAGAAGCTAAGCTTATCGTTTCTGAAGGAACAGCTAAGGACGTTATCGAAGTATCCAACATGCCTACAACAAACGAGGCTATGGCTTACTTACAGCAGAACGGTATCGTTATGCAGGCTTCAAAGGCTGTTAACGCCGGCGGTGTTGCTTGCTCATCACTCGAAATGACTCAGAACGCTGAGCACCTTCCTTGGACACTTGAGGAAGTTGATGAGAAGCTTCAGAGAATCATGAGAGGTATCTTCAATGCATGCAAGAGCGCAGCAGAAGAGTACAACGTAATGATCAACGGCAAGCCTAACTACGTAGCAGGTGCTAACCTTGCAGGTTTCAAGAAGGTTGCAGCAGCTATGATGGAGCAGGGTATAGTATAGGCCGGAAAGTTTGACGAAGTCAAACTTGATATAACAAATTTGCTCGCAAATTTGTTATGTACCTTATTATTTCAGTCGAACGAAGTTCGACTGAGAGCAAATTAGTGTTTAACGCCAAGGGATTTGTCCCTTGGCGTTTCTTTTTTTCTTTTTTTTTGCGTGGATAAAGCTGCTACTATTCGTGTAGTATTTATGAATTATATTTACCCATTATTATAAAGATGATAAAATAATACTGATATGAGGTTTATATTTTTTTACATAAAGGAGGTTTATAATGAATTTCGATTCTTCAGATTTAAGAAATATGGCTGAAAAAGCATGTGATACTATGGTTGAAATGGGTAAGAATTTAAGGGAAACAACAAAGACGGTTATTGATGTAACACCACTTACATTAAAACTTAAAGAGAAAGAGAGCTATCTTGAGAAGCAGTATTTCGAGCTTGGAATACTTTATTATCAGGAGCATGAGCATGACGAGAACCCTGAATTCGAGCAGATGGGGCGCATTAGTGCGATAAGAGAAGAAATTAAGGAAGTACGTCGTCAGATAGCAGAAGTTCGCGGTAAGGAGACATGCCCGGGCTGTGGCGAATTTGTAGAAAAAGGACATATATTCTGTCCTCATTGCGGAATGAAGATTAAGTTATAAGATGTAAATAATGCCGGAATGGCTATGTTTTAAGGCGAGGTGATTGCACCTCGTCTATTTAGTTTATAAAAATTTTATAATTTGAGCTTCACCGGTCTAATTCTTAAATAAAAATAAACTTCAAAAAATCTATTTACAAGTCGAATATTATTTTGTATAGTAAGACCATCTTAAGATATCAATGTCGATCGGGCCGGCCCGATTGTCATATATCCGGTATTCACCGGGAACATTCCATTATATTAATTCTAATAAACTCGAAAGGAGATAATGAAGAATGAAAGAAATTTTTGAGCAGTATGGAGGGGCTATTATAACTGTTGTAGTGATACTTGCGCTTATAAGTATTATGAGTGTGCTTCTTGCCCCGGATGGAGTTGTAGCGAAGGCTTTGGCAGATCTTGTAACAAACTTTGCTAAAAAGGCAGAGGATGCAGCTAAGATAACGACGGCGGTCGGTATGTTTGTATGGGGCTTGTAATCGAGAATCCGAGGGAACTTTATGGGCCGTTATATGATCTGGTCTTAAATGAAAAGATTACGGATATAGACATTAATAATTGTGTGGTTTACTGTACTGATGTCGACGGTAGAAGAATGAGAGTCGGAAAGCCGTTAAATAAAGAGTTTGAGCTTGGCTTCGTACAAAGAATAGCAAATCTTATGCAGAAGAATTTTAATAAAAAGAATCCTCTCCTGGAAGCAGAGACAGATACGTTAAGGATAAGTATTCTGCATGAATCCGTAAGCCTAAACGGTAAGAGCATATCAATCAGAAAGTCAATGCCGAGTATGCGTTATACGAAAGAAAGCGCAATTAGCGAGGGGCTATTTTCGGAAAGTATGTATGAATTTCTGATAAAGGCCGTTACTGTTGGATCGAATTTTGTAATTTGCGGCCCGCCGGGATCAGGCAAAACAGAATTTGCAAAATTTCTTGCATACCATATTCCCAAAAGTGAAAGAGTTATAACTATAGAGGACAATCTTGAATGGCATCTGTCAGAGATAAAGAAAGATGCAGATATAGTTGAGATTAAGGTTGAGGGGGATGAAGGCGTATTTACATATCATGATGCGATTAAAGCTTCTCTTCGCCAGAATCCGAAATGGCTTATGTTGTCAGAAACAAGAAGCGAGGAAGCAAAGAATTTGATAGAGGCCTGGTCTACAGGAATTCATGGTATAACAACTCTGCATACGGATGATACAGCTAAGATTCCGGAAAGAATACTAACCATGATAGGAAATCCTATAGATGTAAGGAGGCTGGAGGGGCAGCTCTTTAACGAGATAGATATAGGTGTGCTGATTAATCGCAGCAAAGATGAAAAGGGACAGTCAAAGCGAAGAATATGGCAGATACGGCTTTTTTATCGTGAAAACGGAGAAAATAAGAGCATATTACTTGCGGATAACGGGAAGTGGAACGGAGATCTTTTGACTTCGGATGAAAAAGAAATACTTATAAGAAAAGGGATTATATTGTGATAGTATTGGTGGCACTGGCAATAGTTATCGGATTTAATTACATATGTGAAAGTGAGATTTGCTTTATAATACCACAGTGTATAATGGCTGTGATTACCGCAATCTATATTGGAAAGAAAGCCAAGGAGGAAAAGTCTGAGAGGCAGAGAGTAAATGAGGCGTTTGACTATCTCGAGCAGGTTTCCTTCGCTTTTATGAGAAGCGGGAAAATAGACGCAGCACTTAGAGAAACTTATCTTTTGTTTAAAGATGGCAGGATGAAAGAGGCCTTGGCGTTGACTTTAGATAAGCTAAAAACACATGTGGCAGATGACGATAAAAGTAAAATATTTACCGAATTAGAAGAAACTTATCCTATAAACCACGTAAATAAGCTACATTCATATATGTTAGATGCGGAAAAATATGGGGGACATACAAGAAGAGCAATATTTATTTTGAAACGGGAGCAATATAGGAGTAAGGAACGGATATTGCTTTATATAGAAAACGTGCGTTTAAAACGTAAGAGCGTAGTTATGTCATGTTTTGCCGGAATGATAGTAAGCCTCGTTATGATTGCTTTTGCACCGGAAAGACAGGCACTTACGGGGAATAGTATATTTAAATTTTCGGTGCTGTTATATGTAATTGCTTTATGTGCGATTGCAATTTATGCATATAAAAAGACAGTTGGTAACTACCTGATCGAGAGACGAATATATAGTGACGATGAATTGCTTAAAAAGCTGAAAAAATACTATCATAAGGAAAAATTCATTGGAAGACGCACTTTATACAAGATTCTTTCTAATGAAATCAGATATGCTTTTACAGAATGGATACTGTCGGTTGCCTTGCTTTTGGAGACACATAATGTAGAAGGGGCGATAAGGGAAAGCGCGTCTAAAGCGCCGGTGCTTTTGAAACCGTATATAAGTACGTTTTTAAAAACGCTGAAGAAAAGCCCGCAAGATCCGTCGGCATATATTGATTTTTTGGATGAATTTGCTTTCCCTGAAGTTACTTCATCAATGAGGCTTTTATATTCTTTGTCCATAGGAACTCTGGATAATATAGAAGATGCGATAGATCATATACTGGAGCAAAATGATTTGTATATACTTACGGTAAAAAAAGAGCTTGAAGACAAGAAGATGGCAGGACTTTCGCTTTTATTTATGATGCCGGTTGTTGTGACTTCGTTTAAGCTTATTGCAGATATGTCGGTAATATTGCTTTTCTTTGTCAGCAGTTTATAGGAGGAAATATGCAGCAGATTATTGAAGGAATGATCGCTATGATTTTTATATTTGTGTTTTTGCTCATAGGAATAGATCTCATTAAAGTAGAGGTAGACTGTGGTAATGCACGTGAATTTCGTAACAGTTGCATAGTTGCTTTAGAGAATAGCGAGTTTGATGAGGAAACCGTGAATAAATGTTTTAGCTGCGCAAAAGAAAATGGTTATGAAATGTCGATTAAATTTTATTATTTCGATGGAACGAGTGAAATCTACGTATCTAACGATAGGTTTTCGAAGAAAAAGAGTGTAATTTCAGCGGAAATAACAGTTAACTATAATCTTACCGTTCCTATATTGAAAGAGACAATAAGAAAAGAAACGAGAGGCGTTACATGTTAGAGATAATCGAGGAATATGGAATGAGCGTGCTTGTAATATCTGCAACGCTTATGATAGCTGATATTTTGTATAAGATAATGAGAATTTTGTAGGAGGTTTTATGAAAGAACTCATAAAGGAGTATGGCATGTTACTTTTGGCTTGCATAGCGGGATTAAGTGTGATCGCAATAAACTTTCAAACAATATACGGTCCATTTAAAAACGAAATAATAATGGTGGTTAAGAGCTTATGAAACGGATAGTAACGATATTGTTAACCACATCGCTTTTCGTTGTTGTTGGACTTATGGTATTAAATGTTTTGTTTTACGGAAATGATCCTCTGGTAAATAAGATAGGATTAAACGTTAAGGACCGCATTAATAATGAAATATCGGAAGCAAAATATCCCACGCAAAAGATAGTTGCAAAGGCAGATAATATTGATGTGCGAGTGGGACCGACCATACTTAAAACCGATACGACGTATGCGTTAAGAGGAATAATCTATGCCAATATGGTCACGGGAGAAGATGCAGTTGTCGAGTTTTTAAGAATGTATAAAGAAGATAACGGCAGGGAGATTTCTATAGACAGAAACGGTGATTTGATTAGTTTTTCTATGGAGGGTATATATGTTTTGACATTTGTGATAGATACGGAATGCTATAGTGTCAGGTTGCCTGTTACCAGATTAAAAAAGGCCTGAGAAAGGGATAATATGCGTATAGTATCGTTTGGAATGTGTTCTATGCTATTACTTGTTGTAATGATAAAGATGCTGCTTGTCATAGGCGTACCTTATGTGAGAGAAGAGGAACTTGTATATGCCGGAGAATTATCGACAAGAAAAGCTATAACGATGTTTGCTGATGGCTTTAACGGTGATAAGCAGAGATTTCTAAAGGAAGAGACAGAACGGGTAATGGCGGGTGAAGGGGAGATTGTAATAGAAAACTTTTACTATAACGGGAAAGAATGCAGTATCAGTGTCGATTATGTATTGAAGTTTACATTGATAAATGGGACGGAAAAAATAATAAGAGTAAGGAGAAAGGCCGGGGTGATTGAATAAAAAATGGATAGGAAACTTTTAAAGCGTAATATTGTAGCATTGGCACTATCGGTACTTATACTTATAATACCGCTTCTCTTTGAATTTGAAGCAGCTTTGGCAAAGACCGGTAATGCGAAGAGCGGATATGTACAGGAAATAGAGTATCACTTGACGGATAAGATCTATGAGAAAGTAAGAAATGGTGAGGCTGTTCATTTAGAATCTTATTATAAAGAACATATTGTTAGAAAGTATGAAACCTTATCTGAGGGCTCGGTTTTTACATTTAAATTTCCTCAAGGAAGAATGGCAGGTCAGGATAAAAGGTATTTTACCGAGAAAGTTTTACTGAATGGGACTATATATAACGATAACAATTCTATTTCTTATCGTGTTACCAATGATAACAAGATTGTAGTTTATGCTTATAGTGACTATTTGGAAAAATGGACCAGTTATGTAACAAGAGAACCATATCCAAGCGGTGGTTATAATCAGAAGGTTTTAAAAACGGATATCTTTTATGCAAAAGATAAACCGGGGACGGTGTATCACGTGGATTTTAACAGGATACCGGGATATAAGGTATCTTATCTTGAGTTTGCAAAAAGAAAAATGGAGCCGCAAGAGTATGTTTATCTGGGGGTGAGCGGATATAAGATACTGTATGTCATAATGGAGCCTATAGAAGTAAAAGATGAGGAACCACCTGAGATTTTTGTTAAAGATATATATGCACCTCTTTTTGCGCTTCGTAACGGAGTAATAGATACAAGTTATATAATAAATGAAATAAGCGCGAAGGATAATAAGGACGGAACACTTAATAGAGCTAATAGTATCGGCGGAGTTGGTATTTATATTGAAAATTATAAAGATGCGGATTTAAAGACTATAGTTGCCGATACGGTAGTGGAAATAATTGTTGCAGCAAAGGATACTGCAGGGAATATAAGTAGGAAAACCCTAAAACTATATGCAGTAGATACCACACCGGTCAACACGACCAAAGGAAGAGTCAAGAGGGTGCGCTTTTTTGACTGAAAATGAAAACATGAAAGAAAAATGAAGATAAAAACCAAGGAAATCCGTATTATATATTGAATAGCAAAAAGGCATTCGTTTTACGAATGCCTTAATATATGTAATAAACAAAACAAAAAAATATAAAATTGGAGGAACCAGAAGGAGTGGTTTAATCCACTTCCAACTAGTCATGAAAAAGATATTATTATGATATATGTATTAT
>JAFRZM010000023.1 GCA_017442585.1 Lachnospiraceae bacterium | reverse complement strand
CATATTCACCATTGCTGATCTTATTTCCTCTTAACGCCTTTCCTGTCATTGTGCCACGGAACTGTTTACGGCGTTTAACTCTCTTTGGCATTAACATTATTTATCGCTCCCTTCCTTAACCTTTTTATTTGGAAGGATTTCGCCCTTGTAGATCCATACCTTTACGCCAACCTTGCCGTATGTGGTATCTGCCTCTGCGAATCCATAGTCGATATCAGCTCTTAATGTCTGAAGCGGAATAGTACCGTCTGTGTAGAACTCTGTACGAGCCATATCAGCGCCGCCAAGGCGACCTGAACAAGCTGCCTTTATACCAAGAGCTCCTGCTTTTCTCGATCTTCCCATGCAAGACTTCATTGCTCTACGGAAAGATACACGGTTCTCTAACTGAAGTGCGATGTTCTCAGCTACTAACTGAGCATCCTTATCAGGCTTCTTAATCTCTTTGATATCTACGAGTAACTTCTTCTGTGTAAACTTCTGAACGTCAGCTTTGATCTTCTCGATCTCTGCTCCGCCCTTACCGATAACAACACCCGGCTTAGCTGTAAATACAGATACCTTAACGCGGTCTGTTGTTCTTTCGATTTCTATCTTTGATACGCCTGCATTGTATAATTTCTTCTTAAGAAACTTTCTAATGTTATAATCCTCTACGAGGTAATCAGCGAACTCGGCATCAGCATACCATTTAGAGTCCCAATCTTTGATTACTCCGACTCTTAATCCGTGTGGATTAACTTTCTGTCCCATATTGGCCCTCCTTATCTTTCGTTGAGCACAACTGTGATGTGGCTCATCTTCTTCTCAATCCTGTTTGCGCTTCCACGAGCTCTGCATCTGATTCTCTTCATTGTAGGAGCCTTATTAGCGAAACACTCTTCTACATAAAGATTCTCAGCCTTTAAGCCGTTATTGTTCTCAGCGTTTGCAACTGCTGACTTTAATAATTTCTCTATAACACTTGAAGCATATCTTGGATTGTAAGCTAAGATACCAAGTGCTGTTTCTACGTCTTTACCACGGATAGCATCTAATACGAAGCATGCCTTCTGAGTAGGGATTCTTGCGTAGGATAACTTTGCCGATGGGCGTGTATCCTTTACCGCATTTCTCTCTCTCTTGATCTGGGCTCTATGTCCTTTAGCCATTGGTAAAAACCTCCTTTCAATAAATCAAATCTATTAACGTGACTTCTTCTCGTCTTTGCCGTGTCCCTTGAATGTTCTTGTTGCAACAAACTCACCGAGCTTGTGTCCAACCATATCTTCTGTTACATATACCGGTACATGCTTTCTTCCGTCATGTACAGCGATTGTAAGTCCAACCATTGATGGGAAGATTGTAGAACGACGGGACCAGGTCTTGATTACTGACTTGTCGCCTTTTGCGTTCATAGCATCAACTTTCTTAAGTAAGCTTGCATCTGCAAATGGTCCTTTTTTTAATGAACGTGCCATGTTTCTTCCTCCTTAATTATTTAGCTGCTCTACCGTCTCTACGTCTTACGATGAGCTTATTAGACTGCTTGTTCTTCTTTCTGGTCTTTAATCCAAGAGCAGGCTTGCCCCAAGGAGTACATGGACCAGGACGTCCTACAGGTGCGCGTCCTTCACCACCACCGTGTGGATGGTCATTAGGGTTCATAACAGAACCACGAACTGTTGGGCGGATACCCATGTGACGCTTACGTCCTGCCTTACCAATCTTAACAAGGCTGTGTTCGCCATTTCCGATAACACCGACTGTTGCACGGCAGTTAAGCGGAACCATTCTCATTTCGCCTGAAGGAAGACGAAGTGTTGCGTACTTTCCTTCTTTAGCCATTAACTGTGCTGCAATACCTGCTGAACGAACTAACTGTCCGCCACGGCCTGCGTATAACTCGATATTGTGGATCTGAGCACCTACCGGAATCTTATCTAACGGGAGGCAGTTACCAACTCTAACTTCTGCTTCAGGTCCGTTCATAAGCTTATCGCCAACCTTTAAACCTTCAGGAGCTAAGATATAGCTCTTAACACCGTCTGCGTAGTTGATAAGTGCGATATTTGCTGTTCTGTTCGGATCGTATTCAATCGAAACAACTGTTGCCGGAATTCCGTCTTTTGTTCTCTTGAAATCGATGATTCTGTATTTTCTTCTATTGCCGCCACCATGGTGTCTAACTGTAATCTTACCCTGGTTGTTACGACCTGAATTCTTCTTTAATGAAGTAACAAGTGATTTCTCAGGTGTTGACTTTGTAATCTCTGAAAAGTCAGAACCTGTCATGTTTCTTCTTGAAGGTGTATATGGGCTGTATGTCTTAATTCCCATTTTTTTGTTCTCCTTTCAACGTTTTTACTATCGTGTCTTGTCTTGACACATATTTTGCATCGTGCGTTATTCGCACCTGCGAGACCAGCTTTTACCTGGGATTAAAGACCTGCGAAGATCTCGATATCCTTGCTGTCCTGTGTAAGAGTTACGATGGCTTTCTTTGTCTTAGCTGTCTTACCGAATGTCATGCCACGTCTCTTTGTCTTGCCGTCGAGGTTGATTGTGTTTACTGACTTAACCTTTGTTCCGTCAAACATCTTCTCAACTGCTTCCTTGATCATTGTTTTGTTAGCTTCCGGATGAACGAGGAATGTGTACTTTTTCTCGCTCATAGCATTCATACTCTTTTCCGTAACTACCGGCTTAAGAATAACGTCATAATATTTAATCGCTGCCATTATGCATATACCTCCTCGATAGAAGCTACGGCATCCTTAGTTGTAATAACGTTCTTATACTTCATAACGTCAAATACGTTTAATGTGCCGACCTGTGTTGTTTTAACTTCAGGAATGTTTCTTGCTGACAAGATAACATTCTTATCGTTCTCATTTAATACTACTAATGCGCCTTCAACCTTAAGGTTTGTAAGTACATCAGCAAAGTCCTTTGTCTTAATGTTGTTAAGCTTTAACTCATCAAGTACGATGAACTTCTTATCGCTTACCTTAGCTGTAAGAGCGGACTTAAGTGCTGCTCTCTTTTCCTTCTTGTTAAGCTTGAAGGAATAATCTCTTGGTGTTGGAGCGAATACTACGCCACCATGTGTCCACTGTGGAGATCTTGTTGAACCCTGTCTTGCACGGCCTGTACCCTTCTGCTTCCAAGGCTTTCTACCACCACCGCTTACTTCGGAACGTGTCTTAGCCTTCTGAGTACCCTGACGGTTATTAGCTAACTGCTGAACAACTGCCATATGTACAAGATGCTCGTTTACTTCTACTCCAAAGATTGAATCGTTAAGTTCGATTGAACCAACTTCAGAGCCTTTCATATTATAAACAGTAACTGTTGCCATCTTGAATTTCCTCCTTCCCGTTAGGGCATTAAGCCTTAACAGATTCCTTAATCGTTACTAAAGATTTCTTTGGTCCCGGTACAGAACCCTTAACTAATAAGAGATTGTTTTCAGCATCTACGCGAACGATCTCTAAGTTCTGAACTGTTACCTTAACGCTTCCCATATGTCCAGGCATTCCCTTACCTTTGAAGATTCTTGATGGGCTTGAGCAAGCGCCGTTTGAACCCTGGTGACGGTGGAATTTTGAACCGTGAGCCATAGGTCCTCTGTGCTGACCATATCTCTTGATAGCACCCTGGAAACCTTTACCTTTGGAAATTGCTGTTGCGTCGATCTTGTCGCCAACTTCGAAGATGTCAGCCTTGATCTCATCTGCTAACTTGTAATCAGCAGCATTTTCAAACTTGAACTCGCGAACAAATCTCTTTGATGCAACGCCGGCCTTCTTAAAGTGGCCTGCAAGTGGTTTGTTAACGCCGTTTCTGTGATTGATTTCTTTCTTTCCGCTACCGTCCTTTGTGATCGCCTTTTCTTTCTTATCAGCGAATCCAACCTGAACAGCGCTGTATCCATCGTTCTCTACAGTCTTAATCTGTGTAACAACGCATGGACCTGCCTGCAATACAGTAACCGGTACTAAAACGCCGTCTGCATTGAAGATCTGAGTCATTCCGACTTTTGTTCCTAAAATTGCTTTCTTCATTTTCTTTCCTCCTGTTAAACTACAGCGGAGCGGTTTCCCGCTCATCCTAGAACAGTCGTATAAGTGGAACGTTACTCACAGCGGCCTTCCGCCGTAAGGTGTTGCTTCTATACTAAACCGATTTCAGGATTGTTACCTTATTTTTCCTTCATTTTGATATCAACGTACACACCTGCAGGCATCTCTAAACGAGATAATGCATCAACAGTCTTCTGTGTTGGTGTGATGATGTCGATAAGTCTCTTATGAGTTCTCTGCTCGAACTGCTCTCTTGAATCCTTGTTAACATGAACCGAGCGAAGAATTGTTACTACCTCTCTCTTTGTTGGGAGCGGTACCGGTCCACTAACCTTTGATCCTGTCTTCTTAACAGTTTCGATGATTTTCTTAGCGGATGCATCTACTAACTGATGCTCATACGCCTTGAGTGTGATTCTCATTACTTGACTTGCCATAAAAAAAGTCGCCTCCTATTCGCACTTTAAATATCAGTACGACAAGCGGTGACTGTACACTCTCCCGTGTGTTTCGTGATTCACACGTCGTTTCTACTCTTTGGTAGACGTTTTTAATGAAGTACAGTGACTTGTCGCCAGGTTTCTACATGACTCGCTCCACGAAAAAACCCGCTATATGTGTCTTCTTAACATGTAGCGGCAACCTTTCGTTTCACAGCTCTCATGTCACAGCAAATTGATTATACACACATATATCGGGCGTTGCAAGTATTTTTTAGGATTTTTTGTACTTTTTTAAGTACAAAATTTCTTTATCTTTCTATTGTGGTTTTTATCGTTTTTTACTACTAGTTTTAGTGGCTCCATCTGCCTGATGCTCCACATGGGAGCACAAGTCCGGTATCTTTAACAGGAAGTCCGATCTCTGACGCCTCAACACTTCCTCCGCGTGACTTCAATATTGTTGAAAGCATATACGTAAGCACTGCAGACTGCAATCCTGTCGTATATGAATTTATGAGGAAAAAGAGCGGTGTATCGGAAAGGAGCCGGCTGCAAAGCTTCATAAACGGGAATACCGACTCTTCTATCTTCCAGATTTCTCCCTTAGGTCCTCTTCCATATGACGGCGGATCCATTATGATTCCGTCATACTTATTGCCACGGCGAATCTCTCGTTCAACAAACTTTACGCAATCATCTACAATCCATCTTATCGGCGCTTCGGCAAGTCCTGAGCTTACCGCATTTTCCTTTGCCCAGGTAACCATACCCTTAGATGCATCTACGTGTGTTACTCTTGCACCTGCTGCCGCAGCAGAAAGTGTAGCGCCGCCCGTATATGCGAAGAGATTAAGTACACGTGGGCGATTGTCGCCTTCCTTGTTACAGGTCTTTTTATCTATTGCTTCCTTTATAATAGAAGAACACCAATCCCAGTTGACTGCCTGCTCAGGAAAAAGTCCGGTATGTTTAAACGAAAACGGCTTAAGATTAAATGTAAGCGTTTCGCCTATCTTCATATTATAATTGATACTCCACTGCTCAGGAAGGTCAAAGAACTCCCACTCACCGCCACCTTTTGCGCTTCTGTGATAATGACCGTTCATCTTCTTCCAGCCGCGATTTACTTTTGGCGTATCCCAGATAACCTGAGGGTCAGGGCGCACAAGGAGATATCCTCCCCAGCTTTCAAGCTTCTCACCTGCGGATGTATCTAATACTTCATAATCTTTCCAATTATCGGCAACCCACATAACAAGTGTTCCTTCCTATATAATACAAATCTTCTTTGAACGTCTCATTCTACCACGAAAGCACGCGTAATGCAAACGCGTGCTTTCATTAATTAAAGCCCTTTAATAAATAACTGGTTCATTTCTGTCTGCACAAGACTTCCGTCCTTGCCGCTTTCCGTAATCGAGATTACGTGATTCTGACCGTCTGCATCTGTATATCCGAATGCGATCTTAGGGAATGTCTCACCAAGGTCTGCACCTTTTAAGAATATCGGCTTATTCGGTCCTATGCCTTCCGTGTCGAGTTTCATCACGTCGGCAAGTTTATAAATCACCTCGTTTGCAGTAGCATCATAGTCTTCATACTCGAGTCTGTAAATAACGACATTCTTTATTTCACCCGACGGCATGATAAGAATATTAGGTGCGCCTTCAAAATCATCAAGCACAACTCCGTGATAACCCGGATATCTTCCCATATCCTGCTCTTCAACAAAGCTAAGTTCAAATGTTACCGGCGCATTGTTGTCGGTGTTATCATTATCATCGCTATCGTCATTGTCATCCGTGTCATCGTTATCATCGGAATCATTATCATCCTGATTGTCATCAGTGTCGTCTTCTACAACCTTGCTGTGAGTTCCGTTATAGTTAACGTCCTCTTCTTTGTCCTTGCCACATCCTACTAATAAGGACGCAACAAGCATCATAATAAGCACTACACTAAAAAGCTT
Source organism: Lachnospiraceae bacterium (assembly GCA_017442585.1). Lineage (GTDB taxonomy): Bacteria > Bacillota > Clostridia > Lachnospirales > Lachnospiraceae > XBB1006. Next base: position 46,319 of record JAFRZM010000023.1, on the reverse strand, counting down.
TTTCTTCATTTTTTACTCCTCCCAAGATTAAAAAATCTTACCTGTTAATAATATATTGTCTCTCACGTATTTTCAAGTATAAAATCACTTTTGCTCGCCGTTTAAGCATGCTTTAAATCTTTCCGTTCGAGCACGCCGCTATTCCCGCTTTCATAAACCTGCTCCCTTCTAACTTACTGTTTGAATAATAATAACCTCGTATAGTCTTTTAATATATTTTGTCAAAGCACTTGATGCTCGTCCAGTATTTTTGAGCATCATAGTAGTATAATCCACGAACACTAATTGCCTTTTTACTGCATTAGGACTATAATACTTCTCGGTACGCTAATTGCGTCTAACCAATAATGCATTATCGGAGGATATTATGAATACAGGTAAAAGCTCTTTTAAAATAAACGATCTCGTTAATATTGCAATATGCGCGGTGCTTATCGCGATATGCTCATGGATAAGTATACCGTCGGTTGTGCCTTTTACGTTGCAAACTTTCGCGGTATTTTTCGTTTTGGAAATGCTTGGCGGTAAAAACGGTACGTTTTCCATCCTTATATATATACTCATGGCTGCTATAGGAATCCCCGTGCTTTCAGGTTTTGCAGGCGGCATCGGAGTTTTGCTCGGTACTACAGGCGGATATGTATTGGGATTCATTGCCATAGGACTTATATACTTACTTGCAACGAAGTTCATCAACACAAAACTTATCACTCGCATAATTGCGATGATGGTAGGCCTTTTAGTATGCTATGTTTTCGGAACCGCATGGTTTATAACCGTTTACTCTAGAGCATCAGGACCTATTGGAATTATGACCGCACTTTCATGGTGCGTATTCCCGTTTATAATTCCTGATATAGTAAAACTTGCTCTTGCGATTACGCTTGCATCAAGAATCAGAAAAATCCTAATCAAATCAAAATCATAAATTCATTTTAGTAAAACATCAAAAGCGCCCCGAGCATTCGGAGCGCTTTTTCCTATATATATTGCTTGTCCCCCATAGACAAAACGTTATTTTTTCATAGTACCTGTCTTTATGAATCTTTCATGCATATCGAAGCAATGCGCAAGATCATGCGGTGTATGCTTTGCAGGTGCTGTCTTACAAGCATGATTGAAGTACTCCATAAGTTCATCCTTATAATCCGGATGTGCGCACTTCTCGATTATAAGCTTAGCGCGCTCCTTCGGAGAAAGACCACGAAGGTCTGCAAGACCCTGCTCTGTAACGATGACGCATACGTCATGCTCTGTTGAGTCAACGTGTGAGCAGAACGGAACGATTGATGAAATAGCGCCGTCCTTTGCTACAGATGGTGTCATGAAGATTGAAATACCTGCGTTTCTTGCAAAATCTCCTGAACCACCGATACCGTTCATCATCTTTGAACCTGAAATGTGAGTTGAGTTAACGTTACCGTAAATATCAGCCTCAATTGCAGTGTTCATAGAGATAAGCTTAAGTCTTCTTATAACCTCAGGATGGTTTGAAAGATCCTGCGGACGGATTATAATCTTATCCTTTACATTATCAAAGTTATCATAGAACTTAGACAAACCTTCTTCTGATAATGAAACGGCTGTAGTAGATAAGTTATCCATGATACCGTCATATAAAAGCTCTACGGCGGAATCCTGTACAACTTCCGTATACATTGATAAGTGCTTGAAACCTGCACCTGAAAGTCCTGCAAGAACCGCATTTGCTACGGCACCTACACCTGACTGTAACGGATAAAGGTTCTCAGGTAAATGACCCTTCTTAACTTCCGCACGTAAAAACTCGATGATATGATCTGCGATACGCTGTGAAACGTCATCTACAGGCTTAAACTTCGGGCACTCGCCACGGTTCTCATTTATAACGATACCTGCAATCTTATCAACGCCACATGCGATAGACTTTGTACCGATTCTGTCATTTGAATGCTCAATCGGAATAGCATGGCCTTCATCCGGATTGAAAATATCATGCATTCCGTATACGCCTGTCGGAACAGATGTATTAAGTTCAACCAATACCTTCTTTGACTTTTCAACCAAGGCATTTGTCGCACCTACAGTTAATGTAGGAACAAGTGAACCATCTTCCAAAATCATGCAACACTCGATTATTGTGTAATCAAGGTCACCGAATACGTCCTGACGTACCTGACGTGGAAGCATTCCAAGATGAATATCTGCATAGTTTACAGCGCCTGCGTTAATTGCATTTCTGCTGTCCTTATTAGACTGGAAAGGATATCTTCTTCCCATTAATCCTGCCTTTGCAAGCTCACCGTCAAGCTCTGCACCTGTTGAAGCGCCTGTGATACATGTAAGGTTCTTAGCTTCTCCCTTAGCTGCTATAGCTGTCGGAATAAGTTTAGCGTAACCTGCCGAGGTAAAACCAGAAAAACCCAACTTCATATCAGCCTTGATAAGAGCCGCTGCTTCATCGGCAGACATAATCTTGTCTCTTAACGCACTATTTAAAATACGATCTTCGTACATAGTTTTCTCCTATTTCTATTAAAGAAGCACAGGAAAGAAATCTTCCTTCCTTCCTGTGCTTTTAATTAATTGCTTTTGCCTAATTATTTCTTAATAAGCTTCATACCAACCTGTAAAGCCTTCTCGTTAAGCTCTTCTGTTCCCTTCGGAACATGAGACATAACAGCTCTGTGAAGCTCTTCATCAGATACGAGATTAAGGATTGCATTGATTGCACCAACTGCTACGATGTTGGCTGTCATTGCCTTACCAACTTCCTTAACTGCGCTCTCAAGGATCGGAGCCTTGTATACCTTGTTTGAAAGAAGGCATTCAGGTGTCTCCAATGTATCATCAAGAAGAACGATACAGCTCTTTGAAAGTCCCGGTGCGTACTGATTGAGAGCCTTCTGTGTTAAAGCCATGAAGAATGTAGGCTTTTCAACCTTTGTAAATCCGATTGGCTTCTCGTCGATAATAACTTCGGCCTTACAAGAACCTCCTCTTGCTTCAGGACCGTAAGCCTGTGACTGGGCAACGTGCTTACCTGCTTCAATACCTGCTTCTGCAAGGATGATTGTTGCAAGGATTACACCCTGTCCGCCTGAACCTGTAAGACGGATCTCCATCTTAGTCTTCTTGTTTGCGTCAGCAACCTTAACTGTTGTAGCCTTTGTAGCTGCTGCCTTCTTTGTGGTAGTCTTCTTAGCTTCGCTCACGCTCTTCAGCCTCCCTTCCAAGACGATCAATGATCTTCTGGTATTCTTTAGTGAATTCAGGGTAGTTAACCTGAGCTAAAACTCCTATTACTACCTTACCTTTTAATTCTTCTGCAGTCATTGTAACTGCCTTGTCCTGCATAACTGCGTTGTCGCGCTGATACTTCATCATATCAACTGCAGAACCCTTCTTATTCTTACGTCCGTAATATGTAGGGCAGATATCTGCTACATCGATGATTGAGAATCCCTTGTGTGAGATACCCTGCTGGATGTAGGAAATTGTCTGCTGTACGTGATAAACAGAACCGCGCGCTGCAAATGAAGCACCTGCACCATATGCAAGACCTGCGATATCAAATGAACGGTCGATGTTTCCGTAAGGTGCTGTAGTACCCTTTTCTCCACGTGGAGTTGTAGGTGAGTACTGACCACCTGTCATACCGTAGATGTTGTTGTTAAATACAACTACTGTAATTCCGATGTTACGTCTTGCTGCATGGATAAGATGGTTACCACCGATAGCGGAGATATCACCGTCACCTGCAAGAACGATAACGTTAAGTTCAGGGTTAGCAAGCTTAATACCTGTAGCAAAAGCGATTGCTCTACCGTGTGTTGTATGAATAGTGTTGAAATCCATATAACCTGCGGCACGTGATGAACATCCGATACCTGATACGATAACAACCTTATCATGATCAAGTCCTAAGTTCTCGATTGCCTGTGCAACGTCACGCATGATGATACCGTTGCCGCATCCCGGACACCAGATATGAGGAAGGTGTTCAGGTCGCATATATTTATCTATTAATTCACTAGCCATTATTATTCCTCCTCAATCTTGGAAAGGATTACAGGTGGTGTAAGAACTGAACCATCAATCTTTCCAACGAAATCAACCTTACAATTGTTCTTTACGACTCTTTGAACTTCAAGAAGCATCTGTCCGTCGTTGTGCTCTGCAACAACGATTCTCTTGACTTTCTTAGATAATGCTTCAAGCTGCTTGCCAGGGAATGGCCAAACAGTGATTGGGCGGAACATACCTGCCTTGATGCCCTTTTCTCTAGCCTGCTCGATAGCTGACTGAGCTGCTCTTGCTGTACCACCGAAGCATACAACTGCAACATCGGCATCTTCGCACATAACTTCTTCGTATGTAACGATGTCATCAAGGTTCTTTTCAACCTTATCGATAAGACGACGAACGAGCTTACCTGCTGTAGCGTTATCGTTTGTAGGGAAGCCTGACTCGCTGTGAGCAAGACCTGTGATGTGATATCTCTGACCCTTACCAAACGGAAGCATTGTAGGTACCCATTCGCCTTCCTCTACGTGATATGGAAGACCGTTCTGCTTAGCAAACTTCTTAACAGGTCTATTTATAATCTCGATATCCTTCGGATCCGGGATTTCGATACCTTCACGTAAGTGTCCAACGATTTCATCCATAAGGAAGATAACCGGTGTACGATACTTCTCTGAAAGGTTGAATGCTCTGATGATCAAATCATATGTTTCTCTAACTGATGATGGAGAAAGTGCGATAACCGGATGATCACCGTGAGTTCCCCATTTAGCCTGCATTACATCAGCCTGTGAAGGGCTTGTAGGAAGACCTGTTGAAGGTCCTGAACGCTGTACGTCTACAACAACGCACGGAATTTCTGTAATACATGCATAGCCTAAATTCTCCTGCTTTAATGAGAATCCAGGGCCTGAAGATGCTGTCATGGCTTTAACACCTGCTGCAGATGCACCGATTGTTGCTGCCATTGATGAGATTTCATCTTCCATCTGAATAAATTTACCGCCTACCTGAGGGAGACGAACTGCTGACTGTTCAGCTATTTCTGTAGAAGGAGTAATAGGATATCCTGCATAAAATCTCATGCCAGCTGCAATAGCGCCTTCTACAACGGCTTCGTTGCCTTGCATTAATACGGTCTTACCCATTGATTACCTACCTCCTCGTTATCTTCAATATAAATTGCATAGTCAGGACAGCGCTGCTCGCACTGACCGCAGAAGATGCATGCGTCCTGATTGACGATGGCTACCTTCTCGCCTGAGATTGCAAGTACCTGCTTAGGGCAAAATGCCGCACATATACCGCAGCCCTTGCACCAAGCTGAGTTCAACACTAATTTCTTCTGTGCCATATTTTATACCTTCCTTTTTATTAAGCGTCCCGAATGCACCCACTCGTCATCCGAAGGCGCAACTAGCAGTTCTTTAACTGCAAAACACTATATTTAATAGTAGCACCGTTATATTAATCTTAAAAACACTTTTTTAAGTGTTTTTTCAACAACTTTTTTGTTGTGTCATATTGATTTTATAATATCAGCGTTATACTATAATATTATGATTCTTAACAAGCTTGTTAAATCACTGATTTCAAGTGTTTATGAATTATTTGTCACTATTTTTTGAACACGCAAAGGACATCGTTATGAATTTTACCAACCTAAATTATTTCCTTGTGGCGGCAGAAGAGATGAATATCACTCGCGCGGCGCATAAACTGCACATTTCTCAGCAGGCTTTGTCAAATCATATAACCAAACTTGAAGAAGAGATTGGCGCACCGCTTTTTGAAAGAACACCGTCTCTTACTTTGACATACGCGGGGGCTCGTTTAGTCGACACCAGCACACAGATACTGGATATGCACTCGCAGTTTTTAAACGAGGTAAAAGACCTCTCCGGAGACAGTAAAGGCGACCTTACAATCGGCATCACTTACACCAGAGGTCAGGCGCTTTTGCCTCTTTTACTTCCGCAGTATACGAAAGAACATCCGAATGTAAATATACGTATAGAAGAAGCTAACTCCGTGGATTTGGAAGACTTACTCGCACACGGAAGCGTCGACTTGGTATTAGGTTTCTCACCGTTCTTTTCGCCGAATGTGGAGGTTAGAGAATTATCATCCGACAGAATCTTCCTCGCGGTGCCGGTGCCTTTCATGGAAAAGCTTTTTCCTGATAACACAGAAGATATGAGGCAAAAGTTCTTAACCGCGGTAGATATCTCCGCCTTTAAAGAAGAACCTTTCATATTATTAAAGAAGGGCGACAGAATCAGGGCTATTATTGACTCCTACTTTAAAAAGCACCGAATCGTGCCGCATATATTCTGTGAATCCGCGAACATCCAGACCGCATTCGCGCTGGCGAAAAAAGGCTTGGGAATTGCGGTATATCCGGAGATGTTTCTTCGAGGCGAGACAACGCTTTCCGCAGTAGATGAAGGCGGCACGTTAATGGACTACTATCCTTTGGGTACAAAGGCTACGACAGAGCACCTGGCAATCGCTTTTAATAAAGACAGATATCTTTCAAAGGCAGCGAAGGATTTCATCGACCTCGCGCAGGGAATCTTGTCACAGTCAGCCACACAGTCAGCCAAATACATATAGATATGTACTTACTTCTTTCCATGTGTTATAATATAGGCTCAATGAAATGGAGGATGAGTAAATGAGTAAAATTCTATTAACAGGTGGCGCAGGCTACATTGGAAGCCACACCGCGGTAACACTTTTAAAAGAAGGTTATGACGTTGTAATCGCCGATAACTTAAGTAACTCAGATAAGCAGGCTGTTTCAAATATCGAAAAGATAGCAGGCAAAAGCGTTGGATTCTATGAAATCGACCTTTGCGACCGCGATAAGACTTTCGATATGTTTAAGAAAGAAAATTTTGATGCTGTAATTCACTTTGCAGGATATAAGGCAGTTGGCGAATCAGTCGCAAAGCCTTGCATGTATTACAGAAACAATATAGATATCACTTTAACCGTACTTGAAGCGATGGCTGAATACGGTGTTAAACGCATCATCTTCTCTTCATCTGCGACGGTATACGGTCCGTTAAACCCGATTCCTTATGTAGAGACAATGAAGACGGGTGATTGCACAAATCCATACGGCACAACAAAGTTCATGATAGAAAAGATTTTGACCGACGTCGCTGCGGTAAATCCCGACATGTCGGTTGTACTTTTAAGATACTTTAACCCAATCGGTGCAGATCCTTCGGGATTAATCGGAGAAAAGCCGCAGGGTATTCCGAATAACTTAATGCCTTACATCACGCAGACCGCTAAGGGCATTCGCGAGAAGGTTACGGTATTCGGTAATGATTACCCAACAGTTGACGGCTCGGGCGTACGTGATTACATCCACGTAGTAGACCTTGCGGAAGGCCACGCTGCAGCATTAAAGTATGCATTTAATAATGCCGGTGTAGAAGCCATCAATCTTGGATCCGGCCGCGGAACTTCTGTGCTTGAACTTATAAATGCTTTCGAGCGCGTAAATAACATCAAGGTTCCTCACGTAATCGGGCCTCGTCGAGACGGCGATATCGCAGAATTCTACGCAGATGCTACAAAAGCCAAGAAGCTTCTTAACTGGGAGACAAAGCTTTCCGTAGACGATATGTGCCGCGACAGCTGGAACTTTGAGAAGAATCAGAAATAAAGAATTGACTTATTAAAACCCAAAACCCTGCGGCATGCACACCGCAGGGTTTTATACTTATATACCTACTCTCACCTATTCTGTTAACGCTATTTTTCATCCTCAGCAGTTAAAGGAACTATTTTGTGTTTATCATAAAACTGTATTACGTTAAGCCTCTCATGGAGATGCTTTCTTAATTGGAAAGTCATACAATCACACGATCCGTCACTCGAATATACCCATCCGTCCATCTCGGTATGAGCTCCACCGTACGATCCAAATACGCTCTCGTTTTCATCAAGTGTTCCAAGCTCGCGAAGGAAATTTTGCACCATCATTTTCTCACGATATCCGTCATCATCGTCATCATAATTCTCAAAATCTTTATAGTATTCTTCACCTTGTTTAAAGTTTTCAAGTGCTATTTTATACTTTTCGGTATCTTTCATATCATTATCTTCGAGATACTCAAGATATCTTTTGCCCATATTCCAAAACTGGTGACCGACGTCTGTTCCGTGGAATACGGTTTCAGGACAATTTTCCTTTATTTTCTTTAGAAAATCCATCATAACTTCGGAATGCATCGCGGTTCCTTCAAAGTCTTCGTATAATTGATCTAATATCTCATCATTGTCCGCTTTCATCCAAAGATTTAAATATTCTGCTTCAAAGAACGATCCCTCAAGGAAATAGTGTCTCATTCCCTTTTCATGGTAAAAATAATCCCACCACGCATATATCTGGTCTTGCATTACCGGATTACCATGATAGTACTCTCCGAAAATATATATTTTCTGATTTGAAGAAGCTTGCGCTTTCTCTTCCTCACTTGGCGGAAGAACTTCATGATAGCTATATGACATTATTATATTAAGACGTTCGCCAAGATCTTTTCTTAACTGAACAGACATACAATCGAACATCGGATTCTCTCCGTCCCAATACCAGCCATAACCATTCAATTCAACATGCGATGCACCGTATGAGCCGAATATACTTTCTCCTTCTCCCACAGTTTCAAGTTCACGTAAGAAGTTTTCTACCATTTTATTTTCACGATACTCATAACCGTCATGCTCATTTTTGTTATCGCGAATATCATAGAATTCCTTACCCTGATTAATACTTTCAATTGTTAATTCATATTGTTTTGAATCTTTAAGCCCGTTATCTTCAAGATATTTTAAGTACCTTTCACCGGTGCTGTAATACTGGTGGCCGACGTCCGTTCCGTGGAATATGGTTTCCGGGCAGTTTTCTTTTATCTTTTTATAAAATTCAAGAAATACTTCAGAATGAGCCTGAGTGCCTTCTAAATCATCATACATTTCATTCAGTATGTCATCGTTATCAGCTTTCATCCAGAGATTTAAAAGCTCAGCTCCATAATAAGAATCTTCGCAAAAATAGTGCCTCATCCCTTTTTCATGATAGAAATAATCCCACCATGCGTAAATCTGATCTTGCATGTCCGGATTAGAGTGCTCAAATTCACCGAAAAGGTAAATTTGCTGCTCTTTTTCCTCGGCTTCTTTTTGCATACTGCAAGCAGATCCGAGCAATCCAATAAGTAAAGTAATTACAAGTAAAAGCATTATTCTCTTGTTCTTCATTATTACGTTTCCTCCCGATATATAGACTGTGAGAATGCTCCCTCACAAATTTTAATATAATCGATTAGAGAAATTTATACAATAAATACAATATGAATTTATTCAGATAATTCCGATTGATTAATTAACATTTCTTGAATTTTATGAATGCGCTCGTTATAATCTGATATTAACGTGTATGCAAGTCCGAAAGAAATAAAATATTTTTTTGATTTTAACTAAAGTATCCACAAAAGTCACCGAAATACAATATGTAGTGGTTCATAATATTGAATGGTGGTTATATTATGTGGATAGTTCTAACCTTGCTACTGATGATGATGCCAATCACGATGGTACTGTTGGGCAGAAAACTCACAGCAGCAAATATCAAAACTAAAGAGCGGTATTATAGAACGGCAAGATCTTTAAGAGATTCTGAAACAGCCCGTTATGCGCATAAGATATGCGGTGGTTTCTACCTTTGGATGGGTAAGAGGCTCTTGATCGTTACGATAATTTTCGGATTATTCCCGCTAAGACTATTCCTTAATAAAGTTGAACCCCTATGCGGCGTCTTTCTCCTTATCGAGATAAGTATGCTGATTCTTGCAGTGCCTTTCACGGAAAGCGCATTGAAGAGTAAATTTGAAATTGGATAAGTTGTTTACTTTAAAAGAAGCCGAAGGCATTTGCCCCCGGCTTCTTTTTCTATGAAAATCATTATTAAAACTCTTCCGGATGATTTCTAAAGTACTCTATCATGGTCTTGGTCATGCTTAAGGTTGAGTCGTCTCGCGGAATATCTTCTCTCTTAAACCATACAGCTTCAGAAAGTTCATCGCTGACCACAACCTTATCGCTTCCGTCAAGTTCCGCAAAAAATCCTATCAAAAGCGACTGCGTGAATGCCCACGGCTGCGATGCGAAATAGCGGATATTCTTGACCTTAAGTCCTGTTTCTTCCATTACTTCTCTATGCACGGTTCCTTCTATGGTCTCGCCAATCTCGGAATATCCCGCAATAAGCGCATATCTCTTATAGTATCCACCCGCATAGCGGCTAAGTAAAATTCTGTCACCATCCGTTATCGCAACTATCATTGCGGGATTAAGCCTAGGATAAAGCGTTTGTCCGCAAGAAGGACATATAAGCGAGCGCTCCTTGTCGCTGTGCTTATATCTCGTACCACACTTACCGCAGAACTTATTCTTCTCATAAAACGACGTAATATGAAAACACGTAGCCAAGGCAAAAGCAACATCCTCAGGAGTTTTACCGCGAACTATAAACTTATCTTCGAGGTTAAAGCTCTTTTCACCCATAAGTCTAACAAATTCATCCGCATCTTTAGGCTCTATTCCGTAATATCCCCTATCATCTACAGCCAAAAGATATCTAAACTCGCCAAATCCCTCGCACTCCGCAATTGTCGGCACCGTAAGCTTTTCATCCACAAGTTTTATAAGAATCTTCTCACCCGTAGAAAAAAGCACGAAATCGTCTTTATCAGGCTTCTTATTTACATATTCATTATGCAATACCTTAGGTTCTATATCCTGAAACATGATATCTCCTTAAACGTTATATATAAGTCCTGCTGTTAAAGATGCTGCCACTTCTTCACCTTTAATGTAACGCACAAGCTCTATTGAAAATTCCATTGCAGTTCCCGGACCCTTACTTGTAATGATATTCTTATCTGCTACGACTTTTCCTTCGCTTACCTTTGCTCCGAGTAATTCACCCTCTAATCCCGGATAGCACGTAGCCTTTACGCTTTCAAGCATATTATTTACGCCAAGAACCGTCGGTCCTGCACAAATTGCAGCAACCAAGCGGTTAGACGCTTTGTCCTCCTTTAAGGCTTCTATTACAGCGGTACACTTCTTTATATTATTAACTCCGCCCATTCCGCCCGGGAGTATGATTCCGGCATAAGAATTAAGTGCTACTTCCTTTAACATCTTATCGGCTTTAAAATTGATTCCGTGCGCGCCGTTTATATTAATATCGCTCATTATCGATACCATATCGATTTCTATGCTCGCACTTCTTAATAAATCCACTACCGTTAACGCTTCTACTTCTTCAAGTCCGTCTGCGACGATTATTGCGTATCTTTCCATAATGTCCTCCTTCTTTTCGGTAAAATCGGCAAAATAAAAAAGCCACATACTTAATGTATATGGCTTTATTATACTACTTAATCATTATTTCTGCACCGAGACTTTTAAGCTTTCCGACGAAATCCTTATAGCCTCGCTCAATATGATGCATTCCTTCGACTTCGGTTACACCGTCTGCCATAAGTCCCGCACACACAAGCGCTGTAGCCGCTCTAATATCGGATCCTACGACCTTAGTACCGTCAATACGTTTAACACCCGTGATACGAACCGTATTGCCGCTGTGCTCCAATTTCGCACCCATCTTGGCAAGCTCGTAGATGTACGAGAATCTCTCCGGAAATACAAGGTCTGTTATAGTCGATATACCGTCTGCCTTAAGCGCAAGTACCGTAAGTAACGGCTGAAGATCCGTTGCAACGCCCGGGAAAGGCATCGTTGTAATCTTTAATGCATTAACATCGCCTGTACTTACTACGTGTATCTCATTATCATTTGCCTCGATAAATACGCCGGCCTTTGAAAGCATCGATATAAGCGGATAGTTATGGTAAGGTGTACAGTTCTTAATAACCGCATCGCCACCTGTTATCGCAACGGCAGTAATAAATACACCTGTCTCGATTCTATCTGATATAACATCATGTTCAACGTCTGTTTTTATCGGAGCTGAACCGTAAATCGTAATCTTATCGGAACCTGCACCGATAATCTTAACGCCCATCTGTGAAAGAAGGTTCGCAAGGTCTACTATTTCAGGCTCCTTCGCGCAGTTACTTATCGTAGTCTTACCCTTCGCACGTGATGCCGCCATGATGATATTACATGTTGCACCAACAGACGGGAAGCTTAAGAATAAATCGCGTCCGGATAAACCGTTAGGCGCTGTACCTTCTACGACACCACCGTCCATCTTGTACTTCATACCCATCATCTCAAGGTTATCAAGATGGATATCAATAGGACGTGCACCGATTCTGTCTCCTCCCGGAAGACCAAGGTACGCATGGTTTAAACCTGCCATCATTACTCCAAGGAAATATGTCGATCCTCTGATTGATCCGCATAATTCCCTCGGAAGCTCCGTATATTTTAATTCACCGGTTATCTTAAACACTTCGTTCTCGTAAGTAACTGTCTTACCCAAGGCACGAAGTAAATCTATCATTACATATACATCCGAAATGTCAGGCACGTTGTTAAGCGTAACTGTTGTATCCTTATCAGCAAGAGCCGATGCAGCCATACAAACAAGAGCTGAGTTCTTAGATCCTTCTATTGTAACTTCGCCCTGTAAACGCTTACCGCCTTTCACGAAGATGTGTCTGTTATCATTTTCCATCGGAAATCTATCCTTCCTATTATGGACTTAATCTCCCCCCGACTATGACTAATTAGGCAAAAGTTTAACAATTTATAATCCTGCCAAACCCGTCACAGCCCTTATATTCTACATTATTATATGCCAATTGTAAAGGTTATAAGAGTAAATATACTTTAAACAATATTTATACAGCGGGGTCTCCCGCAAATTCATATTAATTTGCTCTCTTTGCTGCCTCAACAACGTGAGAAATAAGCACACTTGTAGTAACAGAACCTACACCGCCGGGAACAGGCGTGATTTTATCAACAAGTCCGTCAGCCTCTTCAAATAATACATCTCCGCAAAGTTTTCCTTTTGCTTCATTCCAGCCGATACCTACGTCGATAACTGTCTGGCCTTCGGAAAGATAATCTTTATTAACAGATTCCATCTGACCGGATGCCGCAATGACAATCTCTGCCTTCCTGGTAATAGACGGCACGTCAATCGTTCTTGTATGGCATACCGTAACTGTAGCATTCTTATGCATAAGCATCATCGCCACAGGACGTCCGATTACGAGAGAACGGCCGATAACTGTAACATTCTTACCCTTAGGATCTATATCATAAAACTCTAATATCTTCATTGCAGCTTCTGCTGTACAAGGTGGGAAACCGATATTTGTATTTGTAAATACGCCGGCCAAAGATCCGTCTGTACATCCGTCGATATCTTTCTCAGCCTTAAGCATCTTTCTGGCCTTTTCTCCATCAATATGCTTTGGAAGCGGACGGAACATTAAGATACCGTGTACGTTATTATCATTATTTAATCTTTCAAGTGTCTTGAAGAATTCGTCTTCTGCTACATCAGCAGGCAAAACCACATTTTTAACTTCTACGCCCACTTCAGCTGCGCGCTTCATCGCACCACGCTCATAGCTTAAATCGTCTTCTCTTTCACCCACACGTAAAATTGCAAGTGTCGGTGTAACACCTTTTGCCTTTAAGCTTTCTACGTCGTTTTTCATTTCTTCATTAAGTTTCTTGGCAACAGGTGCGCCTTTTAATATATCTGTCATGATCATACCTCGATTCATTAGTATCTTATTTATCTTAATAAGATTAACAAAAAAAGAGCCGGCCTGCAATAGCAGTCGGCTCTTTTAATAATTATTCTTAAATTATTACTTAATGTTTCCCTGATCAATTACAGTGATTACTGTTGCGAAATCAGCTGCTGCCTTTGTAATGTCGTTGGATACTGTAATTGTACCTGCGTGCATAGCTGCAACGAGCGCCTTGTAATCATCTGCTGTAAATGAATCGTTGAACTGTGTTGTAGGAGCGATCTGAACGAAATTCTCTTCCGGAACGTCAGATACAAGACCTAATGTATCAACCTTACCACCTGCAAAGTTTCCTGCAAGTACTGCTGCAAGAGTTGACTTAACTGTTGCTGCAAGACCCTTCATAGCTGAAGTTACTGTCATGCCTGCGCCATACTGACCATCAATGATAGCTGCCTGGTCAACGTCAACACCAATAACCTTACCACTTACCTTAGCTGCTGCTTCTGCTGCTGATGAATAGATACCACCACCGCAAGCGAATACAACTTCTGTACCTGCCTGATACCATGTATCCATAGCTGCTGTAATATCAGCATCGCCGGAGAACTGGTTACCATAGCAATACTTAACTTCTACGTCTGTAAGACCAAGTTCAGCTGCTGCTGCGTCAACACCCTGTACGAAACCATAACCGTAACGTACAACTGCAGGAACTGCCATACCGCCTAAAAAGCCTAACTTCTTGTAGCCAAGCTTAACAGCTGCATAACCTGCCATGTATCCGCAAAGCTCTTCCTGGTATACTGCGCAGTAAAGGTTTGAAGGTACTGTATAATCATCACCAAGGTCACCCTGGCTTACGTCAAGTGCGATAAATGTAACATCAGGATACTCGCCTGCTGTAGCCTTGATTGCCGGACCAAATGCGAAACCAGGCATAACGATTACGTTGTATCCTTCATCAATTGCCTTCTCGATAGAAGCGATTCTGTCTTCATCAGAATCTGATGCAGGCTTGTAATAATTGAACTCAAGACCGTTAGCTGTACAGAAGTCCTTACAAGCTTCATATGTTGTCTGGTTGAAAGACTGGTCTGTGATATCGCCGTAGTCAGTAACCATAGCTACCATGAATTCGGAATCTGCATCACTGTCTGTATTGTCACCACTGTTATTTGTGTTTGTGTTGCTGTTGTTGTTTGATGTTGTGTCTCCACCACATGCTACTAAAGCAAGTGCTAAAACAGCAACGAGGATTAATGATAAAAGTTTCTTCATCGTTAATAATCCACCTTTCCTAGATAAAAATAAATTACATCTATTTCACCTCTCGAAAAAGCGCGTATTTGCACTAAATCGAGAAATAAAATCAACCATAATATACTACACATTCTTTGTGATAAGTATGTGAAGATGCGCTTTTGCCCGGTCTATCTTTGACCCTTGTCGTACGGGATACCTTCGGCCTTCGGAGCATGTGAATGCTTCGACGAAAGAGCAAGTACTATAAGTGATACGATATACGGCATCATGTTATATACACTTGACGGAATCTTCAAATTATATAAGAAATCGAATCCGATGTATACATTTGAAAGTGCTCTGAACATACCGAAAAGCAAGGCAACAAGAGCTATTCTGTACGGCTTCCACTGTCCGAAGATCATAACTGCAAGTGCGAGAAAACCAAATCCCGCAACACCTGTTTCAAACTTCCACTCAGATACGCCTGCAAGTATATAGCAGATACCACCAAGTCCGCCGAGAGCACCTGACATAAGTACGCCCATCCAGCGCATCTTATATACGTTAATACCTACGCTGTCTGCTGCCTGAGGATGCTCACCGCACGCCTGAAGTCTAAGACCATATTTTGTCTTATAAAGGAAGAGACATACAAGTCCGAGTACTACAAGCGTTATTACCATGAACCAGTTAAATTCAAAGTTACCGATTCTTTCGATAAACATCTTCTTAGGTCCGTTGTACTGAATCGTCGAAGATACATCATTAGGATCTGCGGCAGTGTTTATAGCCTTAACGAATACCGTCGCTCCCGCAACGCTTAACATGTTCATAGCTGTACCGATAATTGTCTGATCTGCTTTAAAGTTAATACATGCAACACCAAGAAGTGCCGAGAAAAGCATTCCCATAACAATTGCAGCAAGTACTACCAATAAAATCATCAAAAACGACGAATCGGTTTTAAAAAACTTCATAACAAGCGCACCACCGAGTGCACCTATAACCATGATTCCTTCAAGTCCTAAGTTTATAACACCTGAATGCTCGGATATACATCCGCCTAGTGCAACCAATATAAGTACGGATGCGAAAATCAAAGTGTACTGAATAAGTAATGTCATTAGTTTTCGCCTCCTTTGTCCGTTTTTGCATTTGCGTTATTTACAGGCTCTTTCTTTTTGTTTAAAACCTTATTAAACGCATATTTCATAAAGAATACAAATCCGCATAAGTAGATAATGATACTTGAAATAAGGTCTGATATCTGTGAGCAATACATGGACTTATCTACATAAGAACCACCGTCTGTAATATGCTGTATAAAGTATGATGAGAAAATTGCTCCTATCGGATTAAGTCCGCCAAGGAACGCTGTCGCAATACCGTTGAATCCCATCGCCGGTACAGATGCCGATGTGCACTCCCATCTCATGTAACCTGTCTGGTAAAGTAAGCTTGCACCAAGTCCTGCCAAAGCACCGGATATTACAAGGGAGAGAATCATGTTCTTCTTCTCTGCCATACCGCAATACTTAGCTGCCTTCGCATTAAGACCTGTAGCTCTAAGCTCATATCCAAGCTTTGTCTTATTAAGTACTACATAAACCGCAATAGTTACGACCAATGCTATCGGAACCGCGATTGTTATATACTGGTTGTTATTGAATAATTTATCAAGTCCCGCATTAGGTAAAAACGCACCAGGATTAACCTGGTCTATGTATAATGTGTAAGGGCTTGCAACCTCTTTAACCTTATTCAAGGTCATATTCGTAAAGTAGAGTATTATCCAGTTAAGCATAATACCGGAAATAACTTCGTTTACGTTAAAGAGTGACTTAAGTAAACCTACAAGCATTCCTGCAAACGCACCTGCAACAATTGCAAATGTCATGCAGAAAAACCAATTCCAATGCCAAGCGAGTGCAGCATAAAGTGATGCGCAAACGCCGATACAATACTGTCCCGCAACACCGATGTTAAACAAGCCTACTTTGTATGAGAAAAGTATACTCAATGAGCAAAGTAAAAGCGGCATTGTCTTTGCAACCGTATTACCGAAACGTTTCAACTGCATTAACGGATTGGAGAAGTTAAAGAAGTTTCTCATAATATCCATTATTGCCTTACCTGCTCCTGCAGGATTTATAAAAAGCAAAACTATGTAACCTATAAGCATTCCAAGTATTATACAGAGAAGGGATGCAAGAAAGGTCTGAACACCGTCGTTCTTTAATAACTTTTTCATGCTTTCACCTCATCTCTCTTGGCTCCTGCCATATAAAGGCCAAGTTCTTCTTCTGTAGTCTTCTTAGGATCGAACTCACCGACTATCTCGCCCTCGAACAATACAAGGATTCTGTCGGAAACATCCATAACCTCTTCGAGTTCGTATGAAACCATAAGAACCGCTTTGTCAGCATCACGCTGCTCAACCAGGTGCTTATGAATGTATTCTATAGCACCTACGTCAAGTCCACGAGTCGGCTGTACCGCAACGAGAAGTTCAGGATTCTTATCGATTTCTCTTGCGATAATGGCCTTCTGCTGGTTACCGCCGGACATTGAACGTGCTATTGTAATTGCACCCTGTCCGCTTCTTATATCATATTCTTCAATAAGGCGGTCTGCGTACTTTCTGATATTCTTTCTCTTTAAGAATCCTGCCTTATTTGTAAACTCCGGCTCGAAATATCTTTCCAAGATAAGATTATCTTCCAAAGAATAATCAAGTACAAGACCATGCTTATGTCTGTCTTCCGGAATATGTGACATACCCATGACGTTACGTTTTCTAATCTTTTCACGAGTGATGTCTTTACCGAGCATCTTTATAGAACCGCTATGAGCATTGGTAAGTCCCGTAATTGATTCTATAAGCTCTTTCTGTCCGTTACCGTCAATACCTGCGATACATACAATCTCGCCGCGACGTACCTTGAAGCTTACATTCTTAACTGCGTCAAGGTTATGTGTTTCTGATTTTACGCAAAGGTTTTCAACATCTAAAACTACATCTGACGGTGCTTTTTCCTGCTTCTCTACATGGAAATTAACGTTACGTCCAACCATCATTGCCGATAATTCTTCGATGCTTGTCTTTGCGGTTTCCAACGTGCCAATATATGCGCCCTTTCTTAAAACAGAGCAACGGTCTGAAACCTTCATAATCTCGGCAAGCTTATGTGATATGAAAAGAATCGACTTACCTTCTGAGGCAAGGTTTTTCATAATCTTCATAAGTTCGTCGATTTCCTGCGGTGTCAAAACTGCTGTCGGCTCGTCGAATATAAGTATTTCATTATCACGGTAGAGCATCTTTAAAATCTCTACACGCTGCTGCATACCTACGGTTATATCTTCTATTAAAGCATCAGGATCGATGCTCAATCCATATTTCTCCGAAAGTGCAACTACTTTCTTTCTCGCTTCCTTCTTCTGTAAAAGGCCGTTCTTTGTATCTTCGACACCTAAGATGATGTTATCGAGTACCGTAAAACACTCAACCAGCTTAAAATGCTGATGTACCATTCCGATACCTAATGCATTTGCATCGTTAGGGTTCTTAATCGATACTTCCTTTCCGTCCTTTTTGATGATTCCTTCTTCCGGCTGATAAAGTCCGAAAAGCACACTCATAAGAGTCGACTTTCCTGCACCATTCTCGCCGAGAAGTGCGTGGATCTCGCCTTTTTTGAGTCTCAAAGTTATGTTGTCGTTGGCTATTATGCCCGGGAAACGCTTAGTAATATTAAGCATCTCTATTGCATAAGGAGTATCCATATGTGCATTTCCTCCTTCTCCCCGCGGTTGTTTCTTTCTTCGGGGAACACTTAACAATAAGTATAGCACAATTTCGCACTTATTGCGAGCATAAAGTAAAGGCGCCGAAGGTAATCTTCGACGCCTTATTCATCTTAACACTCTCGCATTAATCAATTTTCTTTTTCTTTCTCTTTTCACGAATCGTGCTGAATAATAAATCTCTCCACATTACCGGATAGAACAAAAGTACAAGCGGGAATAATTCGAGACGACCCGCAAGCATATCAATCATAAGCACGATCTTAGAAAACGGCGAGAAAAATGCATAGTTTTCAGTAGGGCCTACCAGTTCAAGTCCCGGTCCGATATTGTTTATCGTCGCCGCTACAGCCGTAAAGCTTGTGACAAGATCCTTGCCGTCTATCGATATCGCAAAAAGTGAAACCACAAATATAATAACAAACGTTATAAAGTACACATCCGTAGAACGTACAACTTCATGTTCGACAGGCCTGTCATCCATCTTAATCTTCTTAATTGACTTCGGATGCATGTAGGACAGCAATTCCTTTTTCACAGTCTTAAACAAAATGATAAAACGTGAAACCTTAATACCACCGCCCGTAGAACCCGCGCACGCACCTATAAACATAAGCGACACAAGCAAAAGTCTCGATGTTACAGACCACTTGTTAAAGTCTATCGTACCAAATCCCGTAGTTGTAATAATCGATGCAACCGTAAACGATGTATGTCTAATAGCATCTTTAAAATTTCCACAGATTTTAACAACATCAAATGTGATGATTGCAACCGCACCGACGATAACCGCAAAGTACGTTTTAACCTCTTCCATCGAAAGAGCCTTCTTAATCTGACCGAATAATACGAGGAAATATGCGTTAAAGTTTACACCGAAAAGCAGCATAAACACCGTTACCACCCACTGTATATAAGGCGAATAAGAAAGCATACTGTCGCACTTTATACCGAAACCACCGGTACCTGCCGTACCGAAACTCGTACATATCGCATCAAATACAGGCATCTTGCCGCATACTAAAAATATAAACTCCAACACGGTAAGTCCCATGTAGATTACATACAAAATCTTCGCTGTCTCGCCTGCCTTAGGAACAAGCTTTCCTACAGAAGGTCCAGGAGACTCTGCTCTCATAAGATTCATATGAGAACCGCCATTCATCGGAACAATCGCAAGAAGGAATACGAGTACTCCCATTCCGCCTATCCAATGCGTAAAGCTTCTCCACAAAAGTGAGCAATGTGATAATGCTTCCACATTAGATAAAATGCTCGCACCTGTGGTCGTAAATCCCGACACAGTCTCAAACAAAGCATCTACATAAAACGGTATCTCGCCTGTTAAAACAAAAGGCACTGCACCGATTGCAGACATTATGACCCAGCTTAACGCCGTTATAAAGCATCCGTCTTTAAAATAAAATACGGTATCTTCGGGTTTTTTTAACGAGAAAAGGAGCCCTAAAAGTACGGTAACAACAGCTACCATCAAATACATATAGCCCTCTTGTTCTCTGTAGATAAGTGCCGTAAGACAAGGTAAAAGCAAGAGCATTCCAAGTATTATAAGCACTTTACCGAATAAATATCTTATGATCTTACTATTCATCAACTTACTCCGTCATTTATGCAAGTATATCCTGAATATCTGTAAAACCGGTATTCTTTGTAACTATCATAACCGTATCACCCTTTTCGATACTGTCAGTACCTTTAGGGATTATGATACGACCTTTTCTGTTAATAAACGCAACCAATACGTCATCCTTACGCTTAAGATCCTTTAACGGAACTCCCGTAACCGCCGATGCGGCATCTACCTTAAACTCGATAGCTTCGATGCGTGAATCAAACATATGATAAAGTGTCTCGATGTTGCTTGACTTACCGGAGTTCTGACGCGCACGTACATATGCAACGATTGCCTCAGACGTTATAAACTTAGGATAAATAACAGATCCTAAATCGAGCTTATCAAGCACCTCATTATAGTTTATCTTGTTTATCTTTGTAATAACCTTTGCATCAGATACGTTCTTCGCATGCAAAGTCAAAAGTACATTAACTTCATCAATTCCCGTAAGAGGAATAAATGATTCGGCGCTCTGGATCCCCTCAGCCTTTAAGAGCTCCTGATCGATTCCGTCGCCATTTATTATAATCGCCTTCGGAAGAAGAAGACTAAGTTCCTCACAACGCGCTTTATCGGTCTCTATTATCTTGACCTTGATGCCCATAGAAATAAGCTGCTCAGCCAAATAATATGCACCTTTACCTCCACCTATAATCATCGCGTCCTTAACCTTATTGGACTTATATCCGATCTCAGTCAAGAAATTCGACGCATTACGACGATTGGATACGTATGAAATAACATCATCAGCCTCCAAGGTAAAAGCGCCTGACGGTATATAAACTTCACCTTTACGCTCTATAGCGCAAAACGTGATATTTGATTTTAATGAAGAGCCAATACTTGCGATTGTTCTACCTACAAGGTCATTGTCTTCCGGCAAACGGAATTTAACGAGTGTAGCCTGTCCGTGTGCGAAAGAGTTAACTTCCAAAGCATTCGGAAGTGCCAGGATAGCAGAAGCTTCGAGAGCTGCCTCAAGCTCCGGATTAATGATCATCGCAAGACCGAGCTTTTGCCTAAGATAGTTCGTCTCCTTACTGTAATCAGGTGTTCGTACACGCGCGATTGCAGAAAGATTACCGAACTGCTTGGCCAATGTACAACATAAAAGATTAAGTTCATCGGAATCTGTAACCGCAATAAGAAGATCCGCATCCGATATTCCGGCATCCTGTAATACAGTAAAGCTTGCGCCGTTGCCGGCAACTCCCATAACATCGTAAGTACCCGTTACGTCGTTTACGATAGACTGATCCTTATCAATTATGGTTATGTCGTGGCCTTCGCGCGTAAGCTGGCTGACCAGGGTCGTTCCGACCTTACCGCAACCGACGATTATTATCTTAAAACCTTCGCTCTTCTTCTTTCCAAACATTTATTCAATCATTCCTTTATTAGGTTTACGGCGAGAAGCACGTCCTTCAGGATTGATTTCTCCTGCCTTCATAAGTGACATCTTAGTTAATGTCGGACCCACAAGTTCATATACTAACACAGAGAATAATACCACATTTCTGATAATTGCGCCATCACCAAGGTTGGATGCCGTAATAGCCATACCTAACGCAACTCCCGCCTGAGGCAAAAGCGTAATACCAAGGTAATTTGTAATATGCTCACTACACTGAGTCATCTTACAGCTTATGTAAGCACCGCTTATCTTACCTAACGATCTGAAGATTATGTAGATAACACCTACCAAAAGTACAAGTACATTACCTAAGATTGAAAGGTCAAGTTCAGCACCGGATAAAACGAAGAATAATACGTTTACAGGAGCTGTCCAACCGTCTACTCTGTCCATTAATTCCACTGATGTATAGCAGATGTTGCAGAATACTGTACCCATCATCATACATACAAGTAAAAGTGAGAAACCAAACTTAACTCCGCAGATTTCAAACTTCAAAAGCGAAATACCTACCGTCAAAAGAACGAATGCTATTGAAAGTGATATACGCTTTGAATTCGAATGGAAGAATCTCTCAAGCTGATTTAATATCATACCGGCAATCGCACCGAGTACAAGTGATAATACAATCTCGATTACAGGCTCTACTACAACGCCTATGATGCTTACCTTACCTACTTCCAATGCATCTGCAATACCGTATGATACAGAGAAAAGCATAAGTCCTACAGCATCATCAAGAGCAACTACCATAAGAAGAAGTCTTGTTAAAGGACCTTCTGCCTTGTACTGCTTAACAACCATAAGTGTTGCTGCAGGAGCTGTAGCAGCCGCGATAGCACCTAGTGTGATTGCAGCCGGAAGTGATATGATATCCGGTCTTATAAGATGTAATGTAATTAAAGCACAGTCAACTATTACAGTTGTTATAACCGCCTGCAAAATACCGACTATAACCGCACGCTTACCCATAAGCTTAAGCGATGATAATCTAAACTCATTACCGATGGCAAAAGCGATGAATCCCAAAGCCACCTGAGAAACGATTTTTAATCCCGCAACCTCTTCAAGTGTCGCAAAACCGATTCCCGTAATGGCAAACTTACCGATAAAGAACGGTCCGAGAAGTAATCCAGCAACCAAGTATGCAGTAACTGCAGGAAGATTAATCTTCTTTGCAAGTCTTGACATAAGCAGTCCCGCTACGAGCGCAACTGCAAGGCTTATTAATGTTGTAGCCATATTTTCCCTCCTAGAAAGCGTTTAAAACGATTTAAAATACCTCAATATTTTTATATTTGCACGACGGATAAACCCATCATGTCTCTTCAAACCGACTTATTGTAACATAACTCGATTTAATTGTTAATAGAAAAAAGATAATTCTTTTTTTAACATAGTATAGATTTGTTTCAATGTGCGATATCAAAATAACAAAGGGAAGCTCCGTTTCAAGCCTCCCCTTTAAATCAGTCGTTTTGATCTACTCTCATGCAGCAGAATCTGTATTCTTTACCGCTTCCGCAAGGACATATGTCCTTAGGATATATCTTTCTGGTATTAAGCACCGCTCCGTCTCCGTCTAATCCTTCCGGATAGACCATCGAAGATATCTCTGTGGCATACGTCGTATAATCCACAACAAATCCGCATTTTGTAAGGATATCCTCATACTGCGAAAGCGTATCCGCCATATCTTCCGTCTCCGCAACGATTACCGTACCGATATCTGCGGTATCACCGCCGTGGAGCTTAATCCATTCTTTCTTTGTATATCCCTGATATTCCTGCATCCTGGTGTTATAATAAGCACCGACTACAAGATCCAATAACTTCTTCGTCTCCACTTCATTGTTGAGCTTAATTCCCCAGTCCGCTATAAAATCCGGGAAATCCGCGAAATCATCGCCCATAGCGAAGCGATTGTAAATATCCGCAACCGCATGAAGCGCGTCAAATTCATCTGTTCTTTCCTTAAAGAAATCGAACAGTCCCTGATAATTCTCATCTCTTATCAGGCAAAAGTTCTTCGCGTATTCTTCTATCTCCTCGCGTTCCGGTATATAAAACATCTCAGGATCCTGCGTACGGACCTTATCCATACAGGAAGGGTCTACTGCAAAGAATCTCTCAAATATCGTCTCACCGTCATCTATGCAAGGATTAAGATCCTGCGGAAGCCGTCTGTATAATGCCCAAAAGTCCTCGAACGAAGGGCTTTTGCCTCGACGGGTACAAAATAGCTTATATAGTATCTCACGCGGAGCCGCACCGTATATCGTACACAAAACACCGATACAACAGCGAAGCCAATAATTGCTCTCTCTCATTTCAAGGAAATCCGAAAGGTCAACCTCTAAGAAAGCTTCCTTTACATCATCCGGTGCGATTATCATACCGTCTTCCGTTATTGCCACGTAATCAAGCTCAGATAAACGCACCGCACCTTCTGCGTTATCATCGTCTATCTCAATTTCATCTTCCAAAACCGCAAGAAATAAATCCACATCCTCCTGAGACACGACAGATAATCTCTCCATCATGACATTCGGACGAAGAAGATACGCTGCCAGTTCCCTAACTATTGCTTCCTTCGTATTTGCCGAAGGAGTCATAAGATGGAGCTGACCGATATATTCTTTTAATTGCTCTATATTGTATTGCTCAAGTATCTCTGTGATGCTCATGCATTGTCCTCTTTTCCCTATTTTTCTTTTACAAGGTCGAAGAACGCCTGCATAGGGCTGGTAACCCATTTGTTTTTATGGTAGATAAGCTGTCTGTATACCATAAGCGGTGAATCAGAACCCATAAGCTCAGGAACGTTGATTCCGCAAAGCTTGCCCTTCTGAATCTCTTTTTCCACAACGAAATAAGGAAGTATCGAAACACCTGTATTATTAAGAAGGTAGTTAACGATGAATTCCGTATTACCAATTTCAAGGAACGGCTTTATCATACGTCCCATTGATGCAAGATACTGTTCCATAATATATCTGTAACTTGCATTTCTCTCTGTTAAAATAAACTCATGTTTTAATAGCTCGTCCAGGCTTACCGTCTTCTCATTTGCAAGCGGATGGTTCTTTGACGCAACGATAACAACATGTTCAGGGACTTCCATAATCTTGCTGAAATTATTGTTATATATCTTCTTATCAAGGAAATAAACAACATCAAGCGAGTTCTTATTCATAAGTTCGAATAAGACTTCCGGTGAATCAAGCGTAACCTTGACATTTACATTAGGATACTTTGCGTGGTATTCCGTAATAAGAGCCGGGAAAACACCTGCAGCTACAGATTCTATCATTCCGACCTTAAGCTCGCCCGAAACTTCGCTCTGGCTAGTGATGAATTCTTTAGCCTCATTTATATCATGAAGAATTGTCTGTACCTTCGGAAGGAACTCTCTTCCTGCCTCTGTGAGGATCGTCTTCTTACCGATACGGTCAAAGAGCGGTACCTGAAACTCCTGCTCGAGATGCTTCATCTGGATAGTCACGGCGGCCTGTGTATAGCCAAGGCTTATAGCAGCTTTCGAAAAGCTTTCTTCCTCTGCCACCTGCATAAAAGTAATAAGTTCTCGTATCTCCATTGAGACTTCCTCTCTTTCTTTTTTTCTAAAGGGTTTTTATTCTTATAATAAAAAACATAAATTTTTCTTTTCGTAGTTATTATGTTATATTAATATTATCTATAAATCAAGTCACTTCATGCGAAATCTTTTTGAATTTCTTATGAAATGGCACTAACAATATAAAAAATAATCGTATGTTGACCTTTAAAAAGGAGAATCACAATGGACAAGACTAATTCGTTATACCAAGCTTACATCGATATCCTCGAAGAAGAGCTCAAGCCTGCAATGGGCTGTACAGAGCCTATTGCACTTGCATTCGCTGCAGCTACGGCTCGCGACCTTTTAGGCACAATTCCTTCAGATATCACAATAGAAGCAAGCGGTTCACTGATTAAAAATGTCAAATCCGTCTACGTTCCTCACACAGGACACTTAAAAGGAATCCCTGCGGCTGTTGCGGCAGGCATCATCGCCGGTAACGCTTCACTTGAGCTTGAAGTTTTACGCGATGTTACCGAAGACGATATCAAAAAAATCTCTGAATACTTAAATAAAGCTACCTTTACTATAAAGGCGCTTGACAGCGGTCACACATTCGATATGATAATGACTTTAAAAGATGGTGACAAAAAGTCTGTCGTAAGAATACAAGATGCTCACACCAATATCGTATACAAAGAAGTTGATTCAAAAGTACTTCTCGATATTGCATCAAGTGAGGAATCAATTTCGAACGAATCAGACCATACAGTTCTTTCCGTAGAAAATATATACGATTTTGCCAAAACCGTCGATTTGAACGATATACAAGCTCTTATAAGCCGTCAGATCGAATACAACATGGCTATAGCCGAAGAAGGTCTTCGCGGTGACTACGGTGCAAATATCGGCAAGCTTTTACTTAGGATTGATCCTCAAAGCGTACGTACAAAAGCCCGTGCATTTGCAGCTGCAGGATCAGACGCCAGAATGAACGGTTGCGAACTTCCTGTTGTTATAAACTCAGGCTCAGGAAACCAGGGTATCACAACTTCGGTTCCTGTAATAATCTACGCAAGAGAACTTAATATTGACGAAGAAACGCTTTACCGCGCACTTGTTTTTTCAAATCTTATAACTATACACGAAAAAACACCTATCGGAAGATTATCCGCTTACTGCGGTGCAGTAAGTGCAGGTACAGGTGCTGCCGCAGGCATCGCATTCTTACTTGGTGCAAAAAGGTGCATTATAGAAAAGACAATATCCAACGCAATATCAATAATTTCCGGAACTGTATGTGACGGTGCAAAAGCATCATGTGCCGCTAAGATTGCAGCATCCATAGATTCAGGTTTGCTTGGTTTTGTAATGGCTGAAAGTGACAAATGTTTCGAATCGGGTGACGGTCTTGTAGGTGATAACGTTGAAGAAACAATTAGGAATATCGGAGCACTTGCAAAAGACGGTATGACAGAAACAAACAAAGAGATTATAAGCATAATGATTAAATAAGCAATATCCCATCAACATAATAAATAAAAACAAAACAAGAAAAACAGAGGCTTTACAAAGCCTCTGTTTTTCGTTTTATACTAATTACACTTTTTCATGATCATTGAAAACGCCGCGAATACAAATATGAGCGACACTCCCATTTCGATAAGTGCTGCATAGAGATTTACCAAAAGCAAAAATCCCATAAGCGCGCTAAGAAGCGCAAATATTATAAGGATATACCCGGCAAGAACCGCATATTTCTCGGGATTCTTTACCGGAAGAGCGCTTTTGCCCCGGATAAGGGTTACATCTTTACTAAGAATAAGCCTTATTCCGTAATAAGCGGATACAAGCGCCATAAGAAGCGGTATACCCATTATCTCAAGATAACTGTCACCCATATTACTTCTTAGCCACGTACTTTCTTATATCAAGTGATATAGCGATGAAGATTACGATACCGATTGCGATGTACTGGCTGTATGCGTTCATTCCGAGGAACTGTAATGCAGCCTTCAAAAGCTCGAATACCGCAACACCGATGATGGCCGATGAAACTTTACCACGACCACCGGTAACGGATACACCACCGATTGTACATGCGGCGATTGCTTCCATCTCGTAACCAAGTCCTAAGTTTACGGATGCACCACCGGCCTTGGCGCCAAGCATGAATCCTGCAAGACCATACATAGCTGCTGCCTTCATGTAGATTAATACGAGTGTCTTTTTAACCGGTACACCGGCAACTTCTGCAGCCTGTGGGTTTCCACCGATAGCATACATGTACTTGCCGTGACGAGTCATATTAAAGATAAACCATGTGATTGCCGCAACTATAATCGCAATCCAGATAAGTGGGCTTATACCTAAAAATCTGGCTGTTGAAACCTTTGTATATGAATCAAGGTATCCGCCAAGTGGTGTAGCATTTGTGTAAATAAGTGCAAGTCCGTATACAATTTCCATCATAGCAAGCGTAGCGATAAATGGCGGTACATTTAAGAACGCTATGAATGAACCCGTTATAGCACCGAATGCCGCTGTGATAAGCATTACAAGTGCAAGTACGAGTAATACGTCAACTACAGGTGCATTAGGGAAAAGTGGCTTAAGGTTCGGATAGAACTTACCCGAGTAGTCCACCTTCTGTAAAAGTGTACCTGCGATACATGCAGCGAAACCGATCATACGTCCTGCTGAAAGGTCGCATCCTGCGGTTATAACGCATCCCGCAATACCTAAAGCGATTATAAGACGTGGGCTCATGTTCATTAATATGTTGGAAAAGTTATTCCATGTAAGGAAGTTCTTACTTGTAAATCCGGTATAGATAACAAGGATAAGCATTACGATGATAACACCGTTATTAATTAAGAAGTCTATGACTTTTTTCTTATTTGTCTTCTCCATTTTGTCTCTCCTTTAATTAAACATTGTAGCATATTTCATGATATTTTCCTGAGTCATCTCATTCTTATCCGAGATCTCACCGGTTATCTTACCGTCACACATAACATAGATACGGTCACTCATACCGATAAGTTCAGGCATTTCGGAAGATACCATTATGATCGCTTTGCCTTCTGCTGCCAGCTGATTCATGATTTCATAAATCTCATGTTTTGCTCCGACATCTATACCACGGGTCGGCTCATCCATTATGAGCACTTCCGGGTCTGTCGCAAGCCAGCGGCTAACTATTACCTTCTGCTGGTTACCACCGGAAAGGTTAGCTATATGCTGCTTCATGCTCGGTGTTTTTATCGACAGCTTTTCAATACTGCTTGTAACTATCTCGTTTATCTTCTTATGGTTTAATATAAAACCATATTTAAGATTCTTGTTGTAAATGGATACGCCGACATTGTCCTTTACAGAAAGACATCCGAATATACCGTTTCCACGTCTGTCTTCCGTTATAAGACCGATACCTGCGTCCATCGCTTCCTTAGGATTTTTAATCTTTACTTTCTTTCCGTTGATGTAAACCTCACCGGAAACTATATTTCTTATTCCGAATATAGCTTCCATAAGTTCGGTACGCTGTGCTCCGACAAGTCCGCCAAATCCTAAAATTTCACCCTTTTTAAGGTTAAAGGATGCATTCTTAAATGATTTCTTATGAATTGAGGTGTAATCTTTAACCTCCATAACGACTTCACCCGGAGTGTTGCTTCTTTCAGGATAAATATTTGTAAGCTCACGTCCAACCATCTTCGCGATGATTTCGTCAGTCGTTAATTCTTCCGCTTTCCAAGTTCCGATGTATGTTCCGTCTCGCATGACCGTTATATCGTCTGCGATACGCTTGATTTCATCCATCTTATGTGAAATATATACCATTGAAACGCCTTTATCTCTAAGGTCGTTCATCATTCTAAATAATGTTTCTACCTCGTTATCGGATAAAGAAGATGTAGGCTCATCGAATATAACGACTTTGGCATTCATGGAAACTGCTTTTGCAATTTCTACAGACTGCATCTGTCCTACGGAAAGATTACCAAGCATTTCCTTAGGATCAAAGTCAAGGCCAATTTCATTAAGCCACTTCTTACATTCGCTGTTCATGGTCTTGTGATCGATAATTTTAATCGGTCCATACTTTTTAACAGGATATCTTCCGATAAAGAAATTCTCTGCAACGGAACGAGCCAATACAGGCTGTAATTCCTGATGCACCATGGCTATACCGTATTTCTTCATAGCCTGATCCGGATTCTCTATCTCAATTTTTTCTCCATCCAAATATATCTCGCCTGCATCCATGTGATACAGACCAAAGAGGCATTTCATAAGTGTCGACTTACCTGCACCGTTTTCACCCATAAGCGCATGAACGCTACCCGGGCGTAAGTGAAGCTCGACATTATCAAGTGCCTTTACACCGGGAAATGATTTACATATGCCTTTTAATTCAAGCTTATATTCTGCCACTTGATTTCCCCCTTACTGTTTATTATCCGAAAATAAGAGTGCATTTATATCTACCCTTATTATCGTAATATAGGGTGCAGGCGCTTTCGCACCCGCACCCCTGTGATATCTTAAGAATATTTATCTATTTAAGAGCGTCTAAGATTTCCTGAGCGTTATCAGGAGTAACCTTCTTGTAATCGCATCCTACATAAACGTCAACCTTCTCGCCCTTGATGAACTTAACTGCACAATCAGCTGCGCCGTGTGCCTGAGCGATATGATCGTTAAATACTGTACCTGTCATCTTGCCTGAAAGAACGTCTTCACAAGCTTCAACAAGTGCGTCAACACCTACTAAGAAGATATCTGTACCAACTGTACGTCCTGCTGCTTCGATAGCCTGGATTGCTCCGAGTGCCATAGCATCATTATTACAGAATACAACTTCTATCTTCTCGCCGTAAGCTGCTAAAGCGTTAGCAACGATTGTCTGGCCCTGTACCTGATCCCAGTTACCTACCTGGTCATCAAGTTCGTCAACTTCGAACCCTGCATCAACTAAAGCCTTAACTGAGAACTCTGTACGATACTGAGCGTCGATGTTTTCAGGATCGCCTTCAACCATGATGTACTGAATCTTTCCATCGCCGTTTAAGTCAACCTTATCAAGTCCGAGGTCTGCAATGATTTCACCCTGCATTGTACCTGACTGACGAGCGTCACAACCAACGTAGCATACGTTCCAGTTGTTCTCTTTCCAACGATTCTCTTCGTCTTCACTTGGCTCACGGTTAATGTAAACAAGCGGAATATTAGCTGCAACTACGATATCTGTAATTGTAGCTGCTGATGAAGAGTTAACAAGGTTAACGATAAGTACGTCAACACCGTCAGCAATAAAGTTCTGAATCTGCTGTGTCTGTGTAGCCTGGTCATTTGCACCGTCCTGGATAACGATGTTCTCTTTCTTGAAGCCAAGGCTTATAAGATAAGCTTCGAGCTCTGTTCTGTAAAGAGTCATGAAGTTATCAGAGAACTGATAAATACAAATACCAACCTTCTTGTCAGCATAATCGCCTGAACCTGAGTTTGATGATGAATTCTCGCCACATCCAATAAGGAGTGTAGCAACCATCAATGTTGCCATTAATAAACTAATAATACGCTTTTTCATCCTTTTCTCTACCTCCTGTAAAGTTTTAAAGTAAAACGTAGAAAGATATCACTACAAGTACTAGATTACAATAATTTTTAACAAAAAGCAACTGTTGTGAACGTATTTTCACAAGTATTTGACAAAATTGTTGCCCTACTGTAAGATTATTTTTAACGCTTAAGATTTATCATATAAATATAGGGAAAACATGATATGATTAATCCTTAGATAAACGAAAGGATCAATTGATATGAAAACTGTATCTATGTTAAGAGAAGAAATAGAAAGTGACGCATTTCGTGAGAAGATTCTCGATATCTATGTTGACAAGGATCTTATAAATTACGAAAGCGAGCGAATTATAAATGCACTCGATACATTTGAGGAAACATTCGGCGACGGACCGTGCCACATAATGTCTGCACCGGGACGTACGGAAGTATGCGGTAACCATACAGATCACCAGCGTGGAGAAGTATTAGCCGCATCCATCAACCGCGATATCCTCGGTATCGTCCGCAAAGAAGACGATAACTCCGTAACCGTTCTTTCTGAAGGCTACGCTCCTATGGAGTTCTCACTTGACGAAATAGGTAAAAGCTTTTGCAAGCCAAATAAAACCGTTTCTTTAATCAAGGGTGTTATTAATACCTTAAAAGAAATGGGATATAAAATCGGAGGCTTCTCCGCTTATCTTACTTCAGATGTTATCGCAGGCGCCGGACTCTCTTCTTCCGCAGCATTCGAGACAATGATAGGAACCATTATTTCTTATCTTTATAATGACGGTGAAATCTCGGCCGTTACAATTGGTAAAGTAGGCCAAATCGCTGAAAACGAATACTTCGGCAAGCCGTGCGGTCTTATGGACCAGATGGCATCCTCAGTCGGCGGGCTTATTCATATCGATTTTAAAGACAAAGAAAATCCGATAGTAGAAAAGATCTCGTTCCCACTTAACAAAAACGGATACGTACTTTGCATAACGGATACAAAAGGTTCTCATGCAAACCTTACACCGGATTATGCGGCTATTCGTAATGAGATGGAAGGTGCTGCAGCACTTTTCGGAAAAGAAGTATTATCGGAAGTTTCCGAAGACGAATTAATTAAGAATATTCCACTTATCAGGAAAAAGGTCAATGACCGTGCTGCTCTTCGTGTGATTCACTATGTAACAGAATGCAGAAGAGTCAGAGAAGCTATCAAAGCATTAAACGACAATGATATTGATTCATTCTTAAAGATAGAAAACGAAGCAGGTGATTCATCATTTAAATGCCTGCAAAACATTTACTCTCCGTCAAGCCCTACTGTACAGGGAATTACGATAGGACTTGCAACGTCAAAGCTTTTCCTTGGTGATGATTTCTACGGACGAGTTCAGGGTGGTGGATTTGCAGGTACGATACAGGCCTTCGTAAAAGCTGAGCGTGCTAATGCGTACCGCGAGTACATGGACGAAATCTTCGGAGATGGAAGTTGCAATATTTTACAAATTCGTCCATATGGTGGCATACAAATTATATAATACACAAACTAACCTAAAGAGCCGGACTATATAGTCCGGCTCTTATATATTATTCTAGTTATAAGTCGAGCTTGAGATCTCCATCTTTAATTAATCCAGCCTTACGGAAGCCGAGTCCGATTACCCATGTAAGCACTGCCGGAAGCACGAAGCTTATAAGAATAAGTCCGATTACATCCATAGCAGTTATGGAAGCCTTAAGTCCTTCTGCGATATCGCTTACCCAACCTGTATATACACCAATCTGACCTACAAGACCGCAAGTACCCATACCTGATGAAATAGCTGCGCCGTTCATCTGTAACTTAAATACGCATGTTGCGATAGGTCCTGTAATAGCTGATGTGATGATAGCCGGAAGCCATACAACAGGTTTCTTTACGATATTACCCATCTGAAGCATTGATGTTCCGATACCCTGTGCCAAAAGACCGCCCCACTTATTCTCCTTAAATGAAAGAACAGCAAAGCCTACCATCTGTGCACAACATCCTGCTACGGCAGCACCACCCGCAAGTCCTGTTAATGAAAGTGCGGCACATATAGCTGCAGAGCTTATAGGAAGTGTAAGTGCGATACCTACAAGAACAGAAACAACGATACCCATTAAGAATGGATGAAGTGTTGTTGCAAGCATTATAAGCTTACCAAATTCCGTAGCAACAAATCCGATTGCAGGTCCCCACCAAAGAGCAAGGCCTACACCGACGAATATTGTTACAAACGGTGTAACGATTATATCAATCTTGGTCTCTTTGTAAACCAACTTACCAAATTCAGAAGCAAAAATTGTAACTATTAAAACAACAAGCGGTCCGCCTGCACCTGATATTTCACTCGCATTTGCGGCAACACCGACTCCGGCAAGTGAAAACAAAACCAATGTAGGGCACTGTAATGCGTAACCTATTGAAACTGCCATTGCAGGACCTGCTGCTGCCATTGCATAGGTACCGATAGTTACTAAAAATTCGATCCCAGCCTGGGTACCGATTGTCTTAATTATCGTACCGATTAAAAGTGATGCAAATAAACCCTGTGCCATAGCACCAAGTGCATCGATTCCGTATCTCTTTGCTGAGAATACGATGTTTTTCTTTCTCAAGAAAGCTTTAATCTTATCCATTTTAATCTCCTCACAGTATCATTATAATAAGATTTTTGGCTTAACACCAAAAAACAGTTTACCAAATTTCGGCGTAAAGTCAAGGATTTACGCGTGTTTACTAAATAACAAAGGCATAATAAAAATGGATGATAACATCATCCATTTTTATACTTATTCGTATGTGTATTTATTTGATGCATTCCAGAGTATCCACTCTTCATATCCCGCATCGTATACCGCCTGAATTTGCTTTTTAACCTCTTCGACGTCGTATTCGATATGTCCCTCTACCCAGGGTGCCGTAAAAGCCTGAAGCCACGGACGAACTATCGCACATGATTCTTCGGATAAAAGTGATAAAGCTTTCTTCGATCGGTTAAGCGCGCCGAGAATTGCTTCATACGGCTTTGCATCAGGAACTTCGAGTCCAAAGTTTCCATTCGCGTAATGCGACGGATAAATCATCGGGCATACAACATCGGCCTTCATTGCGATATCGCGATACTTCTGACCTGTTGCATCTTCATCGATCTCGCTTCCGATTATTGTTCCGAAAAGGTCTGCTCCGAATACTATGCCTTCCTTATGGAATTCACGCTCGGCGAAACTAAAGAAGTTTGATATGCACTTCTGTCTGGTATATGTTGTTGTATCCACACCGTATTCGGCGTTATTTGCATCGTTTCCGATAGGAAAACGCACATAATCGAACTGTATCTCATCAAATCCGTCTCCTATAGCCTTTTTTGCAACTTCCACGATGTATTTATGTACTTCCTCACTATAGGGATTTACAAAGGCATTTCCGTGTCCGTCTACTATAGGTGAGCCGTCAGGAAGTCTTAAGCAAAGCTCAGGCCTGCCTGCCGCAAGTGCCGGATCCTTAAAGCATACAATACGTGCAATAAGATATATATTATGCTCTTTTAACTTTTTTACAAGAGCATCTATATCTTTGATATACGCATGTACAGAACCCGCTTCTTTAACAAGATTAAGGTCCATATCATATGTGATATTGCCGGCATCGTCTTTGACATCTATTACCATACAGTTAAGATCTGTCTTATCGATAAGCTCTATAAGACTATCAAGCTGATCCTTACCTGCCATGGCTCCCGTAACGTAGATTCCGCGAACCTTTTCCTTAGGAATAAGGCGGTTTACGACAGCGTTATAATCGGTGTTATCGACTACAACGTTGTCTTCTGATTCTTTTATGTCTTCGGCATTTTCTGTCGCATTTCCGGAATCCACATCCTTATCCTTTGACTTACCGCAAGCAACGAGTGACAAAATCAATATTAAACTTAAAAGTAATAAGCTTAAGCGTCTTTTCATTTAATTACATCCATTCCCATAAACGGTCTTAAAACTTCAGGTACTATGATGGAACCGTCTTCCTGCTGATACTGCTCAACAATTGCAGGAAGTACACGGCTTGTTGCAAGGCCGGATCCGTTAAGTGTATGTACGAATCTCATCTGTCCGTTGGAATCTCTGAAACGCACATTACCACGGCGAGCCTGATAATCATATCCGTTAGATACGGAACTTACCTCTTTATAGATGCCCATACTTGGGATCCAAATTTCAATATCGCATGTTCTACCCATTGAGAAAGAACAATCATCTGCAGCAAGCTTTGATAACTGATAATGAAGACCAAGCTTTTGTACAAGTGTCTCTGCCTTATTTAAAAGTTCTTCAAAAGCTTCTTCCGAATGATCAGGATGCGCATACTGAACCATTTCAACCTTATTAAACTGGTGACCGCGCACCATACCGCGCTCTTCTATACGGCTTGAACCTGCCTCACGACGGAAGCATGGTGTGTAGGCAAAATATCTCTTCGGAAGTTCTTCTTCCTTTAAGATCTCATCTCTATGAACGTTTACAAGCGCTGTCTCTGCTGTAGGAAGGAGGAAGTTACCCTTCTCGTTTGGACCACCGTCAATCCAGTAATCCTCTTCAACGTACTTTGGGAACTGACCTGCTACGTATCCGCACTGATATCCAAGCATGTGAGGCGGAAGGATAAATGTGTATCCGTCCTTAATATGCTCGCTTATAAAGAAGTTTAAAAGTGCCCACTCAAGCATTGCACCTTTACCTGTATAAAGCCAACAACCTTCACCTGCAATCTTAACTCCACGCTCATAATCAATTAAGTTATGCATCTTACAAAGATCTACGTGGTTTTTAGCTTCGAAATTAAATACAGGCTTCTCACCGAAAGTCTTAACTACCTTATTGTTCTCTTTACCGCCTGCTACAACGTCGTCTGCAGGGATATTAGGAAGACGGTCTAAGATGTATTTAATCTTTTCTTCCACTTCGCGTACCTTATCGTTTTCTACGGCAATCTCGTCGCCGACTTTCTTCATACGCTCTAATACTGCTGTAACGTCTTCGCCGTTCTTCTTCATCTCAGGAATCTTCTTTGAAGTAACGTTTCTGTCATTCTTCTTTTCCTCTACAGACTGTAAAAGTTCTCTTCTTTCCTTATCAAGTCCGAGAAGCTCTGTGAAATCCACTTCGCAATTTCTCTTTCTTAACGCTGCCGCTACTTCTTCAGGATTCTCTCTGATTCTTTTAATATCTAACATAATTCATGCCTCGCTTATATAACCTATTTTTTCTTTGTCTTTACTTTCTTTATCCCACTTAAAGGTCCGTATACTTTCTTGCCGGTACTGTCATATTTATACGGTCTTGCTGCTATATAATAAACGGTTTTTGATTTTAGTCTGGATACCGTTATCTTATCTTTAACCGTCTTACCGGCACTTACCTTAAGATCAAATACCTTGATATCAGATAAATGTGTATAATCGCCATCTTCAAATACTTCTGTTATTGCTCCGTTAACCGCCGTAAAGTATATTTCCACACCATCAGCATATTCTTTGAGTTTCTTTACTTTGATGTCAATCTTAACGCCCTTTTTACACGTTGCACCGAGAATAACTCTTTTCTTTAAAGTAATCTTCGTCCAATGGGCATATAAAGTTTCATCGCCTTCTGCAGAAGTTGATGAATAAACTCTTATTCCTTTTACCGGATCTGTATACCATCCGGCAAAAAGATAACCCTCTCGTACACAATCACTCTTCTTATATTTAAATCCTAATTCCTTACCATACGGCACTACAATTTGGTCCTTAAAAGATGAACTCTTTTCGCCACCGTTTAAATCAAAAGTAATATGGCACATAACTGCCGATACTACTATTGTAACATTTACCGGTGTTACCCTGTCTCCGCCATTATCGGAAAGATCCACATTACAGGTAAGTGTAAATACCTGCTCTGTCTTCTCTTCCTTATCATATTGGAACGCGCCGAAGTACTCTGCCTGATACTGATCGAATATCGTCTGATACTGAACACCGTTCTCATTAAATCCCGGCTCTATTTCAAATAATGACACGCTTCCGTCACTCATTGAAACTTCAGCAAAGTGCGGTCCCTTCAATCTTGCCTCAAAATCTTCTTCGCTGATACCGTTCGGCATAGTAAATGAATAATCATTAACCGTTCCGACATTACCCTTCTCACATACGCCGAAATCGAAGTTTATTGTAAGAAGCCCGGTTGATGCGCTTGCGTACGCTCCCGTAACATAATCCTGAGTGCCCACGAGGTTATTAACACCTGAAAGGTCATGCATTACACCCGCTTCATTCATATCAACAGTAAGTACCATTGTATAGCGTGCGCCCTTCTTAAATACGCCGCCTTCTACCTTTGTCGTGTCCGAGTACCATGTTATCTGCTGGTTACCGATTATACGTCCGGATCCATCAGAGAACTCTACACGATCAGGTATATATGCTCCGATGAACGGTACCGGAGTCGTAAAGTACATCTTCTTATTGCATACACCATTACGATTGATCCAATATTCAGGGTCTGTCTTCGGGAAGGTATATGTTATAACAAGATAATTTCCGTTAGCTTCAACATCATCCACAAGCACACCGTTAAGACGAACCTGTGGAATCTTTTCAATAGTAAATCCTGCTCTTACAGGTATCTTTATCTCTGCAACATATGCCGTATCAGCATCAAATGTCTCGCTGTCAGAGTTTATTGCTATAGGTCTCGGTCTCCATGTAAGAGATACCATATCAAGATTTAATCCTGCAGCATAATCTCCCGTTGCTGCAACATATGCTTCTTTTGTCGCTATCGCGTCTGTTTCAGGCTTCTGCAAGGATACGGATACTACACCGTTTTGCATCTTGCTCATTCTGAATTCATCCGGATCAAACATTCTATATACTATTGGGCTATCAACACTTTGATTCGCAATGCCTTTTGACATAGCCTTAAATACGCCGATTGTATCTCCACACTGTCCCATTGAGCAAGGAGTAGGCGGGAAACATGTTATATCGGTCTGTCCCGGTATAAACGCCTCGAGATTTGCCACGCACTTACATGAGTACGGCGCATATCCCGAAACAGAATACATGCAATATCCACCTTGATTTGTAAAAGTAAATACAGGGGCATCCGTTGCTGCAAATGCATTCTGCGGCTGGCTTGTCGTCGGATGCTGCGGTCTTACGCTGAATATAATTGAATATCCACCCTGATGTTCAAAATCACCGTCATATTGATAAACATCGAAAAGTCCATAAGAATCCGTATATCCCGCTTCTTCCAAGGACTGCTCTATTCCTGCCATCGGATAATAAGCAACGTACTTTTTATCATCGCCCTTTTCCAATGCATCGCCTTCTTCAACGAGGGCTCCGCTCACCAATTCGTACACATACCATTTTATTTCACGTTGCTCTTCAAACACTAACGGAAGATTTATCGGTGTATCGCTGCCTTCAAGCGTTATCTTAATGCTCTTAGGAAGTTTGGCTATAACGTCTACCGCAAGATTCGCTTCGTTTGTTCCAAACGACATCTGTGTAGACATCGTAATTTCCTTTATAGCCATAGTATTAACTTCCGGCTCTCTTGGAACTATTCCTTCGATTATAACCTTTGCGGACTTACCTTTGTCCATAACTTCAACAAAAAGTCTTCTGCCATCAGGATAGTCCATGCTATAGAAATTGAGTCCCGTGTTAAATATAAACTGGTTCTTGGACTGCAATATAACTTCCAACATATAATAGGTATTGACACCGTCGGCTCCGCGATTTGCTTTTGTAACATTCGTTATTGTATTGTAGTCACAATAACTCCATCTCGCGGTACCTGCAGTATACGGTGATCCGTTAAGAAGCTTAACTTTCGTAGGAAGTGTTTCTCCATATGTAATATCATAATCTATTGCAGATACTGCTTCCTGGGATATCTCAAGGCTGTATGACATTGTCTGTGCGGTAAGGGTTATCATATTACCCTCTACACGTGCCTCTGCCCATGCATAGCCTGACTCATTATATGCAGTACCTCCGAGGTAAAACTGAAATGACGTAACTCCATAAAAAATCGACGGATCCGCAACCTTGAACCTATACATTATCATATACGGTGTACGCGGATAAATCGGTTCATCCGGATCCATCCAATACTCACCGTTATAAAATACGATTTCATCGGTACCTTCGATTATCGGTACCTGCGTTCCGTTTATCGTCGTACTTGATACTCTGACACGCGAAACATCGCTTAACACTTCTTTCGGTGTAAAACCATCTACCCAAACTAAAGTGTTTCCATTTGAAACCTGCGTTTCAAATCTTACGATCATTGCCTTTCCCACAGCGGATACTTCTTTTGCAAATCCCGGTGTGAGTAAAAGTGAAAGTATCATACTTAAAGTAAGTAATACTGCGGTTACTTTTCTTGACAGATTCCTTGCCATCAGTGTTCCTCCTAAATATCTTAAAATATAATAATATGTTATATTTTTATGTATTATACACCAAATTTTAGTTTACACTATTTTTTTGCATCATTCAATAAATGTATTCAGAAAAGCACAAAAATAAGAGGCCCCTTAACTGTCTAAATGGCCTCTTTAAATTACCTATGTGAATTAAATCGCTTAAATATCTTTTTATTTTCATGATAGAGCATCTTAAACGCCCTAAAGTTTTTATCATAAACATCTTTATTATCAAGATTCGGTATGAAAGTCCGCTCTATAGGGAGAAACTGCCCGACATCAGATAGCGAATCAATCTTCTTTAATCCTACACCCACTATCATTGCAGCGCCTACTGCTCCGACGTTTCTTGGGTCTTTCACGGTTTCAACTTTTCTTCCCAAGATATCCGCAAGTATCTGACATATCTCTTCCGAAATCGCACCACCGCCGACAAATCGCACAGCATCCGATGTCTTTATCTTTTTGTCCTGACATTCCAGCATCCAGCGAAGATGGAAGCAAATTCCCTCTATAGCAGCTCGAATCATGTCATTCTTTGTCGTTTCTATCTTTAAGTTATAGAATAAACCATACGCATTTGGATCTTCAAACGGGCATCTGTTACCGTGTAACCACGGTGCAAAAAGCACACCGTTCGCACCCGGAGCAGACTTCGTTGCCATATCGATCATTTCTTCAAACCGTTCAACAGTTGCGACATTATTTTTCACCCATTCCATAGACTTGCCTGCGGTTTCCATCTCTGCAAAGTAATTATACTTGCCGTCTTCCGCACCGACAATCGCAGCTATCATAGAATTTATATCAACTATCTGCTTTTCAACAATTGTACTTACCCATCCGCTTGTGCCCCAGTAAATATGAGTCTGTCCAGGCTTTACACAACCTGCTCCGACGCCTATAAGTGTGGCGTCTCCGCCGCCACCGAAAACAGGGGTATCTTCCGCAAGTCCAAGTTC
This sequence comes from Lachnospiraceae bacterium, assembly GCA_017442585.1. Lineage (GTDB taxonomy): Bacteria > Bacillota > Clostridia > Lachnospirales > Lachnospiraceae > XBB1006. The sequence continues at coordinate 5,841 of JAFRZM010000023.1, read as the reverse complement.
CTCAGCGGCTTTTTTCGTAAGACCGCCTACCATATCGGTGGTTTTCACAAGACGCGGAAGATGATCTTTATTTACACCGTAAAGAGAGCATAGCGTATCGCTCCAGCCTCTTTTGCCTCCTTTAGAAGCATAAAGAAATGTCGAATACGCAGAATCTTCGGTCATAACGAACTCGCCCGTCGTACGAAGTAAGAGATATTCCTTAACATCAAGCCATTTATATACTCTTTTAAATACATCTTTCTCATTACGCTCAACCCACTTGTACTTCCACACAGGATCTTTTACGGAAGATGAAACGGCACCCGTAAGGCGAAGACTTGTTATAAGCTTTCTCGCATTTATTCCTGCAACTGTAATTCCGTAATCAATGCCTTCTTTAATCTCTTTCGTTGCGCGCTGATCCATGTAACTCATTGCACGACGAAGGTGACGGCCTTCTTTATCTACGAGAATAAGTCCCTGCATCTGCGTGCAAAACGATATACCTTTTATATCATTGGCATTTATCTTTGTAGTCGATAAAACTTCTTTCGTAGTGGTGCACATCGCATCCCACCACTCTTCGGGATCCTGCTCCGCGCCACCGTTATCAAGTATATAAAGGTTATACTCCGCTTTTTTTTGCACAAACAAGAGTTACCTTATCCCTGACATCATAAAGGCATGTCTTAACACCCGTTGTTCCTATATCATAAGCTATGACATATGCCATAATCTACCTCCCGAGAAGTGCGCCGTCAACAAGCGTCACCATCTGTTCTATAAGCGCCTCATCATCGTCATAAAGGTCGCTTAAGTATATCTTTCTTCTCTCGTCAAAATAATCGACACTGTATGAAAACTGCATTATGACAAGAAGATTATCAAAGAAAAAGGCCGCGGCCTTCTCATCGACGCCCGGACGCAAAAGTCCCACTTCCTTAAGTGCCTTCATATACGCACGATATGTATCCGATGAAATCTCCTCTATCCTTTTCGCAAGTTCTCTGGCCTTTGGCGAAAAAGATCCGGAAGTTATCTCATGATACATCTTAACTGCCTTTGGATGCTCATGCGAAAACTCTATGACCGCCGTAAAAATCTTCTTTACGCGTTCTCTCGGCGTCATATCTCCTTCTAAGAATTCCTCAAGCTTGCCTATCAAAACTTTAAGGCTTTCTTCAAGACATGCGTTAAAGAAATCGTCTTTGTTTTTATAATACTTATATAAAACTCCGACACTTATTCCCGCGTTTTTTGCGATATTCTTTATCGATGCCTTTTCAAAACCGCGATCTGCGAATTCCTCTATTCCGGCTTCGATTATACATTCTTGTTGCTCGCTGGTAAGTTTCTTTAACATTTATCACGCCTTCTTTGAATACTTCTTAAGATATACCAATCTTTGAATAAACGCGTCTATAAATTCCAATTTATGCACCGCATGACATTTTTCCGCATAAAGCTTTGTAAGCGCATACTTTTTCAAAATCATTTCTATCGCATCTGCCTCGTCTTCATTTGGCGCTACTACAATAGCTCCGCTTTTTCTTACAAACGCTGCATTACGTTTCCTTAATGCGTGCTTTATCCTGGAAATGCCCTGTCTTCTGTCATCTTTATTTCCGATTTCAAGATGTGCAAAATCTATCGTCTTAATACTTGTGCCCGCAATCTGTATAAAATCATCCAATAGCCTGTAATTATATGCATCACTGTTTGCAGCCTGCAAAACTACAGGGTCAGTTATCATGCGGATTGTCTTTCCTTCAAAAAGGCTTTTAACCACAGCCTCAACATTCGCATTAAATCTTCCCGCTTCATCCGACAGCGTAACCTTATTATCAAATTCGTTCTTGGCAAGATATTCAAGGCTTTTTGCTATGTCAAACGCATTTTCCATATCATGCCCGAAGCATACCGCACCATGGTTTATAAGAAGACTCGCGCGAAGTCCCGGATTTCTCAAAAGTGTCGTCTTAACATTTTCTTTAAGTTTTTCGGTTGAAGGCATTCCGTATTCGGCAACAGGAACAAGCTCTCCCAACACCTCCTGTAACGGTCCTTTTACCTTAATCGCGCGCCCTGTTATACTCACTGCCGTCGCGAAAGTCTGATGTGTATGTATTATAAAATTTGTATCCTTCTGCAATTTGTATGCAGCGGCATGTATACCCTTTTCCGATGAAGGTTTAAGGTCTGAGTCATATTTAAGATCACTAATTCTAACTTTCACCAACATTTCAGGCGTTAATCGCTCATAAGATATACCGCTTGGAGTAATAAGAAACTCCTCGTCGCTTATCCTTGCGCTTATATTGCCCCACGTTCTTGCGACAAGCCCGTTCTTTAAAAGCTCATGTCCCGCTTCTACCAATATTTTCCTTGCTACGCTTTCCTCGTACATATTACCACTCCGATATTTAAAACCTGTTACTTACTCTCTACTGGCATCACATCAACCTTCGAAAGCACTTTATCGAATCTCGAAAGCACATCATCTATCATTGCTTCGTCATACGCTGCAGACGTATAGAGTCTTGTACCTGCAAGTGTGATTATACCTTCAGCAGTATAAGCAGCACCGATATGTTCCATTTCTTTTCTTCTGATGTCAGTCTGTTTCAAAACCTCCGGCACTTTCCAAAGCTTATGCCAATCAATGAAGAAATGCATCGTTCCCGCATTATCAAGATGACATATTGAGCCCTGGTTAAATGCGACAAACGGAAGATTGTATTTCTTTATTATCTCCTGCAATCCCTTAGTCAAGCGATCGCCCATTCTTCCTGCCTTTTCACAGGCATTCTGCTTTTCAATCTCACAAAGTGTGTAATAACCTGCAACACATGAGATTGGAGTTGCTGCCATTGTTCCGCCGCAGAGCGCTTTGGAAATCTTCTTACCTGAAGCATCAAGACCCGCACCCATATGTGCCATGCAGTCCTTATGTCCGCCGATACCGCCTGCTCCCGGATACCCTCCTGCTATAACCTTACCGAATACAGTAAGGTCAGGATCTACTCCAAAGTACCCTTGTGCACCGCTCATACCGATTCTAAATCCTGTAACTACCTCGTCAAAAATTATAAGCGCTCCATATTTATGCGCAAGTTCCGCAGCGCCTCTTACAAACTCCTTTGATACGGGACGTGTTCCGGACTCCGGTCCTACAGGCTCTAAATATACTGCTGCCGTTCCGCCGCGAAGCTTGTTTCTTCTTAATTTCTTCTCTAAATCGTGTAAATCATTAGGGAAAAACTCATCCGTATGCTTAAATACAAAATTCGGTACACCCTTACTCTGCAATCCCTTTGTTCCCGGGATTCTTATACCGTATGCAAGCTGGTCTGACCATCCGTGATATGCGCCACCCATCTTTAAGATGTTCTTATGACCTGTTTTAAGTCTTGCGATTCTTGCCGCAACCATGCAGGCCTCTGTTCCCGATCCAAGCATTCTGAACATCTCTACAGACGGTACGCTGTCAGAAATCTTCTTTGCAAGCTTGTATTCGAATTCATGGAAAAGTCCCGTTGATGGTCCGCATGTGTTAAGAAGATCTATTACCTGATTTCTTACAACTTCAGGGTTACTTCCAAGTACGGTAGGTCCACCTGCCTGCAAAAGATCATAGTATTCGTTTCCGTCGATATCGTAAAGCTTTGCACCCTGCGCCTTTGTAATAACTAACGGAAACGGATAGTTAAATGCGAGATTATGCTGAACTCCTCCGGGAATAACATTTTTAGCTTCCGTAATCATCTCTTTTGAAGTCTTGCACTTTTTCTCAAAATACTCCTCTTCGTATTTTTTAAGTTCCTCCGGCTTTATTGTATAAACCGGCTTTTTAATTAGTTCATCGAGCTCTCTTGTGACCTTCGCAGCGTCTACATATTCATCAATTGCAAATCCGTTGTATGCCATAGTTAATTCCCCCTGTTTCTTATTTTGTATTCCTATAATTTCAAATGATACTATTCATTTTTTATGTTATTTTCTTTTTCAAGCGCTTTGGCCTCTTCTTTCTTCGCAAGATCGTTTGTATCAAGTGACTTGCCGAATACGAAGAACCTATCATATAAATACTCCGTTGTAAAATTAAGGAGCATATTTAATCCTGTAACCAAATATTCATTCCACCCGACCGTATCTACGAGATACGTTCCAAGTAACGTCGTTGCCGGTGTAAATACCGCATAGTATGCAGCAACCTTAAGCATCGCTATCGGAACGTTATTGGCAGATTTAAATGTAAACTTCCTGTTTAAGGTAAAATTCCATAATACTGAAAGAACAAGTGCAGTTAAATAGCAAATCCAGTATTTAAAATTCGTAAATTCATTTAGTAAGGTAAAAGATACCGCCTGGATAATTCCCGCACTCACCGAAAATAATGCAAATTTGATAGTTCTAAGAAACTCTTTTTTCTTTTCTTTATCGCCCATTACCGTATAAACCCCTTCTTAAAACAACTAAGAAACATAAACCTTTTCCTTGCGCTTTTACTTGCGCTCGTGAACGGTGGTTCACTTAATTTGATTATATTATAGGCTCATTTCTTTTTCAACAGGAAAAATTGTTAAAAACTTAAAAAAGGTTTAGGCTATCTCGTTGACTATTCTCATACAAGAAGGTACAATGTGTTTGGGCGCATTATTAAATGAAGGAGGTTTCTACTTATGCCATTAGTAACCACGAAAGAAATGTTTAAGAAGGCATATGACGGCGGTTATGCCATCGGTGCTTTTAACGTTAACAACATGGAGATCATCCAGGGTATCACAGAGGCTGTTGATGAATTAAAGAGCCCTGTTATCCTCCAGGTAAGTAAGGGTGCACGTGCTTACGCTAACCACACATACCTTGTAAAATTAGTTGAAGCTGCAGTTATCGAGCATCCGGATATTCCGATTGCTCTTCACTTAGATCACGGTGATTCATTTGAACTTTGTAAATCCTGCATCGACGGCGGTTTTACCTCAGTTATGATTGACGCTTCTTCAAAGCCTTTCGAAGAGAATATCGCTCTTACACGTCAGGTTGTTGAATATGCTCATGACAAGGGTGTCGTTGTAGAGGCTGAGCTTGGTACCTTAGAGGGTGTTGAAGACGAAGTTAAGGTTGAAGCAGGTTGCGCAAGCTATACTCGTCCTGAAGAAGTTGAGGAATTCGTTGATAAGACCGGTTGCGATTCACTTGCTATCGCTATCGGTACTTCTCACGGTGCTTACAAGTTCCGTCCTGAGCAGTGCACAAGAAATGCGGACGGTATCTTAGTTCCTCCGTCACTTCGTTTCGACGTACTTGAAGAATGCATTAAGAGATTACCTGGATTCCCGATTGTATTACACGGTTCTTCATCAGTTCCGCGTGAATTCGTAGATATGATTAATACCTACGGCGGCAACATGCCTGATGCTATCGGTATTCCTGAAGATCAGCTTCGTAAAGCTGCTAAGCTTGCCGTATGTAAGATCAATATCGACTCAGATATCCGTCTTGCAATGACTGGTAACATCAGAAAGTACTTCGCAGAGCATCCTGATCACTTCGATCCTCGCCAGTACTTAAAGCCGGCTCGTCAGGCTGTAAAGGATATGGTTGCACGCAAGATTGTAAACGTACTTGGTTCTGATCATAAGATATAATTTGAAAGATTATAAGAACAATTAAAATAAGGGAGAGTCGATTGAAAAGACTCTCCCTTTATTATTTTTCTATTTAAATTTCAACGGATACACTCTTCTGCATGCAGGTTGCGAAATCCTGTAATACTTTCCATTATACTTTATCGTATATGTCGATCCCGGTTCTGCTGTAAGAACAAGCGCGCCACGGCTTAGAGCTTTCTTGTTT